>NZ_LZTB01000114.1 GCF_001665685.1 Mycobacterium sp. 852013-50091_SCH5140682
CTCCCGGCCCCCCCCCCGCCGCCCCCCCCCCCCGCCCCCCCCGCCCCCCCCCCCCCCCCGGGGGGGGCCCCCCGCGCGCCCCCCCCCCCCCCCCCCGACCACCGCCGGGAGCGCGGAGACCGCCCCGGCCACCGGGCCCGCTACGCCGCCGTCAGACGCGTCTTGAGGAACTCGACCACCCGCTTGCGCGCCTCGTAGGCGGGATGCCCGTCGACCTCGCGGACCTGGTCGGTGAGCACCGAGTGGGCCATCGGCGAAATCCCGTGCGGATTGCCCTTTTTCGAATCGATCTCGATGACCTCGAAGGCATCGCCGAGCCGCGACTTGAGGGTTCCGAACCGCGCGCCGGGGGCCAGGCGGTCCTCACTGAAACGCAGGCCCAGAGCACACAGGCCGTCGTTGGCGGCACGTTGCTCGACGATCTTGAGCTCCTCCTCCGAGAGCCCGGGATCCCGGCGCATCTTCGCGGTGAGCGCGATCGGCGCCGAGGGCTGGCTCAGCACGGGGGCCAGCACGCTGTCGTCGACGGCCGCGGCCAGCGCGAATCCACCGGTGAAGCACTGCCCGATCACGCCGACGCCCTTTCCGGGTGTGCTTGCATTGAGGTCGCGGGCGAGCGCCCGCAGGTAGTGGGCGACGGGCCGGTCGGCGTTGGTCGCAAAGGCCGCGAATTCCTTTGTCACACAAGCCTTCATCATCACCGGGACAGCGCCCGGACGCACCGCGCGTGCGCCAGGGGTGCCGAACAGTGACGGGGCCGCCACAGTGAAGCCGTTGTCCACCAGGTGATTACCCAGCGCCAGCACGCCGGGATGCAGGCCGGGGATTTCCGGGATCAGGACGACGCCGGGCCCCTCGCCTTTGCGGTACACGTCGTAGGTCTGGTCGGCCGCCGAGAACGGTGCGACGGTCCAACCCGTGAGATCAGCTTCTGGTGCGGTCATTCACCAGCTCCATCCGTTATCGCTTGACGGGAAGTGGCGACTGCTTCTGCGTCGCTTCCGCCAGCGTACGGTACTCATCCGTACCACCGGCTCCCGTGATCGCGATCTGCACCGGACCGCTCAGGCGCGTCGTCCACACCGACTCGGGGCTCTCGCTCTCGTACACCACCCAGGTCACCCCGTCGACGTTCTGAGTGCCCGACGGATACCCGCCCGCCCTGATCGAGGACACCAACGCGGTCTCGTCGGCGTTGCTCTGAGTCAGGCTCAAGTACGCGCCGGTGGGTGTGAGATAGCCGACCCGCGACCACACCGCACGCCCGCGCTGCCCGTCGGGCAGGGTCATGCCGCCGTCGATGCTGCCGCGGCTACCGGAGTTGGCCTGCCAGCCGGCAGGCAGTTGGGGCACTCGCAGCGGGATCTTGAGCGCGTCGGCGTCGGCGCGCAGCCCAGCCGCGGCGTCGTACACCGGCGCAGGTCCACGGCCCGGTCCGTCGGTCGCCAGCGAGCACATGCCGAGCATGCCGGCGAGCACGATGCACGCCAGTACCAGCGGCGCCATCGACCAGAACATGTCCCGGCCATCCTGCAGCAACCGAGACTTTTCTGGCTTCGGAACCGGGGTGGGCTGGGTGGTCATGGTTGCAGTATCCCAGCTCGCAGAACGCCGGCCGGTTCTGGGAGAATCAGCCCATGAGTCCCACTCGCGGCGAAGCCCCGGATCGCAACCTTGCCCTCGAACTCGTCCGGGTAACCGAGGCGGGAGCCATGGCCGCAGGCAGGTGGGTCGGCCGCGGCGACAAAGAACGCGGTGACGGCGCCGCCGTCGACGCCATGCGGGAGCTGGTCAACTCGGTCTCCATGCGCGGCGTCGTGGTGATCGGCGAGGGCGAGAAGGACAACGCCCCGATGCTCTACAACGGGGAGGAAGTCGGCAACGGCGACGGCCCCAACTGTGACTTCGCGGTCGACCCTGTCGACGGCACCACCCTGCTGAGCAAGGGTCTGCCCAACGCCATCTCGGTGCTCGCAGTCGCCGAGCGTGGTGCGATGTTCGACCCGTCGGCCGTTTTCTACATGAACAAGATCGCCGTCGGCCCCGAAGCCGCCGACGTCATCGACGTCACCGCCCCGATCGGCGAGAACGTCCGCAAGGTCGCCAAGGCCAAGCGCCTGGCGACCGAGGACGTGACGGTGTGCATCCTCGACCGGCCCCGCCACGAGAAGCTGATGGCCGATGTCCGCGACGCCGGCGCCCGGATCCGGCTGATCACCGACGGCGACGTCGCAGGCGCGATCGCGGCCTGCCGGCCCAACTCGGGCACCGACATCCTGGCCGGCATCGGCGGCACCCCCGAGGGCATCATCGCCGCGGCCGCGATCCGTTGTATGGGCGGCGCGATCCAGGCCCAACTGGCGCCCAAGGACGACGCCGAGCGCCAGAAGGCCATCGAGCGGGGCTATGACCTCGACGCGGTACTGGTCACCGAACAGCTGGTGTCCGGGGAGAACGTCTTCTTCTGCGCCACCGGCGTCACCGACGGCGACCTGCTCAGGGGCGTGCGCTACGCCAGCGGGGGCTGCACCACGCAGTCGATCGTCATGCGGTCCAAGTCCGGCACCGTCCGGATGATCGAGGCCTACCACCGGCTGTCCAAGCTCAACGAATATTCCGCCATCGATTTCATCGGTGACGCGGCCGCCGTCCGACCTCTGCCGTAATCCACCCGAACAACTCCATCGCACACAAAAGGGAGCACATGTCCGCCGACAGCGCAGTCGAAGGTGAATTCCGAATCGAGCACGACACCATGGGCGAAGTCCGGGTGCCGATCAACGCCCTCTGGCGGGCTCAGACCCAACGAGCGGTAGAGAACTTTCCGATCTCGTTCCGCGGGTTGGAGCGCACCCAGATCCGGGCGCTGGGCCTGCTGAAAGCCGCATGCGCCCAGGTGAACAAGGACCTTGGCCTGCTGGCACCGGAGAAGGCCGACGCGATCATCGCCGCGGCCGGGGAGATCGCCGACGGCCTGCACGACGACCAGTTCCCCATCGACGTGTTCCAGACCGGCTCGGGCACCAGCTCGAACATGAATACCAACGAGGTGATCGCGTCGATCGCCGCGCGCGACGGTGTGACGGTGCACCCCAACGACGACGTGAACATGTCGCAGAGCTCCAACGACACGTTCCCAACCGCTACGCATATCGCGGCAACGGAAGCCGCTGTGCGCCACCTGATTCCGGCACTCGAGGTGCTCCACGCCTCGTTGGCCGCCAAGGCCAGGCAGTGGCGGACCACCGTCAAGTCGGGCCGCACGCACCTGATGGACGCCGTGCCGGTGACCCTGGGCCAGGAGTTCGGCGGCTACGCCCGCCAGATCGAGGCAGGCATCGAGCGGGTCAAGGCCACGCTCCCCCGCCTGGGTGAGCTCGCCATCGGCGGCACCGCCGTCGGCACCGGCCTCAACGCGCCAGACGGATTCGGCGCCAAGGTGGTCGAGGTGTTGGTCAACGAAACCGGTCTTGCTGAATTGCGCACTGCCGTGGACTCTTTCGAGGCCCAGGCGGCACGTGACGGCCTGGTCGAAGCGTCCGGCGCACTGCGCACCATCGCGGTGTCGCTGACCAAGATCGCCAACGACGTGCGCTGGATGGGCTCCGGGCCGCTGACCGGTCTCGGCGAGATCCAGCTGCCCGATCTGCAGCCGGGTAGCTCGATCATGCCGGGCAAGGTCAATCCTGTTCTGCCCGAGGCGGTTACCCAGGTGGCCTGCCAGGTGGTCGGCAATGACGCCGCCATCGCCATGGGCGGGGCTTCCGGCGCATTCGAGCTCAACGTCTACATCCCGATGATGGCGCGCAACCTGCTGGAGTCATTCACGCTGCTGTCCAACGTGTCCCGGCTCTTCGCCGAGCGCTGCATCGACGGCCTGGTCGCCAACGAAGCGCATCTGCGCGAACTCGCGGAGTCCTCGCCCTCCATCGTGACACCGCTGAACTCGGCCATCGGTTACGAAGAAGCCGCGAAGGTCGCCAAGCAGGCCCTCAAGGAGAAGAAGACCATCCGGCAGACCGTGATCGATCGCGGCCTCATCGGCGACAAGCTTTCCGAAGCCGAGCTCGACAAGCGCCTCGACGTTCTCGCCATGGCGAAAGTCAAGGACGGCCAGTAACTTTCCCTGCGCGAGCAGTCCCCCGCAAGCGGGAGGTGCCCCCAACAGAATCGCCCATTTCCTTCAGGGAATGGGCGATTCTGTGTCTGCTCGCCGGAGTTCTCGCGCCGCGCACGGCAGTGAAAGTGACTTTGGTCCTCGGCCAAAAGGACTTTCGCCCGACCCTCTCGGCCCGTCCGGCTACGTACGGTGTGACCATGCCGTACGTGATCGGAACAGCATGTGTCGACGTCATGCACAAAGCTTGTGTCCTGCAATGCCCGGTGGACTGCATCTACGAGGGCGCACGGTCCCTCTACATCAATCCCGATGAGTGCGTGGATTGCGGGGCGTGCCGGCTGGAGTGCGACGCGGGGGCGATCTACTACGAAACCGATCTTCCCGACGACCAGCTACCGCATCTGGCGGACAACGCCGCATTCTTCAGTGAGATTTTGCCGGGCAGGGATGCACCGCTCGGTTCTCCCGGTGGTGCCGCCGCGCTCGGCCGGTTGGGCGTGGACACGCCACTGGTGGGTGCCCTGGCGCCACAAAACGCCTGACGCGCCTGCGGGTCTAGGCGGGCAGAGGTGCCGTCCAGCACACCACTGTGCCACCGCCGGAACGGCTTTCGATGCTCAACTGCCCGCCGGAGGCCTTGGCGCGGTGACGCAGATTCGCCAGCCCACTCTCGGTAACCGCCCCGGTGATGCCGGTCCCGTTGTCGCTCACCGTGATGCTCAGATCGTCCGCCACTTCCACGCGCACAACGAGTTCGGTTGCCGCAGCGTGCCTTACCGCGTTGCTGACCGCCTCCAGCAGCACCGCCTCGGCGTGGTCTGCGAGCACGGCATCGACAACCGACAGCGGGCCGATGAACTGGGTGGTGGTGTGCAGGCCGCTGCCGGTGAACTGCGTGAGCACTTCATCGAGCCGTTGCCGCAACCGCGTCGCCCCGGCCGAACGCCCGTGCAGGTCGAATATGGCGGTGCGGATCTCCTGGATGACCGCTTGCAGATCATCCACGCTGTCGGTCAGCCGCTGCTGCACATCCGTTGAGCGGGCTCGCGGAATGGTGGCCTGCAGCGACAATCCCACGGCGAAGAGCCGCTGGATCACGTGGTCGTGCAGATCACGCGCGATGCGCTCACGGTCGGAGAGGATTTCCAGCTCCTGCACCCGGCGCTGCGAGCTGGCCAGCTGCCAGGCCAACGCGGCCTGGTCGGCGAACGCCGCGACCATGTCCATCTGTTCGTCGGTGAAGGCCGGGCCACCCCGGGTGCGCAGTGCCACCAGTACACCGGCCACGGTGTCGGTGGCACGCAGCGGAAGCACCAGCGCAGGTCCGGTGAACCCACACAGCTCCAACAGTTCGCGACGCTGCGGTGCGCCCGCGCGATAGACCTCGCCCACCGCCGTGCCCGTCACCGGGATCGACGCGGTGCCGCAGTCACGCACCGTGCCCGCGGTGGCGGCCACCATGAGCGCGGCGACGTCACCGTGGTCGGCGTCGGCGTCGGCGGGCACGGCGACCACCGTGCCGTCGGCACCGGTCAGCTTGAGTGCCTCGTCAGCCACCAGCCGGAAAACTCTGGCCGGATCGGTGCCGCCGAGCAACTCCGTGCCGATGTCTCGGGTGGCCGCGATCCAGGCTTGCCGCGCCCGGGACTGTTCGTAGAGGCGGGCGTTCTCGACGGCGATGCCCGCCGCCGCCGCGAGCGCCTGCACCAGCACCTCGTCGTCCTCGCTGAACGGTTGCCCGGTGGTCTTGTCGGTCAGGTACAGATTGCCGAACACCTCGTCGCGGATGCGCACCGGGACACCGAGGAATGTGCGCATGGGCGGGTGATTCGGCGGAAAGCCCACTGACGCCGGATGCAGCCGGATGTCGTCGAGCCGAATGGGTTTCGGATCGTCGATCAACACACCCAACACGCCGCGCCCCTCGGGCAAGTGGCCGATGCTCTCCCGCATGGCGTCGTCGATGCCCTCGTTGACGAACTGCGTCAGCTCATGTCCTTCGCCGCGCACGCCCAGGGCACCGTAACGCGCGTCGACCAACTGGATCGCGGTGTGCACGATGGTTTTCAGCGTGACATCGAGTTCGAGGCCCGAGGTGACCGCCAACATGGCCTCGACCAGTCCGTCGATCCGATCGCGTCCGGTCAGTATCTGCTCGACCCGGTCCTGGACCTCCGTCAGCAATTCGCGCAATCGCAACTGCGACAGCGTTCCTCGCAGATCGTCGGCCACCGCTCCAACCTAGCTGGGACGTTCGAGTTTGGAGACGAAGACCGCGGCCTGAGTCCGACGCTCCATGCCGAGCTTGGCCAGCAGCCGCGACACGTAGTTCTTCACGGTCTTTTCGGCGAGGAACATCCTGGCCGCGATCTGCTTGTTGGTCAGGCCCTCGCCCAATAGATCGAGCAGCACCCGTTCCTGTTGAGTCAACCCCGACAGCGGATCGGCATGCTCGGCGTCGTGACGCAGTTTGGCCATCAACGCCGCGGCGGCCCGGTTGTCCAGCAATGACCGGCCTGCCCCGACGTCCTTGATGGCCTGCGCGAGCTCCATCCCCTTGATGTCCTTGACCACGTAGCCGCTGGCGCCCGCGAGGATCGCGTCCAGCATCGCCTCGTCGGAGGTGAACGACGTCAGTATCAGGCACCGCAGATCGGGCATGCGCGACAACAACTCCCGGCACAGCTCGATGCCGTTGCCGTCGGGTAGCCGCACATCGAGCACCGCGACATCGGGTGCGCTCGCGGGCACCCGGGCCAGCGCCTGGGCCACCGAATCGGCCTCCCCGATCACGTCCAGCTCCGGGTCGGCGCTGAGCAGATCGATGAGGCCGCGGCGGACCACCTCGTGGTCGTCGACCAGGAAGACTCTGATCATGTCCTGAGTCTCGCCGCAGTCGGCGTCGAGCGCAATCACATCGCCAATCCCTAAGCGATGGTGAGGAAGTCGCTGACGGGCCGACGCGGGGTGGGCGGCGGCACGTCGTCGAGGACGGGAGCCAGCCCGATCCGCACCAGAACCTGCGGGCACGCGTCGCGCCCGATCAGGTTGGCGACGATGTCGCGGCTGGCGTGCAGCTCGGTCACCTGTGACACCGGGCAGCTCGCGAAGCCTGCCATCGTGCTCTCGAGCAACACCTTCGACAACGCCTCACCGGCATCCAGCGCGTCGGCGCGGCTGTAGCCGTCGGTGGACAGCACGACGATGCGCGCGGCGTCCTCGCCGATGGCCAGCCGACGGTCCGTGTGAGCGGTCACCGGGAACGCCCGGGACACCGCGACGCGGTCACTTTCCGCCGCGGACACCAGCGCGCTCTGTGGAATCCCGTCGGTCGTCGCGAAAGGCGTTGTCCACCAAGCCAGGTCGGCGTGATATCCGGAGTCGTAGAGGCGCAGCGACTCACTGAGCATGGCTGCTTCGGCCAGCTGCGGGCGCATCTCGTCGGTCAGCACGTCGAGGTGCACCGGGCCGGTGTCCAGCCACGCCCGCAACAACGGTTCGAAGGACTCCCAGTCAGCAGGCGCGGCCATCGGCAACCGGTCGGTGCGGCGCGCGAGGATCGCATCGGCACGCCTGCGGTGCGCGTCGGTCACGAAGTCGAGCGGGCTGAACTGCAGCGTCGCCAGGTGGTCGGGGTGGTTGGGATCGGGGAACCGCTCGACGCCGGTGTCCCAGCCCGCGGCGGCCATCGCGACCACGACGTGGTCGAGCATCACGCCGCAGCTGATGACCGCCTCGCGGGCCGACCGGTCCGTGGCACGCACCACGCGTTCGGGGTCGAGATGCAGCTGCAGGGTCTCGCCGGTGTACACCCAGCGCCACGGCTGGGTGTTGTGCAATGACGGTGCGCGCGAGGCCAGCTGGACGGCTGTGGTGATGGTGGCGCTGTCGAACATGGTGTCGGGCATGCCACCAGCGTCGTCCCGGACGGCTGATCCGGTTAGGGTCTTTGGTCCTCAACCGGGTGCGATGTGCGCCTCACCGGCTCACGCCCCGTTGTTGACCCCACCGGAATTGGCCCCGGGGATGTCGGTGATCGGGAAGTTCGGCATGGGAGGCGGCGACGGTGTGGGTGGCAGCGTCGGAATGCTCGCGGGCGGGATGTCCTGCAGACCGTTGACGGGCGGGCCGTTCTCGCGGCTGCCATAGCTCGTGCCCGGCTCGCGGGGGCCGAGCAGGTGGCTGACCGTCACCAGGTGGTAGTCGTTGGCCTTGAGCACCGGGATGAACTGCTGCACCAGATCCACGGTGGACGAGTAGGTGTCGTGGAACAACACCACCGAGCCGGGTTTGATCTGGGTCATCAGCATGTAGCGGGTGGCCGCGGTGTTCGAGTCGTTGGCCCAGTCGAACGGGATGACGTCCCAGTTGATGTCGGCCAGCCCCTGTTTCTTGGCCTCCGCCAGTACCTGGTCGTTGATCAGACCGCCCGCGGTGCGCAGCAGTTTCGGCCGCTGGCCGGTGGCCTGCTCGATGGCGTCGCTGGCCTTGGACAGCTGTGACGGGATGTCCTCCGGCGGAATGGTCGTCATGTTGGGGTGTTCCCAGGTGTGCTGGCCGAGCTCCATGCCCGCCTCGACCACCCGCTTGGCCCCCTCGGGGTTGGCGGCGACCTTGTTGCCGATCTCGAAGAACGTCGCCTTGGCGTCGTTGTCCTGCAGGATCTTCAGCAGCCGGTCGGTGTACGGACTGGGGCCGTCGTCGAAGGTCAGGGCTACGCACTTCTCCACTGCGCAGTTGACGTCATCGGCCGACGCGCGCCGCACGTGCCCGGTGACCGCACCAGCCACGAGGACCACGACGGCGACGAAAATGCCGATTACGGTCCATCGCCACGCCTGGCTGTTGGGGAGTCTCACCACTCCGGCAGCCTACCGGCTGGCGATTTGTCCACCTCCCGTGACGGGCGCCGTCACGGGAGGTGCACATCAATCACTCAGGGAAGTGCAGCGGGGCTGTACTCCTCCAGCATCTCGGTGACCAGCGCGGCGATCGGCGAGCGTTCGCTGCGCTGCAGCGTGATGTGGGCGAACAGTGGGTGGCCTTTGAGCTTCTCGATGACCGCCGCGACGCCGTCATGGCGGCCGACCCGCAGGTTGTCCCGCTGTGCGACATCGTGGGTGAGCACCACGCGTGAGCCGGCGCCCAGCCGCGACAGCACGGTCAGCAGCACGTTGCGCTCCAGTGACTGCGCCTCGTCGACGATGACGAACGAATCGTGCAGCGAGCGACCACGGATGTGGGTCAGCGGCAGCACTTCGAGCATGCCGCGTGAGAGCACCTCTTCGAGCACCGCGGGACTGGCCAAGCCCTCCAGCGTGTCGAAGACGGCCTGCGCCCAGGGGCCCATCTTCTCGCTCTCACTGCCGGGCAGGTAGCCGAGATCCTGGCCACCGACCGCATACAGCGGACGGAACACCACGACCTTGCGCTGGGTGCGGCGCTCCAGCACCGCCTCCAGGCCCGCGCACAGCGCCAGCGCCGACTTGCCGGTGCCTGCCTTGCCGCCCAGCGAGACGATGCCGACGGATTCGTCGAGCAGCAGATCCAATGCGACGCGTTGTTCGGCTGACCTTCCCCGGAGGCCGAACACTTCGCGATCACCGCGGACCAGCTGCACGCGCTTGTCGGCGTTGACCCGCCCCAGCGCGTGCGAGTTTCCGCCGAGCAGACGAATTCCGGTGTGGCACGGAAGATCCCGGGCATCGGCCACGTCGATCTCACCCTCGGCGAACATCGTGTCGATGTCCTCGGCGGCGACATCCATCTCGGTCATGCCGGTCCAGCCCGAGACCACGACATCCTGGGCGTGGTATTCGTCGGCGGCCAAGCCCACCGCGCCCGCCTTGACCCGGAGCGGAATGTCCTTGCTCACCAACGTGACTCGCTTGCCCTCCGCGGCCAGGTTGGCCGCACAGGTCAGGATGCGGGAATCGTTGCTGTCGGTACGGAAGCCCTGCGGCAGCACAGTCGGATCGCTGTGGTTCAGCTCGACGTGCAGCGTCCCGCCCTGTGTCCCAACCGGAATCGGCTGGTCCAGCCGTCCGTGTTCGAGACGCAGATCGTCGAACATCCGCAGTGCCTGCCGGGCGAACCAGCCCAGCTCGTGGTGATGCCGTTTGGCTTCCAGTTCGCTGATGACAACCAGCGGAACCACCACTTCATGCTCAGCAAACCGGCTGCAGGCCCATGGATCGGACAGCAGCACGGAAGTGTCGAGCACATAGGTACGGACAGGCGAATCAGTCACGTGGCGCTCCTAGAGGCGAAGCTCGTTACGCGGCCCCACACGAACTTCTCGGTGGACGCTGCGGCACCAGGACCGGGGCCGGTCCTCTCGCAATCAATACGATCGGTACCGCCCGGACAGCAGAGCATGTCGCTAGCCATCGGAATCGACGCTACCCCCGCCGCGCCGAATGCGCCTGACAGGCGCGCCGTAGCTAACCCGCCGGCACGTTAAGTGTTGATGAACTGCTGGAGCTGGGCCTCGCCTGCCAGACCCCATGCGGCGATGCGATCGGCGATCACCGTGCGCAGGGCGGCCTTGTCGAAGATGCCTGCCTCGGCCACCAGCGCCACCTTGTCGCCGTACGCGTCGATATCCGCGCCGATCAGGTCGAGCTCGGCGGCGCGGGCGGCGATCGCGGCGACGGTTTCGTCGCGGTGGCGCTCGAGCAGGAACGACACCAGGTTCGCGAAGAACTCCTCGTGACGCTCCTCGTCACTGGCGATCCGGCCCATCAGCGATGCGAGCACCGGTTCCGCGGCCTGGACCTGCAAGTTGCGGCAGTACACCGCGTGGGCGCGCTCGAAGAACGCCATGAACACCAGGGTCTCGATCTGGCTGAAGCTGTCGGCTCGGTAGCCCTTCATCACGTGCTCGACGCGGACGTCCTCGTTGGCGGCCGGGTCGATCTCACGGGTGACCACCAGATAGTTGCGCAGGGCGACAGCGTGCAGATGCTCCTCGGCGGTCCAGCGGCCCAGGAACCGGCCCCACTTCTCGTCCAGGATGAAGTGTTCGACCAGCTCGCGGTGGTACCCGGCGAGATTGTCCTTGGTGATCAGCAGGATCTCCAAGGCGTCGGTGACCTTCTTGGGCAGGGTCACCTGGGAGGGATCCCAGTCCCGTCCACCTAGGAATGCGAAGTTCTCGCCCTGGTCGAACGGCACGTAATCGTGGGCGTACCAGAGATCCTCAGAATCGATGTGACGACGCAGCTCGGCGCTCACCACCGGCTCCAGCTCGAGGGTCAGCGCATTAGGGACAGGTTTCTGTGCCATGAAGTAACTGTAACCCTAGTACACACATTCCTTGAAATCGGGCCGGGACGGCGTGTCGCACACCACGCAGACGGCTCCTGTGAGTCTCCTGGTTATGCAATCTAGCTGCACAAATGCGCTCTACGCTGAACCATGACAATCCAACCGCAAGCACGCCGGATTCTTGTCACCACCGCCGCCGCAGGCCTCATCCTCGTACCGATCACAGCCGCGATATTCGGTTCGACGCCACGCGCTCTCGCCGACGATTGCACATCCGATGAGGTGCAGGACAGCTACTCACTGTCATGTGTGCCGACCATGGTGCCCGACACCAGCGATCAACTCACCGAGGACGAGATCGCCCAGCCCGGGTACAACGGCCACAGCGGCGGGGGCGGCGGGGGCGGCGGCCACCACTGACCGCCGCCTGACGCCCGCTAGAGCGTCAGGCCCGGGTACAGCGGGTTGGCGTCGAGCAGTTCAGCCGACGCGGCGTGGACGCGTTCGGCGGTGCCGTCGGCCATCTTGTACTTGGCCTTGGACGAGCCGTCGGGCTGCGTGTTGGACAGCACGTCGACGATCAACTCGGCGACCCGGTCGAAGTCGTCGGCGCCGAATCCGCGGCTGGTCAGCGCCGGGGTGCCCAGCCGGACACCGCTGGTGTACCAGGCGCCGTTCGGGTCCGCGGGCACCGAGTTGCGGTTGGTGACGACGCCCGCGTCCAGCAGCGCTGATTCGGCCTGGCGGCCGGTGAGCCCGAACGACCGCACGTCGAGCAGCACGATGTGGTTGTCGGTACCGCCGGTGACCAGCCCGGCATCACGCTTGGTGAAGCCGTTGGCCAGCGCCTGGGCGTTGTCGGCCACCTGCTGCGCGTAGGCCTGGAACGCGGGCTGGCGGGCCTCGGCCAGCGCGACGGCCTTGGCGGCCATCACGTGTGAGAGCGGGCCGCCGAGCACCATCGGGCAACCCTTGTCGACCGCGGGCGCGAACTCCTCGGTGGCCAGCACCATGCCGCCACGCGGACCGCGCAGCGACTTGTGTGTCGTGGTGGTGGTGACGTGCGCGTGCGGCACGGGATCCTCGTCACCGGTGAACACCTTGCCCGCCACCAGACCCGCGAAGTGCGCCATGTCGACCATCAGCGTCGCGCCCACCTCGTCGGCGATCTCCCGCATCTTGGCGAAGTTCACGCGGCGCGGGTACGCCGAGTATCCGGCGACCAGGATCAGTGGCTTGAATTCGCGGGCCGCTGCGGCGACGGCGTCGTAGTCGAGGAACCCGGTCTCCGGGTTGGTGCCGTAGCTCTGCTGATGGAACATCTTGCCCGAGATGTTGGGCCGGAAGCCGTGAGTGAGGTGGCCACCGGCGTCGAGCGACATGCCGAGCAGCCGCTGGTTGCCCAGCTTGTTGCGCAGGGTTTCCCAGTCCGCTTCGGACAAATCGTTGACGTGCTTGGCGCCCAGGTTGGCGAGTTCGGGGGCCTCCACCTTGGTGGCCAGGATCGCCCAGAAGGCAACAAGATTGGCGTCGATGCCGGAGTGCGGCTGCACGTAGGCATAGGGCGCGCCGAACAATTCGCGCGCATGCTCGGCGGCAAGCGCCTCGACGGTGTCGACGTTCTGGCAGCCCGCGTAGAACCGGTGCCCCACCGTGCCCTCGGCGTACTTGTCGGAGAACCAGGTGCCCATGGTCAGCAGCACGGCAGGCGATGCGTAGTTCTCGCTGGCGATCAACTTGAGCGAATCCCGTTGATCGGCAAGCTCTTTGCGGGTGGCCGCGGCCACCCGGGGCTCGACCGACTCGATGACCTGCAGCGCGGCCTGATAGGCGGCGCTGGCGGTGTCGGCGTAGTCGGCGCCCGAAGCCGCCGGCACAGAAGATGGGGTGGACGACGAGTCAGCTGCCATGGCGTTCAGCCTAGTCGTGGCCGGTCAGGTCAACGGTCTCGGGCCGGTTTGGCTCGGCGGGTGGCCGGGGTAGGGATACGGCTGTTGAGCAGGCTGCGCCGTCGCGATGTCCCTGGTCAGCTTCCCGTGCAACACGATCCACGCGCCGATCCCGACGAAAACCGATGCAGCGAACAGCACACCGCTGACGGTCTTCATCGCCGGCCCCTCTCCGAGCAGCTTCATCAGCACCGACGGAAAGGGGGTGGGGCTGTCGCCGCCGTCGACGCAGGCAAGTCCGAACACCAACATCGCTGCCCACAACACGATCTGAGCCCAGGCCTGCCCGGAGGTGAGCTCACGGCGCCCACGCTGACGCATCATCCGCGTCGTCAGCCACAGGAGGAAGAGCAGTATCGGCGATGCGAGAACACCGAAAAGCGCCATCCATCCCATCGGCACGAACAGTCCCCGACCCACGACCATCCACAGCACCAACAGCACATTGAGCGGCGTCGCCAGCGCAGGAATGTCCTGCCGGAGTTCTTTCACCTTCCGAGCCTAAGCCCGCAACGTGGACGGGATGAGCGGCTCATCGAGCAGCCTGCCGAACCGCGACGTCAGCGTCACGCCGTCGGGCCGCGCATCGAGCCAGGCCCGCAGCAGCCGGTAGCCCTCGATGTAGGTGCTGGTGTAGGCGCGCCACAGCGGCGAGGACAAGAACCGCAGCATCTGCCGGGCGCGCTCATCGTTGACCAGCAGCCACCGCTTGAGGAACGAGACCACGTCGTCGACGTCGCGGTGCTCGTCGTGCAGCATCAGCGCCGCGTCCTGACGCACGTCGGCCAGCCCGGCCATCGCCTCCGACACAGCTTCGGCGCGCTCACCGTCGAAGCGCAGACCCAGGTCGGCGTAGATCTCCGACGCCCACGCGCCCCAGCTGGGCCCCATGACGGCGTACAGCGCCAGGTCGGCCAAACCCTCGGCCATCAGGCACTGCGGGGTGTTGACCAGGAAGATCGTCTGTTCCAGCTGGCCCTGCCGCTCCACCAACCCGGCCTCCTTGCGGCAGTGCTCGGTGTGGTGGCCGGGATAGGACTCGTGGGCGACCAGCCGGGGCAGGTTGGCCATCTGCTGCTTGAGGTCAGCATTGACCGCGACCGTCGAGCGATAGTCACCGAGGTAGTAGTTGAAGCCCGACCACGGCTTGTCGGTGACCACCTCGTAGGTGATGGTTTCGGTGTCGGGCAGCGGATATTCGGCGCGCACCCGATCGCGCAGCGCCGAGGAGAACGCATTGATGCACTCCTCGAGCCGCTCCGGCGGGATCTCGTCGCCCGTGCGGTGCGCCTGGATGCGCTCGGCCAGCGGGCCCGTTCCGCCGAGCGCCTCGTCGAGCTTGGCGTGCGCCTCGCGGTACCGCTCGGGATCACCCTTGGCGATCCGGACGTCGAAGTAGGCCTGCACCTCGTCGACAAAGCCGACCTGTTCACCGGCGAACTTGCGCCCCGCGCAGTTCAGCGCGCGCAGGTGCGCGGCGAGATACGCGGCGCGGTCGCGGTCCAGATCCTGCGGTATCTCACCGAGCAGCCGGTCGGCCTGCCGGGCCAGGTCCGCGGGGTCGGGTGCGGGTTCGTTGTCGACGGCGCGACGCAACGCCGGGTCGCCGGTGAACGAGTCGACGTAGCCTTCCTCGACGCGGTCGAAGCGCAAACCGAGCAGCAGATATTCGCGGATGAACGCATCTGAGGGCGCCCCTATGTCGATACCGGAGTCCATGCCCTCAACCGTAAATGCAAGACTGACCAAATGCCGC
The DNA here is from genome assembly GCF_001665685.1 of Mycobacterium sp. 852013-50091_SCH5140682. Lineage (GTDB taxonomy): Bacteria > Actinomycetota > Actinomycetes > Mycobacteriales > Mycobacteriaceae > Mycobacterium. Next base: position 15,095 of record NZ_LZTB01000114.1, read on the forward strand.
GGCCCAGCGAGCCGAGCCCCTATGTGGAGTTCGACCGAATCCAATGGCGTTCGCTGCGCATGTCGACCCCGCTGAAACTCACCGAGGATGAACTGCTGCGTCTGCGCGGCATGGGCGAGAAGCTCGACCTCCTCGAGGTGGAAGAGGTCTACCTGCCGCTCGCCCGATTGATCCACCTGCAGGTGGCCGCGCGTCAGCGGCTCTTCGCCGCCACCGCGGAGTTTCTCGGTGAGCCGCAGCAGAACCCGGACCGGCCCGTGCCGTTCGTGATCGGGGTGGCGGGCAGCGTGGCGGTCGGCAAGTCCACCACCGCGCGTGTACTGCAGGCGCTGCTGGCCCGCTGGGAACACCACCTGCGCGTCGACCTGGTCACCACCGACGGATTCCTCTACCCGAACAAGGAGCTCAACCGCCGGAACCTGATGCACCGCAAAGGTTTTCCGGAGAGCTACGACCGCCGGGCGTTGATGCGGTTCGTCACCGCGGTGAAGTCAGGGGCCGACGAGGCCTGTGCCCCGGTCTACTCGCACCTGCTCTACGACATCGTGCCCGGCGAGAAGCAGATCATCCGCCACCCGGACATTCTCATCCTGGAGGGGCTCAACGTCTTGCAGACCGGGCCTGCGTTGATGGTGTCGGATCTTTTCGACTTCTCGGTGTACGTCGACGCGCGCATCGAAGATATTGAGAAGTGGTACATCTCACGATTCCTGACCATGCGCTCGACGGCATTCGCCGACCCGGCCTCGCACTTCCACCACTACTCGACGCTGACCGACGAGCAGGCCGTGTTCGCCGCCCGCGACATCTGGCATTCCATCAACCGGCCCAATCTGATCGAGAACATCCTGCCGACCCGGCCGCGCGCGACCCTGGTGTTACGCAAGGACGCCGACCACGCCATCAACCGGCTGCGGCTGCGCAAACTCTGACGCCGAAAGGCCAGTTATCGCACGCATTCTCGCGATTCGCGTGCGACAACTGGCCACTCGGCAGTGCGGATTACGCCCGGATGCGGCGGACCCCGATGAACTGCCATTCCGCCATCACCGCGGTGTAGATACCGGTGGCGATGACGATCACCCCGCCCGCCGTGGTGAGGGTCATGGTGAGCACGGCGGCCACCGCGATCACCGTGCAGAGCGCGTTGGCCACGGCGGTGCCGATGCCCGCGGGGCGCACCCGGTCCATGGCCGCGAGCGCGAAGACGACGATGCCGTAGCCGACGGAGAAGATGCCGACGCCGTATTCGATGGACTTGGGCAGGCCGGTGAGATCCGAGAACCATCCGGCGGTGGCGAGCAGGACGATGCCGGTGATGCCGACGAAGATCGCGTCGACCCGCATGGCCAGCCGCAGCAGCGTGTCGGATGCGCTCGCGGTGCGGGGTGTGGTGATGGCGGTCATGATTCTCCTTCGTGGTGGGTGTTGAGATGAGCACGGTGCGAGGACCACAGCCGCAACCTCTACGGATGCGGCCCCCGCACCGGCAGTCGGGGAGTCACGCCAGGCGGCGCACTCCGCGGTATTGCAGCCAGGCCAGGCCCAGCGTGATGGTGACGAACCCCAGCAGCAGATCGGTGCCCAGCGCGGTCAGCGGCAGCCATCCGGCCAGCACCGACGTGACGGCCACCGCTCCGAAGGCCACGTTGCCGACGAACACCGCGGTGCCGACGCGGCGGATATCGGGTAGTGCGGCCAGCACGTAGAGCAGCGCTCCGTAGCTGACGAGGGCGGCGCCGACGAGCCAACCGGCCGTGGCGGTCAGGCCGGCAAGCCGAGCCAGAGGATCAGCCACCATGGCGCCGAGCAGGCCCACCGCCGCGCATACCGTGGCGTCGGCGCGCAGGGCGAACCGCAGCAGCGAGGCTTCCATAGCGCCGCCGCTCGGCGCGGATTCGTGAAGTGGTCGGGTGACGAAGGCGGTCATGGCTGGCTCCTCGGCAATGAGGCGGTGTCGAGCTTTTCGAACACCTCCGACATTGCTCACGGCGCACTGCCAGATCGACGCCGGACGCTGCCAAGCACTGCCAACCGCAGGTCAGGCCCCTATTGCGCCGCCTGGCCCGAGGCAGGAACCAAGCTCCCGCGCAGGTCTGCGGCGATCACCTTGGCAGCGGCGTTCTGCCAGTTGTGCAACGACCGCTGCGGCACTTCGGTGACCAACCACTGCCACGCCTGCCGCGCGACCGGGTCAAGGCCTGCGGCGGTGGCATTCTGCGCGTAGGCACGCACTCCGACGACGTACGGGAAGTACAGCGAGTTGTAGTGCCGCCACTGCTCGGTGGTGCCGAAGTCACCACCGTCGCGGGGCTTGAGGGCCGCGATGCGGTCGGCGAGCAGCGCCTTGAGTTCGTTTGCCCGCTCGAGCGGTTGATCGGCGGCGCCCCGTTCGGCCAACCGAGCGTCGATCGCGGGCAGCGCGGTGAGCGGGCTGGCCATCAGCTTGGAGAGGTCGCCGTAATGCCCCAGCGCGCGGCGGGTGAGCCGGGCGAACGCGTCGTCGTCGACATCGTCGAGCGGGCTGCCCGAGCGCAGTGGTAGCGCGGCCTCCGTCCGGCGCAGCGCCTCGCGGTCGGCGCGCAGGGCCGGCGAACGCGAGAACGCCAGCCGGTCGAGCACCCCGGCCAGCGGATCGGCGAGCACCTCCACCGCCACGGCGACGGCCAGGCTGGTGAACAGCAGCACCGTCATCGCCACCCGGCCGTTTCCGGCGAGCACGGCCGCCCCGATGAGCGCCTGCGCGCCGAACGGCACCGCGATCACCAACGTCCCGAGAATCGAGCGCCGCATGTCGGCGCGCAGTGCCTGCCCTTCGTCGAACGCGTCCCAGATGGCCACCGCGATCCCGAGCAGTGCGACGTCAAAACCGGTGGACGCCAATGCCAGCCAGCTCGGGAGCAGTCCGAGCGGGATGACGATGATCGCGTTGCCGAGGGCGAAGAACAGCGTCGCGACAATGATGAAGCCCACCACGGATCCGGGCTTGGCCCCACCGATGACAGCCTTGATCATCGCGCCGAGCGAGGCCAGGGATATCACCGCGAACATCACCCAATGCCCCGGGCGCAGCGGCCCGGCGACACTGCCCGCCAGTGCGGCCCCGGCGAAGGCGGCCACCGCGACGGCGAAGATCGCGGCGAACTCCCCCGCCCTGGCGCGCCAGGTGTCACTCGGCCGCGACAGCTCGATCATCACCGCGAACCAGGCGATGCCAGGCAGCGCGACCAGATAGATCTCGATGCGGCTGAGCAGGTCCGACCCGCTGACGAGCCGCACCGCATCGAGAGCGACGACGACGGCGAAGCTGGTCAGCCCGATCGCGGCGCACACCAGCACGGGTTTGCGCGGGTCGCGGGCAAGCAGGTAGAGCCCCAGCCACCAGCTGAGCGTGAAGACCACCGCCGACAGCGCAGCCATGAATCCCAGTGTGGCACGCGCCTACTTGCCGAAGCGGCGGTGCCTCGCGGTGTAGTCGCGCAGCGCGCGCAGGAAGTCCACCCGCCGAAACGCGGGCCAGTACGCCTCGGTGAACCACATCTCCGAATAGGCGCTCTGCCACAACAGGAATCCGCTCAACCGCTGCTCCCCCGAAGTCCGGATGACCAGATCGGGATCGGGTTGGCCCGAGGTGTAGAGGTTCTCCGAAATGCCCTCGGCGGTGACGGCATCGATGAGCTGCTCGGCGGTGGCGCCGTTGGCCAGCTCCTTGTTGAGCAGTGAGCGCACGGCGTCGACGATCTCCTGCCTGCCGCCGTAGGCCACCGCCACGTTGACGTGAAACTTGCCGCCGTTGCCGTTGGTGCTCTCCACTGCCTCGCGCAGCCGGCGGGCCGGTTCGTCGCCGAGCAACGACAGATCGCCGACCGTACGCACACTCCACTTGTTGGCCGGGGCGCAGATCTCCTCGACCACGTCGGTGATGATCTCGATCAGTCCGGACAACTCTTCGGGGTCGCGCTGCAGGTTCTCGGTCGAGAGCAGGTACACCGTCGCCATCTCGATGCCTGCGGCCTGACACCACCGCAGCATCTCCGCGATCTTGGCTGCGCCCATGCGGTAGCCGATGCTGACATCGTCGTGACCTGCCTCACGCGCCCACCGCCGGTTGCCGTCGCACAGGACCGCGATGTGGCGGGGCAGTTGGGCTTTGGACTGCGCCAACTCCTGACGCAACCGCATCTCATAGAGCCGGTAGGCCGGTTCCTTGAGGCGCGGGGGAATGATGTCCACGAGAATCCAGACTACTGTCATAGTCGGTAACCCCATGGCTGTTAACGGAGGTGACATGACCGCGGACGCGAGGAGCACCAACATGACCGCGGACAGGAGGAGCACCGATCAAGCCCCGCCGATCGATGCCACCAAGCCCTACCGCTCAGCGGCAGCAGTGAATCGGTCGGCCGAAGATCTGCCCGCCGCGGTCGCCGACGGTGTCGCGCAGTTCCTCGGCAAACCGCGCGCTCGCGGCTGGATTCACGTCTACTCGGCGATCGTCGCGTTCATCGCCGGTGCCGCGCTGGTGTCCGTGTCGTGGTCGGTGGAATCCACCCGCGCCGGCCTGGCGACGCTGCTCTACACGTTCACCATCGTGGCGATGTTCGCGGTCAGCGGCACGTATCACCGCGTGAACTGGAAATCGGCGAACGCCCGCAAATGGATGAAGCGCGCGGATCACTCGATGATCTTCATCTTCATCGCGGGCAGCTACACCCCCTTCGCGCTGTTGGCCCTTCCCGAATCCAAAGGCATGGTGCTGTTCTGGATCGTCTGGGGCGGGGCCATCGCGGGCGTGCTACTGAAGATGTTCTGGCCGTCGGCGCCGCGCTGGCTGGGTGTCCCGCTGTACATCTTGTTGGGCTGGGTGGCTGCCTGGTTCATCGGGCCGATCATGAGCGGCGCAGGCGTGGCAGCAGTGGTGCTGCTGATCGTCGGTGGCGCGCTGTACAGCATCGGCGGCGTGCTCTACGCGCTGAAGTGGCCCAACCCGTGGCCGACGACGTTCGGCCATCACGAGTTCTTCCACGCCTGCACGGCGGTAGCTGCGATCTGCCACTACATCGCCATGTGGTTCGCGGTGTTCTGAGCCCGCCTACAGCTTGACGGTGTCAGCCGGCGACCAGTAGGCCTTCATCGCGGAGATCTTGCCGTCGGCGTCGAAGACCATGACGTCGATGGGCTCGATCCGCATGCCCTTGGTGCCGAAGTCCATCGTGAGCCGGAAATGGAACGCGGCCTCGTGGCCGGCCACCCGTAGGGTCACCAGTTCGGTCTTGCTCTTGATGTTCTCGACGTTGGCATAGAAACCGCGGATGGCGGCCCGGCCGATGTGCACCTCGCCGCCGCCCACCGGGTCCTCGACGGTCGCGTCGTCCGCGTAGAGTTCGGCGATCTCATCAGCACTTCCGTTGGCGACCAGCTCGAGATAGCGGTTGACGGTCTGGGTGATGTGCTCGACGTTCGGCATGGCCGCGAGGCTACACGGCGCCGCGTCGGCCGTCCTCCGGTTGACGGGCCAGTGATACCGCGAGGTCCCCGACCGTGGTGACGGGCAGGTCGCACACCCGGCCACGGCACACGTACGCCGCGTCGGCTCCGTCGACCCGGTCACGGCCTTCCAGCAAGGCGGACGAGTTCGCTGGGCCGCCGACGACGATGGCCCCGCCGGGCGCCAGCGCGCGTGCGGCGGTGAGCAATTCGGCCGACGCCGGGTCGCAGGCCACCGCGACCTGGATGGGTCCGCGGATCTGCGCCTCGGCCACCGCCAGCCAGTGTCCGCCCGAGCGGGGCGCCCGAGCCAGGATCGGCGTCGCCGAAGCCAGCGTGTCCTGCGCGGCGGCTGCATACGTTTCCGACCCGGTCAGGTGCGCGGCCAGTTGCAGCGCCTCGGCGATCAGCGACGCCCCAGACGGTGTGGCCCCGTCGACGGGATCAGCGGGCCGCACCATGAGTTGCTCGGCGTCGTCGGCGGTGTCGAACCAGCGCCCCGGCCGCTGCGGATCGCCATAGTGCTGCAGTGCGGTGTCCAGGAGCTCCAGCGCCTCGGGCAGCCACAGTCCGGTGAGCTGGTACAGCGTCAGCAGTCCGGTCACCAGCGCGGCGTAGTCCTCCAGGATTGCGGCGCTGTCCCCCACTCGGCCGCCGAGGCTGGCGCGGCGGAGCCGCCCGTCGACGAGGTGCACGTCCAGCAGCCGGCGTGCGCATTCTGAAGCGGCAGTGAGGTATTCGGGGTTGTCCAGGGCCACCGCGGCTTCGGCCAATGCGGTGATGGCCAGCCCGTTCCACGCCGAGACCACCTTGTCGTCGCGTGCGGGTTGCGGGCGGGTACCGCGGTGCGCCAACAACTTTGAGCGCACGCATGCGAACCGGGCGGCGTCGTCGGGGTCGACCGGCAGCTGCAGCACCGACGCGCCGTGCTCGAAGGTCCCTTCCGCCGTGACAGCGAAAACCGAAGCCGCCCAATCTCCGTCGTCATCACCGAGCACTTCGGCCAATTCGCTGGGCGTCCACACGTACGTCAGCCCCTCGCGACCGGCCGCATCGGCGTCCAGTGACGACGTGAACATCCCGTCGGCTCCGAGCCCGGCGATGATGAAGCCGGCCGTCTCGTCGGCGACCCTGCGCGCCAACAGATCCCCGGTGCGCCGCGCCCAGTGCGCATACGCCCGCAGCAGCAACGCGTTGTCGTAGAGCATCTTCTCGAAGTGCGGCACCACCCAGTACGGATCCACGCTGTAGCGGGCGAACCCGCCTGCCAGCTGGTCATAGATCCCGCCGCGGGCCATGGCCGCTCCGGTGCGTGCGACGGCCTGCAGGGCCGCGTCGGATCCGGTGCGTTCGTAATGCCGCAGCAGGCCTTCCAGAAGCGCCGAGGGCGGGAACTTCGGCGCTTTGCCGAATCCGCCGTGCGCGGTGTCCTCGTCGCGCAGCACCGTGGCCACCGCGTGATCGCACAGTTCGGGGCCTACCGGTGCACCACCGCCGGGCAGCCCGGCGGACATCGACCGCAGCTCCGTCGCGATCTGCTCCGAGGCCCGCTCGACTTCGTCGCGACGGTCGCGCCAGGTCTCGGCCACCGCCGCCAGCAGCTGCAGGAAACCCAGCTTCGGGTAGTAGGTGCCGCAGAAGAACGGCCGCCCGTCAGGGGTCAGGAAGCAGGTCATCGGCCAGCCGCCCTGCCCGGTCAACGCCACGGTGGCGTTCATGTAGACGGCGTCGAGGTCGGGGCGTTCCTCACGGTCGACCTTGATGCAGACGAACCCGTCGTTCACCGCGGCCGCAACCTCGGGATCCTCGAAGGATTCGTGAGCCATCACATGGCACCAATGACACGCCGCGTAGCCGATCGACAGCAGAATCGGGACGTCGCGTGCGGCCGCCTCGGCCAGCGCCTCGGCCGACCACTGTCGCCAGTGCACCGGATTGTCGGCGTGCTGGCGCAGGTAGGGGCTGGTGGCCCCCGCGAGGGTGTTACCCCCCGGACTCACGGGGCTGGCGGTCGTCGGATCTCTCCTCCGAGGTGTCGTCGGATTGCTCGTCTTCCGTGGTTTCCACCGTACCGTCGTCGACGGCCTGGTCCGGCTCGGGATGCTCCCGGTCGAACGATTCGGGCAGCTTGCGCAGGTGCCGATTCATCGACCAGACCAGGGCGAACGTCCCTACCAGCAGCGCTACCGTGATCAACAACCCGAACGGGCTGGCCTTACCGAAATCAGGTCCGGTGTTGCGGGGCTCGTCGGCCAAAAGCGTCACGACGGCCGTCAGGGTATCCATCACTTTTCAATCCCACTGAACAAATCATCCTCGGGCAGGCTTACCGGCACCCGGGACCGGGCCAGCTCGAACTCCTCGGTCGGCCACAACCGCTGCTGCCATTCGATCGGCGCGTGGAAGAAGTGACCGTTGGGGTCGATCTGGGTGGCATGTGCACGCAGCGCGTCGTCACGCTGGCTGAAGTACTCCGCGCATTCGATCCGGGTGGTGACCCGGCCCGCGAACACGTCGTGCTCGGGATCCCAATGTTCGAGCCATTTGGCGAACGGCCCCTCCTGGCCGTTCTTGGCGAACTCCTCCTGCAGCAGTTGCATGCGCTCCCGCAGGAACCCGTGGTTGTAGTACAGCTTGGACACACTCCACGGGTCACCCGCGTCGCGAAACTGCATGTAGTCGGCGGCGGCCTCATATGCGGCGACCGACACCTGGTGGCAGCGGATGTGGTCGGGGTGCGGATATCCGCCGTTCTCGTCGTACGTGGTCATCACGTGCGGACGGAACTCGCGGATCACCCGCACCAGCCGGGATACCGGCTCTTCGATGGGCACCAAGCCGAAGCAGCCGTCCGGCAGCGGCGGCAGCGGGTCCCCTTCGGGTAGTCCGGAGTCGACAAAGCCCAGCCAGTGGTGCTCGACGCCGAGGATCTTGGCAGCCTTGGCCATCTCGTCGCGTCGGACCTCGGCGATCCGGCCGTGCACCTCCGGGATGTCCATCGCCGGGTTCAGAATGTCTCCGCGCTCGCCGCCGGTCAGTGTGACAACCATGACGCGCACACCTTTGGCCGCATAGCGCGCGGTGGTCGCCGCACCCTTGCTGGACTCGTCGTCCGGGTGGGCGTGCACCGCCATCAACCGCAGTTCACTCATTTCGTCTCATCTAACTACGGCGACCTCTTGTGTAATCCAATACCTGCGCCGGTTGGCCGCGGGCTGTCCCCGCCTATAGTTCCAGTTCTGATGATCGAACGCCCCGTCGCCCGGTACGGACGGCAGTCTCTGCCCCGCCGGAACCGTCGCTGGATCCTTGCCGCTCTCCTCGCTCTCGTGGTGGCGGCCGGGGTCGTTCTCGCGATCGCCGCATGGCACAAATTCGCCAACAACGACGTAAAAGGCGAGCTCACGGCCTATGAGTTGGTCGGCGACGACAGCGTCTCGGTGACCATCGGGGTGACCCGTCCTGACCCGTCGCGGCCGGTGGTCTGCATCGTGCGGGCCCGCTCCCTCGACGGCGGAGAGACCGGCAGGCGCGAAATCCTGGTGGGTCCCTCGACGCAGAAGACAGTTCAGGTCACCGCGGTGGTCAAATCCAGCAAACCACCCGTCGTCGGTGACGTCTACGGCTGCGGGACGGACGTGCCATCGTACCTGGTAGCGCCTTGATTTGAGCCGGCGCAACAAACGCCGAACTGCGAATACATGAAGATCGGCTGTCTGTTCGGTGGTAAACTGGCCCGATACACGGTTCCGCGCTGGGGCCGTGTATTGCTGCATTAGCCCGCAGAAATCACTTGCGCTAGCGGCAATACACGCAGAGCCCCCGGCCCGAAACCGAGGCTTTCGCATGCGAGGCAACAAACGACAGGAGCGCGAAGACATGACCGACACCCAGGTCACCTGGCTCACCCAGGAAGCTTTCGACCGGCTGAAGGCCGAACTGGATCAGCTGATCGCGAACCGGCCGATCATCGCCGCCGAGATCAACGACCGCCGCGAAGAGGGCGATCTGCGCGAGAACGGCGGCTACCACGCTGCCCGCGAAGAGCAGGGCCAGCAGGAGGCCCGCATCCGCCAGCTGCAGGAACTGCTCAACAACGCCAAGGTTGGCGAGGCCCCCAAGCAGTCCGGCGTTGCGCTGCCCGGCTCGGTGGTCAAGGTGTACTACGACGACGACAAGAGCGACACCGAGACGTTCCTGATCGCCACCCGCCAAGAGGGCATCAGCGACGGCAAGCTCGAGGTGTACTCGCCCAACTCGCCGCTGGGTGGGGCCCTGATCGACGCCAAGGTCGGCGAGACCCGCACCTACACCGTGCCCAACGGCAACACCGTCAAGGTCACGCTGGTCAGCGCTGAGCCGTACCACTCGTAAGGTACGGCTCGCGGGGGAAGCACTACAGTCGGGGCAATGGCGCAAATCGCCGAAGATCTCTTTCTGCTGTTGCTGGACAATGCCTCCGCGCAGCCTGGTCTGGACCGGCGGCGCCGTGAGCGAGTCCTGGCCGCCGCCGTCCTCCTCGATCTCGCCTACGCGTGCCGGATCCGTCCGGCACTGCCCGACGAGCCCGTGGAACCGGGTCTGCTGATCGCCCTCGAAGGCAACTGGCCGGCGGATCCGGTCACCGACCCGGCGTTGCAGCTGCTGCGGCGGCGCCCGCTTTCGGCGGAGGCGGCGCTGGCCAAGCTCGGCAAGTCGACCCAGCCCACGCTTGAACTGCACCTGGAGAACACCGGCCAGATCCACCGGGTTCGCTTGCCGGGCAAAGGTTTTCGTGCGTCGTACTGCTGGCCGCTGACCAATCGAGAGCGGGCCGGGGTGGCCCGCGCGGCGCTGCTGGGCGCGTTGTTCGACGGGCAGAACCCGGCCCCGGCGATCGCTGCCATCATCTGCCTGCTGCACGCGGTCGACGGTCTCGGTGCCGTGCTCAGCCTCAACGAGCGGGGCTGGCGCTGGGTGCATGCCCGGGCAACCGAGATCACCACGGGCGCATGGGTCGACGACACCGCCGCCGGGTTACCCGAGATGAACCTGGCGGTGACGACGGCGACCGTGCGCCCGGCGTTGATGGGCTAGTCACCTTCGCTCGCGAGTCACCTATCTCTCGCGAGTCACCTTCTCCGGCGAGCAGACGCTGCGGCACGCGACACGCCGCAGTTCGCGGACTTTGACGCCTGCTCGCGGTGGTCAGGCGAGAGCCTGCTCCAGGTCGGCCAGCAAGTCGGCGGGATGTTCGATACCGACCGACAGGCGCACCAGGTCGTCGGGCACCTCCAACTGCGAACCCGCCGTCGAAGCGTGCGTCATCGCGCCGGGGTACTCGATCAACGACTCCACTCCCCCGAGCGACTCGGCGAGGATGAAAATCTCTGTGCGCGAGCACAGTTCACGCGCAGCATCCGGGCCGCCACGCAACCGGACCGACACCATGCCACCGAAACCGCTCATCTGTCGCGCGGCGACGTCGTGATTGGGGTGGGTCTCCAGTCCCGGATACAGCACCGATTCGACGGCGGGATGGCCGACGAGGAATTCGGCGATGAGGGCAGCGTTTTCGCTGTGCTGACGCATCCGCAGCACCAGCGTCTTGAGCCCGCGCATGGTGAGATACGCGTCGAACGGGCCCGGCACCGCCCCAGCACCGTTCTGCAGGAACGCGAAAGCCGTGTCGAGCTCCTCGTCGTTGGTCAGCAGCGCACCACCCACCACATCGGAGTGCCCGCCGATGTACTTGGTGGTGGAGTGCAGCACGATATCCGCGCCGAGCAGCAGCGGCTGCTGCAACGCCGGCGAAGCGAATGTGTTGTCCACCAACACCTTCACCCCCGACGCCGAGGCGATCTGCACAATCCCTGCGATGTCGGCGATGGACAGCAACGGGTTGGTCGGCGTCTCCACCCAGATCATCCGGGTGGACGGAGTCATCGCCGCCCGCACGGCGTCGAGGTCCGACAGCGGCGCCGGGGTGTGGGTGATCCCCCAGTGCGAGAAGACCTTGTCGATGAGCCGGAACGTGCCGCCGTAGGCGTCGTCGGGAATCACGACGTGGTCCCCTGGCCGCAGTACCGCCCGCAGGGCACAGTCGGTGGCGGCCATGCCTGAGCTGAACGCACGCCCGTAGTCGGCTTCCTCGACCGCGGCCAGCGACGCTTCGAGCGCGGCGCGGGTGGGATTGCCGGTGCGTGCGTACTCGAACCCGCCGCGCAACCCACCGACGCCGTCTTGGGCGAAGGTCGAGCTGGCGTAGATCGGGGTGTTGACGGCTCCGGTACCCGGGTCGGGACGGTAACCGGCGTGGATGGCTTTTGTGGCCAGGCCGTGCCACTTGCGCTGTTCACTCATAACCCGTTGAGCCTATCCGGACCAACCCTGGTGTGGTCCCGCGACCGGTCCAGGATTCACCGGTACGCACACCGTCGACATGATCTTGTCGGCGAAAGTCTGACGCTTGGCGTCCCACAGCGGGAACAGGTAGCCCAGGTAGCAGACGAGACCGTCGACGACATGGACGATCTGACGCATCAGGGACATGCCGAAACCGATTGGCTCGCCGGTCTTCTCACTGACGACCTGAAATTTCATCGCCTTCTTGCCGATGCTCTGGCCGGTCGTCCCCTGCCGTTGCCCGTAGTTCCACACCGAGAACGTGAACGGCAGCACCATGCCGAACAGGGCGGCCGTCCCGTACAGAGCGAGCTCACCGCTGGTCGAATAGCCCGGGCAGCTGAGCTGGCGCCGGCACGTCGATTCACTGCCTGCGACCGAGCCGATGGCCACCGTCAAGATGGCGAACGCGATGACCAGGAACACCGTGACGGGCAACTGGTCGATCACGAACGCGACCACCCGCGTGCCCCACGGCGTGTACGGATGCTGCGGGGCCCGTGGCTGCGGGTAGGCCTGCTGGGGCTGGTATCCGGACGTGGGCGCGTAGAACACCGGGATGGGCTCCTGGCCGAAGGTGTTTCCACCCGGGTTGTCGTTCGGCAGCATTGAACTCATGACGACTGCCGATCAGTAGATCCCGCTGGCAGGAGGACCCGGAACGGGAGGACCCGGCACCGAAGCGGCGGGCACGCAGATGGTCGACATGATCTTGTCGGCGAAGGTTTGCCGCTTGGCATCCCACAGCGGAAGCAGGTACCCGATGTAGCAGACGGCGCCGTCGGCGATATGGGCGATCTGTCGCACCAGGGACATGCCGAAACCGATTGGCTGGCCGGTGCTTTCGGAGACCACCTTGAACTTCATCACCTTTTTGCCGATGCTCTGGCCGGTGGTGCCCTGCTTGTAACCGTAGTTCCACACCGCGAAGACGAGCGGAAGGGTGAACATCACGATCGTCACGAGCGCCATCAAGACCGCGAGGACTCCCGAAGGCGCGGTGCTACTGGAGCAGTCGACGTAGCTGCCGGTGCTGGTGCACTGGGGCTGTGACGTTCCGACGAGCGCCAGTCCCCCGATGAGCACGACGGCGTAGGCGACCACCAGAATGGCCGCGATGGGTAGCTGATCGATGAAGAACGCCACCGCGCGGTCAGACCACGGCGTGTAGGAATTCGTGTTGGGCACCTGCGGGTAATAGCCCTGCTGCGGCGCGAAACCCGGTTGGGGTGAGCCGAATCCGGGCTGAGGACCATAGTTCGGTTGACCGTAGCTCGGTTGCCCGTAGTTCGGTTGGCCATAGCTCGGCTGTCCATAACCGGGCTGCCCATAGCTCGGCTGTCCGGGGCCGGGCTGGCCGGGGCCCGGCTGGCCAGAGCCGTATCCGGGTCCGTAAGGGTTGGGCGGCATCGCGGTCATGGCCAGATGATGCCATGGAAGCACTGTGCCCACGGTGCCGACCTGTGGGCCGGGTGCACCGTGGGCACAGTGTTGTTGACTTGATTACTACGGGGTCAGCGGAGCAACCTGGGCGCCGGTGAGCCGACGCCAGGTGTACACCAGGAACAGCGCCGCGACCGGTGCGGCGACCAGCAGGCCGATGCCGCAAAGGAGTTCGCCGACGAAGATGGTCACGAAGATGACGATGTAGGCCACCAGGGCATTCACGAAGTTCGACTTGACGAGCTCGAAGCTGGTCTTGATGGCGTCGATCGCGGACAGGTTGCGGTCCAGGATGGCGGGCAGGGTGAACAACGTGAAGATGCCCACCACGATGCTGCCGATGAAGCAGAGCGAGCCGATCGCGCTCACCACACCGACGATGAGGCCGGCGATGATGAAATTGCCGAGCTGACGCGGCTTGAAGAACGAACCGATGGTCACCGGTTGCCCGTTCGCGATATCGATCACACCGCTCAGATAGGCCGAAGACACCACGGCCATGAGCACGATGAGGATCAGACCGCCGACGAGCAGAACAGCGATGCTGCCCGCACCGAGGCTGTAGCTCGCCGAGTATTCGTAGTCCGAGCCATAGCTGCCGTACGACGACGTGCTGCTCGTGGCCATTGCCATGGCCAGGCCGTACGCGACACCCGCGATCACACCGACGATCAACCCGTACACCAGCGTCGGGACGATAAGAGCGGCGGCGTTCTTGCTGAACTTGTTCCACGCCCAGGAGAACGCTTCACCGACGCTGTAGGCAGCGCCCTGCTGCCCGTAACCCGGCGGCGGATAGCCCGGCGCACCCGGAGGCGGCGGTGGCGGGTAGCCACCCGGTCCGCCGGGAGGAGGAGGCGGCGGGTAACCACCTTGCGGCGGAGGCGGATAGCCGCCTTGCTGCGGAGGTGGCGGAGGCGGATAGCCGCCACCGCCCTGTGGCTGGAACCCACCACCCTGCGGCGGCTGGTAGCCACCGCCTTGGTGCGGTTGGTAGCCGCCGCCACCCTGAGGCGGCGGCGGGTAACCTCCGGGTGGAGGCGGCGGGTAGTTTCCGGGCGGCGGTTGATTACTCACGTTCATGGCTCCTATCTCGGGTAGCGACCGTCACCCGGTCACCACTGACTGCCAGCACCTAGATGTACAGCGAGCGGAACGGCTCACTGGGGAGATTACGCACCACGGGGCTTGTTCACATGCCCGTCGCGGCAAAGGCCGTATCTATAGATCGGTCGCGGACCCCCTCCGCAGTCGAGTTTGCTGGATAGCGCTCGCTGACATTACCCGAGAAGTGGTCGATTGCAGCGCTTCTCACCTGCTGTTCAGTGCCGCGCGTTTCCCTCCGAAAGGAACCCGAGCAGGTCGTGACGGGTCAGCACGCCAACGGGCTTGCCGTCTTCGACGACCATCACCGCGTCGCTGTCCCGAAGCGACTTCGCCGCTGTGCTCACCAACTCTCCCGCGCCGATCAGCGGCAGCGCGGGGCCCATGTGCTCGGAGACGGCGTCGGCGAGCTTGGCCCGGCCTTCGAATACCGCCGACAGCAGTTCACGTTCCGACACACTGCCGGCCACCTCGCCGGCCATCACGGGCGGCTCGGCACCGACGACGGGCATCTGGGACACCCCGTACTCGCGCAGGATTCCGATGGCGTCGCGGACCGTCTCCGACGGGTGCGTGTGCACCAGATCGGGCAGCGCACCGGACTTGCCGCGCAGCACATCTCCGACGGTCGACTGTTCGATCGAGCCGTCCAGGCGGCTGCGCAGGAAGCCGTACGACGACATCCACGCATCGTTGAAAATCTTTGAGAGATAACCACGTCCGCCGTCGGGCAGCAGCACCACCACGACCGCGTCGGGCCCGGCTTTGCGAGCCACCTCGATGGCTGCGACCACGGCCATCCCGCAGGATCCACCGACAAGGAGAGCTTCCTCACGGGCCAGCCTGCGGGTCATGTCGAAGGAATCCGCGTCGGAGACCGCGATGATCTCGTCGGGCACGGTGGGGTCGTAGGCGCTGGGCCAGAAGTCTTCGCCGACACCTTCGACCAGATACGGACGACCGGTTCCGCCGGAGTACACCGACCCTTCGGGATCGGCCCCGATGATCTGCACCTTCCCGCCGGACACCTCTTTGAGGTACCGGCCGGTCCCGGTGATGGTGCCGCCGGTGCCGACGCCTGCGACGAAATGGGTGATCTTGCCGTCGGTGTCGGCCCAGATCTCCGGGCCCGTGCTCTCGTAATGGCTGGCCGGCCCCATCGGGTTGGAGTACTGGTCGGGCTTCCAGGCCCCGTCGATCTCCCTGACCAGCCGGTCGGAGACGCTGTAGTAGCTGTCGGGATGCTCCGGCGGCACCGCCGTCGGACATACGACTACGTCAGCGCCGTACGCGCGCAACACATTCTGCTTGTCCTCGCTGACCTTGTCCGGGCAGACGAAGATGCACTTGTAGCCGCGTTGCTGGGCCACCAAGGCCAGTCCCACCCCGGTGTTGCCGGATGTCGGCTCGACGATGGTGCCCCCCGGCTTGAGTTCGCCGCTGGCCTCCGCCGCGTCGATCATCTTGACGGCGATGCGGTCCTTGGCACTACCACCCGGGTTGAGGTACTCGATCTTGGCGGCCACCAAGCCCGCACCTGTTGGGACAACCGAGTTCAGCTGTACCAGAGGAGTATTGCCGATGAGCTCACTGACGTGCTTGGCGATGCGCATAGTCACATCGTGTCAGGCCCGCGCGCGGGTTACCAGGTGGCCTCTCGAATGTAGTCGCCGATCTGGCGTAGCGAGCGCGTCGCTTCGGACACCAGAGGCGACGCGAGCTGGAAGACGTGCATCTGACCGGGCCAAACGCGAACCTCCACCGGAACCCCGGCGGCGCCGAGCATGCGGGCGGCTTTGCGCGCATCGCTGATCAAAACTTCGGAACCGGACACGTGAATGAGCGTGCGCGGCAGGCCCGGCTCGATATGGTCGAGCGGTTCGTAGACTTCTTCGCCTTTGCGGCCTGCGGCGTGCTCGACGAGTTCGACGAGAGCTTCGAAGGCGCGAGCGGGGAACATGGCGTCCCGCCGAATGTTCGGATGGTTGGCGCGGGTGAGGTTGTCGATCTCGAAGAGCGGCGACATCGTGACCAGGGCCGCCGGCTCTTCGCCTTCGGCCAGCAGCCGCTGGGCCAGCGCGAGACCCAGATAGCCGCCTGCGGAATCGCCCGCAAGCACGATCTGGTCGGGCTCGTAACCCGTGAGCCGTAGCCATTGGTAGGCGTCGTAACAGTCGTCGAGCGCGGTGCCCACCGAATGCTTGGGGATCATCCGGTAGTTGGCCACCAGCACCGGGCTGTCGGCGTACTGCGACAACGACGACACGATGCCGGAGTGGGTGCTCGCACCGCACACGATGAACGCGCCGCCGTGCAGATACAGGATGACGCTGCGCTTGCCGTCGGCCGGCAGCACTCCGTTTGCCCGCACGAGCTGCGCGGTGCAGTTGGGCAACCCGATCGTCGCCCTGATGGTGCCCGGAGACGGACGCAGCGCCCGCGCCGCGAATTCGACGATGCCGAACGGCCACGGCAGACGTGGAGCATGGCTACCAATTGCCAGCACCGGTCGGATTGTCAGCATGGCCGCCAGCGAAGCCAGCCGGCCACCCAGGCTCGGGCCATCTTCAACGATCTCTACCGGTGCCAGGTCACTGACCGGATACTTGCGCGCGCGGTGCAGGCTAGCTGGGCTTATGCCGGCACGATGGGACCTCGAGACCTTACTCGGTGCAGTCATCGCCACCACTTCCTACGTCTTTGTAGTGCTAGGTGTGCTACGTCACTCAGACAACCCGGGTAACTTAGCTTGACACCGTCATTCACTTCAACAATCAAATAATCTGAATTGATACCGGACTTGATACCGCAACGTAATCGCTGATCCGCGTTCGCCGCGCGCAAAACCCCGTGTGTCGCACCTAAACTTGCGGTGTGGGGTCAAGTAGCGATGCTCCTCGCATCCGCAGCCGTAGTCGGACGCCACGTCGAGCCACCGTCGCCCTGGCGGCCGCTGCGACGCTGGCGTCAACCGGCACGGCCTACATCGGAGCACGCAATCTGCTGTCCGGGCAGGCCGACCAAGCCCGCCGAGTCATTCCGAAATCCTGGGACATCCCGCCGCGTGCCGATGGCGTGTACGCGCCCGGCGGTGGGCCGGTACAGCGTTGGGAGCGCGGGGTTCCGTTCGACATCCACCTGATGGTGTTCGGCGATTCGACCGCCACGGGATACGGCTGCCATGAGGCCGACGAGGTACCGGGAGTCGTGATCGCCCGCGGCGTCGCCGAGCAGTTCGGCAAGCGGATTCGTCTGAGTACCAAGGCAATCGTCGGCGCCACGTCGAAGGGGTTGTCCGGTCAGATCGACGCCATGTTCGTCGCGGGTCCACCACCGGACGCGGCCGTCATCATGATCGGTGCCAACGACATCACCAAACCGAACGGCATCGGCCCGTCGGCGCGACGCCTGGGTGCCGCGGTGCGCAGGCTGCGGTCGGCGGGTGCGGTGGTGGTCGTCGGCACCTGCCCTGACTTCGGGGTCATCACCGCGATACCCCAACCGCTGCGCATGGTGGCCCGCAGCCGCGGGTTGCGGCTGGCCCGCGCGCAAGCCGGCGCTGTGCGTGCCGCGGGCGGCGTGCCGGTCCCGTTCTCCGACCTGCTGGCACCGGACTTCTACAAGGCTCCCGAGTTGCTCTTCTCCCAGGACATGTTCCACCCGTCGGCGGCGGGATATGCGCTGGCGGCCAGCCAGCTCTTGCCCGCGCTCTGTAATGCCCTGGGCGACTGGGACGGTGCCGAAGCGTTGGAAACCGGGTCGGCGGACGACACGTCGCTGCTGTCACGACTGGGCGGTGTGAGCAGGCTCTGGCGGCGGCCGACCGGGGTGCCCGCACCCATCGTGGTGCCCGCGGGTTAGGTTCGTTTCTAGAACACGATCTAGGAGCCTGCCATGCCTGAAGCTGTCATCGTTGCCACTGCCCGCTCGCCGATCGGCCGCGCAGGCAAAGGCTCACTCGTCGATATGCGTCCCGACGACCTTGCCGCGCAGATGGTCAAGGCCGTGCTGGACAAAGTGCCCGCTCTGGATCCCCGCGACATCGACGACCTGATCATGGGCTGCGGCCAACCCGGTGGTGAGGCGGGCTTCAACATCGGTCGCGCCGTCGCGGTTCAGCTCGGCTACGACTTCCTGCCCGGCACCACCGTCAACCGCTACTGTTCGTCGTCTCTGCAGACCACGCGCATGGCATTCCACGCGATCAAAGCCGGTGAGGGCCATGCCTTCATCTCCGCGGGCGTCGAGACCGTGTCCCGGTTCGCCAAGGGCAACGCCGACGGCTGGCCCGACACCAAGAACCCGATCTACGCCGACGCGATGGCCCGCTCCGACCAGGCCGCCGCCGGCGCCGAGGAGTGGCACGATCCCCGCGAAGACGGCCTGGTGCCCGACGTGTACATCGCCATGGGTCAGACCGCCGAGAACGTAGCACTGCACACCGGCATCAGCCGGGAAGACCAGGACCACTGGGGTGTCCGGTCGCAGAACAAGGCCGAGGAGGCCATCAACGCCGGTTTCTTCGAGCGCGAGATCGTGCCGGTGACCCTGCCCGACGGCACCGTGGTCTCCAAGGACGACGGCCCGCGGCCCGGCACCACCTACGAGAAGATCAGCCAGCTCAAGCCGGTCTTCCGGCCCAACGGCACCATCACCGCCGGCAACGCCTGCCCGCTCAACGACGGCGCCGCGGCGCTTGTTGTCATGAGCGACGTGCGTGCTCGCGAGCTCGGCCTCACGCCGCTCGCCCGCGTGGTGTCCACCGGTGTGTCCGGCCTGTCGCCGGAGATCATGGGCCTCGGCCCCATCGAGGCCGTCAAGAAGGCGCTCGCCAACGCGAACATGACCATCGGTGACATCGACCTCTACGAGATCAACGAGGCCTTCGCCGTGCAGGTGCTCGGCTCGGCCCGTGCGCTGGGCATGGACGAGGACAAGCTCAATGTCTCCGGTGGCGCAATCGCTTTGGGCCACCCGTTCGGCATGACGGGTGCCCGCATCACCGCCACGCTGTTGAACAACCTGCAGACCTACGACAAGACCTTCGGCATCGAAACCATGTGCGTCGGTGGCGGCCAGGGTATGGCGATGGTCGTGGAGCGGCTCTCCTAACTTCTCTGGCGTTGACTCTGCGGTTCCCACACTGACTCTGCGGGTGAGGCGCAAAAGTGCGAGAAGCCCACGCCCTCACCGCAGAGCCAACGGCAGGGCAACCCGGTCCCACACTGACTCTGCAGCCACGGCACAAAAGTGCGAGAAGCCCACGCCCTCACCGCAGAGCCAACGGCAGGGCAACCCGGCCACACACTGACTCTGCAGCCACGGCACAAAAGCACGAGAAGCCCACGCCCTCACCGCAGAACCAGCGGCGGGGCAACTCGGTCCCACACTGACTCTGCAGCCACGGCACAAAAGTGCGAGAAGCCCACGCCCTCACCGCAGAGCCAACGGCGGGGCAACCCGGTCCCACGCGAGCTGCAGGCGTCGCAGGATGTCCGGCCGACGGTGTCCCGCCGCCACCCGAATTGTGGTCCAACCCAGCTGAGCGACGTACTCGTGGCGGATGATGTCGTAACCAAGCGCATCGGCGTGCTGTGCACCGTCGTATTCGACCGCGAGCTTGTGCTCCTCCCACCCCATGTCGAGGTAGTACCGCGGTTGCCCGTTCGCGCCAAGCACCGGGATCTGAGTCTGCGGCCGCGGGTATCCGGCATCGATGATCATCAGCCGAAGCCTGGTCTCCTGCGGCGACTCGGCACCGGGATCGTAGAGGTCGAGCGCAGCTTCGAGTTGACGTAGTCCGCGGACATGCCGATGACGCTCGGCCAGCTCCAGAACGTCAACAGCTTTCAACTCCGTCGCGTTGCCGAGCGCATCGAGCCGAGCCACCGCCTCGCCCAGTGAACCGCGTCGGCCGAGGTCGAAGGCCGTCCGCTCGGGCGTCGTCACGCTGAGTTCGTCGAGTCTTCGCCACTCCCCCGGCAACAACAGCTCGGCACGGGTGATCACGGATTCCGGCGCCCTGGCATTCGCCCAGATCAACTCGATCGGAGCGTCGTCACCAATCCATTTCGCCCCGTACAGGGCGGATGCCGAGCGCCCCGCGACGACGCCTTTTCGCTGAGACCACAGCCATGCCGCTTGAGTCCGCCGCTGCAGCGTCGGGGCGATCCGTTTGTCCAGATACACATTTGGCATCACCGGCCGGTAATAGCGGCGTAACTCGTAGCGGTTCAGCGCGCCGCATGCCAGAGCCTCGCTGCCGATGAACGGTTCGATACCAATCTCCATGGCGACAGGCTGGTTTCGGCTACCGACGAATTGTCGCCGTCCGGCCCGCCACAGGAGGCGGGCTGTGGATGAACCTGCGATTGGGGATAACCCCACCTGCCGATATTGACTCTGCAGCCACGGCCCAAAAGTGCAAGAAGCCCACGCCCTCACCGCAGACTCAACGGCGGGCCAACCAGGCCACACACCGACTCTGCATCCACGGCGCAAAAGCGCGAGAAGCCAACGCCCTCACCGCAGACCCAACACACGGCCCACGCCTCACCGCAGACCCAACGCACGGCCAACGCCCCCACCGCAGAGCCAACACAAAAGAAAAAGGCGCCCGCATTCGCGGACGCCCTTCTCGGGTATGACTGCTAGTCGTTGTTGAAGTAACTCAGCAGTCGCAGGATTTCGATGTACAGCCAGACCAGGGTGACGGTCAGGCCGAGCGCGATGCCCCATGCTGCCTTCTCGGGCGCGCCGGCGCGGATCATCTGGTCGGCGGCGTCGAAGTCGATCAGGAAGCTGAACGCGGCCAGGCCGATGCACAGCAGCGAGAAGCCGATGGCCAGCGGGCCGCCGTCGGTCAGCGGGGCGTTGCCGGTGAAGATCGCGAACAGGATGTTCACGATGGCCAGCGCGACGACGCCGAAGATGCCGGCGACGATCATGCGGGTGAGCTTCGGGGTGACCCGGATGGCGCCGGTCTTGTAGACGACGAGCATGCCGAAGAACACACCGAAGGTGGCGACCACGGCCTGGAAGATCATGGCCGGTCCGCCAGTGGACACCAGGTTGGCGAACAGGAATGACGCGGTACCGACGAACACGCCCTCGAACGCCGCGTAGGACAGCACGATGGCCGGGTTGTCCTGCTTACGCCCGAATGTGGCGATGAGCACCAGCACCAGGCCGCCGATGCTGCCGACCATGAACATCGGGAACATCAGCGCCGGGTTGGCGGCGGCGAAGAAGTAGGAAAGCACACCCACGATCGACACGATCGCGAGCGTCATACCGGTCTTGGTGACGACGTCGTCGATGGTGAGCGGACGCGACACACCGGTCTGCCGCTGTTCGGGGTACTCGGTGTAAGGCTGTGCATGTACCTGCTGAGCGCCGTATCCGGCGGCTCCGGTACCGAATTGTGCGTATCCGCCCTGCGTTTTGGGCAGAGACCGGAATACCGGGTTGCTGGTCTCGCGCACCGTCGGGTCCTCTCCTATGTGCCGTTGTCGGCAGTGAACTACTTGGGTCAACGTTCGGCGATCTGCACAGGTTCCCGCAAAACCGAATGAGTTCCCAGGAAACGTACAGGTTTGGATATCGAGGCAAACCCTACCCGGCGAAAGCGGCCAACGGGCGTCGAACTAGATTGCATCCGTGACAGAAAACGAGGACATCCTAGTAAACGTCCGCAACGGCGTCGGCATCCTCACCCTGAACCGGCCCAAGGCGATCAACTCGCTCAACGAGGCCATGGTCGCGGGCATGGCCACGGCGCTCGACGCGTGGGAGCACGACGAGACCGTTCACACCGTTCTGCTCACCGGCGCCGGCGAGCGCGGTCTCTGCGCAGGCGGCGACGTCGTGGCGCTCTATCACAGCGCCAAGGCGGGCGGGGCCGACGCCCGCAGGTTCTGGTACGACGAATACCGGCTCAACGCCCGCATCGGCAGCTACCCCAAACCGTATGTGGCACTCATGGACGGCATCGTGATGGGTGGCGGCGTGGGGGTCGCGGCCCACGGCACTGTCCGGGTGGTCACCGACAGCACCAAGATGGCGATGCCCGAGGTCGGCATCGGCTTCATCCCCGACGTCGGCGGCACGTATCTGTTGTCGCGCGCCCCGGGCGCTCTGGGCCTGCATGCCGCGCTGACAGGTGCGCCGTTCAGCGGGGCTGACGCGATCGCGATGGGCTTCGCCGATCACTACGTGCCCCACGACAGCCTGGCCGAGTTCACCGAGGCCGTCGTCAACGACGGCGTCGAGCACGCCCTGGCCGCCCACGCCGTCGAGCCGCCGGCCAGTCCCCTGCTGGCACAACGAGACTGGATCGACACGTGCTACGCCGGGGACACGGTCGCCGACATCCTGGCCGCGCTGCGCGAGCACGACGCGGGCACCGATGCCGCCAACCTCATCGCCACCCGCTCGCCCGTCGCGCTGGCCGTGACTCTGGAAGCCGTGCGTCGGGCCGCCAAGCTGGACACTCTCGAAGAGGTCCTCCAGGAGGAATACCGGACCTCGTGCGCATCGGTGCGCTCGCACGATTTCGTGGAGGGCATCCGCGCCCAGTTGGTGGACAAGGATCGCAATCCACAATGGGCTCCTGCGTCGATTGCGGAGGTCACCCAGGCCGATGTCGACGCATACTTTGTTCCGGCGGATCCCGACCTGACGTTCTGAGAGGACATTCGATGAGCTTTGAGACGATCCTGGTGACCCGCGTCGACCGCGTCGCCACCATCACCCTGAACCGGCCCAAGGCGCTCAACGCGCTCAACAGCCAGGTGATGAACGAAGTCACCACGGCCGCAGCCGAACTCGACAACGACCCGGGTATCGGCGCGATCATCGTCACGGGCAACGAGAAGGCATTCGCCGCAGGCGCGGACATCAAGGAGATGGCCGAGCTGTCGTTCGCCGATGTGTACTCGGCCGACTTCTTCGAGCAGTGGTCGAAGTTCGCCGCCACCCGGACCCCGACCATCGCCGCGGTCGCCGGGTATGCCCTGGGCGGCGGCTGTGAGCTGGCGATGATGTGCGACATCCTGATCGCCGCGGACACCGCGAAGTTCGGTCAGCCCGAGATCAAGCTGGGTGTGCTGCCGGGGATGGGCGGCAGTCAGCGGCTGACGCGTGCGATCGGCAAAGCCAAGGCGATGGACCTGATCCTGACCGGCCGCACCATCGACGCGGTCGAGGCCGAACGGGCCGGGCTGGTATCGCGTTTGGTGCCCGCGGACTCGCTGATCGACGAGGCTCTGGCCGTCGCGGAGACGATCGCGGGGATGTCGCTGTCAGCCACGCGGATGGCCAAGGAGGCCGTCAATCGTGCCTTCGAGTCATCGCTCACCGAAGGGTTGCTCTACGAGCGCCGGCTGTTCCACTCGGCGTTCGCCACGGCCGATCAGAAGGAAGGCATGGCGGCCTTCACCGAGAAGCGCGCCCCCAACTTCACGCATCGATAAAGTCAACGGGTGACCGAGACCGCCGAGCCCGAAGCCGAGACGCCTGACGCCCAGTCACGCGAGGCGGACAAGCCCGACTGGTGGGAGCGTCATTACACGTTCTTCGGGACGGCGATCGGCCTGGTGTTCCTGTGGTTGTCGATGACGCCGTCGCTGCTGCCGCGTGGTCCGCTGTTTCAAGGCCTGGTCAGCGGATCCGCCGGCGCAATCGGATACGGCCTCGGCGTTTTCGGGGTGTGGCTGGTGCGGTTCATGGGTTCCAGGGACAGCAGCCCCAAGGCGCCCAAGTGGGCCTGGGTCGCACTGGTGGCGGTCGGCATCGTCGGCCAGATCCTGATGATCGTGTACTTCCACGTGTGGCAGGACGAGGTCCGTGACCTCATGGGCGTGCCGCGGCTGTCGTTCTGGGATCACCCGCTGACGGCTGTGTTGTCAGTGGTGTTGCTGTTCGTGTTCGTCGAGATCGGGCAGCTCATCGGAAGGCTCGTGCGCTTTTTGGTGCGTCAGCTCAATCGCTTTGCGCCGCCCCGGGTTTCGGCGGTGGTCGTCGTCGTTCTGTTGCTGGCGTTCAGCATCGCACTGCTCAACGGCGTGGTGGTCCGGGTCGCGATGGACAAGATCAACAGCACGTTCTCGAATATCAACAACGAGGACAGCCCTGATTTCGCGGCGCCGACCTCGAAGCTGCGGTCCGGCGGTCCTGAGTCCTTGGCGAAGTGGTCGACGCTGGGCCACCAGGGCCGAGTGTTCGTCTCGTCGGGGCCCAGTGTCGAAGCGCTGAGCAAGTTCAACGGTGAACCTGCGATGCCACCGATCCGGGCGTACGCCGGTTTGCATTCCGCCCAGGGCATCCGAGCCACCGCGGCGCTCGCGGCGCAGGAACTGTTGCGCACCGGTGGCTTGGACCGCAAGGTCGTCGCGGTGGCGACCACCACCGGCACGGGCTGGATCAACGAAGCCGAGGCCTCCGCACTGGAATACATGTACAACGGCGACAGCGCGATCGTGTCGATGCAGTACTCGTTCCTGCCCAGCTGGATCTCGTTCCTGGTGGACAAGGAGAACGCGCGCCAGGCCGGGCAGGCCTTGTTCGAGGCCGTCGACGAATTGGTCAAGCAGCGGCCGGAAGGCAAGCGCCCCAAGCTCGTGGTGTTCGGCGAGAGCCTGGGTTCCTTCGGCGGCGAGGCGCCGTTCCTGAGCCTGAACAATCTGATCGCGCGCACCGACGGCGCACTGTTTTCGGGCCCGACGTTCAACAACACCATTTGGACGGATCTGACCCGCAACCGCGACGCCGGTTCACCGGAGTGGCTGCCGATCTACGAAAAGGGCGACTACGTCCGGTTCGCCGCCCGCCCGGAGAACCTGGACCGGCCGGCCGAGCCGTGGTTGACCCCGCGCACGGTCTACCTGCAGCACGCATCCGACCCGATCGCGTGGTGGAACCCGGATCTGTTGTTCTCCGAGCCGGATTGGCTCAAGGAGCCGCGAGGTTACGACGTGTCGGGGCGCATGCAGTGGATCCCGGTGGTGACGTTCCTCCAGGTGTCCGCGGATATGGCGGTCGCGGTCGACGTGCCCGACGGGCATGGCCACGTGTACGTCAAGGACGTCGCCAACGCGTGGGCCAAGATCCTGCAGCCGCCGGACTGGACCCCGGACAAGACCGAGAGATTGCGTCCTCTGCTGAACAACAACGAAAACGCTTGAGCCCCGCCAGATTCAGCCCTGGACTGTCGGCCGGATCGTGATCTCACCGATCTCGACCTCGCGAGGCTGCTCGATGGCGAAGGCGATGGCAGCCGCGACCGCATCGGGCGGGAGGCCGAACTCGTTCATACCGTGGCGGATTTGCTCCCGCTGGGCGAGGTCGTCGATGGAATCGGCGAGCTCGGTGCGCACGAAGCCGGGTGAGATGGCGGTGGTCCGCACAACACCGTCAGTGGACTCCTGGCGTAACGCTTCCAGCAGGGTGCGCACCGCGTTCTTCGTCGCGGCGTAGACGCCCTGGTTCGGCACGATCTTGAGCCCAGCGGTGGAAAGTGTTGTGACGAAGTGCCCGTGGCCCTGGCGGCGGAACACCGGCAGGGCGGCGGCGATGCCGTGCAGCACGCCGCGGAGGTTCACGTCGATCATCGCTGACCAGCCTGCGAGGTCCAGTTCCGCGATGGGCCCGATCTTGCTGATGCCTGCGTTGCCGACGAAGACGTCCAGCCCGCCGAACTCGCGCACGGCGAGATCGACGAGCTGTCGCAGGTCATCGGGATCAGTGACGTCGGTCGCGCGCGCGACGGCCACTCCTCCGTCACGACGGATGTCGTCGACCAGCTGATCGAGCCGCTCGGCGCGGCGGGCACCGAGAACGACCGACGCACCGCGACGCGCGAGCAGGCGGGCGGTGGCCTCACCGATTCCGCTGCTGGCGCCGGTGATGGCAACGATCGGCGACATCGCGGCCCCTTTCGAGGTCGATACGAACACGTGTCGCCATCATCCCCGACGGCCGGGCCCTGCTAGACCAGCTCAGCCACTTTCAGGGCCTGGTAGCCGCCGATGACGTCGGTGGCGCGGTGCAGCCCGAGGTCGAGCAGGGCTGCGGCGGCCAGGCTTGAGGTGTAGCCCTCCGAGCACAGGATCACCCA
Organism: Mycobacterium sp. 852013-50091_SCH5140682; assembly: GCF_001665685.1. Lineage (GTDB taxonomy): Bacteria > Actinomycetota > Actinomycetes > Mycobacteriales > Mycobacteriaceae > Mycobacterium. The sequence goes on from NZ_LZTB01000114.1 coordinate 41,628, forward strand.
GTACACGTCGTCGTCGACGGCCTGCGGAATCCGGGCATCGCTGGTGGGGTCGCACCGCCACTCCAGCACGTTGCGCTCGATCACCAGCGCCTCGGGCACGTCGCCCTCGACCGCTCGTTGCGCGGCGGGCCGAATGTCGACGAGTACCGCTCCCGACGCCAGCGCGGCGGGCAATTCGGCGGCGGGCAGCCGCTGCAGGCGTTCGCGCGCGGCGGCCAGGATGGCGTCGATGCGGCTCATGCTCATCCCTCCGGGGCGTCGGTCAGCTCGGTTCGGTTGCGACGCAACGTGTTCCGTTCGGTCACCTCGTAGTACGACATGGCGGTCAAGGGCGGCGAGTAGGCGTGCACACTCAACGTCGGACCGGTGATCGGCGCGGGCGCGCGGACCACGTCGTGCACCCAGCCGAGCGGGAACGCGGCCTGGGCACCGGCCGACAGCCGTCGGCGCCGCAATGCCTCGCCGTCCCAACGGGTTTCGGTGAGCGCGCCGGACACCACGGTCAGCGCCCCCAGCGATCCGCCGTGGTCGTGCAGTTCGGTGGACTTGTCCGGCACCCAGCTGATGAGCCAGATGTCCAACTCGTCGTCGCCGGCGAGCCGGGTGTACCAGCGTTCGTCGTGCGGCAGGCCGCGCAGCAGCCGGTCGTAGCGGCCGGACAGGACGTCGTCAGCGGCGCGGTCGGTGGTGTGCAGCAGATCGGGCAGGCGCAGCCGGGTCGGTGCGGAGACGGCGGGCACCACGGCAGGGGCAAGAGTGGAAACCATGCGGGGAACTCCAGAAGAGACGTGCGGACAGGGTTGGTCGAGGGCGCGCTAGCGAGCCCGACAACACCGCAGAGAGCTGGTCCGTTCCGTCACGGCGGCCAGTGTTGCATAGATTGGCGTCATGCGCAGTAACACCTGGGCCGTGCGATGGACGATCGGCGCCGTCGCCGCAACCGGCCTCACGTTGTTGACGGGATGTTCGTCGTCCGGCGATCAGGGGCAGCCGTCCGCGTCCTCCGCGACCCCCTCGGCCGCCTCCACCCGCACGGCGACACCCACCGCCGCCCCGGGCCAAGCGGCGGTCTCGCCGGGTGGGGTCACCACCGCGGTGGGAGCCGACGCCCAGTCCTCCGAAGAGGAGTATTTCCAGGCCTGCCACGCCGCGAAGGTGTGGATGGACGAGAAGGGCGGCGACCCCAAGGCGCAGATCGAACCGTATCTGGCGTCCCTGCAGACCCCTGGCGCAATCCCGGGGCCGGGCACCTACAACAAGGCCTGGGCGGAGTTGGAGCCGGGCCGTCAGGCAGCGGTGATCGTCGCGGTCCGTGCCGCGGCCGATCAGCTCTGCGGCTAGTTCGAATCAGGCTGCGCCGAACCACCCGTCTGGCCGCGCTGGGCGGCCACCCAGGCGCGTCCGCGGGCGACGGCGGTGGTGTGCGCGCCATACTTGCGCCGTGCGATTTCGCGTTGCGCTCAGCCCCGCGCTTGTGCCCTACCAACGACAGTGGTTGCGCGGCGACGTGTTCGCCGGACTCGCGGCAGGCGCGGTGGTCATCCCGCAGGCGATGGCGTACGCGACGGTGGCCAACATGCCCGTCGAGTTCGGCCTCTACAGTTGCATGCTGCCGATGGTCGTCTATGCGTTCATGGGCGGTTCGCGCAGCATCAGCGTGAGCACCACGTCGACGGTCGCGACGCTGACCGCGTCGACGATGCTGGGTGCGGGCGTGCTCGCCGGATCATCGCACGCTCCTTCGTAATTGATGACCTTGACACTGCTCGTCGGGGTGATCCTGCTGGTCGCCCGGGTGGTGCGGCTGGGGTCGGTGGTGGAGAACATCAACGAGGCCACCCTGATCGGGCTGAAGGCTGGTGTCGGGTTGACCATCGCGGCCGGTCAGCTACCGAAACTCCTGGGTGTGACACCGGATCCGAATCACGAAGGCTTCTTCCGGGTGCTCGCCTCGGCGCTGCGCCAGCTGGGTCATGCCCATGTGATGACCGTGGTGCTCTCACTCGCCAGCATCGGGCTGCTCTGGTTCATCGGCCGTGCCTACCCGAAGGTTCCCGGCCCGCTGGTGGTCGCGAGTCTGGGTATCGCGGGTGCCGCGTTCGGTGGGTTGACCGCACTCGGCGTCAAGTTGATACCCGCTGTGCCGGAAGGACTTCCGGTCCCCGGATTGCCGTCGTTCGATCAGATCGGTCATCTGCTGCCAGGGGCGCTGGCGATCGCGATGATGGCCTTCCTTGAGACCGTGTCGGCGGCGCGCGGTATCCGCCGCCGCGAAGATGCACAGATCGAACCGGACCGGGAGCTCAGCGCGCTGGGGCTGGCCGCGGTGGCGGGTGCGTTCTTCCACGCACTGCCGCCGTCGGGTGGCTTCTCACAGAGTCAGGTGAACACCCGGGCGGGCGCCCGCAGCCAGGTGTCGGGGTTGGTGACCGCGGCGTTGGCGGTCGTGGTGGCGCTGCTGCTGGCGCCGGTGTTGTCCAAGCTGCCGGAGGCGACGCTCGGCGCCATGGTCCTGGTTCCGGTCCTCGGGCTGATCGAGGTCCGGGCACTCAAGGCGCTGTGGACGTTCAGCCGCCGCGAGTTCACGTTGGCGATCCTGGTGATGACAGTGGCGTTGACCGTGGGCCTGCTTCCTGCCGTCGCCGTCGGAGTGCTGCTGACGCTGTACGCGGTGCTGCACAACGCGAATCAGCCACATGTCGTCCAGGTCGTCGACCACGACGGCATCAGCGCCGACGGACCGGAAGGCGAGCTGGTCCAGCCGGCCGATCCTCTGGTGCTGCGGCCGCAGGTGGCGCTGTACACCGCGAATCTGAGGGCCAACACCGCGATGATCCGCGTCATGGCGCTGTCGGCCGATCCGCCGCCAAAGACGTTGGTAGTGGACCTTTCCCGCCAATTGACCATCAGCACCACGATCCTCGACGGCCTGCGTGATCTGGATGCCGACCTGGCTGCGGCGGGGGTCCGCGTGGAGTTCACCGCGATGCCGCCTGCGGCGCTGGCTCTGGCACGTCGGTGGCCGTGGTGGCAGGACGTCGAACGCGAGCAGCGTTACCGGCAGGTGTGACGCCACCGTCGGCACGGCAGAATGGAACGCATGCGAGTTGCGCTGGCTCTCGGCAGCGGAGGTGCGCGGGGCTACGCGCACATCGGCGTCATCAACGAACTGCGCGAACGCGGCTACGAGGTGGTCGGGGTCTCCGGCTCCTCGATGGGGGCACTGGTCGGCGGGCTGCACGCCGCGGGCAAGCTTGACGACTTTGCCGAGTGGGCACGGACTTTGACCCAGCGTGCGGTGTTGCGGCTGCTCGATCCGTCACTCACGGCAGCGGGGATCATGCGCGCGGAGAAGATCCTCGACGCCGTCCGCGACATTCTCGGCGAGGCCACCATCGAGGACCTGCCGATCCCCTATACCGCGGTCGCGACGGATCTGATCGCCGGGAAATCGGTGTGGCTGCAGCACGGCCCGGTCGATGCGGCGATCCGGGCATCGATTGCCATCCCGGGTGTGATCGCCCCGCACGCGTTGGGCGGCCGGTTGCTCGGCGATGGCGGCATTCTCGATCCGTTACCGATGGCGCCTATCGCCGCGGTCAACGCCGACCTGACCATCGCGGTGAGCGTGTCCGGGGGTGATCCCGGCACGGCCGCGACCCCGGAGGATCGCGAGCCACGCCCGAGCGTCGAGTGGCTCAACCGCATGTTGCGCAGCACGTCGGGGGTTCTGGATACGGCGTCGGTGCGCAGCATGCTGGACCGGCCGACGGCCCGCGCGGTGCTGAGCCGGTTCGGGGCGACGATTCCCGACGGCGAGCTCGCGGAGACCGACACCGACGACATCCCCGAGACCGCGGGGGCGCCGCGGTTGGGCAGCTTCGAGGTGATGTACCGCACCATCGACATCGCGCAGGCCGCGCTGGCCCGGCACACGCTGGCGGCCTATCCGCCCGATCTGCTGATCGAGGTGCCCCGCACGGTGTGCCGCAGCCTGGAGTTTCACCGGGCCGGCGAGGTGATCGGGATCGGCCAGGAGTTGGCCGCCCGCGCGCTCGACGGCTGACTCAGCCGGCCAGGAAAGCGGCGACCGCCGCGGCGACGCGCTGCCCCTGCCTGCGGCCGGCCTGCGCCGAGGGCACCCGACAGGCCGGATCGAGCGGGTTCGCGCCGAACGCGGCGACCGCGTCGTCGTCGGCGTAGACGCCCAGCGATACTCCGGCGAAACCGTCGATCTCGGCGCTGACGCCGGCCCCGAACGGCGACGGGGTGTCCTTCCCCGAGGGCACCAGCACAACGGCGGCGGCGCAGTCGGCGGCCAGCACCATGTTCACGCTGCTGTTGACCCCGCCGTCCATGTAGCGCCGGTCACCGATCGTGACCACCGGCCACACTCCGGGGACCGCGCAGCTTGCGGCGACGGCGTCGACGAGCTCGACGCCGGAATCCCGGTCGAAGCTGACCAGCTCGCCGCGATCGATGTCGACGGCCGAGATCCGCAGCACCCGCTGCGGCCACTCGTGAGATGGCAGCCGCGCGGCGATCACCTCTCGGCGGACGGCCTGGGACACGGTCGGGGTGTCCAGGGCGACTTGGCCGATCTTCTGGAGTTTCTGGGTCTTGTCGGTGTTCGGGGTGAGCATGGCATCGAGAAACAGGTCGGTGACACTGTCGATGCCGACACCGGGGTCCAGTTCGGCCGATTTCGCGCCGATCTGCCGTCGGTAGAGCTCGTCGAGGCTCAGCCCGCTGCCGAGTTGTGCGGCGACCGTCGAACCGGCCGACGTGCCGACCAGCACGTCACTGTCCAGCAGCGCCTTGGCCGTCTGCGCGGATTCGTCGGCGATGCCCCGCAGAATGCCGGTCTCCCATGCGATCCCCGCGATGCCGCCGCCTGCCAGGACCAGTGCACGTTTGGCTGCCACGGGATTCCAGTGTGCCAGCCGGACGCGGGCTCACCCGGCAGGGTGCTGCGATGCGGCGGCCTTCGCGGTGAGATCGGCCAGTCGCAGCAGATGCTTGGGAGCATCGGGAAAGACCACCTCGCGGTGGATGTTCAGATCGGCGTCGACGTGCACGAGTTCACCGGGCGCCAGCTGCTGCCAGGCTTCGCCGTCCATCGGCTCGCTGGGGAACACCACCGCCGGATGCCGGGCGAGCTGGTCGGAGTGTGCGGCGATGCGGTGGCTGCGCATCCGCATCCGGTGCTCGGCCAGCTCACGGCGGTCCAGCAGGTAGAGCTCGTGGGTGGCCGGATAGCGCAGCGCCCACAGCCCGGTGGCGGTGCTGAGCAGAACGTTGACGGCGTATATCGGCACGGTGTCGGCGAGCCAGCCGATGGCAGCACGCAGACCGGCGGTCACGTCGCCGTCGGAGCGGCGGGTCTCCGCGGTGATCAACGCGAACACCCGCTCGGAATCGCTTTCGCCGCCGACCAGGTCGGCGACTCCCAGCTCGTCCAGCCGCGCATCGAGGACGTCGAGTCCTTCGACCACGCCGTTGTGCGCGAAGATCCGCCCGTCCTGCAGGAAGGGATGGGTGTTGCGAACCTCGAGTGCACCGGTCGACGCGTACCGGACATGCGCGATGAACGTGGTCGCGGTGAGGTCATGCGCCTCCGTCGCGAAGGCGCAATCCTGCCACGCCGCAATCGGTTGCTTGTACACATGCGGTGCGCCGTCGGGCCCGAACACGCCCAGACCGGTTCCGTCCGGGTTATGCCTGCTCTGGGCGGCGAGGCTGTCCGGCGCGTTCAGCAGCCAGAAGGTCGCCGTGACGGCGTGATGGCCGGCGTGCAGTCCGAACAACCGGCACATCGGTCAGCGTCGTTGCTCGACGACCGGCGACTGCGACATGATGCCGATAGTAGCCGCCGGACGAAGGGAACCGAGATGACCGCGACGATGCGGGCCGAGCGCTTCTACGCCGACACCAAAACGGTTGTTGTGGAAGATGTTCCAATTCCGGAGCCCGGTCCGGGCGAAGTTCTGGTGAAGGTGGCGTTCTGCGGCATCTGCCACTCGGACCTGAGCTTGATCAACGGCACGTTCCCGGCGCAGGCTCCGGTGGTGACGCAGGGGCACGAGGCGTCGGGCACTATCGCCAAGCTCGGCCCCGGGGTGACGGGGTGGGCCGAGGGCGACCGGGTGATCGTCGCGGCGGGCAGACCCTGCCTGACGTGTGCCAACTGCCGGCGCGGGGACATCGCCAACTGCATGCGGATCCAGTTGATGGCCTTCGCCTACGACGGCGCGTGGGCCGAGTACACCGTCGCGCAGGCATTCGGGCTGACCCGCGTGCCCGACAACGTGCCGTTGGAGCAGGCCGCGATCCTGGCCGATGCCGTGTCGACGCCGTACGGCGCGGTGGTGCGCACCGGCAAGGTCGGGATCGGCGAGTCGGTCGGGGTGTGGGGACTCGGCGGCGTCGGCACCCATATCGCGCAATTGGCGCGACTGGTCGGCGCCGTACCGGTGATCGCCGTCGACATCAAACCCGAAGTCCTCGACCGCTCACTGGAACTGGGCGCCGATTACGCATTCGATTCCCGTGACGAACAGCTCGGCGAGAAGATCGCCGAGGTGACCGGCGGCCGTGGGCTCGACGTCGCGTTCGACGCGGTAGGGCTCAAGTCGACGTTCGAACAGGCGTTGGGACAGTTGACCGTTGGCGGCCGGCTGGTGTCGGTCGGCATGAGCGCACAGGAGCCGACCGTGGGACCGACGTCGATGTTCGGCCTGACACAGAAGCAGGTGCTGGGCCATCTCGGCTATCAGAACGTCGACATCTCGACGCTGGCGACGCTGGTGTCGTTGGGCAGGCTCGATCTGTCGCGGTCGATCAGCGGCATCGTCCCGTTGGAGGACATCGCCGCGGGCATCGAGAGGCTGGAACGCCAGGACGGTAATCCCATCCGAATCCTGGTGCAGCCCTAGGGATCACCGCAGATCAGGAGCCGCCTTCCCACTGATCAGCGGCAGGTCGGGGTAGGTGGCGATGCCGGGTGCCGCCGCGCACACCGCGGGTACGGAGTTGACGCAGTGCGCCGCGGTGGCGACGACGCCGGGTTCGGGGCCCTGCTCGCCGACGATGCCCTGAAATCCGTTGATCACCATGGTGAAATCCGGATTTCCCCGGACCTGCATCTCGTAGCGTTGCCCGGCCGGCCCGAAAGTCCATGCCGGGTCCAGGTTTTCCTCACCCATCAGCCAGTTGACCGTGATCCGGACGACGGGTTCGTCGCCGACGAGGGCCTCCCAGTGGAACTTCCGGCCGGCAACCTGACCCGGTTCGATGACGCCGATCGGCGACTCGATGGGCGCGGTGGCCACGGCTATCTCCTGGGTGGCCCTGATCCGCGGCTCGGCCTTGAATCCGACCTGGTCCACGATCAATTTGATGGCCTGGATGAAGCCGCCGTCGAGCAGCTTCTGCATCGGCCCGCTCAGCGCGCTGTCCGGCTCACCACCGAAGCCCATGACATGGCGCACCACGTCGGGGGCCTCGTAGGTGCGCAGGTCGGAGAACTCCTCGGCGCGCACGAATCGCACGCCGGTGGACAGCGCCGACATCAGCAGCGGGAACTTCTCGCTGATGCCGCCGGGTGCGATACCGGTGCCGTGCAGTGTGGTGCCGCCTTCGAGTGCGGCAGCCCGCAGCGGCTCGGCCTGCTTGTCGGATGGGTAGAACCAACCGATCGGGGTGACGACGTTCTTGCCGGACCGCAGCAGGGCCGCCACTTCGTCGGGGTTGGGCACGAGCGGCGCGTAGATCACCGCGTCGGCGTCCAACGAGAGGATCTCGTCGACACTGTTGGTCGCGACGACGCCGACGGGTCCGGTGCCGATGAGCTCTCCGACGTCCCTGCCGTTCTTGGCGTCGGAATGCACCCAGCACCCGGCCAGTTCGAGGTCGGGGTGTTCAAGCACGCCCTTGATGGCGGCGACGCCGACTCCGCCGGTCGCCCACTGCACGACTTTGAGCACGGCACACCCTCCCAACAGAACTAGAACGTGTTCTATTTATGTCTACACTAAGCGCGCCGCGATATGTATGTTTCTCGACATGGTTAACAAAGTGTTCGTTGTCGGTGTGGGGATGACGAAGTTCGAGAAGCCAGGCCGGCGCGAAGGCTGGGACTACCCGGACATGGCGCGGGAGTCGGGTACCAACGCGCTCAAGGACGCCGGGATCACCTACGACCAGGTCCAGCAGGGCTATGTCGGGTACTGCTCGGGGGATTCCACCTCGGGTCAACGCGCGCTCTACGAGCTGGGTATGACGGGCATCCCGATCGTCAACGTCAACAACAACTGTTCGACCGGGTCGACGGCGCTTTACCTTGCCGCACAAGCCATCCGGGGCGGCTTGGCGGACTGCACCATCGCGCTGGGCTTCGAGAAGATGCAGCCCGGCTCACTTCAGGCCGGCGCCCAAGACCGGGAATCGCCGCTGGGCCGCCACGTCAAAGCACTGGCCGAGATCGATGAATTCGCATTCCCGGTGGCGCCGTGGATGTTCGGCGCGGCCGGCCGCGAACACATGAAGAAGTACGGCACCACCGCCGAACATTTCGCGAAGATCGGCTACAAGAACCACAAGCACTCGGTCAACAATCCGTACGCGCAGTTCCAGGACGAGTACACACTCGACGACATCCTGGCCGCCAAGATGATCTCCGATCCGCTGACCAAGCTGCAGTGCTCCCCCACCTCCGACGGGTCCGGCGCGGCCATCCTCGCCAGTGAGGCGTTCGTCGACAAGCACGGACTGGCCGCTCAGGCCGTCGAGATCGTCGGACAGGCCATGACCACCGACTTCGCCTCGACCTTCGACGGCAGCGCCGCCAACATCATCGGCTATGACATGAATGTGCAAGCCGCCCAACAGGTCTACGCGCAATCGGGCCTCGGCCCCGAGAATTTCCAGGTCATCGAACTGCACGACTGCTTCAGCGCCAACGAGTTGCTGCTCTACGAAGCCCTGGGTCTGTGCGGCGAAGGTGACGCGCCGCGGTTGATCGACAACGACGACACCACCTACGGCGGACGTTGGGTGATCAACCCGTCCGGCGGGCTCATCTCCAAAGGCCACCCGTTGGGCGCGACGGGCCTGGCCCAATGCGCCGAGCTGACCTGGCAACTGCGCGGCACCGCCGACAAGCGTCAGGTCGAGGGCGTCAACGCTGCCCTGCAGCACAACATCGGCCTTGGCGGCGCCGCCGTCGTGACGGCCTACCAGCGCGCCGAGAGGTAAGACTTCTCCCCGCGAGCAGACACGCCGGCACGCGACACGCCGCGTTTCGGGTACCCAGATGTCTGTTCGCGGGAGGAACAAGCGGGAGAAAACTAACCCGTCAACATCGCGTCGATCAGCCGGCGCAGCACCTGTCTGATCTCGCGGCGGGCCTTCTTCGGATCCTCGGCGGTGGCGATGGCCATGGCCGCCTCGTCGAGGGCGCCGATCAGCACGTGGGCCAGCGCCCGCACCGGCTGCTTCGCGAGTTGACCGGCCTTGATCGCCTCGGCGAGCAGCTGCTCGGTCATGCCGAGGCTGTAGCGCTGGGCCACATCGCGGAACCCTGCCCAGCCGAGCACACTCGGCGCGTCGAGCAGGACCAGCTGGCGCACCTCGGCATCGCCGGACACCTCCAGCCACGCGTCGACCGCCGCACGGATCGCGTCGGCCGGTGTCGTCGCGCCGGACGCGGCCACCTCGGTCGCGAGCCTCGCCATGACGTCCTGCTCCACCGCCTCCACCACAGCCAGGAAAAGCGCTGCCTTGTCGGCGAATTGGTGGTACATGGCGCCGCGGGTCACGCCCGCGGCAGTGGCGATCTCCGGCGTTCCCACCTCTGCGTATCCGCGTTCACCCCACAGTCGCCGGGCGGCCGCGATCAACGCTTCACGGGTAGCCGCGGAGCGCTCTTCCTGAGTACGTCTCTTGTTTTCCATACACCCTGTTGGTAAGTTACCGGCAGACTGTTCGTAAATGCGTATCGAGCCGGGAGTCATCCATGTCGATCATTGAGATTAGCGCCGGAACCGTCCATTTCGAGGAATTCGGACCGAAGGACGGCAGGCCGGTCGTCTTCGTCCACGGGTACATGATGGGCGGACAGCTCTGGCGGCAGGTCAGCGCGCGCCTCGCCGCGCGTGGCCTGCGGTGCATCGCCCCGACCTGGCCGTTGGGCGCACATCCGGAACCGTTGCGGCCCGGCGCCGACCGCAGCATCCGCGGCGTCGCGGACATCGTCGCCGACACACTGGCCGCACTGGATCTCGACGACGTCGTTCTGGTCGGCAACGACACCGGCGGGGTGGTCACTCAACTGGTGGCGGTGCATCACCCGGAGCGGATCGGCGCTCTGGTGTTGACGAGTTGCGATGCGTTCGAACACTTTCCACCGCCCATCCTCAAGCCGCTGATCCGGGCGGCACACTCCAAAGTGCTGTTCCGGGGCGTGGCTCAGGCGGTGCGGGTGCCTGCCGTGCGCAAGCGGGCCTACGCGGGACTGGCTCACGCGAACATCGATGTCCTCACACGGGAATGGGTGCACACCACCCGGTCGAATCCGGCGATCGCCGAGGATCTTCGGCAGTTCACCCTGTCGCTGCGCACCGAGGTCACCACCGGCGTGGCCGCACGGCTGCCCGAATTCGACAAGCCGACGCTGATCGCCTGGTCCGCCGACGACGTGTTCTTCGAGCTGGGCGACGGCGAGCGCCTGGCGCAGACCATCCCGAATGCGCGCCTGGAAGTGATCGACGGCGCCCGCACCTTCTCGATGATCGACCGGCCGGATCGCCTGGCAGACCTGATGTCGACCATCGCCGTACGCGCCTGAGGGCGCCGAGCAGACACAGAATCGCACCGTGGCCGCCGCAATAGTGCGATTCTGCGACTGCTCGCGTTAGAGGGTGACCACCTCGTAGGCGCCGTCGGCGTGCCGGGCCCGGATCGTCTTCTTGTCGTACTTGCCGACGCTGGTGCGCGGGACCTGATCGATGAACGTCCAGCGCTCCGGAAGCCACCACCGAACCACCTTGTCGGCCAGGAATTCTCGCAGTTCCGCCGGGCTGGCGGTGGCATTCTCGTGCAGCACGACAACGGCGAGCGGGCGCTCCTGCCAGCGCTCGTCGGGCACGCCGACCACGGCGGCCTCCAACACGGCGGGATGGGCGATCAGCAGATTCTCCAGCTCCACCGACGAGATCCACTCACCACCGGATTTGATGACGTCCTTGGCCCGGTCGGTGAGGGTGACGTAGCCGTCTTCGTCGATGCAGCCCACGTCACCGGTGCGCAGCCAGCCGGTGTCGAACTTCTCCGCGTCTCGTCCCTGGTAGTAGCTGCCCGTGATCCACGGCCCGCGTACCTCCAGCTCTCCCACGGCTTTACCGTCGGCGGGCATGGGCGTACCCGTGTCGTCGACGATGCGAACCTCGACACCGCACATCGCTCGCCCCGCGGTGGCGCGCATCGCCCAGTGCCGTTCCTCGGACACTCCGGGCAGTGGTTTGGCGACCGTCGCCAACGGCGATGTCTCGGTCATCCCCCACGCCTGTTGGATGTAGACGCCGTAGCGCTCCTGGAATGTCCGCATCAGCGTGACCGGCACCGCCGAGCCGCCGCACGCGACCAGTCGCAACGACGAAATATCGTGTCCCGGTGTCTTTTCCAGACAATGCATCACGTCATTCCAGATGGTGGGCACGGCGCCTGCCACCGTGGGACGCTGCGATTCGATCAGCTCGATCAGCGAAGCACCGTCGAGGAATCGGTCCGGCATGACCAGATGCGCCCCGGCCATCAAGGCCGCGTACGGCAACCCCCAGGCATTCGCGTGGAACATCGGCACGATCGGCAACACCACATCGCCTGTGCCCACATCGAGCGCATTGGCAGTGCAGGTGGACAGCGCGTGCAGATAGCTCGACCGATGGCTGTACACCACCCCCTTGGGGTTTCCGGTGGTGCCACTCGTGTAACACATTGCCGCAGCCGAGTTCTCGTCGATGTCCGGCCAGTCGAACTGGGCGGGCTGAGCCGCCAGCACTTCGTCGTACCGAACGACCGTGACGCCGTTGAGAGCACTGACGTCACCGTCCCCGCACACGATCACGGTGTGCACCGTCTCCAAGAGCGGTAGCACGGGGGCAAGCTGCGGCACCAGCGACGCGTCGGCCACGATCACCCGGTCCTGCGCTTCGTTGGCGATGTAGGCGATCTGCTCCGGGGACAACCGGATGTTGAGGGTATGCAGCACCGCCCCCATCGCAGGCAACGCCAGATAGGCAACCAGATGTTCGGCGTTGTTCCACATGAAGGTGCCAACCCGCTCGTCCCCGGTGATGCCGAAGCTCCGCAACGCGTGCGCCAGTCGCGCGGCCTGTTCACCGATTTCCCGGTAGGTGGTGCTGCGGTACCCACCCCCGCCGGTCGCTGTGGTGACGCTTCGGTCGCCGTTGGCGCCACAGGCGTGCCGCAGGATCGACGTGATGGTCAACGGCCAGTTCTGCATGGTGCTGTCCACGGGCGCGATGCTATCGGGGCAGCTGCGGGAACGAATCGGGTTCCCGAAACGATGTAGGGAGAGGAAGATGTGAAGTAGCTGAACGAGAGGCACGACAATGCGGGTGAAGTGGACCATGGGTGCGGTCGCAGTGGCTGTGATCGGGCTGGTGGGCGCCCCCGCCGGTCTGGCCTCCGCCGACGAGACGGCGCAGGAGACGATCAGCCGGCTGCAGTCGCAGGGCTATACCGTCAACATCGATCGCGTCGGCACGGCGCCGCTTGACCAGTGCGTGGTCACCAGCGTCCGCAACCCGCAGCAGGTCAAGCAGTGGGTGCCCTACACCGGCCCGGGCCGCGGCAACGGCAACGACCGCGTGCTGGTGCAGGTGGTCACCAGCCAGACGGTGTCGGTGTCGCTGAACTGCCAGGGCTGAGCGGGCCGGGCTGGGCTCACCAGCCCGACGGCCCCCAGTGGCGGTAATGGCCCCACCCGTAGCCTCCGCGCTAGCCGCGATCGCCCCAGCCTCCGTGCCAGCCGTGATATCCGGCATCGGATGCATGCACGACCTGATCCGGTGCCGCTGACACCGAGTGGGTCGGCTCCGCGGGTGTGCTCTCCACTGCCGCGGCCGCGGGTGCGGCGACGACGGCGCCTGTGACGACGGCTGCCACCACTGCGGCCGCAACGCGCTTGACTGTTCGATGCATGGTGTCACTCCTTGGAAAGTGTTGTGGTCCTTACCCTTTCCACGATCCGCCGACACAGGATCGAGATCGTTGGCGCTGACCCCCAATCGCCGATGCCTGCCAGCTGCAATCCCGGTCAATGCGCGTAGAGCTGCTTGACGGCATTGCGGTCGATGGCGCCCTTGGCGGTATGCGGCAGCGCCGTGACGACGTCGATCCGCTCGGGGACTTCGAAGGCAGGCAGCTTGGCGCGGCATTCCAGGGCGATCTGTTCGGGCCCGCCGGCACGCCCGCCGGAGAGCACCACAGCCGCGCCGACGCGTTCGCCGAACGTATCGTCGGGAATCGCGAACACCGCCGCCTCCACGACGCCGTCGCACCCCGTGAGGACGCCTTCGACATGTTCGGGAGAGATGTTCTCGCCGCCCCGGATGATGATGTTCTTGATCCTGCCGGTCAGATGCAGCCGTCCGTCGATATCCATGATGCCCAGGTCACCCGTGCGGAACCAGCCGTCGACGAAGCTCTTGGCCGTCTCATCCGGATCAGCGAGATAGCCGCGGGCGACGGTGGGGCCGCTCACCCACACCTCACCCATCACACCGGGCGGGCAGGGGTTTCCGGCACCGTCGACGATTCGCAGCCGGACCGCGCCGGTGCCGCGCCCCACCGAGCCGAGTTCGTCTGGCGTCCGCGCGCGGATCTGCTCGCCGGCCGCCTGGTGGGTGGTCTCGGTCATTCCATAGGCCTCCAGGAGGGGCGCACCGAAGGCCCGCTCGATGGCGCGGGCGGTGGTGATGTCCAGCGGAGCGCTACAGCTGCGGACGAATCGCAGCGACAGCACGTCCGGGCCGGGAACATCCGCGGCGGGGCGATTCAGCAGGATCTGGTGGATGGTGGGCACCGCGCTGAACCATGTGGCGCCGACGGATCGCATCTCTTTCCAGAACATGTGCGCAGAGAACCGCCCGCGTGCCGGGAGCAGCACTCGTCCCCCGCTGGCCAACGAGCCGAGTAGCACGGCCACCAACCCGTGGCCATGGAAAAGCGGCATCACCGCCACGGTCGCGTCATCGGGGCCCAGGTCGTAGGTCGCACAGATTCCCCGCACCGAGGCGGCCACATTGCCGTGCGTCAGAGGCACCATCTTGGCCCGGCCGGTGGTGCCCGAGGTGAACAGCACCAGCGCATCCTCGGGTCGGAGGCCGGGATTCGCGTGGTCGTCGAGGGCACCCGGTGCGGCGCCGAACTCGAGCCACGCCGTCCCTGCCGTCGGACCGGCGAGTTCCACGCGCACGCGCATGCCCGCACGGTCGGGGCCGGCGTCGACCGGCGTCTGATCCGTTGCCGCCGAACCGATCAGCAGGGCCCTGGCGCCGACCCGGTCGAGCCGATCTCTCAGTTCCGCAGCGGGCAGCGCCGGATCCAGCGGGGCGGTCACGAGGCCGGCCCGTGCCGCAGCGAGCAATCCCACGACGAACTCGACAGTGTTGGCGCCCACCAGCCCGACGGCATCCCCTCGGCGCAAACCCGCATCGCGCAGGCCCACGACGATCTGGTCCACCAGGTCGGACAACGTTCCGTAGCTCACCGGGATGCGCTCGGCGGTGGCCACCAGCGCGGTAGCCCATGGCGCGATCCGCAGCTGCTCGTCGAGCACGTCGAACAATCCGGTCATCGTGATCATGGCAATCACCTTCTTGCAGTGTGTAAGTCGAGCGCTCCGCCTTGAACGCATCAATGATGTTGTCTGACAACAGATTTGCCGCACATCTCGAATGCGGTCATCTCGCATGGTAGGCGGGATGACCCCGATCGCCGCGTCCGCTGCTCGGATTCGCCGCGATTTTGCAGCTAGCAGGGGGGCGGTGGTGACACTGCCCCAACCGGGCAATGGGCGCCAGCGCTGCTGACGGCGATCACCACGGGCGACGACGATGGCAGTGAGATCACCAGCGCCGAGAGGAATTCCGACATGACTTCCGCACCTCCCATCGAACAACAGCGCACGTCAGCCGCGATGACATCCTCGACCGCCACGGCCACCGACGGGTATCACGTGGTGGTCGAGGCACTCAAACTCAACGGGATTGAGACGATCTACGGCGTGGTCGGCATCCCGGTCACCGACATCGCCCGCGTGGCCCAGACGGAAGGCCTGCGCTACATCGGATTCCGCCATGAGAGCGACGCCGGACACGCCGCGGCGGCAGCCGGGTTCCTCACCAAGAAGCCCGGCATCTGCCTCACGGTGTCCGCACCCGGTTTTCTCAACGGGCTGGTCGCCCTCGCCAACGCGACCACGAATTGCTTTCCCATGGTGCAGATTTCGGGGTCGAGTGAGCGCCACATCGTCGACCTGCAACGCGGCGACTACGAGGAACTCGACCAGCTCGCCGCCGCGCGGCCCTACACCAAGGCCGCCTTCCGGGTGAACCGGGTCCAGGACATCGGCCTGGCCGTCGCGCGCGCCGTCCGCATCGCGTCCTCCGGCCGCCCCGGTGGCGTCTACCTGGACATTCCCGCGGCCGTGCTCGGTGACGTCATGGATGCCGACCAAGCGCGCGCGTCACTGCGGACGGTGGTCGACGCGGCTCCCGACCAGGTTCCGTCACCGGCTGCGATCGACCGCGCCGTCGAGTTGCTGACCGGGGCCGAGCGTCCGCTCGTCGTGCTCGGTAAGGGTGCCGCGTACGCCCGGGCCGACGACGCGATTCGCGCGTTCGTCGAGAACACCGGCATACCGTTCCTGCCGATGTCGATGGCGAAAGGCCTACTACCCGACGGCCATCCGCAGTCGGCCGCCACGGCGAGGTCGCTGGCGCTGCGCAACGCCGACGTGGTGTTGCTCGTCGGCGCACGGTTGAACTGGCTGCTCGGGCACGGCGAGCCACCACAGTGGAGCGCGGACGTGAAGTTCATCCAGGTCGACATCGACCCGAACGAGCTGGACAGCAACGCACCGATCGCTGCACCCCTGCTCGGCGATATCGGCTCGGTGATGACCGAACTCGCCCGGCGGACCCGTGAGATCACGGCACCGTCGTCGTGGCGCGACCAGCTCGCTGCACGTTCGGCGCGAAACACCGCGGCGATGGCCAAACGACTTGGCGAGCAGGCGCATCCGATGCGGTTCCATGGGGCGCTGCGCGCGATTCACGACGTGCTGCGCGACCGCCCCGAGGTGTATGTGGTCAACGAAGGCGCCAATGCGCTCGACCTGGCGCGCAACGTGATCGACATGTCGGTGCCACGACACCGGCTCGACAGCGGCACCTGGGGCGTCATGGGTATCGGGATGGGCTACGCCATCGCAGCGGCCGTCGAAAGCGGCGACCCGGTGGTGGCGATCGAGGGCGACAGCGCCTTCGGCTTCAGCGGCATGGAGCTGGAGACCATCTGCCGCTACCGGCTTCCCGTCGTCGTGGTCGTGCTCAACAACGGCGGCGTCTACCGGGGCGACGGGGCCAATCCCGCGTCGACCGACCCCTCGCCCACCACTCTCATGCCCACAGCCCGCCACGACCGGCTGATCACCGCGTTCGGCGGTGTCGGGTATCACGTGAGCACACCCGAACAACTCGAGGCTGCGCTGCGCAACGCCCTTGCCTCCCGTGGGCCGTCACTCATCGACTGCGTCATCGATCCCACCGACGGCACCGAGAGCGGTCACCTGACCCATCTCAACCCGGTCGGTATCGGTCACGGGGCTTAGAAGCCGGCCGCCTGGCCGTCCCGGCGCGGATCGCTCGCGGCGAGATACCCGTCACCCAGCCGCCAAATCGCCTGGCAGCTACGAATTGTGGCAGTCGCCCACGGTGACCAGGTCGTGGCCGAGGTCGCGCAGGCCTTCCAGCGTCGCGGCCGGGAAACCGTCCTCGACGGACACTCGCGTGCCCTGCAACCAGCGGAAGCGTGGTCCGTCGCACGCGGCTTGCGGATTCTGCCCATAGTCGGCGATCCGCACCACGACCTGAACATGGCCCTGTGGTTGCATGGTCCCGCCCATCACGCCGAAGCTCATCACGGGAGCACCGGCCTTGGTGAGAAAGCCGGGAATGATGGTGTGGAACGGACGCTTTCGCGGCCCGACGCGGTTGGGATGCCCCGGGGTCAGGACGAAGCCGGTGCCGCGGTTCTGCAGCGAGATCCCGGTGCCCGGCACCACCACACCCGAGCCGAAACCGAGGTAATTCGACTGGATCATCGAGACCATCATTCCCGAGTCGTCGGCGGCGGTCAGGTAGACCGTGCCTGCCCCGGGTGGGCGTCCTGTTGTGAAATGTTGGGCCTTGGTGCGGTCGATGAGCGCCGCTCTCTCCCGCAGGTATTCGGCGTCGAGAAGCTCGCTCGGCGGCAGTGTCATGTGCTCGCTGTCGGCCACCAGGGAAAGCGCGTCGGCGAACGCGAGTTTCACCGCCTCGATCTGCAGGTGCACGCTCTCGGCCGAATCGGTGGGAAGCGAAGCCATGTCGAAGTTTGTGAGGATGCCCAGCGCCGCGAGTGCCACGATGCCCTGACCGTTCGGCGGGATCTCGTGGACCGTGTAACCGCGGTAGTCGACATCGATCGTGTCGACCCACTCGACGCGGTGCGCGGCCAGGTCGGAGGTGGCCATCGCGCCGCCGTTGGCGTCCGAGTGCGCCGCCATCCTCGCTGCGAGGTCGCCGCGGTAGAACGCTTCGCCGTGCGTTGCGGCGATGAGCTCAAGGCTGGCAGCGTGTTCGGGGAATGTGAACAGCTCACCCGGCGCCGGTGCCCGGCCACCCGGCAAGAACGCCGCGGCGAAGCCGGGCTGCGATGCGAGTACCGGTGCTTGCGCCGCCCATTGTCCTGCGACCGTCGGCGAGACCAGGAACCCATTGCGGCCGTAGCGGATTGCCGGCTCGAACAGCCGCGCGAACGGCAACCTGCCGAACCTGCCGTGCAATGCGACCCAGGCCGCGACCGCGCCCGGCACGGTCACCGCATTCCAGCCCAGCGCGGGAATCTGCCCGCCGCGGAAGTACTCCGGTGTCCACGCCGCGGGCGAGCGCCCGGAGGCATTCAAGCCGTGCAATTGCCCACTGTCCCAGACGATTGCGAAAGCAACCGAGCCGATCCCGTTGGAAACGGGCTCCACCAGTGAAAGCGTGATCGCCGTCGCGACAGCCGCGTCGACGGCGTTTCCGCCTTCCGCGAGCATCGCCAACCCTGCCTTCGCGGCGAGTGGCTGCGAGGTGCAGACGACGTTGCGCGCCAGGACAGGCTTTCTGGGCCAGGCGTACGGCAGATTCCAGGAGAACGGCGCGCTCATGTTCGCACGCTAGGCCCGCGTCAGGATGGGATCCGGTCGAACGTGTCGGGGTTGGGGCCGGTTCGACCCGGTTCGCCGCGGTCCAGAGCGGTGATCGCCGCCATGTCGGGGTCGGTCAGCTCGAAGTCGAACAGCTCGAAGTTGGACCTCACCCGTTCTGGCGACACTGATTTCGGAAACACGATGTCGCCGCGCTGAATGTGCCAGCGCAGCACGACCTGCGCGGGAAACCGGCCCACAGCGTCGGCGATCCTCGTGACAACCGGATCGTCGAGCACCCGGCCTTTGGCGATCGGCGACCACGCCTCGGTCGCGATGCCGTGCTCTCGCCCGTACGCGCGCACCTCGTCGTTGGTGAAGTACGGATGCACCTCGATCTGGTTGACCGACGGCACGGTGTCGGATTCTTTGAGCAGCCGCTCCAGATGTGCCGGCTGGAAATTCGATACCCCGATGCTGCGGGCGCGTCCGTCCCTGGCGAATTCCTCGAGTACGTGCCAGGTCGAGACGAAGTCGCCGTCATACAGCATCGGCAGCGGCCAATGGATGAGGAACAGGTCGACGTAGTCGGAGCCGAGCGCACCGAGTGTGTCGTCGAACGCGCGCCGGGCGTCGTCGGGCCGGTGGAATCCGTTGTTGAGCTTGCTGGTGACGAACACGTCGCCGCGGTCCAAACCTGCATCGCGGATCCCCTGACCCACTTCGCGTTCATTGCCGTACATCTGAGCGGTGTCGATGTGGCGGTAACCGACATCCAGGGCGACCTTGACCGCCGCCGCTGTCTTGTCCGGCTCGATCTTGAACACACCGAATCCCAACTGCGGGATGCGGGTGCCGTCGTTCAGTTCGATCGGCGCATTCATCGGTGGAAATGTCTTGCTCGTGACCATGACGTCCAGCGTGCCCTGTCCCCGCTTTCGCTGCCTATCCGGGATCCTCCACCCGCGTCAGTGAGTGCAGTCCAACGACACGGTGATGGTGCGCCGCACCACGATCGGGACGAGGTCGAAGTTCTTCTTGCCGTTGCGGCCGATGCTCTCGACCCGTACCAGCCTGGTTTCGGTCTGGGGATTGCGCACGCTGGTCACCGTGCACTGCTCCAGTGGAGCACTCCCGATCCGGTCGATCGTCACGTCGAAACCCTCGGCCTGCAGCTCGCCGATGGTCACCACTGCTGATTCTGCCGACGCCACCGCTGTCGGCGTTGCCATGATTGCCAGTACCGCCCCCGATACGGCCAGCGCTACCGATGTTGCTCGCATACCACTGTCACGACGACGGGGCCGCCACGGTTCACAGGAAACGTGAAGCCCGGCCGGAGAATCCGGCCGGGCTTCCGCGTTGCGGGCTAGCTATGCGCCGCTACCGCCACGGGCGCCGCGTGGTTGTCGACCATGGTGAGTTCGTCGAAGGGATCCCGGCCGCCCAGCACCGCGTCGACCTTGGCTCGGTCCACCGTCTTGGTCCACGAGCCGACGAGCAAGGTGGCCACCGCATTTCCGGAGAAGTTGGTCACGGCGCGCGCCTCGGACATGAACCGGTCGATGCCGACGATCAGGCCCACACCGTCCAGCAGCTCGGGGCGGTGACTCTGCAGCCCGGCGGCCAAGGTGGCCAGACCGGCGCCGCTGACGCCGGCTGCGCCCTTGGAGGCGACGATCATGAACACCAGCAGCGACACCTGCTCGCCGATGGACAGCGGGTCACCCATCGCGTCGGCGATGAACAGCGACGCCATGGTCAGGTAGATCGCGGTGCCGTCGAGGTTGAACGAGTATCCGGTCGGCACGACGACACCGACGGTGCTCCGCTCGACGCCCAGGTGTTCCATCTTGGCGATCAGCCGCGGCAGTGCCGACTCGGAGGACGACGTCGAGAAGATCAACAGGTACTCGCGGGCCAGGTAGCGCACCAGCTTGAAGATCGACACTCCCGACACCACGCGCAGGAGCGTGCCGAGCACACCGAACACGAACACCGCACACGTCAGATAGAAGGCGAGCATCAGCGTCAGGAGTTGGGTGACGGCGGTCCAGCCGGTCTGCCCGACGACGTTGGCGATCGCACCGAACGCGCCGATCGGAGCCAGCCACAGGATCATGATCAGCACCTTGAACACGAGCTTCTGCAGATGCTCGACACCGCGCAGGATGGGCTCGCCCGCGGTCCCCATCGCCTGCAGTGCGAAACCGACCAGCAAGGCGACGAAAAGGGCTTCCAGCACGTTGCCGTCGGTCAGTGCCGAGAACAGGGTGGTCGGGATGATGTGCTGGATGAAGTCCATCAGGCCGCCCGCCTCGTGGGCCTTCTCCGCCAGTTGCGCGCCTTGCCCGGCGGTCTTCTCCGACAGATGCATGCCCGAACCCGGGTCGAGCAGATTACCCACCAACAGGCCGATGGCCAGCGCAATGGTGGACATCACCAGGAAGTAGACGAAGGCCAGCCCACCGATCTTGCCCACGGTGGCGGCTTTGCGGACCGAGCCGATGCCCAGCACGATCGTGCAGAAGATGACCGGGACGATCATCATCTTGATCAGGTTGACGAACATCGTCCCGAGCACGCCGACGTCTTTGCCGATTCCGGGTGCGATGAGCCCGACCGCGACACCGGCCACGACCGCGACGATGACGGCGATATAGAGCCAGTGGGTGCGGTCTCGTCGGGTCTTCGGTTCGGGGTGTGGGTCCAAGGTGGTGCTCATCGGTACCTCCGGGTCGACATCGAATGTGCTCTGCAAGTAGGTTCGCCCATGACGTGAGCCACGTCACGCATAAGTTCATTTAGTTCAAGCTGGGGCGGAAATCGTGCGGTTGAGCAGGTGGTGGCCGCGGTCGCTGGCCGGTCAGGCGATCGCCCTGCAGGTGATCGTGGTCGCCGTCGTGGTGCTGGCCGGGACCGCACTGGCGCTGCTCGACGCGCGACGCGACGGCGATGCCGCCGCACGCCAGCAGGTCGTCGGCATTGCGACCGCCCTCGCCGATTCCCCGTCGACGGCCGCGGCCATCCAATCAGGAACGGCGACACAGGTTTTGCAGCCGACGACCGAAGCGGTGCGCAGAGCGACCGACATCGCGTTCATCACGATCATGGCGCCCGACGGCACCCGCTTCACCCACACCGATCCCAGCCAGATCGGCGGCCACTACCTCGGCACCGTCGAACCCGCGTTGCGCGGTGAGACGTTCAGCGAGGTGTACACGGGAACGCTCGGCCCGTCGGTGCGGGCGGTCGCTCCGGTTCACGGCAGCGACGGCCGCATCGTCGGACTGGTCTCCGCAGGCATCACCCAGCAGACCCTGGCGCAGCGCTGGCGAGCGCAGATCCCGGTCATCGCTGCGGTAACCGCTGGGGCCCTGGTGGTTTCGTCACTGGGGGTATGGATGATCCGGCGCAGGTTGCTCCGTCAAACCCACGGCCTGCGGCCCGACGAACTGCGGGTGATGTACGACCACCATGACGCGATCCTGCATTCGGTGTCCGAGGGATTGATCGTGCTGGACCGCGACGGCGTGGCCCTGATCAACGACGAGGCGCGACGGCTACTCGGTGTGCCGCCCGGGCCCGTCAGCCAGTCCGACCTGCCGGACTTTCTGCGTACTCGCGATCCGGGTGTGCGTGACGAGGTGCACGTCACCGATGACCGGGTGCTGGTGGTGAACCGGTCCGGGGTCGTGGGCTCGGGGATCGACACCGGTGGGCAGGGAATCGGTACCGGCGGGCAGGAGCGAAGCGACCGGGGAATCGGTACCGAGGTGGTCACCATTCGGGATCGCACCGAATTGCAGGGCGCCCTCGGCGAACTCAGTTCCATGCAGGTGCTGGCGGATTCTCTGCGGGCACAAGCACACGAGTCGGCGAACAAGCTGCACACCGTGATCACCTTGGTCGAGATGGGACGTCCGCAGGACGCGGTCCAGTTCGCCACCGAGGATTTGGAACTGTCGCAACAACTCGTCGACCGGCTGTCGCACGCGGTGCACGAGCCCGCACTGGTGGCGCTCTTGCTCGGCAAGACCGCGCAGGCCGACGAACGTGGCATCGCACTGACGATCACCGAGGACACCCAGTTGCCCACCGACACAGTGCTGTCGGGCCAGGAGATGGTCACGGTCGTGGGTAATCTGATCGACAATGCGATGGACGCGTGCGACCGCGACGATCCGTGGGTCGAGGTCACGGTGAGCCAGGACGACGACGGACTGCTGATCCGGGTGGCCGACAGCGGCCCCGGTATGGACGCGTCGACATTCGAAAAGGCCATGCAGCGTGGGTATTCCACCAAGCCGGGTGACACTGCGGGCCATGGTCTGGGATTGGCACTGGTGGCTCAGGTGGTCAGAAGGCACGGCGGAGCGATACAGGCCGACGTGACATACGGTTCGGTTGTCTCGGTGACGTTGCCTCTATGAACGATATCCACGTCCTCATCGTCGAGGACGATCCGCTGATCGCCGAGGCACATGCTACGTATCTGGCTCGGCTGGAAGGGTTTTCGACGGCGGCGGTGGTGCACACCGCACGCGACGCGATGCGCACGGCAGCCGAGGCGGCAGCGTCGGAGCGGCCGATCGATCTCGTGCTGCTTGACCTCGGATTGCCCGACGCCAGTGGAATCTCGTTGGCCTCGGGTCTGTCAGGGCTGCGCCCGGCGCCCGACATCATCGCCATCACCTCCGAACGCGATTTGGAGATGGTGCGGGCCGCGGTAGCCCATGGCGCATTGGCGTACCTGCTGAAGCCGTTCACATTCGCGGCCTTCCGCGATCGACTGGAGCGCTACCGCCGCTACCGGACGGCACTTCCGGCCGGCACGGACGCGGCCAGCCAGGCCGAGGTGGACCGAGCTCTCGGGGAACTACGGGTTGCCCCGAACAAGACTGCTTCCCCGAAAGGGGCGGCGCCGCAGACCACCGACGAGATCGCCCGCGCGGTGCGCGACGACCCCGACGGGTTGACCGCGGACGAGGTGGCCAAGCAGGTCGGGGTGTCGCGGGTGACGGCGTGGCGCTACCTGGAGCGGCTCGCCGACGGTGGAACCGTCACGCGAAGCACGGAGTACGGCAAGACCGGCCGACCCAGCACCCGTTACCACTGGCGCTGAGTCCCGCCGAGCAGACGTAAAGGTCCCGCGACACCGGCGTGTCGAGGGACCTTTACGTCTGCTCGCGGAACCCGCGGGGTTCCTAGACTGCGATGGGTTCGCGTGCCGGTGCGGCAAGCTCCCGCACGGCCGGCGCCGAAGCCAGCTGTGAATACAGCGCGGGCAGCTCGGCCGCGACATCGAACGCGTTGACGTGGCCGGCGTAGTCGGCGATGAAGACCCGGCCGCCGTCGGCGCGCACGGCGACCGCGGCGGGCTGGGCGTTGACGTCGACGCTGCCGATGATCTCGCTGGTCAGGGTGCACAGCACGCTGACGCGATCGTAGTCGACGATGTAGGCGCGGGTGGCATCCGGGCTGAGCACCAGCTGCGTGGGTGCTCCGCCGACGCCGATGGTTCCGAGGACCGTGCCCGCGGCGGTATCGATGACGTGCACTTCACCGCGGTACTGCAGATCCGAGGTCAGGGCGTAGGCGATGCCGTCGGCGCCCAGCGCGATGTCGCGGACCGGAGCGCCGATCCACACCGTGGATTCGACGTGTGCGGTTTCGGTGTTGATTGCGACCAACCGGCTGCCTCGCGGACCCGAGGTGGCCGCGTAGAGCCGCTTACCGGTGGAATCGACCCGCAGCGCGTCGAGGTTGACGCCCTCACCGCTGGCGATGTCGATGGTGCCGACCCGCTCGGCGGTCACGTCGATGACGGCGACGTCGATGCGGTCGTGGCCGCTGCGACCGGCGAACACCCGCTTGCCGTCCGGGCTCACAGTCAGCGCGGTCACGGTCATGGCCAGCGGATACTCGGCGAGCACGGCACCGGAGATGGTGTCGACGACGGCGATCGAGTCGCGGCCCGCCGAGGCGATGCTCACGTAGGCACGGTCGTCGGCCGCCGCGACCGCGAACGGCTCGCCACCGAGCCGGACCGAACCCACGACCCGCAAGGTGTCGGGGTTGATGACGGTGAGGCAGTCGCTGCCGTAGTTGGTCACCACGATGGTGTCGCGGTCGGCATCCACGGCGATGTCACCGATGGGGCCACGTTCGACTTCCACCAGACCGGCCCCGTCGAGGTCGTCGAGGGCGCCGTCGAACGCGACGCTGCCGGCCGCATTCTCTGCAGCAGCGGCGTCACGACGAAGCAGATTGCTGATCGCGCGCAAGAAGTTATTTGCCATGGTCATCGGCACCTCCGCCGGCATGGCGTTCACCGGCTCTAGATTCCAGGGTCTGACTGCGCCAGGCTGGCGCGGTTGGATCGAGTCTAGCGACGAAAATGAGCGCCCTTCATCATCAGCTCGGCGCCCCGGCCAACTGCCGAGCCATTCTCTCAGGCTGCGCTTAGGAAATTCTTCGTTACGGCGTCGTTATGTTTCGGTAGCAATACATTGCACGTCAGTTACCAGCTACGACGCCGCCAGCGGCTATCGCCCCTCTGACATCGCGCAATGGTGCTGACGAATTGCTCTCTTACCATTCCCCCTAAAAATGAGCGATAAATCACACTTCGACACGCCAGCAAACTTTTCGAATCGCCAGGCGACGGCAAGTGGGCGTACCGGCCGGCTCCATGTTACGACTGGGAAAGCTGAGGCCGCATGGGGCAGATGTTCGCTGAGCGTGACCCGGCTCACACCTGCATCGTCAACCGCCCGCACCTGCGCGCCGCATATGCGAGCATCACCGCATGGACCCGCAGGACGATCCAGAGGCCCGCATCCGGGACCTCGAACGCCCGCTCGCCGACGCCGCCTACGCGTCGGAGTTGGGGAGCGGGTCCGGCACCCCGCCGCCGACCCAGCCGTGGACCGCCGATCAGCAGTACCCGCCGCCGACCTACAGCGGCCAACCCCCGGGCCAGTTCCCGCCGACCTACGGCAGCGGTTATCCGGGCCAATACCCCGGCTATCCCCCGCCGCCGCAGCGCGGCTCCGGCAGTGCTGTGCGCGTGCTGGTGATCGTGGCCGCGATCGGGTCGTTTCTGGTGGCCGGTGGCGTCGCGGCGTACCTGATGTTCGGCACCTCGCAGAACACGGGCTCCAGTAGCACCACGACCAGCCGCGCTACCAAGACGACGGTCCGCACCACTCAGACGGCCATCGCGCCGGCGCCCCTGCCACCCACGGGCTCGACGAGCCCGGGAACGCCCGGCGAGCCGGTCACCGTGACAGGGATCAACGAGAACCGCACCATCGCGTGCACCGACAACGCCGTGATCGTGCAAGGCATCCAGAACACCGTGACCATCACGGGGCACTGCACCAGCATCACCGTGTCGGGCATCCAGAACACGATCACCGTCGATGCCGTCGACACCATCGGGGTTTCCGGGATGGAGAACCGGCTCACCTTCCACTCGGGCGAACCGCAGATCTCCAACTCCGGCTCGGACAACACAGTCGAACAGGGCTGAGACTCACAGCACCTTCGACAGAAACTCCTGCAGCCGTGGATGTTTGGGGCTGTCGAAGACCTCGGCCGGGGTGTCGTCTTCGACGATGTTGCCGTCTGCCATGAAAATTACCCGCGACGCCACTTCCCGCGCGAAGCCCATCTCGTGGGTGACCACCACCATCGTCATGCCTTCTGCAGCGAGTGTGCGCAGCACTTCGAGGACGTCGCCGACCATTTCGGGGTCCAGCGCACTGGTGGCCTCGTCGAACAGCATGATCGACGGGCTCATCGCCAGCGCCCGCGCGATGGCGACGCGTTGTTTCTGGCCGCCGGACAGCGTGGCCGGCTTGACGTGCGCCTTCTCGGCGAGCCCCACCTGGCCCAGCAGATCCATGGCCCGCTTCTCGGCGGTGGCCTTGTTCATCTTCTTGGTCAAAAGCGGTGCGAGCGTGACGTTCTCGATCACCGTCATGTGCGGGAACAGGTTGAAGTGCTGGAACACCATGCCGATGTGCTGACGGACCTTGTCGAGGTCGACCTTGGGGTCGGTCAGGTCGTAGTCGTCGACCACGACCTTGCCGTCGGTGATGTCCTCGAGCTTGTTGAGGCACCGCAGGAACGTCGATTTCCCCGAGCCGGACGGCCCGATGACGCAGACCACCTCACCCTGGCTGATGGTGGTGTTGACGCCGTCGAGAACGACCAGGTCGCCGTAGGCCTTCTTGAGGCCCTCGATGCGGATCTTGACGGTGCCTTCGGGTTCGGCCGCAACCGATTCCGGGACGAGGTGGGTCATTTCACGAGTCTTTTCTCGAGTCGGTCGGAGAGTTTGGTGAGCGCCATGATCACGATGAAGTAGATGATGCCGATGATCAGCCACATGTTGAACGACTGGAAGTTGCGGGCGATGATCAGCCGGCCGGTCTGGGTGAGTTCGGCGATACCGATCACCGACAGGATCGAGGTGTCCTTGAGGGTGATGACGAACTGGTTGATGTAGGACGGGATCATCGTCCGGATCGCCTGCGGCAGAATCACCTTCCGCATGGTCGGCAGGTAGCCGATGCCCAGGCTGCGGGCCGCTTCCATCTGTCCCTTGTCCACCGACTGGATGCCGCCACGCACGATCTCGGTCATGTACGCGCCGGCGTTGAGCGACAGCGTGATGATGCCCGCCGTCATCGCCGTCATCTGGAAGCCGAGGGCGGCCGGGATACCGAAGTAGATGAAGAACGCCTGAACCAGAAGCGGTGTGCCACGGAAGATGTCGACGAACGTGGTGCCGATGGCACGCAACCATATCGACCTCGAGACCCGCAACAATCCGAAGATGATGCCGAGCACCAGGGCGATCGCGATCGAGATGACCGTCAGGATGATGGTCATCTTCAGGCCGGCCATCAGGATCGGGAAGGTGCTCTTGAGCAGGCCCAGGAACGAGTTGTCGTTCTCGGTCGCACCCTTGCCGAGGTAGGTCTCGATGATCTGGTCGTAGCGGCCCGAGGCCTTTAGGTTCTTCAGGCCCGCATTGAATTTCGCGAGCAGTTCGGCGTTCTGGCCCTTGTTGACCGCGAACCCGTAGCTCGATCCGCTCTCCTTGGGCGTCACGGTCTTGAATCCGTTGCCCTGCTGGATGCCGTAGTTCAGCACCGGGTAGTCCTCGAAGACCGCCACCGAATTACCCGTGCGCACCTCGTCGAACATTGACGACGAATCGGCGAACGACACGATGTCGAACCCGTACTTGTCCTTGATGGAGGCCGCGAATTGTGCCCCCTCCGTACCGTTCTTGACCGCGACGCGCTTGCCGCGCAGGTCCGAGTACGACTTGATGTCGTCGTTGGTCTTCAGCACGGCCATCTGGACACCCGATTCGAAATACGGATCGGAGAAGTCGAATACCTTCTTGCGTTCGTCGGTGATGGACATTCCGGCGATCACCCCGGCCGCCTGGTTGGCCTGCACGGCTTGCAGCGCGGCGTCGAAGCCCAGCGGCTTGATGTCGACGGTGAAGCCCTGGTCCTTGGCGATCTCTCGCATCAGATCCATGTCGATGCCCACCAATTTGCCCTGCGCG
Organism: Mycobacterium sp. 852013-50091_SCH5140682; assembly: GCF_001665685.1. Classification (GTDB taxonomy): domain Bacteria; phylum Actinomycetota; class Actinomycetes; order Mycobacteriales; family Mycobacteriaceae; genus Mycobacterium. The sequence goes on from NZ_LZTB01000114.1 coordinate 69,701, forward strand.
TCCTGGAATTCGAACGGGGCGAACGTGGTGTCGGTGGCGATGACATAGTGCTCCCCGGCCGCCGAGGCGGGCGCGGTGAGACACAGTGCGATGCCGATCAGCCCGACGAACACGGCCGCGACGACGGCCGTGAGTCGGGGCAAGGGCCGTGGTGCCCGCGTGATGGCGCGGCCCGGCGAGGGGGTGACTCGCATATTGCCTCCGATCCAGATGCGACGGGCCTCACGCTATCGTCGCGACGGCTCTCCGCGGGTGATCTCGGGCCGATCGCTCCGTGTCATCCCCCAGCCAGTCGCAGAACCCGCTTGTCGGCGCCGTCGGCGACCAACACACTGCCGTCGCCGGCGATGGCCACGGCGCGGGGAGCCGACAATCCGCTGAACGGCAGTGGCGTTGGGGTGTTCGCCCCGGGCTTCAGCTCGTATACCTGGTTCTCACCGGTGACATACACGTCGCCTGCGGCGTCGACCGCCACCTCACCGAGCCCGCTGACGTCGGTGAACGGCAGCGGGGTGGGGAGGCTCGTACCCGGCTCGAGCTTGAACACCCCCTTGGCCGGGTGGGCCACATCGCCGGTGTCCGCGACGACGTAGACGTCGCCTGCGGTATCGACCGCCACCCCTTCGGGCTGGTGCAAACCTGGGAACGGCAGCGCGGACGGTGCATTCGCGCCCGGCGCCAGCTTCCACACCCGGTCCACGTCACCGCGGCTGTGCAGGCGTTCCACGGTCTCGGCTCGATCGGTGACATAGACGTTTCCGGCCGTATCCACCGCAACTCCCGCAGGGTTGCCGAGATCGCCGAACGGCAGCACGTGTGGCGCCGCCGCGCCGGCGGGCAGCGTCCACACCCGGCCCAGGCGGTCGGTGACGAACGCGTCACCTGCGGCGTCCACCGCCACGTCCTCGGGTCCGGTCAGGTCGGGCAACGGCAGCGCCCTCGGCGAATCGGCGCCGGCCGGCAGGGTCAGCACCCGGTTGGCGAAGGTATCGACGACGTACACCGTGCCCGCACCGTCCACCGCGATACCGCCTGGTTGGGTCAGCCCGTGGATCGGCACCACATCCTGTCGAGGCTCGGCGTGCGCGAGGGGCGCGAGTGCCGTCGTCGCCATCAGCGTCGCGGCGACGAGGCCGACGAATCGTGCGCGGTCGGTGCCCATTTCAGGCCAGCACCGAGGCCAGCTCGGCGCGCGACACCGAGATTCGTTGTGGCCCGTCCACTTGCGGCAGCAGGAGACCCTGGGCGAAGAAGAAGATCACCGCGTCGTCGGTCAGCGCGAAGTTCTGGTACGCCGTGTCGTCAAGGCCGCTGATCCAGTCCGGGCCCTCAGCGGCCCGATCCCCCAACTCGCGCTTCACGATCGGTGCCAGCAGCTGCGCGACGTTCGTTCCGGGACGGAACAATGTGGCCAGGGTGATCGGCGCCGACTGGGTGACGTCGTAGTTGAACGCTCTGAACGTCCCCACCGGGTGGGCGCCGAAGTCCGAGCTCAGCGCGAAGACGAGGCTCTGGGTGGTTGCCGTCTGATACGCGGTTCCCGAGATCGCCAACACATGGCGCCCCGGGTTGCGCATCGGATCGTGTTCGGCGGCGTTGACCCATTCGTCGCGGGTGTGTGTCACGAAGTCCTGCACCGGTTCCGGATCGGGGTAGCCGACCGGAAAGCTGATGTCCAGGGTGTAGTCGGGTGTGCTGGTGTGGCTGGCGCACACCTGATCGGCGCCGACCGTCCCACCCAGGTCAGCGCACAATGGCTGCGCGCCGGCGATCGGCGGCGCCGCCCCGAGCAACAGCCCGACCGTTGCCACGACTGTCTGCAGGTGTCGCCTCATCTCAGGTATTCCCTTCTCCGGCAGGTTGATCGGGTCAGCCGAGCTCGAGCGCTTCACGCGACAACCGCAGATAGTGTCCGGTGCTGCTGTCGGTGCATGACATCCGCGCCGGTTCACTGTGGCAGACGATCGGCCCTGCCGAACGGCTTTGGCCGTATGCCAGCGTCGGCAACCCGGGAGCGAAGTTGGTGTCGCCGTGGCAGTGCACGACAGGAGCACTGCCCTGTTTGATGCTGACCCGGTCGCCCCAGCCCAAGTGGCAGTCGGCGGGCTTCTGGGGCGGGGTGTAGCTGTAGTCACGGATTTCACATTCGGCCCCGTTGGTGCCGTCGAAGCTCGTCGACACCAGGCAGGTGATGTTCCCCGACGGGGTGATGAACGTGGACGATGACGGGCAGGCCTGCGCGGTTGCCGGAAAGGCAATGCAGGCTGTGCCGGCGGCGGCGAGTGCGATGTGGCGCCAAACTGTGGTCATGGCACAAGGCTGCGGGATGCGCCTTGCGGAATTCTCAATGCGCTCTTGTGGCTCGCAGTTCAGTGGCCCACGCCGTGGCCGCGCCGCGGCGCATGGCGTCGGGATCACCGGTAGTGAGGTAAGTGCGGGCGGCCAACCCGGTACCAGCGCGGGCTTGCGGATGGCGTTGGGCCACAGCAGTGGCGAAGCGTTCGGCCGGATCGAGTAGCACGACGTCGCCGAGCACATCCGAAAACCACGGGCTCGCAGCCGGATAGTGCGTGCACGCCAATACCAGCGCCTGCACGTGGCGCAGCGGCGCGACGATAGACCTCAGGTCGGCAAGGAACTGCGGTGACCCGAGCCGCCCCGCCTCGATGTGTGCCGACAGCGGCTGGGCGACCCGCGACAGCACCGCCCGGTCGGGCCGAGCCAGCCCGCGCCGGTAGCACCCGCTCGCTATGGTGCGGCGGCCGCCCACTACGCCGATCGGGCCACCGATCCCGTCGGGCACTGACGCCACCCCGTGCCCGATGATGCCTTCCACCGGGATCGGCACCGATCTCAGCCGTGCCGTGACCGTACTGGCGGCGTTGCAGGCCAACACAACTTCGGTGGCGCCCCGTCGCGCGAGCTCAGTGACGACGGCGGTGAGGCGTGCGGCCAGTTCGCCGGTGTGCATCCGGCCGTACGGTGTGACACCGGTGTCCGACCAGTACAGCACCGGCAGACCTGGCGCCAGGTGATCCAACGCCCGCACCAGCCCGACACCGCCGACACCCCAGTCGACGATGCCCAGACACGCGTTCACGGGTACGTGAGCGGGGCGGTGCGCCCCTTGGGAAGCGGGCCGGAATCGAATGCCACGACCCGCTGGGTGGACGTCGCGGTCAGTAGCTCAACCCCGGTCCCGGGAAACCGGCTGGCGAAATACCACCGGTATTCGTGCTCGGCACGGATCGGGTTGCGCGCCAACATCTTCAGCCAGTCTGGATGGGTGGTCAGGGCGGTCAGGTCCGCGGCGAACTGCGGTCGGGTACGGCGGGTCTGCAGGTGCGAGACCGCGGACCGGACCAGGACCGGCCACTCCCGCACCCGCACCGGCTGGGCCACCATGTCGACGACCCACAGCCTGCCGCCCGGCGCGAGCACCCGGCGGATCTCGGCCATCACCGGATCCCAGTCCAGATACCGGAAGGACAGAAATGAGATCACCACGTCGAACTGGTCGTCGGGCACATCCAGCTCCGGGCCGTGCACCTGCTGAAAACGGAGCCGACGACTGTCTTTACTGCGCTCGCGTGCCCGGTCCAGCATCGGTGCCGAGGTGTCCACGCCCACTGCGAAATCGATCAAGCCGTCTTCGTCCAGAGCTCGCAGCAGAGCCCCAGTGCCACAACCAATTTCGAGCACGCGCAGGCCGCGGCCGAGCTGCGCCCTGACCTGTGCGGCGTGCTGCGCGATCCACCGCCACTCCGCGCCGCGGACCCTGATGTCGACATAGGCGCGGTCGTACAACTCTGCGACCGGATCGTAGGTGCCCACCGGCTGGCTCGCGCCGAACCCGCCTGCCGGATCACACTGCACCAGTGGCTGTGCCGCGGCGCCGAGATACTTGCGCGCCGAACCCGTCCAGCCGTGCGATCTGTGCCCGGGGGTGTCGATCAAATAGAGGTTCTGGCGCGCGGCCGGCCGGCGACCCGCCCACGCGAATCGGTCGCGGCGCGCGGACACCGTGGTGTAGTCGCGGTTTCCGAAAGCCGTCACCCCGAACACATCGGCGAAGAACGGCGCGAACCAGCGGGCAGTGCGGCAGGCGTGGAAATACGCCCGCCCGGCGGCACTGAACGGAATCGCCATCGTCCGCCACTCGTGCGGCGAGAATTGCTCCGGCCACTGCGTCGAACCGAACATCGGCCCGTACATCCCGGAGTGGCTGATCAAGTGCAGCTGACTGATCTCGCGGCCGCCGTCGGCCAGGTGTCGCATCGCATCGGTGAAGTCCGCCTTGTGGTTCAGGCCTGTGACGACGACGTCGGCCTCGGGATTGGCCGCACCCAACTCACGGGCCATGGTGGCCGCGGCCGCGGCGAACTCCGCTGAGCCGCCGCGGTAGTGGGTGGTGTGCGCCACCCAGATGACCGGCCGGGCGTGCCGCGCAGGCGCTACGCGTGCGAACGGGATCCGGGCATGGTCGCCTTCGGGGATCCAGGCTCCGTAGTTGCCGACGAGCTCGAGCACTTCGCGCCGCTGCAGATCGAATACCCGCATGCTGTTGGCCGGCGGGCTGTAGAAATGCAGGCTCAGCCCGCCCTCGGGAGCCATCATGTCGTGGATCACCTCGCTGGTGATGCCGGTGACCGCGCCTGCAGGCAGCGTCTCGCTGTGAGTGACGACGAGGTCCTGGCCGTCCCAGTCGAACCGCCGCTCCACGAACGTGCCCTCCAGCAGGATCACGAAACCTCCTGCCCCACCGTGATCGTGGGGTGCGCAGCGCTGCCCCGGACGCCAACGGGCGAGCATGATCTCGACCTCGTCGTCCACTCGTAGGACCAGGCGGGAGTAGGGCTCACCCGCGTGCGCGGTGAGGGCTGCCGCAGCCAACTGCGGGCGGGACTGCGCGACGCGGGCCAACAACGCGGGGTCGGGCACCGTGCCACGGACGGCGACGGCCGCCAGTGTGTCGAACATGGAAGCCAGCCCGGCGAGTGGATCTCGCTGTACCGGCTGGGGCGCGATGGTAGTCATGTCGTCAGGGTGCAGGGCAGTCCTTGTGGGATTCTCAATGCATCGCACGGGGAGGATCTCGTCGATCAGCGGGAGGTTACGAAAGCGCGATGGGGATAGCTCGACTCGGGTTCGGCCTCTTGGGACCGCTGATGCTGACGGTCGACGGGACGCCCGCGGCGCTGGGCACCCCGAAGCAACGCGCAGTTCTGGCCGTCCTGTTGATCAACCGCAACCGGGTGGTCAGCATGGACGCGCTGATCGACGCCGTCTGGGACCAGAACCCGGTGCCCGCGGCCCGCGCGACCATCCACACCCATGTGTCCAACTTGCGCCGCGCGCTGGGCGGCGAATCCCCGTCGGTGTTGGCCAGCGCGGCGCCGGGATACCGGCTGTCGGTCGCCGCGGGCGACTGCGATCTCGACCGGTTCGTCACCGAAAAGGCCGCAGGCCTGCGCGCCGCGGCGGACGGGCGATTCGAGCAGGCCACCAGACACCTGTCGGCTGCGCTGTCCGAATGGCGCGGGCCTGTGCTTGCCGATCTACGGGCCTTCACCTTTGTCGATGCCTTCGCCGCCGCGCTCGCCGAAGACCACGTCCTGGTGCAGACCAGCCGCGCCGAAGCCGAGATCGCTTGCGGACGCGCCGCGACGGTGATCAGAGATTTGGAAGAGCTTGCCGCCGAACATCCTTACCGCGAACCGGTGTGGGCCCAGCTGATGACCGCCTATTACGTGGCGGAACGGCAGTCCGACGCCCTCGATGCCTACCGGCGGCTCAAAACCGTGCTGGCCGAAGACCTGGGCATCGATCCAGGGCCCACCCTGAGCGCGTTGCACGCACGGATCCTGCGGCAGGAACGTCTCGACATCAGGCAGGCTGCGATGGCCACCGCCGTCCGGACCGTCAGCGGCGGCCGCCCGACGGGCGGGCCGGGGGCTGCGGTCGCCGTGTTACGCGATGCCGCCGGGCGGCAGTACCCGCTGCAGCCGGCGGCCACCCGGATCGGGCGCCTGCCCGACAACGACATCGTGCTCGACGACGTCGACGTCAGCCGCCACCACGCGGTGATCATCGACACCGGAAGCAGTTTCGTGATCACCGACCTGAGGTCGGCCAACGGTATCGAGGTGCAACACCAGCGTCTGCAACCGAGCGCCACCCTCAACCACGGCGACCACATCCGGATCTGCGGCTACCGGTTCACCTTCGAAATCGACAGCGTCGCAGGCGATCACCACAGATAGACACGCGCGTTCTTCCCACCCGTGCAGGTGATCCAGCTGTCGCCGGGGAACTGCTGGCAGTGCATGAGGAAGTTCGAGCCGTCGCACAGCGCTCCCTCGACCTTGCTGCAGTCGACTGCGCCGGGAGCGGACACCGCGCGCGGCAATGGGCTGGCGTTGCCGTACTCGGCCCAGTAGGAGGTGAGCACGCTGTTGGTGAAAAGGCATGAGGTTTCGGGTGTTCCGCGGCCGGCATGGCTGCCGAACCCGGTTGCGGTGGCCGCCGTGAAACCCTGATCGCACGACTGATGCAGGCCGCTTTGATCGGGTCCGGTCACCAGCGGAGGCAGCGGGCCTGCGGGCGCAGGTCCGGCCGTGGACGTGGCGGCGGCAGGCCCGGCCGGCTGCCCCGGATTGTTCGCGAGCATGCCGATCACGATTCCGATGGCGCCGACGATCAGCGCTGCTGCGACGGCGATCACCGTGGGCAGCACCCAGTTGCGGCCCCGGCGGCCGGTATCGACGTCGCGCGGCTCCGGTGCCGGTAGGTCCCTCGTCATGGCAGGCGCTTCGGTGACAACCGTTGCGGCGTAGCGGCCCTGGGAGCCGGTGGCACCGCCGACCCGGGAGGTGGCGTCGGCCCCGCCCTGCAGGGCGCGCTGTGCGGCGCGGGCCAGACCACCTGCCGTCCCGAACCGATCGTCGGGATCCTTGGCCATGCCGCGCGCCACCACGTCGTCAAAGGCGCTGGGAACTCGGGGATTGGCGACGCTGGGTCGCGGCGGCGGCGCAGAGAGGTGTGCTGCGAACAGGCTCTCCTGGCTGTCGGAGGCGAACGGGATCTCGCCGGTGAGCGTCTCGTACAGCACGCATGCCAGAGCGTAGGAGTCCACGGCGGCCGTGACCACCTGGCCGGTAAACCGTTCGGGAGCCATGTAATTCAGCGTTCCGATCCGGGTGCCCGCTGTCGTCAACCGGCTGTCCCCGCGGGTCTCGGCAATGCCGAAGTCGACGAGGTAGGCGAAGTCGGCCGGAGTCACGATGATGTTCTGCGGCTTGATGTCGCGATGGATCAGGCCTTCGGCGTGGGCCGCGTCGAGCGCGGCGGCGACCTGGCCGATGATGGCCACCGCCCTGGCCGGCGCCAGCGGGCCGTGGGCGATCAGCTCGGACAGCGTCTGCCCCTGGACCAATCGCATGTCGATGTAGAGGCTGCCGTCGATCTCGCCCCAATCGTGGATGGGGATCACGTGTGGCTCCTGCAGGACGGCCGCTGCGTGAGACTCCCGTTGGAACCGGGTCCGGAACGTGGTGTCGTGGGAGTACTCGTCGGCGAGGATCTTCAGGGCGACGGTTCGCCCCTTCTCGGTGTCATACGCCTCGTACACCTCCCCCATCCCGCCCTTGCCGAGCATGCGCGTGATGGAGTACTTGCCGAAGGCCGTACCAACGCGCGCGTTCACTGCTGATCCCCTTGATCTCTCGGATACAGAGGCAGTATCGCTGCCGGGGCCTCACCGTGCAGTTATTTGCCGACCTCCAGCAAGCCGCATCGCACCCATGACAAACCGCTCGCGCCATGCAGGCAGGATGAGACCGAATTATCGTTCACGATGCCGAGAGGACAGTGGGGAGCACGATGACCGACGCAGACGACCGTTCCGCCGCCAGGCCCAGCCGACTTCGGGTGGTGGCCTCGACGCCCATCAGCGAGGAGCTGATCGAACGGATCGTCCGGCGCGAGCCCCGCGTCGACTTCGTGCGGGACCAGACGTTGTTGCCGCCGCAGCGGTTCGCGGGTGACCACGTCGGCGATCCCTCCTTCCGCCGCACGCCGGCGCAGCAACGGGCATTCGACGAGCTCGTCGATTCCGCGCACGCGCTCTACGGTGTGCCCGAGGAAAAGCCGGCGGCGCTCAAGCGCACGGTCGAACGCAATCCCGGGCTGTTGTGGGTCCACACCATGGCGGCGGGAGGCGGCGCTCAGATCAAGGCCGCGCAACTCACCGACGACGAGCTGGCGCGGATCCGGTTCACCACGTCGGCCGGGGTGCACGCCGAGCCGCTGGCCGAGTACGCGCTGTTCGGGCTGCTGGCCGGGGCCAAGACGCTGCCGAGGCTGTTGGCTCATCAGGCCGAGCGAGAGTGGTCCGACCGCTGGGAGATGGGACTGCTCAGTCAGCAGCGCGTGCTGCTGGTGGGTCTTGGCGGCATCGGCAAGGCAGTCGCGGCCAAGCTCTCCGCGTTAGGGGTCACCGTCGTCGGCACCAGCCGGTCCGGAACTGAGGTCGACGGTGTCGACGAGATCGTCCACCCCGACGATCTCGCGCAGGCGGCTGCCGACGTCGACGGAATCGTCGTGAGTCTGCCCGGCACCGCCGCCACCGACGGGCTCGTCGACGAGAAGGTCTTGCGGGCCGCCAAACCTGGGTTCACGTTGGTCAGCATCGGTAGGGGCACCGTGATCGACGAGCAGGCGCTGATCGCCGCACTTAACGACGGCCAGGTCGGGTTCGCCGCGCTCGACGTGTTCGCGGTCGAACCACTGCCCGCCGACAGTCCGCTGTGGAGCGATCCGAAGGTGTTGATCAGCCCGCATACCGCCGCACTGAACTCGGCTGAGGACCGGTTGATCGCGGATCTGTTCGCCGACAATGCCGGCAGGCTCCTGGGCGGCCGGCCACTGCGCAATCCCGTTGACACTGTTGAGTTCTACTGACGGCCGAGCTCTACTGACGGCCGAGCTCTACTGACGACAGTGGCCCCGTCCAGCGACAGAAAGCGGGCTGGACGGGGCCACTGCGGTCTCAGGGATTACTCGCTGCCGCCACCGGAGTTACCGGAACCGCCCGAGCTTGAGCCGCCGGACTTAGCCGAGCTGCCGGCTTTGGCGGAGCCGTCGGCCGCGCCTGCCTTGGTGCTCTTGCCGCCGAGACTCGATGCGGCGTCCTTGAGGCCCTTGCCGGCGTCCTTGAGTGCGCCTCGGATACCGTCGCTGACGTCCTTGAGCCGGTTGGCCTTTGGCGTAGCGGTGCCGGTCTTGCCGGGGACGGCCTTCGGGCTGCTCTTGGTGGTGCCGGTGTCCGCGGCCGGCGCTTCAGTGCCTGTGGAGGACTGCGCGTCGGTGGAGGTGGTGTCGGTCGCCGCAGGCGCCGTCGGACCCTCGGATGCGGCGTCCTTGGCACCGACCTCGGGCGAGGTACCGGTGGTCAGCTTCGCCTTGGGCGCCTCGATGGCCGGGGCCACATCGAGCGTCACGGTCTTGGCGGCAGGAACACTGGTGACATTGGCTTCGGCCAGCGCAAGCGTGGTCGTCGGCGTGATGGCTTTCGCCACCAGATCTCGCAGGCTCAGCAGCCCGGCGACGATGCCGTTCGGCCCGAGCAGGCCGGCGGCGTAGTCTCCCGCCAGCTTGTTGCCATTGATGACGGCCTGAGCCAGGTTGGGCCCGAAGCTGAGGACGGCATTCGCCACCTGCTCGGCGTTACCAGTCTTCAGTCCGGCGACGATGTTGTCCCCGGCGCCGCCCACTGCATTCGTGACGTCGCTGAGCACCTGAATCGGCGCGAGCAGCGGGCCGAGCAGGTTGCCCACGTTGTTCAGGCTAAGCATGTCGACGACTGCCAGCGCGTTGGCGATGGGCTGGCGCAGGGCGTTCTGGAAGCTCGTCCAGGCCTCGGGCTGCAAGAACAGGATGTTGACCACCGCCGTGACCACCGGCCCGAGCAGCGCATTCTGCAGCCCGTTGAGCCCGTCGGTGATCTGTCCGGCAGCCAGTTGCTGGATGGCCGCCTGCAACTGGGCCGGCGTTTCGGCGAACCCGTCGATGAGGCCACTGCCGAACAGCTGCGCGAAGTTCCCGACGGCCGCCGCGCTGGTCAGCTGATTTTTCACGATCTGCGACAAGATCGGTGCCGGGTCAGCGGCAATCTGGCCGCCGAGTGCCGAGACGTTCTGAAGTGCCTGCGCGAATACCGCGCCGAATTCCTCGACCGGGTTGACCAACGCCGACAGTTCGACCGCCGAAGTGTGTACCGCGGGCAGCTTCAAGTCGGGCATCGGCGGGGCCACCGGGCTCACCGCCACTGCGCCGATCGCGGCGACGGCTACACCCGAAGCGAGATACGAGCGAACAGCTAGCTCCACAAAAACTCCTTTGCCATGTCATCCCCCGGCCGATCAACTTACCTGACAGTAAGTTAAATGCAAGCCAAAATCGCATGTCAACGCGCTGCTTTCATTGCATTCGCGAGCATTTTGCCGCATAGGCGATGGTTTTCGTAGTTAGCTACTAATTGGTAGACGTGTCGTTTCCAGTTTCGTCAGCTAACCCACCGCAGGAGCCGCGGCGCGTGCCCGATGCACATCGATCCCCGGTTGACCGGAACTGGGTGGCTCATCAGAAGAATTAGCTGACCATCACGTCAATGTGGCCGGGCCCACGTTCAGCACCGGCCGGAAACCACGAACTGACTATGTCTGTCATCACGTTGCCAACCGATCGTGACGCAGGTCACCACACGTGCAGGTCGCGAAAGCCCCCGACCACCGAAGTAGACGCATTCAGCAATATGTCGTTTACAAACTCCACAACATGTCCAGTTCGCTGTCGTACGCCATCGATGTGTAAAGCACGGATCACGCAGCCCGCCATCGACCGTGACCGCATCAGAACGGAAGGTGGAACCCCCCGAAGATGTTCGGCAACGCAGGCATGGGCGGCGGGGGCGGCAGTGCAGGCATCTGCGGTGGAACGAATGCCGGAATCACCGGCGGCGGCAGCATCGGCGGCGGCGCGGCAGGCAGGTCCGGCACGAACGGCGCGGGCGCGACCGGCGCGGCGGGCAGGTCCGGCAGGTTCGGCACCGCAGCGGGCAACTCCGGTGCCGCTTCCACAGGTGCAGCCTTGGGAGCCAACGTCGGCAGTGTCGGCAGCTTCACCGGAAGCTGCTTCGGCGGGTCGAGTGCAATCGGCGCCGGCATCTCGACCTTCGGCGGGGTCTGCGCGGGAGCTGGGTGGACAGGGAGGGCGAGCGGCAGCGGTTGAGGCGTCGTCTGCGCGGGTGCGGACCACGGCATGGTCAGGTCGCGTTTGGGCGGAGGCGGCGCCTGCACTGCCGTCGCTGCCGCCGGAACCGGCGGCGCTGCAACCGGTTTGGGGTCCACCTGCTGCCAGCCACCGGGGCGCGGTCCGATGGGCAGCGCCGCGGCAGACGGCTTCGCGACGGCAGGCTGGGCGGGCGGCAGCGAGGGTGCGGTGTTGGCTACCGGTGCAGTGACATTCGATGTCGGCGCCGATACCGGAACCCCGTTGGTATCGAACGATCCGGCATTGACCGGAGGTCCCCCGACACCGTAGGGGCTGCGTTGATCCACCGGCGGCGTACCGAACGGCCGGATGTTGGCCGCTTCCTGGGCGCCGTCATCCAGCCCGGTCGGGATGGCGACGATGAAATTGACGCCGGTCTGCGCCGGGTTCGGGAAGTACAGCACGTTGATCCCGGTCGGCTGTCCCGGGCTGACGGTGCGGTCGTAGCCAGACTCCACCAGCACCCGCGTCGGCGCATCCACCACCGCCAGTACCGGATCCGGCACGCCCGCCTGGGCCAGTGGCATGAGCAGAGGCAGGCGGTTGCTCGGGATCATGTAGTACTGAGTGTCGCCGTAAGACCCCTGATAGATCGCGTTGCCCAGGCCCACGCTCTGATAATCGCCGTGCACGTAATAGATCCCGGCGACAGCGTTGGCCGTGGCGAACGGATTGAGCGGGTTGAGCGGAAAGTCCGACCAGCCGTCGTACTGCCGGGTGACGTCGACGGTCTTGAAATTGGTGTTGGCCGGTGTCGCTCCGTCGAAGGTGACGCCGAGGATGGGGATCTGCTGCCCCTGGAACCGGGACAGCACACCGCCGTTGGGACGGTTCGGGTTGCCGATCAACACGAACGACACCGGCAGCGTCGAGCCTGATGCGGCCAAATCACGCTTCTCGATCGATGCGATCCGCGCGCTCTGCGAGTACCCGAAAACGACGATCGGGGTTCCGGCCGGTTGCGCATTGATCGCTTGGTCCAGGTTCGTCCTGCCCTGGGCGACGGACTGGTCGAAGGGCATGGTGCCCGATACCGGCATGAACTGTTCCGGCGTGGATACCGCTGTGGGCGTACATGTTTCGGCACCGCAAAAGCCAGTGAGGACGATGTAGTTGTTGGTCGCGTCGTTCGTGTAGGTCTCGATGAACTCAGGGCTGTCCTGCGGTGAGCTCAGCGGATGCCCGGTGCCACCCATGATCAGTGCGGTTGCGGTCAGAAGAACCAGTGGCATCACCATCGTCTGCGCGCCGGCAAGAACGATGGTGGTGGCCATCGCCAACATCACGACGGCACAGGTGCGGAGGACACGGCGCACGAGAAACCCCTCAGCTATGAGTGTGGTGTCCCCGGCAAGAGAATTCTGCATCGCGTCCCGACATCGCGCAGTCGATTCGCGATGTTTCCCGACACTGCCATCGAACTGCCGATTTTTTGCCTGCAAACTCCCAAAACAGCTGCACCTGCAGGGATCCGTCTGCTGATCGATAGCCAGAAATAGAGGTAGTGCACTACTCGTGAAGGCGGGCCGCCGCCGCCGTACGTTTCTTACATCAGCGTCAGCGCTCCCGACGCTTCCATCAGAGGAAGTTCGAAATGAGTAAGGTCCGAACCGCTTCCGTAAATAAAAACGTTGCCGCCCAACCGAATACCCACGTCGCGACCGCTGCGGCGCCGGCACTCATCACCGAGCACCAGGTCCTGTTCAGCACCGCGGCGGCCGTGGCGTTGCCGCGTCGCAAACGCCTGGGCGACACGGTGTCGCACGCGATCTCGTCGGCGACCACCTGGTGGCGGACCCGCGCCGAACGCCGACCCGTTCGTCACGACCGCCCGTCGCGGATGAGTTACCTGGAGAACTCGATGATGTCCCGGGAGATGGACCGGCTCTGATCAGCCTGCCAGACGCACCGGGTCGACGACATCGGCGTAATGCGATGCATCGCCTGCGATGACTCGGCTGCGCTCCCCGTGGACGTCGACCGGGATGTCACCGGCGAGCGTGACGCGGCTCAACCTGCGGAACTGGTCGTCGTAGTCGGCCACCGCGTAGTGCTGGGTCGCGCGGTTGTCCCAGATCGCCAGGTCACCCTGCTCCCAGTTCCACCGAATCGTGTTCTCCAGCTTGATCACCCGGTTCTGCAGGAGCTGGAACAGAGTTGTCGACTCGGCGACGCTCAGCCCCACGAACTGCTTGATGAAGTGGCCGAGGAGCAGCACCCGTCGCCCGGTTTCCGGATGGACCCGCACCACCGGATGCTCGGTTTCGTAGTACTGCGACCGGAACTCCTCGCGGTATTCACGCTCGGTGTCGGCGAGTTGTTCGTGACGGCCGTCGAAGTCGGTCGCGTAGTCGTACTGATTCGTGTGCACCGCCCACAGGTTCTCCACCAGGGCCCGCAGTGGTGCCGGCAGACGATCGTAGGCGGCTTCGGTCGACGCCCACGTCGTGGTGCCGCCGTAGCTGGGCAGGGTAACCGCGCGCAGCAGCGACGCTTTCGGGACCCGGTCGACGAACGTCACGTCGGTGTGCCAGCTGTTGGCCTTCTCGTAACGCGAGTCGATCGGCAGGATCCGCTCACCGCGCGAGGTGACCGTCGGATGCGCCGTCGTCGGGACGCCGAGCAGCCGCGCGAAGGCCAGCTGACGGTCGTCGTCGAGATGATGCTGGCCTCGGAAGAAGATGACCTTGTGTTCCAGCAGCGCATCGTTGATGGCGGCTACCGTGGCCGCGTCGAGATCGCCACTTATTTCGACTCCGTCAATACGCGCCCCGATGTTGGCGCCGAGCTTGACCACCTGCAGTGTTGACACTCCGTCACCTTCGCCGGGAATTGTTGCCTACGCCACCATTTGGCTCAGCCGGAACCGAATTGAGCAGCGGCAAAACGCTGAGGACATCGTCAAAGTTCAGCACTTTTTCGTCTATGCTTCGCGCCGGAAACAATGCGGGAACAATAAGCGGTCAGTCGGCGTTCTGCGTGCACAGGTCTCGACAGGGAGGGTCACCAATGGCAACTGATTACGACGCACCTCGGGTCAAGGAAGCTGACGAGTCCACCGAGGAGTCACTTGAGGAGCTCGCCACCCAGCGGCGGGCGTCGACTGACACGGCAGTCATCGATGAGGACGAGGTGGTCGATTCCTTCGACCTGCCTGATGCCGACCTCACCGGTGAAGAACTCACCGTGCGGGTGATCCCGAAGCAGGCCGACGAGTTCACCTGTTCGAGCTGTTTCCTCGTGCAGCACCGCAACCGCTTGGCGTTGCAGCAGGGCAGCCAGCAGATCTGCGTCGACTGCGTCTAACGCACACCGGTCGGGCCGCGCGACGACGCGGCCCGACACATTTCCCCCGCTTTGGGGGACGACCAGGTGAGATTTCGTTCCTAACGTCGTTGCCATGTGGCACAACGCAAACGACGCCTGGTCTCAGCCCGCAGCGCAAGCCCTCCCCAAAGAGGGCTATTTCGAACTGACGCGAGGCCGGTACGGCCCGGTCTATCCCCGGACCCCGGCGTGCTACGGCTTCAACATCATCGCCAAGGTGCTCGACGGCCACGAGCAGGCGATCCGAGATTATGGCAAGCAGCTCGAGGCGGCCGTCGCCGCGCAGCCCGACGTCCTTGCCCCACTGAAGCTGCACTACCTGCGCTGGCAGTTGTTCGACGTCGGATCCGGTCTGCATTTCCAGTACCAGGGCATCTTCGACACCGACTTCGACAAGTACACCGAGGACGCTGTCAAGCTCTTCAGCTCGACGGGTATCACCACGGCCTTCACCCATCTGGAGGACTTCCCGGCGGACTGGAAGACCAATCCGGACGCCTTCATCCAGTTCGTCCGCGACCACCAGGTACCCAGCTTCCTGGAATACGGCGAATACCCGTACGTCACGTCCGACGAGATCAAGAAGGCTTTGCGCCTCAAGGCCGCCTTCTCGGACATGCTGGACCAGATGCAGTGACCGACCTCGAGTTCGACGACATTCAGCACATCATGCTGACCGGGACGCCCCATCTGACCGGGCGGTACGAGTTCCTGTCCTTCGACACCCCAGAAGCGGGTCGGGCCTGGCTGGCCGAGATGGTTCCGCTTGTCCAGTCGGCCACCGATGTCCGCGAGACGGTCAACGTCTTCAAACGTTGGGTCAACTTGGCCTTCACCTGGACCGGGCTGCGTGCGCTCGGTCTGGACGAAGCGTCACTCGCGAGTTTCCCGGAGGCGTTCCGGGAGGGCATGGCGTCGCGGGCGGACATCCTCGGCGATACCGGTGCGGCCGCTCCCGAGCACTGGGGCGGCGGCCTCGCCGGCGACGATCTGCACGCGATCGTCATCCTGTTCGCCCGGGACGAGGCCGAACGGGTGCGGTGCGTCGGCGAACACGACGCACTGCTGGCCCGCTGCCCCGGGGTGCGGTCACTCTCGCATCTGGACCTCGCCGCCACCGCACCGTTCGGGTACGACCACGATCACTTCGGCTACCGCGACCCCGTCTCCCAACCACAGATGAAGGGATCGGGCGAAGTGCTGATCCCCGGAGCGGGCGGGGCGCTGGAACCCGGCGAGTTCCTGCTCGGCTATCCCGACGAGGACGGACTGGTCGCGAATCAACCAGAGCCTGAGGCGCTTTCGCGTAACGGCAGCTACCTGGCGTACCGGCGACTAGAGGAGCACGTCGGAGCCTTCCGCGCCTACCTGAAGCAGAATGCCGAGAGCCCCGAGGGTGAGGAACTGCTGGCCGCCAAGTTCATGGGCCGTTGGCGCAGCGGTGCGCCGTTGGTTCTGGCGCCCGAACATGACGATCCGGAATTGGGCGCGGACCCGATGCGCAACGACGATTTCGCCTACGGCGAGATGGATCCGCACGGCTATGCCTGCCCGCTCGGCGCCCACGCCCGTCGACTCAATCCCCGCGATACCGAGCCGAATCCGAATCGGCGCAGGCTGATTCGGCGCAGCGGCACCTACGGCCCGGCGCTGCCCGCCGGCGCCCCCGATGACGGGATCGAGCGCGGTGTCGGGATGTTTCTGATCTGTGCCGACCTGCGGCGCCAGTTCGAATTCGTCCAGAACGTGTGGATCAACGACCCGTCTTTCCAAGAACTCGGCAACGAGCACGACCCCATCTGCGGCACCCAGGACGGCACGCTGGACTTCACGATCCCCAAGCGGCCGATCCGAAAAGTACACAAGGGGTTACCGGCATTCACCACGCTGCGTGGCGGGGCCTATTTCTTCCTGCCAGGCCTGAGCGCACTGCGTTACCTCGCAAACCTCGAGGGCCCTGAGACCCGCGAACACTAGGAGACAGCATGACCACCGACCGTTCATACGCCCGTACCTACAACCAGGCCCACGTCGCTCGCCCGCGCAACGGCAAGCGGCGAGTGTCCATCTACTGGTCGTGGAGCTATCCGTGGGAGGCCCAGCGCGACCCGGCACTGCTGTACAACCGGTTCTCCACCATGACCGAGGTACGCCTGGCAACATGGCCGGCCTACGAAGGACCCGAGTACAGCCCGCGGAACTTCCTGCAGGGTGTCGATGGAACGCTGGAACTGTTCCACCGATCCTCGTTGGCATTTCAAGCCGTGGCCGGCGAAGTGACCGGTCATCCGGTAGCGGTATTCCAGCGGGTCGATCAGGCCGGGTACCGGCTGCCCATTGATGAACGCATCCTCGACGACACCGACACCCTGATGATCTTCGGACTGGACCACCTGCTCGGCGAGGAGGACGCCACTGACGAGGAGATCGCCGCGATCCAGCAGTGGTTGCAGCGGGAGGGCACGTGCCTGATGCTGGCCCCGCACCACGATGTCGGCTTCACCGACGACAAAGAGCAGCAGCAGATGGAGTACCTGCATCACGGCGACCCGCTGACGCCGAGGATCCAGCGGTTCAGCGGGTTCGCGCGGTCGCTGCTGACCGGCCTGAACATCCCCGTGCACAACACCTGGGGCCTGCGTCCTGCGACGGTCGAGGGCACCAAACAGATTGTGCCGCTGACTACATTCCGGGACCTGGATTCCGCGGGCCTGCTGCGCGGCGTCACCACTCTGGCACTGCATCCGCACCTGCCGCACTACGAACTCACCGCACCCGAGGGCCCAGAACTTCGAGTGCTCGGCCGGCAATTGATCGACCAGACTCGGCCGCATCCGTTCACCTTGGCGGGCAACACCGAGTTCAACGCCTTGATCCACATGCCGCCGAACGGGGACCGCGCCGGGGACATCGTGTTGGTCGACTCCACCCATTTCACGACGCTGTTCGGTGCCAGTGAAAGCCTGAAGTCCTTCTGGCGCAACCTCGTGACGATGGCCTGAAGGCGGTGGAGGTAACCGATCTCCTGCTGCAGTGCTCAAACATCGCCGTCGTCTTCTTCGTCGTGTCGAGCACCCTGTCGGTCGGACTGAGCCTGACTGTCCCTCAGATCCTCGCGCCTCTCAAGAACACTCGCCTGGTCGCGCTGTGCCTCGTCGCCAACTTCGTGCTGGCCCCGCTGGCAGCGCTCGGATTGTGGAAGGCCCTCGGCCTCGATGAGCCGTTGGGAATCGGCCTGCTGCTGGCCGGGTTGGCGGCGGGCGCACCGTTTCTCATCAAGCTCGCCGAGTTCGCCAAGGCGGACATCGCCCTGGCGGTGGGACTGATGGTGCTCCTGATGGTGGTCACCGTAGGGTACGTTCCGTTGGTCCTGCCGCTGTTGGTTCAGGGTGCGGCGGTCAATCCAGTGCGGATCGCGGCGTCACTCGTCGTGTTGATGCTCGTCCCGCTGGCCATCGGTCTGGCGCTACGTGCCCGCAGTCCGGGCATCGCCGGCCGCATCCGGCCCGCCGTCGGCGTTGTGTCCAATGTCAGCATGGTCCTGGTCGTGCTACTGACGGTGGCCGGCCACTTCCGTAGCGTCGTCTCGGTGTTCGGCACTTTCGCTGTGCTGGCCGCCGTGATGTATACCGCCGTCTGCGCTGGAATCGGCTGGCTCGTAGCAGTTCCCGGAACACGCGACGTGCTGGCACTGGGGACCGCACAACGCAACGCCGCCGCCGCGTTCGTTGTGGCCGGGCAGAACTTCGACGACGCGAGGGTCATCGTGATGATCACCGTGGTGTTGATCGTCGAATTTCTGATGCTGTTGCCATTCTCCGCGGCGCTCGCACGGCGCTGATCCCGCTCAACGCCCCTCGAGCAGGCCAAGCCGGGAAGCCTCGGATACCGCGGCGGCACGCGACGATACACCCAGCTTGCGGTAGATCGACTTGGCTTGGCTCTTGACCGTTTCCCGGCCGATGACGAGTTCTTCGGCAATCTGCTGAAGGGACATGTGCGTCGCCAGGTGTGGCAGCAACCGCAGCTCAGCCGCGGTCAGCGACGGCCGCGCACCACGCGCGGCCCGCGCCGCGGACAGTCCACGAACCTGATCGAGCCGACGCGCGATGCCCAGCGCCTCGGGCTCTCGTCGGTGTGCGCGCTGCGCTGCGGCGAGGTGGCGGTCGGACAGCTCGGTGTCGTCAATCTCAACGGCGGCCTCGGCCACCAGGACATGGGCGAGTAACGCGGTGCGGGCGGACAGGTCGCCGAGCCGGGGCAGCAGACGTTCGGTGGCGCGCACCGCCGTCCGCGCTCCCGGCACGTCCCCACGCCGGGCCCGTACCAGGGCGTCGACGGCGTAGATCACCACCATCGGAACCATGTCGGACAAGTCGCGGGTGTCGACGATGGCCCTCGCGGCACAACTGTGCCGCGAGGCCGCCGCGGCGTCCCCCTCGTCGAGGTCCAGCAGTGCCAGGTGAGCGAGCGCCGCGGCCTGGAAGCCGGGGAGATCATCGATCACCGGCAGCGCAGCTTCCAGCTGGGCCCGTGCCCGCTCCGGCTCCCCCAGCATCGACAGCGCGGTGCCCGTCATGGTGGTGGCCGCGCCCCACCATGGGTTGTCCAGGTGATCGCCTGCGCGACGGACGGTTTCAGCGTGCCGGATCACCTCGCGCACACCGCCGACCCCGATGACCGAACCAATCAGCGCGGCGGCCACCTCGACTGAGGCGGTGCCGTCGCTGAGTGGTTGGCCATGGTCGGCGGCGTTGGCCAGCAGCAGGGACCGCTGGATCAATTCGGCGTCCCCGGTCGTCACGCCCAGCCAGGCACGGGCGATGCCGGCATCGGGGTATTCGGCGAACATCGATTCATCGATCAGGCCGAGTCGGCGGGCCAGGACACCCGCGCGGCCGTCGAAGCCGAGCCGCACCGCGTCTGCGCCGACCAGCGCTGCGGCCCGGGCCCGGTCGTCAGCCGCCAACGCCTGCAGCAGAGCGCCGTCGACGTCACCGGCGCGCGCGAGCCTCTCGGCGGCCCGGATGGCCAAGGTGCGGAACCTGTTCGGGTCCCGGTCTCGTAGGCGCGACCGCAACAGGTCGCCGAACAACTGGTGGTAGCGGTACCAGATACCTTCAGTATCAAGGGAAACCAGAAAGAGATTGCCCGACCGGATGATGGCGGCCAGCATCGCCGCGGAATCGGTGCGCCCCAATAGGACATCGAGTTCTTCGGCGCAGAATCGGTCGAGCACCGCCGATTCGGTGAGGAATGTGGCGGTGTCCCGGTCGAGCTGGCTGAGCACCTCCTCGACCAGATAGTCGGCCACCAGTCGGTGCCGGCCGGTCACCACGGCAGCGGGTGCCCCCTCCCGCAATGCCAAGGCTGCCATGACCACGCCGGCCGCCCAGCCTTCACATCTGTCGAGCACGCGGGCAACAACATCGCGGTCAATGCCGTCGGTCACGGCGGCGAACAGCGCAGCGCCTTCCGAACCGGACAGGGTGAGTTCCGGGACGCCGATTTCGACGATGCCGCCGTGCAACCTGCGGCGTCCCAGGTCGACAGGCGGCGGCTGCCTGCCGACCAGCGCCAGCGTGGCCGACGCTGGCGAGAGGTCCACGAGCGCCCGCAGGGTCTCGACGGCTGTTGCCGAGGTGAGCTCGTGAATGTCATCGAGCACGAGCACGATCGGCCCGACCTGCTCCAGAGTGCGGACAATTGCGGGCACGAGCTGGGTGTCGACGGCACGGCCCGCACCCAGCAGGTATTGCAGCACCGTCGGGTCGACGGGACTGACCTGATCGATTGCAGTGGCCAGATGCAACAGCAGATGCGCGGGATCGTTGTCGAGGTGCTCGATGCGCACCCAGGCGAACGGACGATCGTCGGCGTCCTCCCACAGCGCGACGGCCGTGGTTTTCCCATAGCCGGCTGGCGCACTCACCACCACGAGGCCCCCGGCCCGCAACAACTGCGTCACCGCGCAGCGGGCGACCGTTGTGCCGGACATCCGCGGTCGGCCGTAGGTGGCCGCCGGAATGTGTGCCAACAAGTCGCCCGCTACCACCTGGGCATCGTAGGTCAGAGTCGGCGCATCAATCCCGCGCCTGATGCCGATTCCGTTGGATCGGCGAGTACGGCGTCGGATCGATGTCCGGGCGTCGCTCGTCGATCAAGTCTGCGAGCATCCGTGCCGAGCCACACGCCATCGTCCAGCCGACGTGGCCGTGCCCGGTGTTGTAGTAGAGGTTGTCGTGACGGCCTAAGCCGATCAGCGGGGGGCCGTCGGGCGTCATCGGACGCAGTCCCGTGCGGTATCTCGCGGTATCCCAATCGATGGCCCCGGGGAACAGTTGGTTTCCCGCCTCGATGATGTCCGCGTAGTTCGCCGGGGTGCTGCTGCGGTCGTAGCCGACGAACTCCGCCGTCGCCGACATTCTCAGCTCGCCGCCGAACCGCGACCACGCCACGAGTGATCGTTCGTCGATACCGCCGATGGCAGGTGCCCGGTCGGGGTCCTTGATCGTCGCGGTCAGCGTGTATCCCTTCGCCGGGTAGACCGGTATCCGTTGCCGCATGGTCCTGGTGAGCAGCGGGCTCGCCGCCCCGGCAGCCACCACGGCCGCGTCGGCGCGAATCTCACCGTCGGAACCCAGGATTCGGGTAACCGACGAGCCGTCGCTGACCAGCTCGATGACCGAGGTGCCGAGATGGAAACGCACCCCCAGCCTGCGACACACCTCGGCCAGCCCGCCGGCGAACAGGTGCGGGTCACCGGTGCCATCGGAGGTGTCGTGGATGGCTCCGGCGAACCGGGTCAGGCTGTGACCAAGTGCCGGTTCGAGTGCGGTCACCTGATCGAAGCTCAGCACCTGCTGGCACCTGCCATTCTCCTGCAACAGCCGGGAATGCTGTTCTGCCGCACGAAGATCGGCGTCCGCGTGGTAGAGGTATAGCACTCCCGCGTGGGTCTGCCAGTATTGCAGGCTTTCACGTACCGCGAGCTCGTCCATCAACTGCTGGCTGTAGCGGGCCAGCCGCAGCTTGGCCACGGTGTTGGCGCGCGACCGCGACGGCATGCATTCCCGCAGGAAACGTAGCCCCCACCGGATCAGGTCGGCATCTGCTCGCGGCCGCACCCGGATCGACGTGGCCTCGCCGAGCAGCGATTTCACCAGCATCGCAGGCGCTTTCGGAGAGGCCCAGGCGTACGAGTGCCCGGGCGCGACCAATCCGGCCGTGCTGGCGCTGGTGTCCGAAGCGACATCGCCGCGCCGGTCGTAGACGTCAACCTCGTGGCCGCGTTCGGCCAGGGCGTGGGCGGTCGCGACGCCGACGACGCCGGCGCCGATCACAGCGATCTTCACAGTGCGGCCTCCGTCCGCGGCGTGCTCGGCATCGAGACGGCGCTGGATTCGGTCAGCAGCATGCCGTTGGTTTCCGGTGCCAGTAGGAAGGTGATGAACCACCCGATTCCAGCCACGACGGCTCCGACCAGCATCGTCAGCTGCACCGAATGGGCGAGTAGCAGCGGCGCACCGTACACGCCGATGGCGGCACCGACCCGGCTGGCACCGGTGGCGAATCCGTTGGCGGTGGCGCGCACCCCGGTGGGAAACAGCTCGGACGGATAGATCGCCTCAAGACACTGGCCCGAGTACATCGCAAGGCCGAACACCGCGAACAACACCAGTACCAACCACATCGGTGGGTGGGCGACGATGGCCAGGCCCAGCAGCGGTAGCGCGGAGACGGCGAAGCTCCACAGCAGCAGCTTGCGCCTGCCCTTGTTGATCCACAGCGCGCCCGACAACGAGCCGACGACATAGAAGATCTGGATGATGACGGCGCCCAGGTAGGCGGTATTGCCCTCGGCGAGCCCGAATTGCTTGAGGATTGCGGGCTCGTAGGTTGCGATCGCGTAGATCGGCAGCAGTTGGCAGGCCCAGAACAGCGCGACGAACAGCGTGCGTTTGCGGTACTCGGGCCGGAAGATGGTCAGGTAGCCCGTCGGGCTGCCTTGCGGCTCTTCGATATCGGCGAGCGTGGCGTCGGGTCCGAGCATCTGTTTGAGAACCGCTTCGGCCTCCTCGTGGCGCCCCTTACTCAGCAGCCACCGCGGCGATTCCGGTGTGCCGAGCCGCATCGTGAGAATGAGCACCGCTGGGATGGCACTGCTGGCCAGCATCCAGCGCCAGGCCTCCGGACCCAGGTCGAGCATGAAATACCCCACGGCGTAAGCGATCGCCGCGCCCACAGAGAACATGGTGACCAGGACGACCAGGAGCGGACCGCGGGACTTCTGCGGCGCGAATTCAGAAGCGATGGTGCCGGCGATCGCGAGGTCTGCGCCTACCGCGACGCCCATCAGGGTGCGCAGCACGATGAGTTGCCACGGTTCGGTGGCGAAGAACTGCAGTGCCGAGAGGACGACGAAGCAGGCCAGGTCGGCGATATAGACCTTCTGCCGGCCGAACCGGTCGGTCACCGCGCCGAAGATCAAGCCGCCGAAGAACATGCCGACGAGCGACGAGGCACCGAGTAGGCCCGCCGCCACCGGTGTCAGCGCGAAATGTGCGGTGAGCAGCGGCAGTGCGACGCCGATGATGCTCAGGATGTAGCCGTCACAGAACTCGCCACCACCCGCATACAGGGTGATGAGCCACTGGGTTCGCGACGCCTTCGTGTGTTCGAGCGAGGCTGTGGAGGTTGTCATGCGGCACGACGATAGTAACCGATGTGGCGCAGGTCACTGTATGTGTTGTACTTTTCTGTACGCCAGTTTCGGGCAGTAACTGTATGGAGAGTACAAGATGGAACCAGCCGTGCTCACCCTTGAACTGGCCGGCGAGATCGCCGACGAGACCACCCGCATCCTCGGCCACAATGTCCTGATCACCGATGCGAACGCGCAGGTCATCGGCAGTGGTGACCCGTCGCGCATCGGCACGGTCCACGAGGCGTCGGTGGCCGTGCTTCAGACCGGTGTGGCCGCCAGTCATGACGCCGAGCAGGCCGCCGGTCTGATCGGCGTGCGGCCGGGCATCACGATGCCGATCGTGCTCGACGGTGCGGTCGTCGGCACCGTCGGGATCACCGGACCGCCCGCGCAGGTGGTCAAACTGGGTCGCCTCGTACAGCGGCAGACCGAAATCCTGCTGCGCGAGTCGCAGTTTCAGCGCACCCGGCTGTTGCGGGCGAACAGACTCAACCAGTTGGTGCGTGACATCGTGGAATTCGATCCGCGCCTGGTCGACGAACAGATCATCCGGGCCGGCGGTGTCGACTTGGGCTACGACCTGACCCAGCCGCGGGTGGCCATCGTCTTCGAGGTGCAGCCCGGGCCGACGAGCTATCCGTCGTCGGTTCGCGCGATCGGCGAGATCTTCGGCGCCCGGATGGATCTGGTTGCCGAGCTCGCCACCGGAAGATACGTTGTACTGCACCATCTTTCGACAGCAGATTCTCCGCCGGATCGGGCCAGGCGCGCTGCCGAACTGTTGGCCGAGCGCCATGGCATCACCGTGCGCGTCGGCATCGGCGAGGCAGGTGCCGACGTGGCCGCACTCGCCGACTCCTACGCCGACGCCGTCGCGGCTTTGCGCCTCGGTCACGCAGGCACGGCGATTGCGATCCACGAGATCGACGACCTGCGGGTAGCCCAGGTGCTGGATTCGGTGAGCAACCAGGCCCGCGAACGGTTCACACAGTCGCAGCTGGCGCCACTCGCCTGCGAGAACGACTTTGCCGTACTGCGGGCGACTTTGGTCGCCTGGTGCGAGAGCGGTTGCAATCTCGTGGCGACCGGGAATCGGCTGGATGTCCACCGCAACACGGTGATCTACCGTCTCGACAAGATCTCCCGGCTGACCGGGCGCGATGTGCGTGAGCCGCGGACCGCCATTGCGTGCTATCTGGCGTGCCTTCTGATCGGGGGCTAGCCTGACCCGTGGGGAGGTCATCGATGAGAGTGCCAATGATGTTGGCATGTTCAGTGTTGGGTACCGGGCTCATGGCGGCCCCGCCGGCTTCCGCCGAGCCTCCGATCACGTGCGGGAAGAACCTCGCCGCATACCAAATTGCCACGGCAACACAGCATCTGGCGCCCTACCCGGGAACCGATTGGCGATGGTCAACGGATCCACGCGCGACCGAGGGCAATTTCGATCCGTGTGTCGCACTGTCGACGGCACTGGTGACGGTCGAGGGCGCCACCGCCGGTTCTCCGGTGGCCGCCCTGATGTTCCACAACGGCGAATACCTCGGCACGGCCACGTCGAAGGCCTATGGCTTCACCTCCCTGAACACCGCGCGAACCACCGACGACACCGTCGTCCTCGACTACAAGACCCCCGGTGCGTGCACGGCCTGCCCCGCGGCCGCCGTGACAAGCGTTCGCTACCAGTGGCAGGGCGACCATGTCGTGATGTTGGATCCGCCGCCGGCGGGGTGAGGCGTAGCGTCGAATCACTTGGCCAAATGAGGAGCAATCATGGCGACGGGGTCCCGCGGTGAGGTCCAACTGGAGAACGACGTGTTCCGGGTGACCAAGTGGACCATCGACCCTGGTGGCGCAATCCCGATGCACCGGCACGACTATGAATATGTCGTAGTGCCCCTGGTCACCGACACGATGCATGTCGTGACCGCCGACGGCGACGAGATCATCGCCGAACTCGTCGTGGGCCAGAGTTATTCGCGCCCTGCGGGCGCCGAGCACACCGTCGAGAATCGCGGAGACCGCGATCAGATCTTGTTCGTCGAAGTCGAAAGGCTCGCCTAGCCCTCGACTCAACCATCCGCAGGCACTGCCCTGGCCGGCCGCTACCGATCGGAGAGCGCAGGAACATGGGATTTCCATAGCCGACGCTTGGAATTTCCTCAGTTCGGCTCGGCACTGTGGTGTCATGACCGGTTCAACCGAAGGCTCCGATGTGGTCGCTGCCGATACCGTGCCGAAAAGCCGCAGGCGCGTGGGACTCCCCATCGCGCTGTTGGCGACCTTCGGATTGATTCTTCTTGCCGCTACCCAAGCAGGCCCTGGGTGGGTTCACGGCGCCGCCTCAGTCGGCGCTGCGCTGGCGGCCATGGTCGTGCTGTTCACTGCCGAACTCCGCTGGATGGAGTGGGTCACCACGGCCGAGTCGGCCGGCCTGGTATCCGCGTCCGGCTGCTGACCGTCAGGGCAGATTTATCCGCCAAGCCCAGATCAACGGCCCTCACGTCGAATTCGCCCCTCAAAGGAGGAGAAGTTAGTCGCCGAGCCCCGCGGCGGCGGCGGTCCGAGCTGGCGAAATCCGGTGTGATCTCCGACCTGACTGTGTGATTGACCCGAATCGAGTAGCCGGCTACTCACGCAGATTCGACTTGGTCCTCGTAGGTTCCCAGGCAGGACCGAAGATCGACCCCACCCGTTTTTCGACGGCGAGGGCAGCCGGAGAGAGGACTGAACAAGTGATCATGGGCTTGGTATTCGTCGTGCTGGGATTGGTGGCAGTGGCCGTGGGCATTGCTGGGTTTCGGGGTCGCCGCAGCGCGCATCGGACCGGGATGAAGCTTCCGGCGACGGTGGTCTCAGAGCGGAAGACGGTGAATCGTCAAGGGGGATACTCCTATTTCGCCACCGTGCGGTTCAAGGCACCTGACGGACGTGCGGTAGAACAGGCGAGCCGCTGGGGAAACAGCAAGTCTCGGCTCGGGCAATCGGTCGACGTGTGGTACACCCCCGGAAAACCTGTCTGGCTGGACAGTTCCAGTTCCGCTTCGGGGACCTGGGTAGCCGGCGCCACGGGTCTGGTGTTCGTCGCTGTCGGGGTTGCGTTGGCATCCGGCTACGTCCATCGTTAGGTGCCGTTACCTGCCGATCACATCGTGCGCATGCCAGCCGACCCGCGGTTCGTGGACTCTCTCACTTTCCGGAAAGCACTGTCACACCGGATTTTGTGGTCACGAAAACCGAATGGGTGACCGGGTCTGCCACCACGTGTTGGGGCTCGTCGTCGAGGGGAACCGTAGTCGTGAGCGTGTGGGTGTCGGCGTCGATGACCGATACGGTTTTCTGGTCCTTGGTGGTGACGTAGATGGCGTGAGCGGCAGGGTCGACCGACAACGACCTGTCGGAGGGCACCGCGCCCAATGGGGTGCTGTCGACGACGGCGCGAGTGGTCGGGTCGACGCTCATCACATGGCCGTTGTACCCCACGGCAATCACTGTGCCGGACTTCGGATCGACAGCCACATCGTCGGCCTGGTCAGGCAGCTTTACCGTGCCGGAGACTTTGTTGGCCGCGGTGTCGATCACCAGGAGATCTGAGCTGCCGTTTCCGGCGGCGTAGATGGTGTGGTTGACCGGACTCAGCGCCATCGCCTCAACGGACTCACTGAGTTCGACTGCACCCGTGACCTTCTCGCTCACCACATCGATGGTTTTCAGCGTGTTTTCGCCGCTGTATTGGACGTAGAGAGTCTTCTCGTCCGGGCCGAGGAGGAGCCCGCCCGGGCTATCGCCGACAGCGATGGTGGCAGTAACCCGACCCGACGCCAAGTCGACCACCAACACATTGCCATCCGTACCGGAAACTCCTGCAAGGTAGAGCTTTTGGCCCGAACGGTCGATCGCAATCCCGTCGAGGATGTAACTACCGCCGCCAAGCGCGATGGCACCGACTTTGTTGCGCGCAGTCGTGTCGAGCACGGTGGGGTCACCCATGCCCGCGACGTAGAGCTTGTGGGTGTCTGGGTCGATCGCCATTCTTGAGGGAAATATCCCGACGTTCAGGTTTGACACCACCGCGGTCGCGGGTGTGGCCTTCTGCTCGGTCGTCGTCGACGATGCAGCCGTGCGAGCGTCGGTACGGTTCGTGCACCCGCCGACGAGGGTCACGCTCATCAAGGCACCGACCAAACCGACCTTGACCGGAACCGACAGCCCACCGGGCCTAGTTGTCGCGCACACCGATTCCTCCTGAGTTTGGAGCCAGCGCCGCCCAGTTCGCTTCGACCCGTTTACGGGTGTGCCACTCCCGACCGGCGAGGAGCAAAAACACCAGTCCTGCAACGGCGTACGAGACATAGAAGTGGCCTGCCACGGCGCAGGCCAACGTCATCAGCACCCAGAACACACCGATTCCGCCGAGCAGCAACGGAGCACGACGATTGCGAGCCAGAAACCACGCGGCAAACGTTCGAGCTGCGGCACGGACCGAGGGGTCACCCGGGACCGAGCCATCGGTGACGGCCTTCGCGGCCACCATGCGTTCACCGTCCGAAAGCTCCGGGGTCGCTCGCCTATACCGCCTGGCGGTACGACTCTTCGACCACGCGCCGACCAGTCCGATAACGAGCGCTGCGGTGAAAATGAACGGCAGCCACGACAGCCAGATCGATGAGGAAGCGAGGTGCGCGACATTGCTGTCCTCCATAGCGAGGCGGTTCAGACTCAACGCGAAGGCCACCGCGGGCACGCCGAACAAGAATGCAATCAGCGCGTTCAGCCAGGCCGGCCGGAATATCGACTGAATTCCCATGCTCCCCAACCCTTTCGCCCTTGGCCGATCAGCGGCAGCTCAATGACCGGACAGGGGTGCCACGCGCCGACGCTACCGAATGCCCACAGCGACTTGAAGGTACGGCCGGGCATCCGATTGGGCAGCCGGCCAGTTCGCCGCATGCGTTGAGCCTGACGCATGAGCACAGGTACCCCAGCTGCTGCAGTGCCCGCCGCCAAGCCACGGCAAGCTCGAGCGAGTCGAATCGACTACAAACCACGGATGCTGTTCCACTGACGAACACTGGCCATTTCGTAGTCATGGGGTTCACCCGCACCGAAACTAGGTAGTCACACCGCCCGGCGCGGCCAAAACAGGTAGTCCAGCCACAGCCCAGATACCCGCACAAGCACGCACCCTCGTCCCACGATGCTGTCTACGACGAAGGGGAATTCCGTGAAGCACCCGATCTTGTTATTCGCGCTCGGTGCCGGTGCGCCTGCACTGGCCTTGGGCATCGCCGCCCCTAACGCGGCGGCCGACAGCACTGCCGCCAGCACACATCCCAAGCCCGGTATCGCCGTCTCGGTCAACGGCAACACCGTGAAACTCGGTAACGCCGATGCCAGCACAGCCAAGGGCAGCCATAGCGTCGCAGTCGCCATCAACGGCAGCACAGCCAGCGCCGGCGGCACCCACGATCTGGCCGTCGCGATCAACAACAGCACCGCGACCACCTCGGGCGGCACCCGGACCGTCGCGATCGCGATCAACAACAGCACCGCCACCGCGGGCGACGGGACCAACAACCGGGCCGTCGCGATCAACAATGGGGACGCCTACGCGCGCACCGGCGACAACAACTATGCCAAGGCGACCAACAACGCCAAAGCAGTCGCTTGGCGGGGGAACAACAACACCGCCATCGTGGACGGCACGTGCCCCAAAGGCGTGGTCTGCGCCCAGAGCAGTGTCGGCGCAGGCGTCGGCGACAACAACACCGCCAAAGTCACCGGCGGTAACGCCGAAATCGGCGTGGGTACCGGAGACAACAACCATCTGGTCTCGAACGGGACGGGCAACAAGCTCACCGCCGGATATGGCAATAACAACACCGTCACGGTCAACGGCAACAACGACTACGGTCGGGCCGGCGGCACGCTCAGCTCACATTCCGACAACAACTCGCTGACCATCAACGGCGACGGCTATCGACAATCGACCGGCGCCGTCGCCACCGGTGGGACGACAGTGATCCTGCCGGCGCCGACGCCGTAGTGCCCGATTCCCACGAGGCCGCGTTGGCTCGCCTGCCCGAGGTGCACGCACGGCTGCTGCGCCTCGTGGCGGCGGGCCGGCCTGACGACGAGATTTGCCGGGAACTGGGTATCGAACCAGAGGGCCTGCCCCCGCTGCTGGACCTGGCGCACCGCAAACTCCGCCGGGAATTGACGCGAGAGTAAGCACGGACGGCATTCGCCAGCTAACATTTGTCGGGTGCGTGACCACTGGCCCCTGATCGGTCGGGAAGACGAATCGAGCGTGATCTCGGAACTTCTTGTCGCCCAGCAGTACCGGGGCGTGGTGCTGGCGGGCCGCGCAGGAGTCGGTAAGTCACGATTGGCGCGCGACGCCGCCGCAGCAGCGGCCGCACAGGGCTGGGCGGTACGCCACGTCGCCGCAACCGCGACCGGCCGCTCTGTTCCACTGGGAGCGTTCGCCCCCTGGACCGACGATTTCGACGGCGCCCCACTGACATTGGCGCGCAGGGTCATCAGCGCGATCACCGAAGGCACCGAACCAGGGCACCTGCTCTTACTGGTCGACGACGCCCATCTGCTCGACGAATTGTCGGCCCTGGTATTGCACCAGTTGGTCCTGCAGAGCGCGGCGCGCGTGATCATCACCATCCGCAACGGCGTCCCGCCCGCGGACGCGGTGACGGTCCTCTGGAAAGACGCTCTGCTGCGCAGAATCGAGCTACAACCCTTGTCCCGCAGGGAGTCCGACGAACTTCTGCAGGCCGCACTCGCCGTGCCTCCCGACCGCGACTGCACCGACCGAATGTGGCGGCTGACCCAAGGCAACGTGCTGTACCTACGACAGCTCGTAGAGCAGGAATGGGCCGCGGGGCGATTGACCCACGAACATGGCTGCACTCGCTGGATCGGCAACCCCCAGGTATCGCCATCGTTGGTCGACCTGGTGGAGCATCAGATCGGCACGGTCCCGGAAACGGTGCGTGATGTCGTCGACCTGGTCGCCGTCGCCGAACCCATCGACCGCAGCTGCCTGGCCGCACTCGTCGATCCCCTCGCGCTCGAAGAGGCGCAACAGCGGGAGTTGATCCGAACCTCCGACACCGGCGACGCGGTCTATGTCGGGCACCCGCTCTACGCCGAGGTCCGCCTCGAAAAATGCGGAGCGATCCGGCTGCGGCGCCTGCGCGGCGTGGTCGCCAAGGCGATGAAAGATGTTCCAGGCAGGTCGAACTCAGTTCGACGCGGCCTGCTCTGGCTGGAGTCTGACCTGCCCCCGGACGCCACGGTGCTTGCCGCCGCTGCGAGCGCGGCGAGTTCGCTGCTCGAATTCGGCCTGGCTGAGCGGTTGTCGAGGGCGGCGGCTAAAGCCGGTGACGCTGTCGAGGCACGGGTCGAGCTGGCCTACAACCTGCTGATGCTGCAAAAGGGCGACGATGCCGAAGAGGTTCTCGACTCCATTCCCTCCGGCTCCGTGCCGGCCTCGGCCTTCATCAACGACGTGATCCTGCGAGCCGCAAACCTGTTGTGGACTCAACAGTCACCTGAGGAGTCATGGCAAGTCATCGAGGATGCACTCGCCGATGCCAGCGACGACCGGGCCAGTCAGTTGCTGGCGTTCCGTGCCAACCAACTCGCGCTCGCCGGCCGACCCGGTGAAGTGCCCGCCGTGATGGCCAAGGTCGACTACGCGAGCCTCGACGCTTTCGGCTCGACCATCGGACTGTGCGCCGAAACGTTGGCATTTGCCGAGCTCGGACAAACTGCTACCGCGGTCGATAAGGCCGAACAGTGTTATCGCGTGGTGGATTCGTCGCCGCAGAGCAGTTTCCTGGGACAACCTCTCGCGGAGTTCCACACTTTCGCGCTGTTGACGGCGGGGTACCTCGGCAAAGCCGTCGAGGTCGCCGAAGCCCACCTGCGGCGCAGCAAGGAGCGCCCGGCCACCGCGCAATCGGTGGCCACCGCGATCGTCGGTTTCGCGGCACTGGCCGCCGGGGATCTTCGGGCTGCCCGCGACCACCTGTCGGCGCAGCCCGCCGACACCGAAACCAACTTCGTTCTGGCCAACAGCTACTACCGGTTTCGGCTTCTGCTGGCGCAGACACTGGCACGACTCGGTGACTTGGACGGCGCCGAGACCGCGTTCCGATCGGCTCGCGAGCACCAGCGCCCGGCCTACGTGTACGTCGAGAGCACCGCGTTGCTTGCCGATGCCTGGATCGCCGCAGGCCGCCAACGGATGGACGAGGCACGCCGAACAGCCTGGGAGGCAGCACGATTCGCCCGTGCTCACGAACAGTTCGCGCGCGAACTACTCTGCTTGCAGACCGCCGTGCAGTTCGGCGATACCACGGCGGCTGACCGCCTCGCCGAGCTTGCCGATGTGGTGGAGGGCCCCAGAGCGGGCCTCGCCGCGCGCTATGCGCAGGCCGTGTGCTCCGATGACGCCGACGAGTTAGACCGACTATCAACGGATTTCGAGGCCATGGGAGACATATTGGCGGCCGCCGACTGCTCCGGCCAGGCGGCTGCCGCTCACCGCAGGGCGGACAGGCGAGGAAGCGCGATGACCTCGGCCGAACGAGCGAGTCGGCTTGCCGCGGCCTGCGGCGGCGCGGTCAGCCCCGCCATCATCGGCGCTCGCCTGCCTGCGCCGTTCACTCAGCGGGAGCGGGAGATCGCCGTCCTGGTGGCACAAGGCCTCACCAACCGCCAGATCGCCGACACGGTGTCGCTGTCGGTGCGCACTGTGGAAGGACATGTGTATCGCGCCAGCTGCAAGGTGGGTGTGGGCGGGAGGTCCGAGCTTGCGCATGTGGTCAGGAATCTCACCGACTCTGCATCTGCCAAGCCCGGGCCGCGATGAGTTCGGGCACCAGCGCCTCGGTGAGCAGCTTTCCCTATTCAATCGGCATGCAGGGTTGGCGGCTAGCCTGCAGCGAGTTCCCGCGTGGCGATGCCGAAGATCTCGTCAGCGCAGCCGATCGCCACGAAGTGGCCAGCTCCTTCCACGGGATGCCATATCGCCCCGGGCATCCGGTCAGCTACCGCTTTGTTGATGGGCTCGGGAACCAGTCGGTCGTCCAGACCCTGCCATAGGTGGACCGGCCGCTCGATCCGGGACACATCGAAAGCCCAACGCCGGTAGAGCAATTCCGCATCAGCCACCAGCCCACCGCTGCCCTGGGCGAAACACTCTGCCATTTCTTCGGCGAAGGCGGATTCGATCTCGGGTCGCAGCAGGATCTGCCGGTCGTAGGCGTTGACGGCGTTTCGAATCTGTTTGACCAAGCTTCCGCCGAAACGCTTGGCCTCGAGACCGAGGATCGCGTACATGAGTCGGAAGCCGGGCGTGAAGTGCAGTGCGAGAATCGCGCCGACTCCATCAATGCGCGAGAGATACTGCCCGGCCGAGTTGTCCCCGAACGCTCCGTAACTGCCGGGAGCGATGCTCGAAACGTGCCGCAAGCGGGTGGGCTCGATGTAGGCCGTCGCCGCCAGCGCCCACGGGCCACCTTCCGACCAGCCCGCGACCCCGAATTCCTGATATCCCAGCGCGTCGGCGATGGCCGTGAGATCGGTGGCCCAGCCGGAGTACGTGCGAGCGCGCTGGGGGCTCGACCGTCCCATCCCGGGCCGGTCGACGCAAATGAGTCGGAGGCCATACCTGGATGCCGCGTCGGCAAAGAACTGCGCCTCGTACCGGCTACCGGGACCGCCGTGGTTGTGGATCACCAGCGAGCCGTCGGTGTCACCGAGCTCGACGTAGGCGAGCTTGCGCCCGTCCGGGGTCGTTACCAGCTGGGTCTCCATATCGACCTCTTCTGCTCGACACTGCTGCGATCGTAGAGCGCTAAGGGCACGGTTCGTTGAGATTGCCTACAGGGCTGTGATTCGCGACAAATCACGACCGTGGACGCAATCTCAACGCGTGCTGAGCCCCTGGTCAGGCCGTTCGATCCGTGCTTGAGCACGCGGCCCGGTTAAGGTAATCCGATATGGCTAACTTGGACCGTCGAAAGATGATGATGCTGTCGGGTCTCGGCGTCGTCGCAGCGGCTATGCCCATCCGGCAAGCCCAAGCCCTCCCGACCAGGCCCATTCCTGCGCCTGAGGCGCCGCAAGCCGCGATGAACTACGTGTTCGTGGATGAATTCGACGGCGCCGCCGGCTCGGCACCGGATGCGTCGAAGTGGACCATCGCCAAGGCCCGCGAGGTCATCCAGGACCCCACCTACTGGGAGCAGCCCGGACGCATCGGCCAGTACCGCGACGACCGCAAGAATGTCTTCATCGACGGCAAGTCGAACCTGGTCATCCGGGCCGCGAAGGAGGGCGACACCTACTACGGCGGCAAGCTGGCCAGCGTGTGGGAAGGCGGCGCCGGCCACACCTGGGAGGCGCGGATCAAGTTCAACTGCCTGACTCCGGGCGCGTGGCCGGCCTTCTGGCTGGGCAGCCTGGGCCAGGGTGAGCTCGACATCATCGAGTGGTACGGCAACGGCAAATGGCCCTCGGGCACCACGGTGCACGCCAAGTCCAACGGCGGTGAGTGGCAGACCCACAACGTCGCGGTGGACAACAACTGGCACACCTGGCGGACCCAGTGGGACGGCAACGGCGCCCGTTTCTGGCAGGACTACACCGACGGCGCGAAGCCCTACTTCGAGGTCGCCGCGAGCTCCTTGCCGGACTGGCCGTTCAATCAGCCCGGCTACACGATGTTCGTGGTGCTGAACCTCG
The DNA here is from genome assembly GCF_001665685.1 of Mycobacterium sp. 852013-50091_SCH5140682. Taxonomy (GTDB): domain Bacteria; phylum Actinomycetota; class Actinomycetes; order Mycobacteriales; family Mycobacteriaceae; genus Mycobacterium. The sequence continues at coordinate 103,839 of NZ_LZTB01000114.1, forward strand.
CCGTCGCGGGATCCGGTGGAGAAGACCCCAGCGGGGGCACCTACCCGGCTGACATGCTCGTGGACTGGGTGCGCGTCTGGTAGGTCGGCCGGGGCGTCACCCGTCTGATCAGAGCGGTTTCGACGTGATCTCCAGCCATGCCTGGAATTCCCGTCGCTCGCAGCGTTTTCGCGCCCGGGTTCGGGGCTGTCGCGATCGCAGAAGCTCAGCACACGGCAGCCGTCTAGTGCTGTCGACGCGTTTTCCCGCTGTGGGGCGCATACGGCGCCGTCGAGCCACCACCACGACCAATGCCGCCGGCAGCATCGTCAGCACTGCAAACACCGCGTAGGCCATCGTCCGCGCCTTCTTTCTCGGGCTCATCGACGGGTACTACGTTCGTCGCCTGCGCGACGCAGCACTATCGCCCGAGGATTGATCTTTTGGCGGCCGACGGATGTAGCGCTAACCAGCACGAGCCCCGGCGGCGGGTTGGCCCGGGACTATCGTGGGACGGATGCTCGACAGAACCGGCGCAGAAACGCGCGTCCACGAACAGCCCGACCGGTTCATCATCGAGGTCGACGGCAAGACCGTCGGCCTCGCCGACTTCCGCGACGTCGACGGCCGCCGCATCTTCCCGCACACCGAGGTCCTGCCTCAATACCGAGGTCGTGGGCTTGCGACGATCCTCGTCGGCGAAGCCCTGCAGTCCACGCGTGCGGCGGGGTTACGGATCGTCCCGACGTGCTGGATGGTGGCCGAATACATCGACAAGCACCCGGAGTACGCCGAATTCACCGACGCCCGGTGAGACCGACTACAGCCGGCTAGCGACGAAATCGGCTGACTGCGCGACCTTTCCGGACTGCACATAGGACACGTGGGCACCCATGTCCCAGCCACCTTCCCAACAGATGGGGTCGGCCTGGTTGCACTGATCGATGGAGTTGGCGGCATACGGCGGCGCCAGCGTCGGCAGCGGTCCCCCGGCAAGCATTCCCGAGAAGCTCGTGCGCGGTGTGCCGAACAATGCGCTGGCCGCAACATGATCGGCGACCTGGGGTGACATCTCGTTGGTGGCCAGTTCGATGACCGCGGCACCCTGCGAGTAGCCACCGAGCACGATCTTGGTGTTCGGGCAGTTCGCAGCGGTCGACTCGATGAGTGACCGCGCCGCGTCGGCGCCGGTCGGCGGGCTGGAGCCGAAGTCATTGCTGGCCGGGTAATCGACGGCGGTTCCCTCGACCGACCGCGGTGCGACGCGGGCGCGCAGGTCATCGACGAACGGACCGCCCACGCTGCCCAAACCGGGCGGCTCGTTGGTGCCGCGGGCGAACACCACCGCGACGTCGGGGCACGGGGCGGCCGACGCCGGGGCCGACGCGACGATCGGGGCAACGGTGGCCAGGGCAGCACACGCCAACAGCAGAGCGGGCTTGGTCGTCATAGCAACCGATGGTAGGGGCGACGGCTTCGTTGTCCAGTTTCCTCGTCCGCGTAAGTGAGGCCAGAGCGCGGCTCTGCCTGCTTCAATGAACGCAAGCGTTGGCCACGCACGAGCAGGGTTGGCGGCACATGGATGACACAGTCGCAGGCGGCGGCGATGCCACGCAAGGCTCGGCACCCGCCGGGAAGTTCGGACGCTACGAGCTGCTGTCACTGATCGCCGCGGGTGGCATGGGTCAGGTGTGGCGGGCACGCGATTCGCAGACCAATCGAGTCGTCGCGCTGAAGGTGCTGCCCGAACATTCCGCCGACGATGAGGAGCCGCGTGAACGGTTCCGACGCGAGTGCCAGGCGGTGGCGCAGCTGACGGAGCCGCACGTCATACCGATCCACGACTTCGGTGACGTGGACGGTCGGCTCTTCCTGAACATGCGCCTGGTCGAAGGCACGGACCTGCGCACCCTGATCAAACAAGATGGTGCCCTGACGCCGACGCGTGCGGTGGCGATCATCTCTCAAGTGGCAGGCGCGCTGCAGGCTGCCCATGATGTGGGGCTGGTGCACCGCGACGTCAAACCCTCCAACATTCTGGTGTGCGCCAACGACTTCGCCTACCTGATCGACTTCGGCATCGCCCATGCCACCGAAGACCGCACACTGACCAAAGTCGGCGAAACCGTCGGCACCGCGGCCTATCTGGCGCCGGAGGCCGTCAGCACTGCCGCGAAAACCCATCCCCGTGTCGACGTGTACGCCCTGACCTGTGTGCTCTACGAATGCCTGACCGGCGGGCCGCCGTTTACCAGCGACATGGGCGTGCAGGGGTTGATCGCCCACCATTTGTACACTCCGCCACCACAACCCAGCGTCAACGCAGCCGGTGTGCCCGCAGCTTTCGACGCGGTGATCGCCAAGGGAATGGCCAAGAACCCCGACGATCGCTATCCGACCGTTCAAGCTCTGGCCGAGGCGGCTCGCGCCGCGGTGGTCAATCCTGAAGCGACTGAGACTACCGCTGCCTCTGCAGCTTCAGCGTCATCGCGCCGAATTAATCTGTCACGCAAGACTATCGGCGTGCTCGTCGCGGCCGTCGCCGTCGTGGCGGTCGCCATCACGGCCGTCGTCATCGTCAGCCGGCATTCATCGAGTAGTGGTGGTAAGCCGACGGCGGCCACGGGTAACTCAGCGGAGAGTCCGCTGCCGTTCACCGACGTACAACTCGTCACCGGCATAGCGGTAGACGCCGCAGGCACCGCATACGTCACCGACATCGGCAGAGACGAGGTGCTGCGGCTGGCGCCGGGTGCCAGTGCGCCGACGGTGCTGCCCTTCAATGGCCTCAAGAACCCCCGGGACGTAGCGGTCGACATGGCAGGCGACGTCTACGTTGCCGATTCGAGCAACGACCGGGTGTTGCGATTGGCGGCGGGCGCCCCAGCGGCGACGCCACTGCCGTTCAGCGGCCTCAACGATCCCCGAGGCGTCGCCGTCGACCCGGCAGGCGACGTCTACGTCACTGACCGGGGCAACAATCGGGTGCTGATGCTGCCAGCCGGCACCACAGCAGCGACCACGCTACCCTTCACCGGTCTCAACGATCCGCGAGGGGTAGCCGTCGAATCGACGGGCACCGTAGATGTGACCGATACGGGCAACAACCGGGTGCTCACCCTGCCAGCAGGCGCGACAGCGGCGACGGTGCTGCCCTTCAGCGGCCTCAACGACCCGCAAGGCCTGGCGGTCGACACCGCAGGCAACGTCTACGTCACCGACCGCGGTAACGCCGGGGTGCTTCAACTGCGCCGCGGCGCGACAGCAGCGACCCCACTCCCCTTCACGGGTCTCACCGATCCCCAAGGCGTGGCCGTCGACGGTCACGGCAACGTCTACATCACCGATGCGGGCCGCATTCCGGTGGTGAAGCTGGCGGTGGGGTGATATGCGCTCACCAGCCGGCTCGTTGTTACCCTCCAACACTTGGCAGATTTTATGGAGCGGCGAGCCGCTACCAGAGACCTGTCAAAACGCCTCGCCGCAAAGGTTGCGGACGGAGATCGGGGCGTCAGTACACCGCCGGCTTTGGGTTTTTGCTCGCAAACACGAGGGGTGGATACCGGTACTTGTCGGAGGTCGGTGCGACGATTACGCCGTGACGACGCTCAGCCCAACGCCAGCAGAAACAAAGCCGAAGCGCGCGTCCGAGCACACTGTCCTATTGCTAACGCTTCTCGCCATCGGCTTCGTAGCTTTAAGGATCCTGATCGTTTCGCGCGGAGACTCCGATACCCTGCGTGCCCTAGTCCAGAATTTGAATGTCACCGCCATAGTCCTTGCGACGATCCTGCCGCTGGTCACGACAGCGGTCGTCCTTACCTTCGTCCTCGCGATCCTCAACGCGTTCAACAAGGATCGCCGCCGCGAGCCGAATGCCATCGGCTCTATCGTCGCCACCGTCGTTCTCCTGGGACCGCTAACAGCTGCAATTTGCTGGTTCGCGATGCCGATGAAATACGTAGGGATAGCCGGAATCCTCAGTATCGTGCTTGTTTTCGTCTACCTGGGATCGTGGCGAAGCGACAAGTTCAAGCAGATGTTTCAGGCGCTCGGCGTGTTCTACATCATCGTGCTGCTCATCGCTGGGCTCTTCATTGTTATCGCCCAGGTCGGCGTTTGGCTACCGCGTGAGCGCTTGACTGTCGGAGCGTCGAAAACGGGAACGGTCTACGTCCTCTCGTCAGATGAGCAATGGACGAAATACCTTGACGGCGACACCCACAAAGTTCGCATCGTAGAAACCAAAGACGTCAAACAGCGTGAAACCATCACTAATCCCGACGACTGGCAAAACTTGACCCCGTCGCAACTCTGGCAGCGCCGAACAGCTGAGTAAGCAAACTGCTCCCCTCACTTCGACTGGCGCGCAACCAGATTCATCGGGATTCGTCTGGCAAATTGTGTTTTGCCTGTTAGTCGGCTTCGGGCTGGCAGGTGGCTTGACATACACCAGATGGCGCGTACTGGGCAGCCTCCCATCGCTCCAAAAACCAGCAAGCAGACCGCGCCGGATCAATCGCCCGCGCCAAGCGCACAGCCTCCGTCGAGCCCTCAAACTCCGCGTAACGAATTACCCGTCGATGTTTCGCTCAACCTTCTGCCAATATCCCTGACCGTGGTCACCGGTGTCGGCGGAATCGTCGCCTTGGTTGTCGCGTATCGAAAGCAGCGCCTCGGGGAGGCGCAGCCTCAGAGCGAGGGTTCTGGGGCGCGACGTGAAGACCAGAAGATGTATCCCGAACGGTCCTCAAAAGCGAGTGAGCTTTCGAGCGCTGAACGATCTGCGGACGCAGCCAGTATCGCGGCACCACGTAGTGCCACATGGAGTTACAGCACCGTTCGCGATGTGCTGGCAACTACATGCACGTGTCGAAGTGGCTCGGACACAGAACGTTCATCCTGACGCTAACCACCTACGCGGGCTACATCAACGAGGACGAACAGGCAACGCCGAAAGTTGGGCGCGGTGACGAAGGAGAACGTACTGCCGTTGGAGCGAAGAACCGCTTCAAGTTAGGCGCTGAACAGCGCACGTCCCCGTGGCAGGAACCGACTCATCCGAGTTTCGGTGCTTACACCGGTCGCAAAACTGGTCGTCATGTCAGGGCTTTCCCAGAACTCTTTGACTACGGAGTCAATGTCGGTCCGATATGGCGTTCCGCGCGCTATGTGAAACCCTAGGCCGAGCGCAATTACCTCGAATGACGTGTTCAAAAATGAACCCGTGAACCTATGCTCATCCGGCAACCAGCGCCTGAACGCGTTCTCGGAGCAATTATTTGCGATCAATTCAAATGTTGTATTGAAGTTCGCTTCGAGCAGCTCCCGATCGGTATCCGAATCTCCAGCCATAGCCAATGATTTATCGTCTAAGTACGACGAGAAGTTCTTGAGATCTTTGGCCTTAATGTCGTCCTCGTTGTGCAAAACGAGGAACCGTAAGACTAGCTCGATATCGTACTGTTCTTCAAGCAGACGTTCAGAAAGTTGAACTGAATCGCGAAAACTCTGCGAACGGGCAAGCGACTCAACCCATTTCAAGAACTGTGGATCAACACTGACGAGCAAACAACTGCGCAACTCCTGCGTAGTGAGTTGTGACCCGTAGCTGTTTAGCCGTTGGAATAGATCGTATTTGGTGTCACTTGAAGAATCCCGCTGAATGATCTGGACATCGATCCGCGCTCGCTTAATATCCCTCCGCTGAGCCATACCCAACGCTCGCGAATCTTCCTCTTCCTGCTCATTGATTGGCCAATAGCGGCCTTCCAGTGCTGGTAGGTATTTTGTTCCCTCAAGCACCAACCGATCGACCTTCTTGCCATCCTCACCAACTAAGAGTGCTTGAAGCTGCAGCAGAGTACTAACTCGCTGCAAGCCGTCAACAAGCTCCCATTCGCCACTTTTCGATGCGGCCACAAATATCGATGGGAGAGGGATGCCAAGTAGAATACTCTCGATGAGCCGCGATTTTTGCACGTCATCCCAACGAAAGAACCGTTGAAATTCGGGGTGCACAATGAGATCGCCGTCCGTGTACAACGATGTTAGCTCCCCAATCGACATCCCATAACGCTCAGTCGAGATTTCGCGTCGACGCTCAGTAATTTGATCCTCGAGATCAGAACTTTCAGGCATGGGAGGGCCATCCTTCGAGATCGGTGAGCTCTTTGGCCAGACTTGAGAGGTCCGGGAATATCATTGACTCCGTAAAGCCTAAGAACCTAAGCTCTTTCATCAGCGCGTTCGCTTCGCCCGAAAACACATATTTCCGTAGGTAGCTCGACCAAGGCGTGTCATCGTTCGGCAATTGGTCGAGACCCACACATATATCTCCGGAGATAGTAAATGTACCGCGCTGCGCCACTATTCGCGGGCTGTTGTGGACGCCATATAGCGCGACGGGATACTTTGCACGCTTCGCAAGCCTCGCCCCCGTTGAGATCGCAGGCTCCCAGCGCTGCGCCTCTTCGTCTGCGACCGTCAAGATACCGATGCCAGTGTCGGTGAGTTGAGGAATCTTCGAGTTCCATGCGAATGGGTCAAGCGTCCACACAGTTGGTTTCGCATCTGCGTCAGGAGCTGGCCCCAAGCCTGCAAAGTACGCTGCGACCAGCAGATTCTCACTCCAATCGAGCAGCCGCGTGGGAACACCGTGGTGCTGCATTAGGAAAAGGTGCTCCCACGGCTGCTGGGGATACCCTGCAGGCCAGAACGGTAGGCTGCGCTCGCGGAACCTAGCAAGTAGCCGAGCCTCCCGCTGGTGGATCTCATCCGTCGGCCGCGGATCACCGCGGAGAAGCTTGGGAACTAAGTGGTACTTGTGACTGTGCTGTCCCCGGAACCACAGAGGTCTGTCCTCGGAAAACTGACCCCAAACTTTGTCGACCAGATCACTAACCGAAGCGAACTCAATTTCTTCTACCATGCCCCCACCAACGTGTGACCCTCAGCAGGAGTGAGCATACGGGCCGAGGGTCCATCTTGGGCCGTGGTTGGCACCCTGAAGGTTGTTTACCCACGAATGTGGACGCGGAGGGCTCAAACGTGGGCCAGTCGAGCATGTGAGCGACACGAAAATTACCTTCTAGCAGCGCTTTCTCAGTGCCCCCAGTCGGACTCGAACCGACACTGTGCGGATTTTAAGTCCGCTGCCTCTGCCAATTGGGCTATGGGGGCCGTGACAGATCGTAAGCACGGTACCCGGGCACATCTTGGCCCCGATCATGCAGGTCAGGCATCACCCACAGCCCCGATCCAAACCCGTCAAAATCTTTGACGCCGCGCACATGAACACCATGCCAAGAAACCCGGGCAGACAACGCGGCGCATGTTTCAATACCCCACGGGGCAATAGGTTGGGGGGCAAGCGTGGCGAACAAACTAGCCGACGTAATTGCCACAGTGGCAGAACACATTTCATCGGTAGCGGGACCGCGTGCCATGCGCATACTCGCCCGCTTCAACAAGTACGTGACCAACCCGGTCCAGCGGATGTGGGCCCCGTATCTGCCCTACATGGCGGTCATCGAGCATGTGGGCCGCAAGTCAGGCGCCGGCTACCGCACGCCGGTCATGGCGTTCGTCGACAACAGCGCCATTACGGTGGTGCTGAACTACGGTGCGCACTCGGACTGGGTACGAAACGTCGAGGCCGCAACACGGCCGAGGTGATTCACCGGGGCAAGCGCTACCGCCTGGTCGATCCCCAGGTTCTCTCCCCCTCGACTCCCCTAACTTGCCGAGGGCCGTGCAGGGCATCAACACCTCCGCGCGCAGCGCCCTGCACGGCCGTCTCGCCACCGACTAACTCGCCAGCGGCATGCGGTTGGCCGGCTCGGCCAGCACGGTGACCACGGGCCGCGGGAACCGCAGCGTCGCGCACGCATCATCGAGCGTTTCGTCGACCGACGTGGCCACGTCGGCCAGATCGTCGGAGCCGTCGCCGAACGTGAAATCGCGCCCGCCCAAACCGATCCGGGTCAACACCACACCGTGGTCGCGACGGATCTGCGCCATCTCGGCCAGCATGTCACCGATGGCGGCCGGATAGCTGACGAAATGGTGCTCGTCGGGGCCGACCTCGCTGTAGAGGCCCACCAGATCCAGTCGTGGACAATCCAATACGGCGCTGTACGCATCCGTGGCATCACGGGTGTCGAAGCCGAATCCGACGCCTGCACCGCGGCGCGTGACGGCGACCAACACGCGCTGCTTGCGTCCCTTGGCCGAGGCAAGCTGCTCGATCTGATCCAGGGAATCGACCACGACTCTTCCGACACCCAGATTGACTGTGCAGAACAGCAATTCGTTGGCGTTCAACGCGCCGGCGTGGACAGTCATTCGAATAGGTGTTATATCGGCCGCGAGGGCGATACCCAATTCTCGGCTGGTGCGCACACCCACCGTCACCCCACAGTCCCGGGCCCACCGCGCGACCGCGCTGTCGGCAAGTGCCGACGCCGGAAGCGCCAACTCGACGGTGCCCAGGGAGCGCTGGGTGCTCGCGCAGCGGCGCACCGCTTCCGGCTCTGCCGCAGGCTGCGTTTCCGGATGTCGACTGGCCACCGACGCCGGCATGTGGGCCGAGAACATGGACTTGACGACCGTCGACAGCGTCACCGTAACCTCTTCACCACCGCGCCCGACTGGATGTCATTGGGCGCCTGGTTCCACGATCACTCCGCCGGATACCACATGACCAGTACTTTTGCGGTCTCTTGACGGTTCCGGCCCAAACCTTGACGCTGCGCTGACGAACACCCAATGGGGTGTAAATGCCCTGATGAGACGTCCTCTTGGCGCATCGACCAGCGCAATTCATGGCTTTTCGACGGCTCCGACGCCCCTGACGCAGGCGGGCGGAAGGAGACCGTAAAGGACCGCGACGCCGGCGTAAAGAAACCGTCAACGGCCCGCCCACCGACCGAAAACCGGGCCGATGCTGGGGCAGGCCCCGAAAGTCGGAGGCCTGTGAACGTGTCTTCGAATGGAGACAGCATGTCTGTCCTGATTTACATCGTGCTGACGGTGGCGATCTTCGCCCTCCTCGGCCTGGTGCAGAGGTTGGTCGAACGACTGTGAGCTACGAAAACATCATCGGCCTGATCCTGGCGGTTCTCATCGCCATCTTCGTGTTCGCCGCCCTGCTCTTCCCCGAGAGGTTCTAGTGACTGCCACCACCGCGGGGATCCTGTTCCTCGCATTGCTCGTCGCGGTGATCGTGCTGGTGCATGTGCCGTTGGGCGACTACATGTTCCGTGTCTACACCGGTGACAAGGACTCCCGCGCCGAACGGTTGATCTATCGCATGGTCGGAGCCGATCCCCGTTCCGAGCAGACGTGGGGCTCGTATGCCCGCAGCGTGCTCGCGTTCTCGGCCGTCAGCATCCTGTTCCTGTTCATCTTCCAGCTGGTCCAAGGCAAACTGCCGCTGCATCTTCATGATCCGGCCACCCCGATGACCCCTGCGCTGGCCTGGAACACCGCCGTCAGCTTCGTCACCAACACCAACTGGCAGGCCTACTCCGGCGAAACCACGCAGGGACACCTGGTGCAGATGGCCGGTTTGGCGGTGCAGAACTTTGTCTCCGCCGCAGTCGGCATGGCCGTCGCAGTGGCCCTGGTGCGTGGATTCGCGCGTCGTCACACCGGCGACCTCGGCAACTTCTGGGCCGACCTGGTCCGCGGCAGTATCCGCATCCTGCTGCCCATTTCGATCATCGGCGCCATCGTGCTCATCGCCGGGGGCGCCATCCAGAACTTCGCATTGCACGACCAGCTGGTCACCACGCTCAGTGGCGCGCAGCAGACCATCCCCGGCGGTCCGGTCGCCAGCCAGGAGGCCATCAAAGAGCTGGGCACCAACGGTGGCGGCTTCTACAACGCCAACTCGTCGCACCCGTTCGAGAACCCGACGACCTGGACCAACTGGTTCGAGATCTTCCTGATCCTGCTGATCCCGTTCTCGTTGCCGCGCACCTTCGGCCAGATGGTCAACAGCCGCAAGCAGGGCTACGCGATCGCCGCAGTGATGGGCGTCATCGCACTGCTGAGCACCAGCTTCATGATGTGGTTCCAGCTGCAGCATCACGGCACCGTCCCCGGCGCGGTCGGCAGCGCCATGGAAGGCGTCGAACAGCGCTTCGGCGTGGCTGATTCAGCGGTCTTCGCCTCGGCGACGACGCTGACCTCCACCGGCGCGGTCGACTCGTTCCACGACTCCTATACCAGCCTCGGCGGCATGATGACGATGTTCAACATGCAGCTCGGCGAGGTCGCACCCGGCGGTGTCGGGTCGGGGCTCTACGGCATGCTGATCCTGGCCATCATCACCGTGTTCGTGGCCGGACTCATGGTCGGACGCACCCCGGAGTACCTGGGCAAGAAGATCACCCCGCGTGAAATCAAGTTGGCGGCAAGTTATTTCCTGGTCACCCCTCTGATCGTGCTGACCGGCACCGCGGTGGCCATGGCCATGCCGGGCCAACGCGCCGGGATGCTCAATACGGGTCCGCACGGCCTCAGTGAAGTGCTCTACGCCTTCACCTCCGCTGCCAACAACAACGGCTCGGCCTTCGCCGGCATCAGCGTCAACACCGAGTGGTACAACACCGCGCTCGGCCTGGCGATGGTGTTCGGCCGGTTCCTGCCCATCGTGCTCGTGCTGGCGCTGGCGGGATCGCTTGCTGCCCAAGGCCACACACCCGAGTCGATCGGCACCCTGCCGACCCACCGGCCCCAGTTCGTCGGGATGGTCGTCGGCGTCACGGTGATCCTGGTCGCCCTCACCTTCCTGCCCATGCTCGCACTCGGGCCCCTCGCCGAAGGAATCCACTGATGTCTACCCCCACCGCCGAACGCGCGGTTTCCCATCAACCGAAATCCAAATCCGTCCCGAGCGGGCTAATCGACCCGGCGATGCTGTGGCGGTCGGTGCCCGACGCGTTGCGCAAGCTCGACCCCCGCTCGCTGTGGCGCAACCCGGTGATGTTCATCGTCGAACTCGGCGCCCTCTGGAGCACCGTGCTCGCGATTGCCGAGCCGACCTGGTTCGGCTGGCTGATCGTCGGCTGGCTGTGGCTGACCGTGGTGTTCGCCAATCTGGCCGAGGCGGTCGCCGAAGGCCGCGGTAAGGCGCAGGCCGAGTCGCTGCGAAAGACCAAGGCCGACACCATGGCCCGCCGACTCACCGAATCCGGTGTCGAAGAGTCGGTGCCCGCGCCGCAGCTCAGGCTCGGTGACATCGTGGTGGTCGAGGCCGGGCAGGTCATCCCCGGTGACGGCGACGTCGTGGAAGGCATTGCCTCGGTGGACGAATCGGCCATCACCGGTGAATCCGCCCCCGTCATCAGGGAATCGGGCGGCGACCGCTCGGCGGTCACCGGCGGCACCACGGTCCTCTCGGACCGCATCGTCGTGAAGATCACCCAGAAGCCCGGGGAAAGCTTCATCGACCGGATGATCGCGCTCGTCGAAGGCGCCAACCGGCAGAAGACACCCAACGAGATCGCCCTGAACATCCTGCTGGCGGCCCTGACGGTCATCTTCGTGTTCGCAGTCGCCACCCTGCAGCCACTGGCCATCTATTCCAAGGCCAACAACCCGGGTGTCCCAGACAGCCTGTCGCTCACCGCAAACGGCGTCAGCGGCATCGTGATGGTGGCGCTGCTGGTGTGCCTGATCCCGACGACCATCGGCGCGCTGCTGTCCGCCATCGGCATCGCTGGCATGGACCGGCTGGTACAGCGCAACGTGCTGGCCATGTCCGGGCGTGCCGTCGAGGCTGCCGGTGACGTCAACACCCTGCTGCTCGACAAGACCGGCACCATCACCCTGGGCAACCGGCAGGCCTCCGAGTTCATCCCACTGACCGGCGTATCGGCGGAGCAATTGGCCGACGCCGCCCAGCTGTCCAGCCTGGCCGACGAAACCCCCGAGGGCCGCTCGATCGTGGTGTTCGCCAAGGAGCATCACGGCCTGCGCGCCCGCACGCCGGGCGAACTCACGCACGCGCACTGGATCGAGTTCAGTGCCACCACCCGCATGTCCGGTGTCGACCTCGACGGGCACAAGCTGCGCAAGGGCGCCGCGAGCGCGGTCGCCGAGTGGGTGCGGGCTGAAGGCGGCAGCGTGCCAGAGGAGTTGGGCTCGATCGTCGACGCCATCTCCGGCGCCGGCGGCACCCCGCTGGTCGTCGGTCAGGTGGCCGCCGAGGGCGGCAGAGCTGAAGTGCTCGGCGTCATCCACCTCAAGGACGTCGTCAAGCAAGGCATGCGTGACCGGTTCGACGAGATGCGCAAGATGGGCATCCGCACGGTGATGATCACGGGCGACAACCCGTTGACCGCCAAGGCCATTGCCGACGAGGCGGGCGTCGACGACTTCCTCGCCGAGGCCACCCCGGAGGACAAGCTGGCCCTGATCAAGAAGGAGCAGGCCGGCGGCCGGCTCGTCGCGATGACCGGCGACGGCACCAACGACGCCCCCGCACTGGCCCAGGCCGACGTGGGCGTGGCGATGAACACCGGAACCTCGGCGGCCAAAGAAGCCGGCAACATGGTCGATCTCGACTCCGACCCGACCAAGCTCATCGAGATCGTGGAGATCGGCAAGCAGTTGCTGATCACGCGCGGCGCGCTGACCACGTTCTCGATCGCCAACGACATCGCCAAGTACTTCGCGATCATCCCGGCCATGTTCGTCGCGCTGTTCCCCGGCCTGGACCTGCTGAACATCATGCGGCTACACAGCCCGCAGTCGGCGATCCTGTCCGCGGTGATCTTCAACGCCATCGTGATCATCGCGCTGATCCCCCTGGCGCTCAAGGGTGTCCGCTACACGCCGAGCAGTGCGTCGAAGCTGTTGAGCCGCAACCTGTATCTGTACGGCCTCGGCGGCATCATCGCCCCGTTCATCGGCATCAAGCTCATCGACCTGCTTGTCCAACTCCTCCCCGGAATGTCGTAAACCATGCAAATCTCAAACCTGATCCGTCAACACATCGCCGCGCTGCGCGCACTGCTCGTCCTGACCGTCGTCCTGGGCATCGGCTACCCGCTGTTCATCTGGCTGGTGGCGCAGCTGCCGGGTCTCTCCAACAAAGCCGACGGCTCGATCGTCGAGGTCGGTGGAAAGCCGGTGGGCAGCAGTCTGATCGGGCAGTCGTTCACCGACACCGACGGCAAACCGCTTGCCCGCTACTTCCAGTCCCGTCCCTCGGCGGCAGGCAACGGCTACGACCCGATGGCCTCGGGTGCGAGCAACCTGGGCCCCGAAAGCGTCATCGACACACCGGAAAAGCCGAGCTTGCTGACCCAGGTGTGCACCCGCAGCCTCGATGTGGCCAAGCTCGACGGCACCACCGGCACCCGTCCGTTCTGCACCGGTGACGGCGTCGGCGCGGTGCTGGCGGTGATCGGCCCGCGCGATCCGCACGGCAACGTCGTGCACCCCACCAAGGTGGTCAGCGTCAACCAGGCATGCCCGGCCGTTCCGTTCCTGGCCAGCTATGAAGGCGTCCGCGTGGAGTGCGCGAAGCCCGGTGACGATTACAGCATCGGGCAGATAGTCCCGATCCGCGGTGCGGCCACGGCCGCGGTGCCCGCGGACGCGGTGACCGCAAGCGGCAGCGGGCTGGATCCGAACATCTCGCCGGAATATGCCGAACTTCAGGTGAACCGGGTGGCGAAGGCACGCAATCTGAATCCCGACGTGGTCCGCCAGTTGGTCGCCGAGCACACCGACGGCCGTACCCTGGGCTTCATCGGTGAGCCTCGCGTCAACGTGCTGGAACTCAACATCGCACTCGACCACCTGGGTGGATGATGGGTTGATGACGGCCAATACCCCGAAGCGAGGTGAGCTGCGCATCTACCTGGGCGCAGCTCCCGGCGTGGGCAAAACCTATGCCATGCTCGGCGAGGCGCACCGACGTCTCGAACGCGGCACCGACGTGGTGGCCGCGGTGGTCGAAACCCACGGTCGCGCGAAGACAGCCGAACTGCTGGAGGGCATCGAGACCGTCCCGCCGCACTACATCGAGTACCGCGGCAGCCGCTTCCCGGAACTCGATGTGCCTGCGGTCCTGGCCCGCAACCCGCAAGTGGTGCTGGTCGACGAGCTCGCTCACACCAACACGCCCGGCAGCAAGAACGCCAAACGCTGGCAGGACGTCGAGGAACTGCTCGCCGCAGGCATCACCGTGGTCTCGACGGTCAACGTGCAGCACCTGGAGAGCCTCAACGACGTCGTCAGCGGCATCACCGGTATCGAGCAGCAAGAGAAGGTGCCCGACGAGGTGGTCCGGTCCGCCGATCAGATCGAGTTGGTCGACATCACCCCGGAGGCGTTGCAGCGCAGGCTGTCCCACGGCAACGTGTACGCACCCGAACGGATCGACGCCGCACTGTCGAACTACTTCCGGCGCGGAAACCTCACGGCGCTGCGGGAATTGGCGCTGCTGTGGCTGGCCGACCAGGTGGACGCGGCGTTGGCCAAGTACCGCGCCGACAACAAGATCACCGACACCTGGGAGGCCCGCGAGCGGGTAGTGGTGGCCGTGACCGGCGGCCCGGAATCAGAGACCTTGGTACGCCGGGCATCCCGGATCGCGTCGAGATCGAGCGCTGAGCTGATGGTGGTCCATGTGGTCCGCGGCGACGGGCTCTCCGGTGTGTCGGCCGCGCACATGGGCAAGGTACGCGAGCTCGCCGCCAGCCTCGGCGCCACGGTGCACACGGTCGTCGGCGACGATGTGCCAACGGCCCTGCTGGATTTCGCCCGCGAACGCAACGCCACCCAGCTGGTGCTCGGCACCTCGCGGCGCTCCCGCTGGGCCCGGCTGTTCGACGAGGGCATCGGCGCGGCGGTGGTACAACAGTCCGGCAAGATCGACGTGCACATGGTGACCCACGAGCACGCCAGGCGCGGCGCCGTGCGGCTGGAGCCCGAGCATCGGCATCTCGCGTCGTGGCTCGCGGCCGCGGTGGTTCCGTCGGCGATCTGCGCGGTGACGGTGTATCTGCTCGACCCGTACCTCGGGGTCGGCGGTGAGAGCGCACTGTTTTTCGTCGGCGTCCTCGTCGTGGCGCTGCTCGGCGGTGTCGCACCCGCCGCGGTGTCCGCGGTGCTCTCGGGCCTGCTGCTGAACTACTTCCTGGTGGCGCCACGGCACACCTTCACGATCGCCGATCCCAACAGCGCCATCACCGTCGTGGTGCTGCTGGCGGTCGCGGTGGCGGTCGCGGCCTTGGTCGACGGTGCCGCGAAACGCTCCAGAGAGGCCAAGTGGGCGTCGCGGGAGGCCGAGCTGCTGGCGCTGTTCGCCGGGTCGGTCCTGCGCGGCGCAGACCTGGATACGCTCCTCGAACGCGTCCGGGAGACCTACAGCCAACGCGCAGTGAGCCTGCTGCGCGAAGGCATGGGCATCGTGGCGTGCGTGGGTGAGGACCCCTGTGTGCATGTCGATTCCGCCGACACCGCCATCGAGGTCGGCGACGACGAGTTCTGGTTGCTGATGGCGGGACGTCAGCTGCCGGCCCGCGACCGCCGGGTACTCGGCGCCGTCGCGATGCAGGCCGCTGGGCTGGTGCGGCAGCGGGAGCTGAGCGAGGCAGCAGGCAAAGCCAACGCCATCGCGCAGGCCGACGAACTGCGTCGCTCATTGCTCTCGGCCGTCAGTCACGACCTGCGCACCCCGCTGGCTGCCGCCAAGGCAGCCGTATCCAGTCTGCGCAGCGAGGACGTCGATTTCTCCGAGGACGACACCGCTGAACTGCTGGCCACCGTGGAGGAGTCCGTCGATGCGCTGACCGCGCTGGTGGGCAACCTGCTGGACTCGTCGCGGCTGGCCGCCGGTGTGGTGCGCCCCGAACTGCGGCCGGTGTATCTGGAGGAGGCCGTGCAACGCGCTCTGATCGGAATCAGCAGGGGCACCACAGGATTCGGACGGCAGGGCCTGGACCGCGTGAAGGTCGAAGTGGACGATTCGGTGGCGATGGCCGACGGTGGTCTGCTGGAACGGGTCCTGGCCAACTTGATCGACAACGCGCTGCGCTACGCCCCTGACGGCCCGATCCGGGTGACCGCGGGACGCGTGGCCGACCGAGTGCTCATTGCGGTCATCGACGAAGGCCCCGGGGTGCCACGGGGAACCGACACGGCGCTGTTCGCACCCTTCCAGCGGCTCGGCGACCATGACAACAGCACCGGCGTCGGGCTCGGGCTGTCGGTGGCCCGCGGGTTCGTCGAGGCGATGGGCGGCACCATATCGGCCACCGACACCCCCGGCGGCGGGCTGACCGTCGAGATCGACTTGGCTGCACCGTGAGCGGCATCGAAAAAGGCGGATCGGGCATGAGTTTCAGCGAGGAGCCGGAGGCGGATCGCGCATGGGCGTAGCCAAGACCAGGGTGCTGGTGATCGACGACGAGCCGCAGATCCTGCGCGCCCTGCGCATCAACCTCTCGGTGCGCGGCTACGAGGTCACCTGTGCGGCCACCGGAGCCGAAGCCCTGCGCAGTGCCGCCGATCATCGTCCGGACGTCATCGTGCTCGATCTCGGGCTGCCCGACATGTCCGGTATCGAGGTGCTGGCCGGGCTGCGCGGCTGGCTGTCGGCACCGGTGATCGTGCTCTCGGCGCGTACCGATTCCTCCGACAAGGTCGAGGCGCTCGACGCCGGCGCCGACGACTACGTCACCAAACCCTTTGGCATGGACGAGTTTCTGGCCCGGTTGCGGGCCGCGGTGCGTCGTGCGGCGGTCGCCGACGCCGATCAGCCGGTGATCGAGACATCGTCGTTCACGGTGGACCTCGCCGCCAAGAAGGTCACCAAGAACGACGCCGAGGTCCATCTGACCCCCACCGAGTGGGGCATGCTGGAGATGCTGGTGCGCAACCGCGGCAAGCTGGTGGGCCGCGAGGAACTGCTCAAGGAGGTGTGGGGCCCGGCCTACGCCAAGGAAACCCACTATCTGCGGGTGTACCTCGCGCAGTTGCGGCGCAAGCTCGAGGACGACCCGTCGCACCCCGTGCATCTGTTGACCGAGGCGGGTATGGGCTACCGATTCCAGGAGTGAGCGCCGCTGCTAGTCCGTGAGCAGTGAGATGACGGCCTTGTGGAGTCTGCGCAGGGGCCAGCCCAACACACCGTCACCGCCCAGCGCGGCCTTGGCCGCGTTGCGCCCGCACACACCATGAACCCCGCCTCCCGGGCTCGCCCCGGCGCTGCCCAGATAGACGTTCTCGACGGGTGTCTCCGCTCGGCCGAAGCCCGGTGCGGGCCGAAAGATCAACTGTTGGTACAGCTGTGACGTTCCGCCGTTGACGGCGCCGCTGTGCA
Organism: Mycobacterium sp. 852013-50091_SCH5140682; assembly: GCF_001665685.1. Classification (GTDB taxonomy): domain Bacteria; phylum Actinomycetota; class Actinomycetes; order Mycobacteriales; family Mycobacteriaceae; genus Mycobacterium. The sequence continues at coordinate 121,165 of NZ_LZTB01000114.1, forward strand.
GATTCTCGTCACCGCTCTGCAGGTCGGAAGGCCGCTGAACCAGCGTGCCGATCACGTGATCGGCGAATCCGGGCGCGTGCTCCTCGAGCACCTGGCCGACCGCCTCGGCGACCTTGTCTGCCGACGCGTCGTCGGTGACGCCGCGCGGCAGATGCGTGTACGCCCACGCGCTTTCGGTGCCTGCCGGTGACCGGCTCGGGTCGGCGGTGGTCATCTGCCCGAAGAGCATGAACGGCCGCCGCGGCAGCGTCGCGGTGTGCAGATCGGCCATCCAGCGGACGAGGCCGTCATGGTCGGCGCCGAGGTGCACCGTGCCGACGTCGTTGAGGTTCTTCGACCGCCACGGCACCGGCGCGTCGAGCGCGTAGTTGACCTTCAACACCGGTGTATCCCAATCGAAATCGTGCATGCTGTCGAGCACCGCCGAGGGCACTGCGTCCGCGGGGAGCAGATCACGGTAGAGCATGGGTGCCGACGTGTCGGCGATGACGGCACGACGCACTCGCACCGTCGCGCCGTCGGCCGTTCGCACGCCGACCGCGCGGCCACCGCGCACCGCGATGCCGTCCACCTGGCGTCCGCATTCGATCCGGGCCCCCGCCGCCGTGGCTCGTCGTACCAGCGCCGCGGTCAACTGTCCCGCACCGCCGACCGGCACGGGCCATCCACCGTCCTGCGCCATCATGATCAGCAGAAAGCCCATGACTCCGCTGCCGGGCGCGTCGATCGGCACGTCGGCGTGCATCGCGTTGCCCAACAACAACAATCGCGCCGCGGCGCCGTCGAACAACCGCTCGGCCATCACGCCTGCCGGCAAGACCAACAGGTGCGCGAGCCGCAGCGCCTCGGCAGTGCCGAGCCGGTGCAGCAGCCCGAGTAGCCCGCGGATCGGCGGGAACGGCGCGAACATCGCCTCCAGCAGGGGCTCGCGGACCCGGTGCCACTGCTCGAAGAGGGCACACCAGTTCTGGCCGTCACCGCGGTGGTGCCGGTCCAATTCCGCTGCGGTGCGGTCGATATCGGGATAGATGACCGGGGCGTCCTCGTCTGCCGCCGAATGCGGATGGCCCACCACAGCCGGTGCACGGCTCCACCGCAGACCGTGATCTTCCAGGTGCAAGGCGCGCAACGCCGGCGAGGCCACCGACAGCGGGTAGAACGCGCTGTAGAGATCGCTGACGTAGCCGGGAAAGAGCTCAGCGCTCTTGACCGCGCCGCCCGGCTCGGATTGCGCCTCGAGCACCAGCACGTCCCAACCCGCGTCGGCGAGCATGGCCGCGGCGACCAGGCCGTTGTGGCCCGCACCGATCACCACAGCGTCCGCGCTGAGCCGGCTCATTGAGGCGCTTCCCGGCGTTCGGCCAGCGCCGCCAACCGCGCGACGCACTCGCGATTGCGCGGGTACACCAGCAGCAGGGACAGCTGGCGTGGCACCCAGTTGAGCGGCCCGCCGACCGGCACCTCAGCCATCTCGATCCGTGTGCCGTCGTGGATGTCGGCCAGCCGCAAGGTGATCCGCGCACCGCCGAACGGCCGCACCCTGGCCAACAACACCAGCTCTTCCAGCGGCGTGCACGCTTCGACCACCGTCTCGTCATTGACCACCAGGGGCCAGACGCCGATCGTGTGGTGAATCTTGCTGCCCGGTGCCGGCCAGTCGGGCGCGACCGCACGCATCCGCGTGTTGCCCACCACCCACTGCGAGTACGTCCACCCGTCGGCGACGACATCCCACACCTGCTTGCGCGACGCCGTGGTGTGGCGCTTGACGATCAGCGGACTGTCAACCGCTGCCGGAGACGACTCAACCATGGGCGCTGGGCTACCCGACCACGCCGCGGTCAAACGTCATGCAGGTTCCCAGCTCCGCGTCAGCCCGCAGTCACACGATTGCCGCGCAACGTTCGCCTGGCACTCGCTCGCCGGACGAATGCGCTGACGACGCTTGTGCGATGACCGAGCGATCGCATGCGTACAACAGTGTCTGGCAACTGCGCAGCGACGCGTGGTGCCGATTGGAAGAAGCCGCCGACCGGCTGAACCGAGCCACCACGGTCGGCGCACTCAAGGACGAGTACACCGCGATCTGCCGGGACCAGCTGGCGGCCCTGACACCGTTGGAACCGTATTGGGCGTTCCCCGGTTCGGCGCGATTCGCCAAGGTGCAACGGTTGTTCACCACCGGCGGCTACGACAAGTTCGCCAGCACCGTCAGTCGGATCAACCGGGCGCTGACCAGTGAGTCCTATCGGACCGCGGACGCCGACAGTGCGAACGTCGAGGACGTCGAGATCTTCCCCACCGATCCGCGCACCCTCGAACAACAGCCCGTCACCCACAAAGACCAGCTGTACTTCGAGGTACTCGTCGTCGAGAAGATGACCGAGGCCCAGGAACGAGCGCTGCGCAAGGAGGTTCGCAGCTGGCGTCGCCCCGACGACGAGTTCGTCTACGAACTCGTGGTGGTCTCCAGCGGCGACGAGGCACTGATCGCCGCGCGGCTCAACGTCAACCTGCAGGCCGTCGTGATCCGGCGCCGGTTCAGCCACCAGTCCGAACGCAACCTCAGCGCGCTGGCCGAGTTCGCCGACACCAAGGTCTCCGCCGATCTCGACGACCACAAATCACCCGACGAGCGGGCCCAGATCCTGGCCGCGTCGCTGCACGAGCTGCGCCCCGAACTCGACCTCTACCTGATGACCGAGATCGACGTCGAGGAGATCGCGGGACGGCTCGGGCCCTGTTTCCGCCGCGTGTTCCACGCCCGCGAGGGCGTGCTCGAGCTGCACCTGTCGATCCTGCAGGGCGTGGCCGCGCGGTACCGCACCCCGTTTTTCAGCGCGCTCAAGCAGTACAGCCACCGGCCGACCGGGGTGTTCCACGCGCTGCCGATCAGCCAGGGCAAGTCAATTGTCAACTCGCACTGGATCAAAGACATGGTCAGCTTCTACGGGCTCGACGTCTTCATGGCCGAGACCTCAGCGACGTGCGGCGGCCTGGACTCCCTGCTGGAACCCACCGGGCCGCTGCGTGAGGCCCAGCAGCTGGCCGCCGAAACCTACGGATCGCGCCGCACCTACTTCGTCACCAACGGCACGTCGACCGCCAACAAGATCGTCACCCAGTCATTGGTGGCACCCGGCGATATCGTGCTGCTGGACCGCAACTGTCACCAGTCCCACCACTACGGCATGATGCTGGCCGGCGCGAACGTCATCTACCTCGAGGCCTATCCGCTGCCCGACTACACCATGTACGGCGCCGTGCCGCTGCGCGAGATCAAGTCGAAGTTGTTGGCGCTCAAGCGCGCCGGCAAGCTGGACCGCGTCAAGATGATCTCGCTCACCAACTGCACGTTCGACGGCATCGTCTACGACGTACAGCGCGTGATGGAGGAATGCCTGGCCATCAAGCCCGATCTGGTGTTCCTGTGGGACGAAGCCTGGTTCGCGTTCGCCCGGTTCCATCCGGTGTACCGGGCCCGCACCGCGATGGCCTCGGCCGCCAAACTGCGAGAGAAGCTGGCGGACAAGGACTATGCCGAGGCCTACCAGAAGCAGCTGGCCGCCGACAGCCAGAGCCCGCCGACCGACGAGGAACTGCTCAACCGCAGGCTGACACCGGATCCGGCCAAGGCACGGGTCCGGGTGTATGCCAGCCAGTCCACCCACAAGACGCTGACCTCGCTGCGGCAGGGCTCGATGATCCACGTGTTCGACCAGGACTTCGACCAGAAGGTCTCCGAGGCGTTCCATGAGGCGTACATGGCGCACACCTCCACCTCGCCCAACTACCAGATCCTGGCGTCCCTGGACCTGGGCCGCCGGCAGGTGGCGCTCGAAGGCGTGGAACTGGTGCAGCGTCAGATCGAGAACGCCATGCAGCTGCGCGACGCGATCGACAACCATCCGCTGCTGAGCCGCTACATGGCCTGCCTGCGCACCTCGGACCTCATTCCCGACGAGTTCCGCGATTCGCACATCGCCCAGCCGCTGCGCTCCGGGCTGCGCAACATGATGACGGCGTGGGACCGCGACGAGTTCGTGCTCGACCCGTCGCGCATCACGTTGTCGATCGGCCGCACCGGCTACGACGGTGACACCTTCAAACGCGACCAGCTGATGGACCGCCACGGCGTGCAGATCAACAAGACCTCCCGCAACACCGTGCTGTTCATGACCAACATCGGCACCACCCGCTCATCGGTGGCGTTCCTGGTCGAGGTGCTGGTGAAGATCGCCGGGGAACTCGACGACGCCGTCGGCGACATGGGTCTCGGTGAGCGCAGCCGGTTCGAGCAGAAGGTGCGCAAGCTGACCGCGAGCACCGCCGCACTGCCCAACTTCAGCGGCTTCCACGAAGTGTTCCGCGACGCGACGGGCGACGCGCCGACACCCGAGGGCGACGTACGCCGGGCGTTCTACCTGTCCTACGACGACACCAACTGCGAGTACCTCGGCACCGATGAGATCCTCGAAAAGCTCGACACAGGAGCCGATGTGGTGTCGGCGACGTTCGTCACGCCCTATCCCCCGGGATTCCCCGTGCTGGTACCCGGCCAGGTGTTCAGCCGCGAGATCCTCACGTTCCTGCGCGATCTCGACACACCTGAAATCCACGGTCACAACCCCGATTTCGGGTACCGCGTCTACACCGACAAGGCGATCGAGATGTGCCGGCCGGTGACGCAGGAGCCCGCGACGGTGCCCGTGTCGGAGCCGCTGGTGGCGCCGAAGTCGAAGAAGGGCACTGCCAACCGGTCGGTGGCCGCAGCTGCGGCGGATTAGGCCCGGTCGACCCGCCGAGCAGACATAGAATCGCCCAATTTCGCGCCCAAAAGTGCGATTCTGCGTCTGCTCGCGGGGAGGGGTGACCACCGGCTACGGTGTCGGGCTATGTCCGGTTATCGCGACCTCTTCGACGTCAGCATCAACGACCCGGCCACCTTCTGGGCCGACGCGGCCAAGGCGGTCACCTGGACACGCGAACCTCAACGCATCCTCGATGACGACAACCCACCGTTCTACCGCTGGTTCCCCGACGGCGAGCTGAACACCTGCGCCAACGCGCTCGATCGCCACATCACCGAACGCGGGGATCAAACCGCGTTGATCTACGACTCCCCCGTCACGGGCACCAAACGCAGCTACACCTACCGCGAACTGCGCGACGCCACCGCCCAATTCGCCGGTGCACTACGCCAATTGGGCGTCGGCAAGGGCGATCTGGTGGTCGTGTACATGCCGATGATCCCCGAGGCCGTGATCGCGATGCTGGCCTGCGCGCGGTTGGGCGCGGTGCATTCGGTGGTGTTCGGTGGGTTCGCCGCGCACGAACTGGCCACCCGGATCGACGACGCCAAGCCGGTGGTCGTGGTGAGCGCGTCGTGCGGCATCGAGCCGACCCGCATCGTGGAGTACAAGCCGATGCTCGACACCGCGCTGGACATCGCCGAGCACAAGCCGCGGGCCTGCGTGATCCTGCAGCGCGAACACCGCCCCTGCCGACTGGTCGCCGGCCGCGACCACGACTGGCGGGAGCTGACGGCCTCCGCCACCCCGGCCGATCCGGTGCCCGTCGCGGCCACCGACCCGCTGTACGTGCTCTACACGTCGGGCACCACCGGCAAGCCGAAAGGCATCGTGCGCGACAACGGCGGGCACGCGGTGGCCCTGCTGTGGAGCATGCGTCACATCTACGACACCGCTCCCGGCGACGTGTACTGGGCCGCCTCCGATGTCGGGTGGGTGGTCGGCCACTCCTACATCGTCTACGCCCCGCTGTTGCTCGGAGCCACAACCGTGCTCTACGAGGGCAAGCCGATCGGTACGCCTGACGCCGGCGCGTTCTGGCGCGTCGTCGCCGAACACAAGGTCAAGGCGCTGTTCACCGCACCCACGGCCATCCGTGCCATCAAGAAGGAAGACCCCGACGGCGCGCTGATCGGCAACTACGACCTGTCCAGTCTCAAATACCTGTTCCAGGCCGGCGAGCGGCTCGACCCCGATACCTATCACTGGGCCGCCGACAAGCTGGGCGTCCCCGTCATCGACCACTGGTGGCAGACCGAGACCGGCTGGGCGATCGCCGCCGACCCGATGGGCGTGCAGCCCCTACCGGTCAAGCCCGGCTCGGCCACCGTGCCGATGCCCGGGTACGACGTACAGATCCTGCATTCGGACGGCGCGGTCGCCGAGCCCGGCGAGGAGGGCGCGATCTGCGTCAAACTGCCGCTGCCGCCGGGCACCCTGCCGACTCTGTGGGGCGACGACCACCGTTATGTGTCGGCGTATCTGTCGGCCTTCACCGGCTACTACCTGACCGGCGACGGCGGCTACATCGACTCCGACGGCTACCTGTGGGTGATGGGCCGCACCGACGACGTCATCAACGTCGCAGGCCACCGGCTCTCGACCGGATCGATCGAGGCGGTGCTGGCCCAGCATCCGGCGGTGGCCGAGTGCGCGGTGATCGGGGTGGCCGACGAGATCAAGGGACAGGTTCCGCGTGGGTTCGTGGTGCTGAAGTCCGGGGCGTCCGCCGACCGGCTGGCCGAGGAGCTCATCGCCGCGGTGCGCGACAACATCGGCGCGGTGGCCTATTTCAAAAAGGTCGACGTGGTGGCGGCGCTGCCGAAGACCCGCTCGGGCAAGGTCCTGCGCAAGACCATGCGCGCCATCGCCGACGGCAGAGACGAGCCGGTGCCGTCGACGATCGAAGATCCTGCAGTGCTGGACGCGCTGGCGCCGGTGCTCCGCGGGTAGGACGCCTGAGCCGTTTGCCGGCGTGGCGGCCTACCCGCCGAGCAGACATTGACGTCCCCAATTCCTCGGCGTGTCGGGTGCTTTCGTGACTGGTCGGCATGGGGGAATCCTTTATTTTCCCTGTGACCCGAACTATTGTGAGGTAGTCATATGTTGATTTCCCGTCCTCGCTTGTGCGTTTGCTACCGGTCGACACCGGTACCGCCCGGGCACCTAAGGAGCTGAACAACGATGCGCACCACCAAGGGATCCTGCACCTGTCATTGCAACGCCTGCGACGGTGGCCACCACTGCGGCAACCCGCCGAACTGCAACGCACGCCGCTGACACCTGACAATGGCCTGCCGCCGGGACACCGGCGGCAGGCCATTGCCGTCTTTCGCGGTCGACCGGCGCGCCAGAGGATAGGTTCACCCGTATGACTTCCGAGTGGCATCTGGGGCCGGTGCCGGTTCCGGTGCACGGCCTGTTCGTGGCCCTCGGAGTGCTGGCCGCTGTAGCGGTTTTCGTCTACGAGGCGCGCCGGCGCGGCGCGCTGGGCGAACAGGCAGTGGTCGCCGCGTCCGGTGCCCTCATCGGCGGCGCGATCGGCATGCGCCTGTCCGGATGGGCCCATCACCTCGACTTCTCCACGAATCCCAGCCTGGCGCAGGCCTGGCAGTTCGGCTCGCGCAGCATCCTCGGCGGCCTGCTCGGCGCGTATCTCGGCGTGCACATCGCCAAACGCCTTGGCGGATACCGCGGAAAAACCGGGGACCTGTTCGCGCCGGCAGTTGCGCTCGGCATGGCCATCGGCCGCATCGGCTGCTTTCTCACCGAGGCACCCGGGCGGCCCACCACGCTGCCCTGGGGCATCCACGCGCCGGCCACCACACCGGAATGCCCGGGCTGCCTTGCCGGACAGGCCATGCACCCGTCGTTCCTCTACGAAATCGCGTTCCAGCTCTGCGCATTCGGCGTGCTGCTGTGGCTGCGGCACCGGATCACCCATCCCGGCGAGCTTTTCGTCATCTACATCGCCGCCTACGCCGTGTTCCGGTTCTTCGTCGAGTTCGTCCGGGCCAACGAAACGGTGTGGCTGGATCTGACCCGGCCCCAATGGTTCCTGCTGCCATCGCTGCTGATCATCGGTGTTCGGGTGTGGCGTGGCTACCGCCGCGGGTACTATCGCCTTTCACCCAGCAACCAGGAAGTGCCGGCATGACGTCACCCCCATCGGGTCCGCCACCTGACGAGCCCGCGGATGACTCTGCCGCGCAAGATATTCCACCGGCCTATCAAGAGGACATCGCACCTCAGGGCGGCGCGCTTGAGTATCCGCCGCAACCACCACCGGGCCCCGCACCCCCGTCGCCCGGCTACTTCCCGGGCGACCTCCGCCAGCCGCCGGGCTATCTCCCGCCACGGGGCGACCATCAACAGCCGTACGGCTATCCGCCCGGATATGCGCCACCCCCTGCGGGATATCCGCCGGCAGCGGGCTACGGGTACGGCGGGCCGCCCAAGCCCGAACCCCGAATCTCCATAGCAATGGTGATCCTCGGACCGTTCATCTACGCGGGCATCAACTTCGTGATCGCGCTGATGGCCATCATGACCGCGGGGAGCCGCGTCGAGCCCCAACAGAGCAACACGGTGTTGGGATTCGGCGCAGTGTTGTTGGCCCTCATCGCGTTCGGCGGGGGCGCGGCCCTGCTGCGGTCCCGCAGCCCCAACGCCCGAGGACTGGGCATCGGTCTCATGGTCGGCTGGGCCCTGATGTCACTGTTCACTGCCGGGTTCTGCACAGGCATCAACCCCGAACTGTACAAGTGACCGCGGGTATGGGCCTGCGCGGCGACCGGTTGCACCGGTACGTCACGGCGTTCTGCCCGCACTGCCACGACGAAGCACCTGAGCGGCCGCTGGCCGACGTCGCGCGGCTGAGCGGAATGCTGATCGAGCGTGACGGCCGCATCTGGCTTGAACGGGGCTGCCGCAGCCACGGTCTGGTGCGCACGCTGTATGACGAGGATCCCGAGATCCTGTCCTACCTCGAGGAGTGGACAGCCCCCACCAAGGCTCACACCCCGGATACGCCAGGCAATTTCGATCCCGTCCCGTCGGCGTATCTGCGCGGGTTGCCGGAGATGCAGACCCAGCACACGTGCATCCTTCTCGAAGACATCGCCGAGACGTGTAATCTGCGCTGCCCCACCTGCTTCACCGACAGTTCACCGGACCTGCGGCACGTGGTGCCGGTCGCCGACATCCTTGTCAATGTCGATCAACGCCTGGCCCGCGAGAACGGTCGCCTGGACGTACTCATGCTCAGCGGCGGCGAGCCCACCCTGCATCCGGCCCTGGCCGAGTTGCTCGGCGAGCTCGTCAGCCGGCCCATCACTCGAATCCTGGTCAACAGCAACGGCGTCCGCATCGCCAACGACGACCGATTGCTCGACCTGCTGACCACCCACCGTGAACGCGTCGAGGTCTATCTGCAGTACGACGGATTGTCGGAGGCCGCTCACCGGCATCACCGCGGCGGCGACCTGCGTCGCACGAAACAGCAAGCACTGCAGCGCCTCTCGGAACGAGAGATCTTCACCACGCTGGTGATGACCGCGGCTCTCGGAGTCAACGACGACGAGATCGGCGCCATGGTGCAATTGGCGTTGGACACACCGTATGTCGGCGGCCTGACGGTCCAGCCGCAGTTCGGCTCCGGCCGCTCGGGGCGGATCGACCCGCTCGACCGGCTCACCCATACCGGTGTGCTCAAACGTCTTGGCCCCCAGACCGGCGACGCCGTGACATGGCGCGACCTCACCGCATTGCCCTGCTCGCATCCGCACTGCTGCTCGGTCGGCTATCTGGTGCGCGACGACGCAGGCCAGTGGCGGTCGCTGGTGTCGTTGATCGGCACCGACAGCCTCAAAGACAAGCTCGGACTGGTGGCCAACCGCATCGCCGACACCGAGATCCCGCGGCAATTGCGCCTGGCAGTGCAGGAATCGCTGCTGGGGCTGCTCTCCGAGCAGTCGTCGTTGTCACATCCGCAGATCGGTGACGTGTGGCGCAACATCTGCGAGAACTGCGATCTGGGGATGTCGACGCTGCTGACGCTCGCGTCGTCCGCGCTGCCCGGCCGTCGCCGCAAGATCCGTCAGCTCCTCGGGGAACGCGTCGTCCGTCTCACGGTCAAGCCGTTCATGGACATGTCGACGATGATCGAAGAACGTCTGACGCAGTGCTGTGTGCACGTCGGCACCCGCTCTGGTGGAGCCGATCAGTGCGCGCCCTTTTGCGCCGTGCAAGCCTGGCCGGCACTGGGACGTCAACGGCTGTCGGTGTCGGTTGGGCAGGAACTACCACTCATCGAGATTCGATGAGCCAGCAGGCCAACGAGCCGTACGACCCGCTGCGATTGTGCGTGTACGCAACCGTGGCTCTGCTGGCCTGGTTACTGGGCCCAGCGATGGTTGCTGTATTCGCTGGGCTCGGTCTGATCGGGTACATCCGCGCACGCCGCTCCGGGTTACAACACAGCAAATGTGCATTGCGCGACACCCGTCTGGTAATCGCCTACCTCGGGGTCATCGCACTGGTAGCGCTAGCCGCGACCGTCAATAATCTGTTGCCTCACTGACCGGGGTGCAGAGTGACTGCCTGAGGCCGAAGACGCAATATGCCACTCCGGTTCCACAGCAACCTCTTAACCTGCTAGCTTTCCCCTGTAGTGAGCATCCCCACTGTCGGGGGCCTGGACGCTCGTCGGAACACTCAGGAGTGAACCATCTTGAAGATCACGAATATCAGTGCTGCCATGGCCGCAGCAGCCATAGCCGCCGCGGGGATCATCGGCGCCGCACCGCTCGCATTCGCCGATGACAGTACAGTCACCACCGCCGCACTGGGCAGCCAGGCGAAGCTGGAGGACGGAAACGTGGTCCAGGGCTGGACGGTCACCGGCCTCAAGCCGAGCAGCGACACGATCCCCTACCAGGTGCGCGGCACCCTGTGGGAGGTCACCGCAACCAACGAGGCCCTTCAGGGCTCGGTCACCCCGATCGTCTCCAACTTCAACGCCCGCGCAGCCGACGGCAAGAACTACCGCGCGCTGTTCCAGGTGGCCACCCCGCAGGGCGTGAACCCGGCCACCATCAGCCAGGGCGAGAAGACCTCCGGCAAGGTGTACTTCGACGTCACCGAGGCCGACCCGACCACGGTTGTCTACAACGCGGGCGGTCGTGACATCGCCGTGTGGAACGCCGTCCCGGCAGCACCGGCCGCGACCGGTGGCAACAGCAACGCCGTCCCGCTGGCGAACCACCCGGCTCAGGCACCTGCTGCCGCGCCGGTCGCCGCCACCCCGACCCCCGCCGCGACACCTGCAGCTGTTCCGGCTGCCGCACCCGGCGGTGCGGGAAGCCGCGCGACCGATCTGCCCGCCGCCGTCGAAGGCGGCACCCCTGTTCCGGCAGCCACCCAGACCGCGCCGGTCCCGGCGGGCACCGCGGCCCAGCCTGCCGCGGTCCCCGGCACCGCCGGCACCCCGGCTGAGGGTGCGGTTCCGGCCAGCAACGGCACGCCGGTCCCGGCAGCAGCCCCGGCACCGGCAGGCACCGCCCCCGCTCCGGCCGCCGCGCCGACGGGTGCGGGCAACGCCGCAACCGCGGTTCCGCCCGCCGAGCAGGCTCCCGCCGGAACCCCGACGGTGCCTGCCGCGAACCCGGCCGCCCCGGCTCCGGCAGCACCGGCCGCCCCCACCGAACCCAACCTGGTGCCGGCCGGCGCCCAGCCGACCACGACGGCTCCGGCCGCCCCGGTCAGCAACCACGGGCCGACGTCCTAACACACAGCTCGACGACAACGGCCGGATGCGGGTTCCCCGCATCCGGCCGTTCGCTGTCTCGGGCGGTTCAGTGCGGCGCGATGGACAACGCGATGCCGTCGAGGATGTCGTGCTCACTGACCACGAGTTCGTCGATCCCCGCGCGCTCGCCGAGTACAGCCGCGAGTTCCTCGACGATGATCGCTCCGCCGCCGATGACATCGGCACGGCCCTGATGCATCGGACCGAGCGCCAGCCGCTGCGCCGACGTCATGGCGATCAATTCGTCGCATACCCGCCGCAGGTCGCCAAAACCGATGCGGGACAAGTGAATCGCCTCAGCGTCGTACTCGGTCATACCTTGCGCGAGCGCCGACAGCGTGGTCATCGTTCCTGCCACACCAACCCACGTCCTGGCGCCGTCGACCGGAACAGCTTGCAGCGCTTGCGCCAAACCGTCCCGGACCACCGCGCGGGCTGCATCGATCTCTTCCCGGGTGGGCGGATCGGTGTGCAGGCAGCGTTCGGTCAGCCGGACGCACCCGATGTCGGCCGAATAGCTGGCCTTCACGCCGTCGGTGCCGAGCACCAGTTCCGTAGATCCGCCGCCGAGGTCGACAACGATGAAAGGTGCACCGGCAGCGTCGAGTTCGCCGACCGCGCCCTGAAACGACAGCTCAGCTTCCTCGGTGCCGGTGATCACCTCGGCGACGGCGCCGGGCACCACGGTGCCGAGGATGCGTGAGGTCATGGCGAAGAATTCGTCGCGGTTGCCGGCATCCCGCGCGGCCGACGTCGCCACCATCCGAACCGCCGAAACATTCAGCTCCGACATCAGCGTGGCATAGTCAGCGAGCGCGGATTCGGTGCGCGCCAACGCTTCCGGCGCGAACTGACCCGTCGCGTCCACACCCTGGCCGAGCCGGACGATACGCATCTCGCGGTGTACGTCGCGCAGCGTGCCATCCACCACATCGGCGATGAGCAGCCGGATCGAGTTGGTGCCACAGTCGATCGCGCCGACGCGGTTCACACCCATGTATCGCGCTCCAGTATCCCGGCCATCGCCGGCTCGACAGCCAAGACCGCCAACGCCTCGTCACCGAGTGGGTTGACGCCGGGACCTTTGGCCAACGAATGCGCCATCAGCACGTGCAGGCATTTGACGCGGTCGGGCATGCCGCCGCCGGTGAACGTGGTACCCAGCGACTCGATGGCGTCGCGTTCGGACAGATACGACTCGTGGGCGCGCCGGTAGGCAGCAGCCAACTCCGGGTCCTGCTGCAGACGTTCGGTCATCTCCCGCATCATGCCCGACGATTCCAACCGGCTCGCCGCCGCGGTCAGAGCCGGGTGCGTCAGATAGTACAGCGTCGGAAACGGGGTGCCGTCAGGCAATTTGGGGGCGGTCTTGACGACAGCGGGCTCGCCGTTGGGGCAGCGGTAGGCGATCTCGAGAACACCTCGCGGCTCGCGCCCCAGCTGCTGGGCGACGGCCTCGAGGTCGGCGGGCTCAACCACCAGGCCCGCGGGCCAGCCCTGGTACACCTCGCTGCTGTCTCTTATACACATCT
>NZ_LZTB01000115.1 GCF_001665685.1 Mycobacterium sp. 852013-50091_SCH5140682
TCGGGGAGCTGTCAACCGAGCGTGGATCCGAGGATGTCCGAATGGGGAAACCCGGCACGAGTGATGTCGTGTCACCCAACGCTGAATACATAGGCGTTGGGGGGGAACGCGGGGAAGTGAAACATCTCAGTACCCGTAGGAAGAGAAAACAATTGTGATTCCGTGAGTAGTGGCGAGCGAAAGCGGAGGATGGCTAAACCGTATGCATGTGATACCGGGTAGGGGTTGTGTGTGCGGGGTTGTGGGACCCATCTTCTCAGTTCTATCCGACTGGGGGGCAGTGAGAAAATGTTGTGGTTAGCGGAAGTGGCTTGGGATGGCCTGCCGTAGACGGTGAGAGCCCGGTACGTGAAAACCCGACGTCTGTCTTGATGGTGTTCCCGAGTAGCAGCGGGCCCGTGAAATCTGCTGTGAATCTGCCGGGACCACCCGGTAAGCCTGAATACTTCCCAGTGACCGATAGCGGATGAGTACCGTGAGGGAATGGTGAAAAGTACCCCGGGAGGGGAGTGAAATAGTACCTGAAACCGTGCGCTTACAATCCGTCAGAGCCCTCCACTTTGTGGTGGGGTGATGGCGTGCCTTTTGAAGAATGAGCCTGCGAGTCAGGGACATGTCGCGAGGTTAACCCGGGTGGGGTAGCCGCAGCGAAAGCGAGTCTGAATAGGGCGTATCCGCACAGGAGTGTGTGGTGTAGTGGTGTGTTCTGGACCCGAAGCGGAGTGATCTACCCATGGCCAGGGTGAAGCGCGGGTAAGACCGTGTGGAGGCCCGAACCCACTTAGGTTGAAGACTGAGGGGATGAGTTGTGGGTAGGGGTGAAAGGCCAATCAAACTCCGTGATAGCTGGTTCTCCCCGAAATGCATTTAGGTGCAGCGTCACATGTTTCTTGTTGGAGGTAGAGCTACTGGATGGCCGATGGGCCCTACTAGGTTACTGACGTCAGCCAAACTCCGAATGCCGACAAGTCTAAGAGTGTGGCAGTGAGACGGCGGGGGATAAGCTCCGTGCGTCGAGAGGGAAACAGCCCAGATCGCCGGCTAAGGCCCCTAAGCGTGTGCTAAGTGGAAAAGGATGTGCAGTCGCGAAGACAACCAGGAGGTTGGCTTAGAAGCAGCCACCCTTGAAAGAGTGCGTAATAGCTCACTGGTCAAGTGATTGTGCGCCGATAATGTAGCGGGGCTCAAGCACACCGCCGAAGCCGCGGCAACGATCTTCGTGATCGTTGGGTAGGGGAGCGTCCTGCATCCGGTGAAGCCGCCGAGTGATCGAGTGGTGGAGGGTGTGGGAGTGAGAATGCAGGCATGAGTAGCGAATAGGCAAGTGAGAACCTTGCCCGCCGAAAGACCAAGGGTTCCTGGGCCAGGCCAGTCCGCCCAGGGTGAGTCGGGACCTAAGGCGAGGCCGACAGGCGTAGTCGATGGACAACGGGTTGATATTCCCGTACCCGTGTGTGTGCGTCCCTGATGAATCAAGGGTACTAACCACCCAAAACCGTTGTTACTGATCGCCTTCGGGTGTGAGGAGTGACGGGGCTGCGTGGGACCTTCTTTGGTAGTAGTCAAGCGATGGGGTGACGCAGGAAGGTAGCCGTACCGGTCAGTGGTAATACCGGGGTAAGCCTGTAGGACGAGATATAGGTAAATCCGTGTCTCATGACGTCTGAGAGGTGATGCATAGCCGAGTGAGGCGAATTCGGTGATCCTATGCTGCCAAGAAAAGCCTCTAGCGAGGACA
>NZ_LZTB01000116.1 GCF_001665685.1 Mycobacterium sp. 852013-50091_SCH5140682
GCCCATTCTGGTTCTCGGCGCGATCGCGGCTGTGTTCGCGGTCGGCTCGGTGGGCATCGCCCTCGTCATCGGGCCGCGGCGCTACAACCGGTCCAAACTCGAAGCGTACGAATGCGGTATCGAACCGATGCCTCCCGGCGCGGCCGGCACCAGCGGCCAGCGGATGCCGATCCGGTACTACCTGACCGCCATGTTGTTCATCGTGTTCGACATCGAGATCGTGTTCCTCTACCCGTGGGCGGTCGCGTTCGACAAGCTGGGCCTGTTTGCGCTGGTGGAGATGCTGTTGTTCATGCTCACGGTGTTCGTGGCGTACGCCTACGTATGGCGGCGAGGGGGCCTGAATTGGGACTAGAGGAACGTCTGCCCGGCGGCATTCTGCTGTCGACGGTCGAAGTGGTGGCCGGGTATGTGCGCAAGGGATCGCTGTGGCCTGCGACGTTCGGCCTGGCGTGTTGCGCCATCGAGATGATGTCGACTGCCGGACCGCGGTTCGACATCGCCAGGTTCGGCATGGAACGGTTCTCGGCGACTCCGCGTCAGGCCGATCTGATGATCGTGGCGGGCCGGGTCAGCCAGAAGATGGCCCCGGTGCTGCGGCAGATCTACGACCAGATGGCCGAACCGAAGTGGGTGCTGGCGATGGGCGTCTGCGCGTCCTCGGGCGGCATGTTCAACAACTATGCGGTCCTGCAGGGTGTCGACCACGTCGTGCCGGTCGACATCTATCTGCCGGGCTGCCCACCCCGTCCGGAGATGCTGCTGCATGCAATTCTCAAGCTGCACGACAAGATTGCGCAGATGCCGCTCGGAGTGAACCGCGCTGAAGCCATCCGGGAGGCCGAGCAGGCCGCGCTTTCGGTGGCGCCGACCATCGAGCTCAAGGGGCTGCTGCGGTGAGCGACTCCAAAGGCGAGGCACCCGAGGTGATCGGGATGCGCCGCGGCATGTTCGGGGCACCCGGCACCGGCGATACCTCAGGCTATGGCCGCTTGGTCCGACCGGTCGCGCTTCCGGGCAGCTCGCCACGCCCCTACGGCGGCTATTTCGACGAGGTCGTCGACCGCCTGGCCGAGGTGCTCGGCGCGCAACGCTACGCGGTGTCGATCGAGCGGGTGGTGGTGTACCGCGACGAGCTGACGCTGGAGGTGAGCCGGGTGCAGCTGCCCGCCGTGGCGGCCGTGTTGCGCGACGATGCTCTGCTGCGGTTCGAAATGTGCCTCGGCGTGAGCGGTGTGCACTACCCCGACGACACGGATCGTGAATTGCACGCGGTGTATCCGTTGATGTCCATCACGCACAACCGACGGATCCGGTTGGAGGTGGCCGCGCCCGACGCCGATCCGCACATCCCGTCGTTGTACGGGATCTATCCCACCACCGACTGGCATGAGCGCGAAACCTACGACTTCTTCGGCATCGTGTTCGACGGTCATCCAGCGCTGACCCGCATCGAGATGCCTGATGACTGGGTGGGCCATCCGCAACGCAAGGACTACCCGCTCGGCGGGGTGCCGGTGGAGTACCACGGCGCGCAGATCCCACCGCCCGATCAGCGGAGGTCCTACAACTGATGAGCACACCCACCGGAGCCGACACCCCCTCCTCGGTGGTCATGGTCGGCGGGCAGGACTGGGACGAGGTCGTGGCCGCAGCCCGCGAGCATGCCGGCGAGCGCATCGTGGTCAACATGGGCCCGCAGCATCCGTCGACCCATGGCGTACTACGCCTGATCCTGGAGATCGAGGGCGAGATCATCACCGACGCGCGGTGCGGCATCGGCTATCTGCACACCGGCATCGAGAAGAACCTGGAGTTCCGCAACTGGACCCAGGGCGTCACTTTTGTCACCCGAATGGATTACCTCTCACCGTTTTTCAATGAGACGGCGTACTGCCTGGCGGTGGAGAAGTTGCTCGGCATCACCGACGACATTCCCGAGCGGGCCAGCGTGATCCG
The DNA here is from genome assembly GCF_001665685.1 of Mycobacterium sp. 852013-50091_SCH5140682. GTDB lineage: Bacteria > Actinomycetota > Actinomycetes > Mycobacteriales > Mycobacteriaceae > Mycobacterium. The sequence goes on from NZ_LZTB01000116.1 coordinate 1,960, forward strand.
CGTGATGCTGATGGAACTGAACCGGATCTCATCGCATCTGGTGGCGCTGGCCACCGGCGGCATGGAACTGGGCGCGATGAGCGCGATGTTCTACGGGTTCCGCGAGCGCGAGGAGATCCTCAAGGTCTTCGAATCGATCACCGGCCTGCGCATGAATCATGCCTACATCCGGCCCGGCGGCGTGGCCGTCGACCTGCCCGGCGACGCGATCGGTCAGCTCAAGGCGTTGATGGAGCTGCTGCCGAAAAGGTTGCAGGACTTGGAGGATCTGCTCAACGAGAACTACATCTGGAAGGCCCGCACGGTCGGCGTCGGTTATCTCGACCTCACCGGGTGCATCGCACTGGGCATCACCGGGCCGATACTGCGGTCCACCGGATTGCCGCACGACCTGCGCAAGACCCAACCGTATTGCGGTTACGAGAACTACGAATTCGACGTCATCACCGATGATCGGTGTGATTCCTACGGCCGCTACATCATTCGCGTCAAGGAGATGCGCGAGTCGCTGAAGATCGTCGAGCAGTGCATCGAGCGGTTAGCGCCCGGACCGGTGATGATCAGCGACAAGAAGCTGGCCTGGCCCGCCGATCTCAAAATCGGACCGGACGGGCTGGGCAACTCCCCTGAGCACATTGCCAAGATCATGGGCCATTCGATGGAAGGCCTGATCCACCACTTCAAGCTCGTCACCGAGGGCATCCGGGTACCCGCCGGGCAGGTCTACGTGGCGGTGGAGTCGCCGCGCGGTGAGCTCGGCGTGCACATGGTCTCCGACGGCGGCACCCGACCCTATCGAGTGCATTACCGCGACCCGTCGTTCACCAACCTGCAAGCGGTGGCGGCCATGTGCGAAGGCGGCATGGTCGCCGATGCGATCGCGGCGGTGGCGTCGATCGATCCGGTTATGGGCGGAGTGGATCGCTGATGAGCGCTTGCGCGAAGAAGAGACAGCACAGATGAGCGCTTGCGCGAAGAGGAGACAGCACAGGTGAGTGAAGTTTTCCTGGAACTCGGGCAACGGCCCGACGAAGCGGGCCCGCCGATCAACGGGCCCGCGGCGTATCCCGACGACGTCACCGACCGGCTGAGCGCCGACGCGCAACGCATCACAGCGCGCTACCCCGACGCGCGTTCGGCTCTGCTGCCGCTGCTGCACCTGGTGCAGTCCGAGGACGGGTGTCTCACGCCCGCCGGAATCCGGTTCTGCGCGGTGCAACTCGGCCTGACCGATGCCGAGGTGACCGCGGTGGCGACGTTCTACTCGATGTACCGGCGCACCCCGACGGGCGACTACCTGGTGGGCGTGTGCACCAACACGTTGTGCGCGATCATGGGCGGTGACGCCATTCTCGATGCGCTGCAGAAGCATCTGGACATCCACGCCGGTGAGACCACCGCGGATGGAAGCGTCACCCTCGAGCACATCGAGTGCAACGCGGCGTGCGACTACGCGCCCGTCGTCATGGTCAACTGGGAGTTCTTCGACAACCAAACCCCTTCCTCGGCACGCGATCTGGTCGACGGGTTGCGTAGCGGCAACCCACCCGACCCCAGCCGCGGCGCGCCGCTGTGCACCTTCCGCGAGACCGCCCGCACCTTGGCCGGACTCACCGACCCGCATGTACCAGGCGG
>NZ_LZTB01000117.1 GCF_001665685.1 Mycobacterium sp. 852013-50091_SCH5140682
ATGCGATCGTCGGCAGCGTCAGATGTGTATAAGAGACAGGTGTAGGCCTGGGCGGGGGTCGTGGCAAGTGGTAGGGCGCGGTGGGTGCGTTCGGTGTTGTAGATGACGGTGAATCCGTCGAGTAGGTGTTGCAGGTCGGCCAGGGTGGCCGGTAGCGGGCGTCGGGCCAGCCAGCGTTTGACGGTTTGGTGGAAGCGTTCGATCTTGCCCTGGGTTTGGGGATGTCCGGGGTGCCCGTTTTTCTGGGTGATCCCCAGGTGTGCGATGAGTCGTTCGAAGTCGTTGTGGCCGTGGGTGAATCGTGCGGTGTAGACCGCGCCGTTGTCGGTCAGGGTGGACGCGTGGGTGTCGATCAAGGTGGCGAAGCGCCGGAGCGATCGTTTGGGGCGTTTATGCGGCTGCGGGGTCATCAGGGCGTGGTGGTGCAGGATGCGCCGGATGGTGGAGGTCGAGGTCACCGGTAGCTGTTGCTGTCGTAGGTGCGATTGCAGGGTCACCGGCCCGGCGTCGAGGCCGTCGGCGGTGAGTTTCTCGCGCAGCAGCACGGATCGTGGCGATGACCTCATCGGGGACTGCTCGGGGGTTGCTGGCGGGGCGCCGCGATCGGGGTTCGACTGCCTCGGTACCGCCGTCTCGGTAGCGCTTGAGGAGTCGGTGAATATGTCGGTGGGACATCCCGTAGGCGCGGGCGGCGGCACTGACCGACAGGTGGCCCGAGACGACTTCCAACACCACCACACGGGCTTTCGACATGACCGATGACTGTCACCTATGACGCGACTCATCTGCCGTTGTTCCAGGTGTAACCCATGTCCCGACTCATGTGTCACCTATGTCGTGAAATCACACACCCCGGGCCGACCGCCTAGTCGGCATTTGCGCACCATCGCCTCGCCTGTGTACTTCGTCGGCCAACACGTCGCTACGTCGAGCGCCCAGCACGGTATGAACACCGAAGAGTCAGACTGCGTGATCGACCGCAGGGCACCTAGAGACCCTTTCTCCCTGCCGTCCGGCGGGCTGATCGGTTTTGCTTCCTAGATCACGCGTTTGAGCGCGTTCAGTGCTACCTGTTTGGCCGTATTGGCACAACTCCCGCCGATGGGACCGTTTAGTCGCACAGTGACTACGGGAGTGGCGGGAACGAGACCGGGTGCGCCGGCTCCGATCTGCACCGGGTCGGCACCAACGTTGGCCTTGCCGATAACCAGACATCCTGGGGCGAGGTACGAGCTGAAGGTATACAACTCGACACCGTCTTGTTGGTCGCGCTGTGGGTCTTCTCCCCATGGCATTTTGAGAATGTTCTCCGACCAGTTGACGAGGCCGTATTTGACCACTGCGGTCGCCGGTCCGCCGACAGTCTGTTCCAACTGGAGGTTGCACACCCGAGGGTGCCGCCATGTTGTCGGCCACTGAGCGCTGGGGTTGGGCTCCTTCCACACGAAACCCGCCGTCGGTAGGTCCACCGCAGCCGCACACGGATCGCCGGACAGAAACCGCGTGAGAGGAGAGGTCTGTGCAGAATGCAGGGGGACACCCGCGTGCTCGGCACGAGCGGCGATAGCTTCAGAGACCGCTTCAATAGCGGGGCAGGCCGAGGTGTCCTCGGTGTTCGGCGTGTTGTCGGCAATGTTCACCGGGGTTAGTTCGACCGCAGGGTTGCGCATTGACCGGGGTGCGCCAGCCAGGCTGGTAAGGGGAAGCGTGACGCGAAACGTGCACGCGGAGCCCGCCTGCCTCATGACGCCGGGATGATCTGGATCTGGGCTGAACTGTGCGTCGTTCCAACGTGGCTCTCCTGGTAATACCTGAAGCGCAAGACCAGTTTTGGCCGATGGGAAGGTGACGGTGCAGCCTTCGCCGCCCAGGGGCGCGATCGGGGAGTTCCCGCTGGATTCAATCGACGGGGCGGCCGTATAGGTGTAGCTGAAATCTGGATGGCCGCTGGCGGCCAGTGTTTTTTGGTCGACAAAGCCACACGGGTCGATCTGCCGAAGAGCGTGCAGTTCGGCGAGGTGATCGCGGTCGAGTTGAGGCGGGGTCAGCCCGTAAGTATCTACTGCTGCGGGAAAAAAGACGCCGGCCTGGTCAGGCTGTGCAACTCCAACCGACGTGTCGGTCGACGAGGGTGTCTGGGAGGTGAGAGCCTGAGAGTCGCACGCTGTGATCGGTACGCCGATCGCCACAAGCACCGACGTGCACACAATGGCTCGCAACATCTGGTTTCCCGTCTAGCGGATGTGCCCAAGTGGCAATGGTGGTCGTGGATTTCGGCAATTCACAGCCAGGATAGCGAGGTTGTAACGAGCGGAGGAAGCGCATCGGACCCGCTCACAAGCACCCGAAAGCTATTCGACGGTGCTGTAACCGGGCGGTCCGGCTGACGCCCTGTTCTCTAGGAATGCCGTCAGTTGTTGTCGGGTGCATGGACGAGGGAGTGTTCCGCTGTTCAGGCTGCCGTCCGCTGCGCGATTGGAATCGTTGACGAGATACAGCGTCTCGCCGTTGGGACCGGTGGTGATTCCGGTGACCGAAAGAAAGTGTCCGCCGCCCGGTTGCGGTGCGCCGTTGACAATGGCGGAATGGCCGGCTCTAAGGTCTGACGTCATTTGGTCCACGAGGCCAGGGATCTGGTCGCGACTGGCAGCAGTGTGATATGCGGATTTCAATCCGAATCCGTTGAGCTGGCTGGTCATCACGTCAGGGCCGCCGGGCAACCCGTCGTTCTCGACGCCCGGTACAGGAGTAACGCCTTGCTTGGTGGCGATCTTGTCGATCTCGGCCTTGGTCGGCGGAAAGTGCAGCGGCATACCGCCCATCATCTTGGTCTGAACGTCGGCGGGAAGATTGATCTCCTTGCCGTTCGGCCCGTCCCGTACGCCGAACTTGTTCGCCAAGGTGCTTGCGATGGCCCACCGTGAGCAATCGCCGCCGCCATGGTCGAGGGAGTACTGCGACCACTGGCCCACCTGCGCCTGCTCCTCAGGGGTGAGCTTTCCGGCCGGCGCCGGCTGGCCCGGAGGCGGGGTGCCGGTCTCATGTCCTTGGTCGTCGACCAGTACATCGCCGACTGCGGCGCGGATGGCGGTTGCTAGCTCGTGATCAGCAGCGTGGGCACGGGCCTTGAGTTGGTTGAGGTCGTTCTGCAACAGTTGCGGGTCGTGTTTTCGTTGGGTGTCGTGGCTGTCGTCGATGCGCCAATCCGAGGTAACTGTCCACCCGTATTCGCGGGCGCGGTCGTCGATGTCGAGCAGCCTGTTGCGGCAGTATTCGACGTCTTTCTCGGCGCGTTGCAGCGCTGCCGCCACTCCATTTGATTCGTGCCCGTCGCGGTCAAGGTCCTTGCGCTGTTTTCCGATTTCGTCGCGGAATGCCTCGCCGGCCTGACCGTTCCAATTGGTGCGCTTGCCGGTGCTGTCCAGTGACTCGCCGAGTTGATGGTCAGCGGCTCCCACTCCTTGAGCTGCCTGGAACAGCTGTCGGATGACCGAAACATCCCAGTGCCGAACATCGTCGGTGGTGAGGTCACTCATTACAGGTCAACGGCGTTGCCGATACCCGGAACTGCGGAGATCGACCCCGCCGCTCCGGCATCGGTGGAGGTGTAGCGTTGCGCTGCCTCCGAAATGTGCCGCTCAAGAGCGTTGACCTGCTGCTGGCGGTGAGCGTGCCGCGCTTCCCACTGTTCGGCCACTGCTTGCAGTGCTGATACGGAGGCTCCGCCACGCCACCGGGCTACTCCATCAGCGAATTCGTCGCGATGACGGGCGGTCTCGGCGGCATGATCGGCAGCGGCCACACCAAGATGGTCACTGGCCATACGCAACTCGCTCGGGTCAAACCTCAACTCATCAGCCATGCTGACGACTCCCCCTCTGGACACCTCGGCAAAGCCTGACCCGCCAGGTGGCGCGTGCCCGACACCAATTTCTCCCCTTGCCCTGGCCGTCCACGCACAGCACTTCTGAGTGCCTCGTCTAGTCCAGGTGATCGGTGACCGGTCTCTCTCACGTCGTGGGTCGTAGGTGAGTTGTGGTGCAGCGGTCCTTGCCGGGAGCGCACGCGTCGGTATTGGTGGGCACCGCAGCGATCGTTGCCGTATCGACAGTGTCGGTGGCGGATCAGCCTGTGGAGACAATGCGATTCGCGGTCAAGCGAGCTACCGCGACTGCTTGGTCATCCGTCACGCGATCCGCACTGTTGCTGTCGATTTGGACAACCTCGACATCGACGATGAATCGGGACGCTGCGGTGAGGGCTCGTTGCTTTACCAACGGTCTTCGTGTGTCTGCGACCCCGGCCCTCACAAGAACAGCAGCACTGATAACACCATCAGAGTCAGCGACATTGGTGACCTCAGCAACATTCTGCTCGTGTGAACCGGCAATGGCACTTGCCATCGTCATTGTCTTTCCATCACATTGCTGCCATTGCGAGGCGAACTTGGAATACCAGGAATGCGAACTTGCGGCTGAATCCAGTTCGATCACCCCGACGGTGATACGGATGTCCGGATCGGGGAGCGCGACTGACCCCGAGCCGGTTTCCCACTCTCCGTCAACGGCCCCCGTTACCGGAGCATCCTGATAGGTGCGACGCATGCGGGGTGAGTGAACACCGAGGCATTCGATGGGGGAGGCATCTCCCAATCCGTTTGGCAACGAGCCGATCCCACCGACTGAGGCCTCAGATTCGCTCTGCATAGGGGCGCCCACGGCCACCGACAGTTCACCAGACTCGGGCAGCACTTGCCTGATGGACTGGACACGATCGCCGGTTTGCTGGCTGGGTTGGTACGCAGCGGCATTACCGCCGACGGTGCTCGAACATGCCGACAGTATCAAGCCCAGGGCTGCAACCCCGATACGCGGCGACCGACCCACTGTGCCGATACCAAAACCCCCCACAACCCCTAACCTAGCCCGCACGCCGGATAAGGCCGCGCGAATCCCGTCACTGGTAGGGATGGCTGGTAGGCCGAAGTCTATATGTGGCTCAAACAAAATGGCGGTTCGCTTGAACCGCATGCGCCTATGCATTTATTGGATGGGTGGAAGATCAGGGGTCCACCGACCACGTGCGGGGATTCGCAAGAGTAGGTCCCGATTGTGCGGGAACGGTCATGTGGCCGGGAGATACTGTGCGTGTCTCTTGTGCGTTCCGGTGGCTTACCTCCACTTCCGTTGTCTACGTGGTGATGAGAGGCTGAAGTCGGTGCGGCCTTTTCGGTTCTCTGCTGGAGAAATTGTGATCAGTGCGTCGCAGTCGCGGGCTTACGCTGACAGCACACGCGGGGGAGGACGTTCATGTCGGAATCGCTGTGCGTCGAACTCCATGTGTTGGCCGCGTCCGGGAGGGACGACGTCAATCATGCCCACGATGCGGCAGTTCAATGCTCATGGCAATGCTCTGGTGGACGCCTCCGGCCACAACAACTGAGCAATAGCCCGGTGCGCAGCGTAGCTCTCCGCACGCTAGTGCTGCTTATCGCCGGCCTACTGATGGCCATGGGGTGTTCGACACAACAGGCGCCCGGAAGCCCATCCCCAGGGTCAGCGTCGCTCACCGTCTGCGAAGACAACGCAGGCTCCTGGGATCAGACACGCGATGTCTGCACTCGCACAGCCACAAACGCCAAGCACGTCGACATCACGCTGTCAGCCAAGTACCCTGACGACCTTCTGGACAACCCGACCGCAGGACCACCATTGAAAGACTTTCTGCGAGAGTTCTTTACGAGATTTGGTCACCCAGACGATGACCTCATCAGAAACGGACGCGCCGAGCTGACGTATCGGTCCTTCGAACATACGCCCGACGCCAGATCCATTGTCTTCACCAATGTCTGGGACCTCGGAGGCGCACACCCAAACGACGAAATCACCACCTTCACCTTCGACCTCCAGAACAACAAGCTGTTGACGCTCACCGACCTGTTCTGCGACGGTATCGACCCACTCGCCGCGCTGCCCCCGCTGGCCCGTCCCTACGTGGAAGCGACTGTCGGACAAGACATCAACATCACCCAAGACGAACCGGGACAGAAGTACAATTACGCTGACGACTACCGCGCCTGGTACCTTGACGGACCGGACCTCGTGCTGGTCATGCCTGCAGCTCGCTCCGGTCCCGCGCACGCCGGCCAGTGGCAACCACACATACCGCTGACCCAGTTGCACTCCATCCTTCGAGACGGCGGCTGTGCAGCGTAGGAAGAACGTCTCGAAGAGCCCAGTACGCCCATTAGAAGCCGTCATTGAACGATCTGACGGAGTGATGCCGTGCCACGCTCGCGATCATCGTTACCCGCGGACTCCTTGTCTGTCTCGGCAAGGGCTCACTGGCATTCAGTTCTCCTGCAACCGGGAGAGTCTCCGCATTGAGGATCGCAGGAATTACGCGCCCGGGCCCGCCTGTCTGCTCAACAGCGGCACGCCTCGACGTAGTCGGATCGCGCCCGACAGGTCGAACTGGCGTTTCTTGTTGGCTATGACCGCGCCAGCGAGGTCCAATATCGCTGTGACAGTGCATGTTCCGGATTCGATGGCCGTCAGTTCGCCCTTCTGCACCACGGCCACTACTGCCTTCATCTCGAAGACGATGTTAAGGCCGATCGGGATGGTGGTTACGGACCTGCCGTCGATGAACAACTCGACGCTGGGGTGGTGGCTCGACTTGATCTGGTGCTTCACCATTTCGATGAACTCGGTTCTGGTCGGGGCTTCGACGGTGCGCAGGGCAGCCTCCCTGAGGCGTGCGTACCGGTTCCATCCGGCGAGGGCAAGATCGCCTAGGTTGAGTCCGAGCAGCTCGCTCACGCCACTGGCTATGGCGCGTACCACCGTATTGCGGAGGGGTATTGGGAAGCTGGTGAATCCAGGGACGGTCGCTGCGAGTGCGCCGTGACCTTGTAGCGACTTGGCAAGGGCATCAACCGGTTCGCCGGGTACTCGATCGAAGATGACGTCGCGGAGGGTAGTCCTGTCGATCAGGTCGGTTGTCGTCATGAAGAAACCTCTACGAAGGTCTGGCTACCGGGATCCTGATGGGGCACAAGTCCGATGCAGTGTGCGACCTCGCCGGGGGCTGGGGTTTCGCGCACCGTGACTGTCGGGGCTGTGTCGAAATGCGTGACGGCTCTGGCGTGAGGTCCGGCGTGCGTGGGTCGGCCGCGTGAGCGCCGGTAGAAGTAGCGCGCGCCCGTCAGCGCCGCGGCGACGATTACGGCGATCAACGTGAGCAGCCACGGTGGAGGCGAGTGGCGGTCGGTGGCCACGTTGCTCGACCCAGACCGCGTCGGCTGCGAGAAGGCGGTCTCGCCTGTCACTACTTGACTCACGCCCGGCGTGACCGGCGTGGACAGCGCAGCGGGTGTGACGGTAAACGGTTGGGAGACTGCGCTGTCGGGGTCATCGCGGCAGGACGCGGTAATGCTGTGATCGCTGCCGACGGATGCGTCCGTGGGAACGGAAAAGTGCGCGGTGAAGGCGTCGGGCAGGTGGTCGGCCAGGACCTTCCCGTCCCACTGCAGCGTGAGGTCAGTGCCGCAGACGAACCCGGCTCCGGAGGCTGTCACTGGGCCTCCGGGCGGGCCTTGGTCAGGACTTGCTGTGAGGGAGGGCTTTTCAACCGGATCGACGGTGAAGGCGGCCGAGCCGCTGTACGCGAACGTGTTGTATGTCTTCGATGTCAGGTTATTCGGTGGCCCGCAGATCGCTGAGACGGTGTGGGGACCCGCATTTGCGGTGGCCGGCACCGTGAACGTGAACGCAATGCTGCCGTTGGCCGGGTCGGCGGTGGCGATGTCCACGGGGATCAGGCTCTGACCGCTGTCCCATGATATCGACAGTGTGCCGGTCCGAGCGGATGCGCACTGCGCCATCAAACTGGCGGTCGCCTTTACTGTGAGCCCTGGCTTGCCGTGGTCGGCGTCGAGGGTTAGGTCAACCGATACGGTCCGAGCTTGTCGGACTTCCCCTGACGTGGTGGCGGTGGGCGGGTCACTCGTGCTCGGTGACGGCGTCGTCGAAAAGTCTCCCGGAATGCCGAAAGCTGTGGGCAGGTTGCCACACAGCATCGCCGCCGGCACCGCCAGTACGGTCAGCACCGCCGCGGTCCGCATCGTCACGGCGTTTCTGAAACCAGGCGGTCGCACATCTGTAACGATCAGCCCCGAACGCCGCGGTGTCGTGAGTAACCCACTACCCGAATCGCCAGCTCACAAGAACAAGTTCAGTCGAATGGGGGAGCGAGGTGTTCCGGGGGCTTTCCCGGCGATGATGTCGCCCTGTTCTGCGGGCTGGGTTGCCTAGGTCCCAGTAGCTGCTGTGGGCGGCGACCGACGGCAACCCGGGACCCCACGTCGGGCCGGGGTTCGCGTTCAACCCGGGTGGCGCCGAAGACCGGGTTGCCTAGGTTGGGCCCACGGCCACGCCGGTGGCAGGTGGATGACGTCGTTCTCTGCGGTCACGGCTCTGCGAGTCTCGCGGTCTGTGTGTCTACCGGAGGTTTGTCGAGGTATCTGAGGGCGCTGTGGTGTTCGTGCGCGATCCGGCGCAGGCTCAGTAGCAGCTGGCCGAACACGACCTGGCCGATCACCATTTGCTGCACAGCTGCGTCGCGGTCCTCAACGCGCTCGGCTGCATCCAACCGACTGACCTCATATGCGGCGAGGGCGTCGACGAGTCCTAAATATGTTGCCGCGTGGTTCATGTCGAACATCGCACCTAGATCGACGATCGCCCCGAGCAGACCAGCAAGATGGTCGAGCGCGGGCGATTCAGGGCGGACGTGTGTCCAGCCGGCTTCCTGCACTACTTGTGCGGCGAGCATCCGCATTTCTGCGTCCACCGCGCCCGATGTGCGCGCCAGTGCGTCATAGGCGGCTCCGTTCATTTCATGCGTCGAAAGCGACTCGTTGTCAATCGCATCCACGACTTGTTTGAGGTCAGATACCGGTATGTCGCCGACATCGCGCAGCACACGCAACAGTCGCAGTCGCGCCACATGTCGGTCGCCATATTCCGCGCGCCTCTCGCCCACCTTGCTTCCGGATGGTAGAAGGCCCTCCCGCAAGTAGTACTTGATGGTCGCCACGGTTGCGCCGGACCGCTCGGCTAGCTCAGAGATGCGCACTCGACCCCTTCCATCGGCGGGTTGACAGCAGCTAGTGGATAGCTGCACTATCCTCCAGTGGATATCGCCACTATCTAGCTTAGGGCTGCCACAGCGGCGGGAGGACGATATGACGGGCACTACCGATCGGAAGCTCGCGGAATTGCGCGTGCGGCTGGACACGGCGCAGGAGCCCGGCGGCGTGCAGGCTGCAGCCAAGCGAGACGCCAAGGGTATTCCGAGCGCACGGTCCCGAGTCCTAGCACTGCTCGACCCCGGCAGTTTCTTGGAGATCGGCGCCCTGGTCCGCACGCCAGGCGATCCCGACGCCCTGTACAGCGATGGCGTTGTCACGGGCTACGGCACCGTCAACGGGCGACCCGTGGGTGTGTTCTCGCATGACCAGACCGTCTTTGGCGGCAGCGTCGGAGAAATGTTCGGCCGCAAGGTCGCCAAACTCATGGAGTGGTGCGCCCACTCCGCGTGCCCGATCATTGGCATCAACGACTCCGGCGGTGCCCGTATCCAAGACGCGGCGACCTCGTTGGCGTGGTACGCCGAGCTAGGTTACCGCCACGAGATGCTGTCCGGCTTGGTCCCGCAGATCTCCCTGATCGTGGGAAAATGCGCAGGTGGAGCGGTGTATTCACCCATCCAGACCGACCTCATCGTCGCGGTTCGCGACCAGGGCTACATGTTTGTGACCGGTCCCGACATCATCAAAGACATCACCGGCGAAGTCATCACCTTCGACGAACTCGGCGGCGCCGACGCCCAAGCGCACTACGGAAACATTCACCAGGTCGTGGAGTCCGAGGCAGCGGCGTTTCAGTACGTCCGAGACTTCTTGGCCTTTCTGCCCTCCAACTGCTTTGACGAGGCACCGACGGTGAACCCAGGGCTGGAACCCGACATCACCCCCCACGACCTGGAACTGGACACCATCGTTCCCGACGCCGACAACACGGCGTACGACATGCACGAAATCTTGATCCGCATCTTCGATGACGGCGACTTTCTGGAAGTTGGCGCCCAGGCTGGGCTCGCCATCATCACTGGTTATGCCCGTGTTGACGGGCACCCAGTCGGCGTGATCGCCAACCAGCCAATGCATATGTCGGGGGCCATCGACAACGAGGCATCCGATAAGGCAGCGAGGTTCATCCGGTTCTGCCACGCCCTCAACACACCCCTGGTGTTCGTCGTCGACACACCCGGATTCTTACCCGGCGCCGAGCAAGAAAAGAACGGCATCATCAAACGCGGCGGACGATTCCTCTTCGCGGTGGGTGAAGCGGATGTCCCGAAAGTGACCGTGACCATCCGCAAGTCCTACGGCGGCGCGCACGCCGTGATGGGCTCAAAGCAGCTCGCCGCCGACCTCAACTACGCGTGGCCCACCGCACAAATAGCCGTCATCGGCGCTGATGGTGCCGCGCATCTACTGGTCAAGCGGTTCCCGGACCCCACAGCTCCCGAAGTGCAGAAGATCAAGGCCGACTTCATCGCCGGCTACAAAGCCAACATTGCAACACCCTGGATCGCCGCCGAACGTGGCTACATCGACGCCGTGATCCAGCCACACGAAACCCGCCTACTGCTCAGAAAGTCGCTAAAGCTGTTGCGCAACAAACAGAATTACGGCCGCACGCTCCGCAAGACCGGACTAACCCCGATCTAGTCTTTACGACTGCGCGAGCAAAACCCATGACACTATTCGCCTTCGCGACGCCTGGTACGTCCCGGGCGATAATCCTGTGGCGAACAGAATTCAGATCGCTGCGCACAGGATGAAAATCCCGCCCAAACTAGTGCTGAGCCATTAGAAAATTAGGCGTCCCCTCACGGCATGTAGTACCCCCGGACACGGTGATAGCGCCCGCGCCCGGCGACCGCATTGGCCGCTTGCAGTCCCGAAACGACCGCGGCCTCGATGCATCCCGCGTTGATGCCGGTGTCGGTCCAGTCGCCGGCCAATACGAGATTGTCGTAGCCGCTTTCGTCGGGGCGCAGCCGGTATTTGTCCGAGCCCGTCACCGACTGCACGTAGCGGTCTGACGGATCGATGTTCACGCTGAGGTGCTGGGCCGCGACCAGATCCCGCGCAAACCGACCGTCGTGTACCGCGTGGGGGAAGTAGACGCCGAGGTGGCGGTCGACGAAGTCGGTGGCATCGGAGTGAGCCTGCTTCACCAAAGAGTCTGGGTCGCACGAAGAGTCACCACACGGCCATGGCGCAGGAAGGCTGCCGCAGAAGTACGCGACCGAGCGGGGCCGGTCGGCGGCGGGCCAGTCCTCGGCCCACAGGGTGTGCGACATCGAAGCGAACGTCTCGAAGGGACGCCGGTAGGCGGTCACCGTGGCGCCGGGACGCTCCCAGCCCAGCGTCTTCTCGTCGGGCCGCAGCCACAGCTGCATCCCTTGGGTGGCGACGGTGCGGACATGAGCGGTCATCTCACGCCACTCGACGCGGTCGCGGAGCAGCTCGTCGGCCACCGTCGGCACCATGCCCAGCGATACCGCGAGCACAGCGTGGTCGAAGTCGACGCCGCGGCGCAGCACCCGTTTCTCGGCGTCGTCGCGAGTCCCGAAGTGGGACTCGAGGTCGTGGCGGCCTGCACCGATGAGTTGCTCGGCGCGCGGCTCTGCCGGGAACACCGGTAGGCCGCGGACGGTGATCAGCGGGTCATAGTGCTCCACACCGTCGGCGAGGGCGACTTGGCGGCCCATCGTGATCGCCTCCACATGCTGGCGGCGCGCATCGAGGTGCAGCGCGTCGAGGCGGTGGAAGAACTCGAACACCACGCCGCGCCGCCGCAGGGCTTGATACAGCGGGGCGATGACGACGTCGCCCATCCCGGCTGTCATCTTCCAGAAGAGAGATCCCTTGTAGCCGAAGAGAACCTGGCCGAGCAGGAACGTCATCACCCCCGCCGCAACGGCCGGCTGGTCGGGATCGGCGTCGCGATAGCCGAACACCAAGTCGTACAAGCCGCGCACCAGAGGTGAGCGCAGCGCGTCGGGATGTCCGCCGTGGCGCACCACCCAATCGCCGAACTCCTCGTCGTTGATCGCGCGGAACCCGTTCGGATGGGTGATCAGGTGATCGGCGAGGATCCCGCGCACCACTGCCGTGACCAACGACAGCAGCACCCACAGCCGCCGATGGTCCAAGCGGTTCTCCCGGTCGATCGAATCGCCGATCGCCTCGAGCGCTGGACTGAGCACGGCGACAGCCGAATCCGGACGCAGGTCGCGGTCGGCCACTGCCAATGTGGCCGCCGTCAGGGCTCGGGCCACCACGTTCGCCAGGCCCAAAGACGACGCCCCAGGACGCTGCGACGAGGGGGAGAGCACCAGCGCGCCGGGCCCGGCTTCGCGCAAAGACTCGACGAACGCCATGGCCAATTGCAGTGCCTGGGTGACGAAGGCGGCGGCGCTGACCTCCCGTCCGGCGCCCTGCGGGTCGCCGGGCAGCCCTGGAGTCACCGGATGGGTGCCGAACCACAGCTGCCAGCCGCCGCCCCACTCCTCGGCCAGCGCCGGATTGTCTGCCGGAATCAGCGCATCACGCCACGTGCGGATCGGCGCGGTGGGATCGGTTGCATCCCTGTCGAGTTCGGCGTAGCACTCGCGCAGCAACCCGAAAGCGTTCTCGTAGGAGCCCAGCCACACGTGCAGGCCGTGTTCCTCGATGCGGCCGTGCACGCCACGGCTGGACGCCCCTTTGCCGCCCAGCCGCCAGCCGCGCTGATACACCGTGATCGAGTCGAACCGGTTCTGCCAGCCCGGCTCACTCAACCGCCAGGCAGCACTGAGCCCCGCGACGCCGCCGCCCAGGATGGCGATCTTGCCTCCCGGCCGCCTCACCCGAGCATCGTCCGCGCGCGCGTCACGTCCGGCCACGCATTATCGGCGGGGAAGTGACCCAGCGCCGTGGTGAGCAGGTCCCGGGCCGCGGCCGGGTCCAGCGCGAAATAGTCCAGGGCAGCACGTAATTCGAAGATCCGGGCGTCTTGGGAGCGTGCGGTGTCGATGGCTGATTCCAGATCGCGACGACGCTGCTCGGGGTCGGCGCTGGTCGACGCACCGAGGCGCAGCAGCTCCGCATCGTAGAACTGCATGCCGGTGGAGGCGGCGAGAGCAAGCCCGGTCTGCAGACGGGAGCGGGCGCGATCGGGCTCACCCGCCGCCACCAGCAACCGCGCCAGAATCGCGTCGTAGAACGTGATCAGCGCGATGACGCCCACGGCCCGCCAGCCTTCCACGAACGAGGTCAGCATCTCGATGTGCGGTGCCAACACCGCGGGGTCACCGTCATAGGTGGCCAGCGCGCTGAGTGCACCGACCGTGGCGAACTGCGCCTGACCGACCAACGCCCAGGAATCGAAGCCGTGGGCTTCACCGATGGTCGCGAGATCGACAGCGACCGTGGCTGCTCGCTGCAGATCACCGGCTTCGATGCGGATCAACACCTCGATCTGGCGGGTGTACGCCAGGCTGAACGCACCCTTGGGGAACGGCAGTTCAGCACAACGGTTTTCGGCCCGGCTCAGTTCGGCCTCCACCCCGGCAAGGTCGCCGTCGAAGCATCGGGTCAACGCCAGATGGGTGTACAGGCCTGCGGCAGGGTCGTTGGGCATGAACAGCAGCGCGTCCAGCGCGCGGGTGCCCGCGGGCGTCAACGCCGCGGCAGCCAGTTCCATTTGGGTGCGCGCCGCATCGAATTCGCCGCGGTACCAGGCGAGCATGCCGAACGCGAAGTCGTTGACCGGCAGGAACGCTTCACGTGGACCGGTCAGGCTGCCGCGGATGGATTCCACGAGTCGCTGCGCACGCGCGATGTCGGCCTTCATCGTGTAGTACGGGTACAGCGACATCACCGTCGACAGCAGGTCGTCATCCTGTAAGTCGCTGCTGCACAACGCGAGACACCGTTCGAAGTCCGCGGCGGCGTTGGCGCTGAACACCCCCTCGGCGGCTTGGGCGAGCAGGGCCCGGCCCAGCCGCAAACCGATCTCGAGGCGGTCATGGTCGGGTCCCGGCGCTGACCGCTCGGCAGCGGAGACGGCGTAGGTCAGGTAGGTCAGCGCTTCTCGCAGCGCGCCACGCTGCCGGGCATTGGCCGCGGCCTGCGAATAGCTGCCCGCGGCCTCGGCGAAGCGCTCCGCACGTTCGTAATGCCGGGCGATCAGCGGCCAGTCCGGGTTGCCGACGGCCGCCGTGGAGATGAGCGTGTCGGCGATGCGGCTGTGCAGGCGGCGTTGTGAGCTGGGCGGCGATATTTCGGCGGCCAACTCGCGGAGCAGTTCGTGGCGGAAGCGCCAGCTGTCGGGGCCCAACTCCTCGAGCACCCGGGCGTCGCGCAGTTCGGCGATGACGGAGTCCAACGCGGCCGCATCGAGGTCGACGACCGAGGCCAGCACCGCGCGCTCGACGCGGCTGCCGATGATGGCCGCGGCTTCGACTACCGGGAGCGCATCCGTGCTGGACTGAAGCCGCGCGAACAACGCCTCGTACAGCGTGTCGGGTACACCCGCCGAGCTGAACCGATCACCCGGCTGGGCCCGCAGTTTGGCGACCACTTCTTCGATGTAGAGCGGTACGCCGTCGCAGCGGCGTCGTACCGCCGCGCGGTCCTCGTCGCTCGCGGCGGGGAACAGCGCGACGATGAGTTCGTCGGCCTCGTCGCCGGAGAGTGGCCGCAGCTCGAAGCTCTGTGTGCGCGACGGATCGGCAGTCACCGGGTGGCGGCTGGTCATGACGATCAGGACGCGGCCACCGAGGTCTTCGCGCACCAGCGACGCCACGACCTCGGCGGTGTCCTCGTCGAACCAGTGCAGATCCTCGGCCAACAGCAGCGCCGGCTCATCGCCGCGCAGGCAGGCGAGCAGGTACCGCCGGACCGCGTTCTCGATCTGTTCGAAGAGCCGCCGACCCTCCGAGGTCACCGGCTGATATCCGGCGGTGGGCTCGATCCCCAGGATCGGCGCGAGCAGTGGCACCATCGTCACGGGGTCAAGGCCATGCGCGGTGATCTCGTCGGTGAGCAGCGACAAGCGCTGTGCGGCATCGGATCCGGTGCCGATGCCGCAGCGCCGTTCCAGTAGACGGCGAATCGGCCGCAGTCCGACATCGGTGTGAAACGGCGAACCGTGCAGCTGCAGGACCGCCGCGTCGGACTGCTCGGCCAGCGCCACCGCCGACCACGCGAGCCGGCTCTTGCCGATTCCGGCGTCGCCGATCAGCGCCACGGCGGGCGTGGCCAAGGTGCCGTACCGCGCGGCCTGCCAGCTGCGTTGCAGGAACTCGGTTTCGGTGCCGCGACCGACGAGCGGTCCCGTGGTCGGGTGGGCCACCTCGCGTTCGGCGTCGACGCGATAGGAGTTGACCTGGTCGGCTACGCCCTTCACGTGCTGTGGTGGATTCGGCGTCAGCTCGAATCGGTCGGCGATCAGCGGTTCGATCGTGTCGGACACCGCGACGGTGCCCGGCGCGGCGATGCTGTTGATCCGCGCGGCGAGGTTGGCCGCCAGCCCGTAGACGTCGTCCTGGTCCCGGTCGAGGTAGACGACGCCGCGGTGGACACCCACCCGCACGGAGATGTCGAAGCCAAGCCGGCGGCGGACCCGCGCGCTGAGTGCCGCCACCTCGCGGGTGATGTCGAGGCCGGCCTGCACCGCGCGCACCACGTCGTCCTCGTGAGCGTCGGGGTGGCCGAACAGCGCCAGCAACCCGTCGCCCTTCGTCGAACCGACGTGCCCTCCGTAGGCCCTCACGATGCGTAGCACGTCGTCGCGGTAGCGGCCCACCAGCGCCCGGTAGGTTTCGGGTTCGATCCGCGTCGACAGTTCTGTCGAGTCGACGAGGTCGACGAAAGCGATTGTCAGACGGCGGATTTCGCCGGAACCCTCGGGCGCGGTCAGCAGGTGCTCGGCGTCGGCGTTGTCGCGGTCCACGGCCAGGACCTGCCCGGCGAGTAGCTGCGCGGTCGCGCGGTCTCCTTCGGCGGCGGCTTTTAGGGCGCGGTCGAGCAACTCGTCAACGCCGGTCGGGTCGTCTTGGCTCACAGGTTGATTGCCACGTCCACCGTGACGTCGGCGCCGGACCCGCCCGTCAGCTCCACCTTGCCGACGTAGAGGCCACTGGCCAGGTTGGCGCCGTTCACGACGAGCGTGAACTGATCGGTCCCGGCGGGAAGCACGGCGTTGGTGGGCTCGAAACTGACGCGGTAACCGGCGACCGGTTTGGTGGTGGTCGGTCCGCCGAGCTGCAGCGTGGTCAACGTCAGCGTGCGGTCCTTGGTGGCGTCGACGTCGCCGGGTGCCAGCGTGAAGGTTTCTTTGACGACGGGGTCGGCGAATTGAGCCGGCCCGGCGGCCACCGTCTGGAAGATCTCCGAACCGCGCAGATACGCGATGGTGGTCAGCTTGATCGCCGACTCCACCCACTGGTCCTTGTCGTACTTGTTCTGGTCGATCAGCGTGGCTGCGTCCTTGGCGACGTCTGCGGCCTGCTGCACACCTTGATTCAGCACGGTGCTGACGTAGTCCGCCAGGATCAGCACCCCGTTGTTGGGGCGGACGTCCAGCGCCGTCTGGGCCATCTCGATGCTGCCGGTGAGCGCGATCTTGGCCAGGGCGCCCATGGTCTTGAGGGCGTCCCCGGCGGTGTACGCCGGTGCGTTCGGAGCGGGATCGTTGATCTTGCTGAATGCGCCAACCGCCTCCGCGCGCGCTTGCTCGACGATGTCGTCGGCGGTGGCTGCGAAGGCCGCGGCGATATCGTTCGGATCGTCCATCACACACCGCCTCCGGCAGGCGGCGGAGTCACGTTGTCCTCGGCGGTGTCGTACACCTTCAGCCAGAACTCGTTGAGCTGGGTTCCGACGTTGCGGGTGACGGCATCGACATCTGAGCGGGCCAGCCCATCCATCCACCGTTTGACGGCGTCGCCCAGGACACCGGCGGCGCGGTCGATGGCGTCCTTGGTGAGCATCGCCGTGTCGTTGACGGTGTCGGCGAAATTAGGTGGCAGCTTGGCCTTTTCCGGGTTCATGTGGCCTCCTATTGGTAGGCGGAGGAGTTGTCGGGGGACAGCAGCAACGGCAGCATCGCCGGCGGCTGGTTGGGGTTCTGCATGTGTGTGCGCGCCGTCCCGCCGAGCATCTCCGACGCGACGGTGCCCCAGCCCATCAGGCAGGCCAGCGCGGCGGTCGCGGTGGGGCTCAACCCGTTGACGCGTTCCAACTTCGAGGTGCGGATCCGAACACCGTTGGGCTGCAACGGGGAAACCCAGATGTACCCGCTGTCGACCTCGACGTACATGCTGTCGTGCTTGCGGTCGCTGTCCAGGTCGTAGTTGATGTAGAGGGAACCGTCGGGCAGCTGCTGTTTCCAGAAGATCAGGGCTGTGTCGAGGTAGTACTTGTTGCACTCGCCGCTGATCCGTTCGACGAGCCTGCTCCAGCCGTCGCTGAACTGAGGGTTCTGGTTTTGCATCTCGCAGAAGAAGCTGCAGCAGTTGTGCCAGTTGATGGGGTCGACGATCTTGGCGACGTCAGCCACGGTGAGATCGTCGGCGGTGTCGTCGGTGGTGATGTACGCGCAGTATTTTCCGTCCACCTTGCGGAGCGCGCCGAAACAGGGCTTCGACGCCCGCGCGAACGGGCTGCCGACGAACATCTCGGCGCGCATGACCCAGTCGTCACGGCTGTTGATCTCGTCGATCTGTGATTCCAGTTGGAACGTGAGGTCGCCGATCGGTTGATCCGTCCAACCGGCCAACGTGCGGTCCAGGACGGTCAGCGGCGAGATACCGTCGGTTGGCCCGATGAGGCGGTAGATCTTGTCGAGGACGACGGCTGCGTAGGTGGCCCTGGCCAGGACCGGGTCGCGGTCGTCGGTCTCCTCGTCGTCGTGTTGTTCCGCGAGGTCGTCGATGGCGGTGCGCAGGTCGGGGAAGGTGAACCCCTCGCTGTCAGACGAATGGGTGGCCTGGGTCTGGACGAGAACTTGCAGCTCCTGGTACCAGCCGGACTGGCCGAACCCTGCCGAACCGGGGAGGAACCGTCCGACCATGTCGATGACGGCCGAGTCGGTATCGGCGTCCCGTCCGGTGGCTCCGGCGCGCAGGCGTTTCTTTGCGTTGACAACTTCTTGGTCGATAGCTCCGAAGAGGGCAAGCTGCGATTGAAGTTTCGACATCAGCGGCCCTCCGGTCGAATGCGGACTTAGCATACGCGTAACAGGTGTCAATTTGGCCGAATCACGAGGGAACGACCACATGAGCAACGGCGGGCCGCAGGGCGAGGGCACCCTGTCCGACATCCCCTGGGCGGCGGCATTCGACCCGGCGGTCAACATACGCGCGCTCGGTGAGATACAAGCCCGAGGCTTTCGCGCAGCGTCCAGCATCGTCGACCGGTTCGTCCGGATGAGCAGGCCCACCGCCCCGCCGCCGGCTGCCGACAGCACCGAAACACATACGGAGGCAACGCAATCACGCGAGCAACCCGCGCTGCCCGACGTAGACCAGGTCCTCGCGGCATGGCAGAAGATGCTCGGCCAAGTAGTCGGATCGCTGCGCTCGGCGGCCGCCGCGCCATCGGACACCGCGACGCTCGACTTGGTGAATTCACGTGCCAAGGGCCAGCTTCTGCTCGAGGCGGCCGAGGCCGGATCCGTGTGCACCGAAGTGTGGCTGCACAACGGCGGAACCGATGACCTCGGTAGCGTGGTGCTGCGGTGCAGCGATCTGCTGGCGCACGACGGGTCGGCGATACCCGCGGCCGGCGTGCGCTTCACCCCGGCAACCGTGCCGATGGTCGCGCGCTGCAGCCGCGGGGTGACGATGGAAATCGACGTACCCGACGGCGCCACGGCCGGGTGCTACCGCGGAACGCTGCTTGCCGACGGACATCCTGATGTCTGGCTGCCGATAGCGCTGACAGTGACCCCCAGCGCGCCATGAGCAGCGCGACCGACCGCGACGAGTTGATAGCCGTTGTCGAGGACCGACTGCGCCGTGTGGGCAAACTGGTGCGGCGGTCGATGCTCGATGCCTTACCCGAAGGTGAACCCGCACAGTGGCTTTACACGCCGATGCGGGAGTATCCGGCGCGCCCCGGCAAGGCGCTGCGGCCCGCGCTGTGCATCTCGGCTGGGCGTGCGTTCGGCGCCGACGCCGATGATCTGCTCGGCCTGGCGGTGGCAATCGAATTGCTGCACAACGCTTTCCTGGTGCACGACGATATCGCCGACGGCAGCGAGATGCGCCGGGGCAGGCCGACGTTGTCGGCGGCCTACGGCGTCGCGGCAGCGCTCAACGCCGGCGACGGCCTGGCCGTGGTGGCCGGGCAGGTACTGCGAAAGGCCGTGCGACGCCTGGACCGCGACCTGGCCGACCTGATCTGGGCCGAGTTCGACACGATGGCCATGCGCACATTGGAAGGTCAAGCGACCGAAGTGGGCTGGCGGCTGGACTCCGTCGACAACCTGGTCCCCGAGGACTACCTGAACCTCATCATGCACAAAACCTGCTGGTACACCACGATTCATCCGCTGCGGGTCGGGGCGATCGTGGGCAGCGGGGGCACCGTCGAGCTGGGTCCGCTGGTGCGCTTCGGCTTTCACTTCGGAGCGGCGTTCCAGATTCGCGACGACCTGCTCAACCTCGTCGGGGATGAGGAGACGTACGGCAAGGAGATCCTCGGCGATCTCTACGAGGGCAAGCGCACCTTGCCGCTGGTTCACCTGCTCAGCGTGGCCGACGACGCCGACAAGACCTTGGTGCGGCAGTTCTTGAGTCTGTCGCGCCCGCAACGCTCGCCCGAGATGGTCCGCACCGTGCGCGCCATGATGGACCACTACGGCAGCATCGCGTTCACCACCGAATTCGCCGAAGGCATCCTGCTGGTGGCCGAGGAGTACTTCGAGCAGGCGTTCGCCGATGCTCAACCGGGGCCCGACCTGGACTTCCTACGTGCCCTCGTGCCGTATGTCTGGGCCAGGTGGCGCTGAGAGTTCACTGACTCGCCACCCGATCGGCTGCGCCTGCGCAGTCCCTGCGCCAGGATTGCGGTATGGCCGAGATTGATTTCTCGCTGTTGGATGTCCCCCGCCCTGAGCCACCACCCGATCCCGAGGCCTATCTGCGCGCCGCGATCGCCTGGCACTTCGGGGCCGACACCGGCTCGCCGTTCTGGCTGCGCACTGCGCAGAGCCTGCACTTCGACCCTTTGACCGACGTGCGTGGGTTCGACGACCTGCGGTTGTTCCCGAATCTCGTCAACGAACTGCGAAACGCGCCGATCGAGGACCTCATCCCGCGCGGCTATGGCTCGCCGCCGCCGGTGCCCAAGGTGTTCGAGTCGGGCGGCACCACCGGTGCACCCAAACGCACCGCACAACTACCTGATTGGGTCGAGCAGGTCACCCGATGGCAGATCGAGGACTTCACTACGGGTGGGTTCGTGGCCGGCTCGGGTCTGCTGTTCCTGATGCCCGGCGGGCCGCACGGGGTAGGCCACTTCTCGCGGGCGGTGAGCGAGCGGCTGGGTTCGGTGTTCTTCCCCGTCGACATGGACCCGCGATGGGTGAAGAAGATCATCGCGCGGGGCGCCGCGGGGGAGGCCTCAGCGTATGTCGGACACCTCCTGGAGCAGGCTGTCTTCATCCTGCAGACCCAGAATGTGGCGAACCTGCACACCAGCCCACCGCTGCTCGAGGCGATCGCCCGCGACGACGCGTTGGTGGATCTGGTCAACAGGAAGATCCGCTTTGTGCTCCTCAGCGGCGCGCATGTCGACCTGGACACCCTCGACCTGCTCCGCGACATCTTCCCGGAGACGGCTTTCGCCATGGCCTTCGGCAGCACGATGATCCTGTCGCAGGCCACGACGCGGGTCGACGGGGATGCGTTCGTCTTCGACCCGCGCACCCCGTACGTCGTGTTCTGGGTCATCGATCCCGACACGGGGGAGCGGGTGCCGTACGGCCGGCGCGGTCAGGTGGTGATGAACCACATCAGCAAGGGCACGTTCATTCCGAACAATCTCGAACGCGACACCGCCATCCGAATGCCCGGGCCGGCGGGCCAGATCGGTGATTCGGTCAGCGAGGTCGCACCCGTCGCCACGTTCGAAGGCGAGCCCGCCATCGAGGGCGTCTATTGAACGTGGCGTCGGACAACCTCGAAAAGGCAAGCAGCCCAGTGCTTTACCTCGACGCTCTGGGCCCGAGCGGTGAGTATCGTACGCGCAACCGCGAGGTGATCACCGACATGACAGGCGCCATGGTGGCCGAGTTGAGCATCGTGCCGCCGCTGTACGTCAGCCGCACCGTGCGGGCGCAGCGTCAGGCGGCGCCGTTGCCGATGGCTCGGCGGGAGAGCGCGTTGGCCGACGCCGCCGACATTTTCGAGACGGCGGTGATCGGCGGCCTCGATTTCGACGAGTACGTCGCGATGGTGAGTCGGGTGGCGGGGCTGCCGGTCACGGTCGCGCGCACTAGCGCCCGCGGTGTCGCCGAAGCTGTGCGAGGCGCCGTGGATGCGGTGACGCCGGCCCGCCCGGTCGGCGCCGTCCTCGACTGGCGCGACGAGCGCAGCCGGTCGGGAACCGCGGTGTGGGCGCGGCGCGGAGACGTGCTGGCCGTACACGCGTCGGGAAACAGTCCGGGCGTGCACGGATCGTGGACGCAGGCCCTGGCGCTCGGCTTCCACGCGGCCGTTCGCCCATCGCGGCGCGAGCCCTTCACCGGACATCGCCTGATCAATGCCTTGCGGCAGGCTGGTTTTCGGCCCGAAGATGCCGTTTACCTGCCCACCGACCACGCCGGTGCGGCCGAGATCGTCGACGCGGCCGATCTGGCTGTCGTGTATGGCGGGCAGGACGTCGTCGACAAGTACACGCGCGACCCGACCGTGCTGACGAATGGCCCGGGCCGCACCAAGATCCTCATCACCGCCGAAATGGATTGGCGTGCATACCTCGACGTGATCGTCGAGTCGATCAGCGGGCAGGGCGGGATGGCGTGCACCAATGCCACCGCCGTGCTGTACGAGGGGGATCCTCGCGCGCTCGCCGAGGCGATAGCCGCGCGGCTCGCGACGATCGAGCCGCTGCCGGCATCCGACGAACGGGCGATCCTGCCGACCCAACGGCTGACCTCGGCGCGTCGCATCGCCGAATATCTCGCCGCCAAATCCCATGGTGCAGAACCACTTCTGGGTGCCGATCAGGTGGTCGCGGATCTGGGCGACGGCTCGGCCGCCCTGCGTCCCGCGGTGCACCTGCTCGAGCGCCCGGACGTCGACATGCTCAACACCGAGCTGGCGTTCCCCAGTGTGTGGATCGCACCATGGTGCCGCGGCGACGGCATGGCTCCGCTGCGGCAGTCCCTGGTCGTCAACGCGGTCACCACCGACGACGGCCTGATCGATGCGCTGCTGGCCGAGCCGACCGTGGCCAACGTCTATGCAGGCAACCATCTCACGTCGCACACCGCTGCGGGCATTCCGCACGATGGCTTCCTCGCCGACTTCTTGATGCGGACCAAGGGCATGATCCGCGACTGACATCAGAGCGGGGCGACCCGATCCGTCCACGGCAGCTGCTGCTCGAGCTGGGACGCCAGCTTGAGCAATAGTGATTCGCCGGCCAGCGGCGCGACGAACTGGACGCCGAGCGGTAAACCATCAGCGGTCCAGTGCAGCGGTAACGAGATCGCGGGCCTGCCGGTGATGTTCGCCAATTGGGTGTACGGCACCCAGCCGAGGTTCTTGTCCACCATGTCGTCGACAATCTTGGTGTAGCGCAACAGACTTGCGGTGCGGGTCTTGATCAGAGCATCTGCGGCGTGTTGCACCACCGCGGGCAGGTCGAACTCACCGATCCTCGGCGGCGGCGCCGCCAACGTCGGCGTCAGCAGCAGGTCGTAGGACTCGAAGAAGGTGCTGAGTCGGCGCGTGTGCTCATGGCGTCGCTGCACGGCATCCACGTAGTCGACGCTGCTGGTGGCCCGGCCCAGAGCGGCCATGATCAAGGTGTCGCGTTCGAACAAGTCGTCGCCCGCCCCCGTGAGCCGCTTGGCCTCGGCGAGTTCCCAAGCGGCGTAGACGAACCAGGTGAGCAGGAAGTCTCGGGCCAGCGCGGCGTCGTCGAAGGGGGCTTGTGGGAGCTCCTCGACATGGTGGCCGAGCTCGGTGAGCGCACCGATAGTCGCCGCCACCGCCGCGGCCGCCTCGGGGTGCGGCGCCGGATTGATCGCGCTCGGTACCCGCACCCCGATCCGCAGCTCCCCGGGGTCCGCTCCAACGCATGAGGCGAACGACTCCGTGGGTACGGCAGGGGAGTACGGTCCCCACGGTTCACCGCCGCTGAGGATGTCGAGCATCGCCGCGGTGTCTCGCACCGTGCGGCTGACGACCCCCTGCACGGCCGCACCGTGCATGGACTCCGCGCTTTCGGGTCCCGACGGCACCAGACCCCGGCCGGGTTTGAGGCCGACAAGTCCACAGGATGCCGCCGGGATCCGGATCGATCCGCCGCCGTCATTGGCTCCCGCGCAGGGCACGATCCCAGCGGCGACAGCCGCCGCCGACCCGCCCGACGAACCACCGGGCGTCCGCGTCATATCCCACGGGTTGCGCGCCGGACCCCACGCGACCGGCTCGGTGATCCCTTTCGCGCCGAACTCGGGTGTGTTGGTCTTGCCGAAGATGACCAGGCCCGCGTCGATCCAGCGCTGCACGACAGTGGCGTGCTCGGCAGCGGGCCGCGACATCAGCGCACGCGACCCGGCCGAGGTCGGTATCCCCGCGTAGTCCTGACCGAGGTCCTTGATCAGGAACGGGACGCCGGCGAACGGCCCGCTGAGATCTTCCGGCGGGGATGCTGGGACATCGCGCACGATCGCATTGATCCGCGGGTTGACCGCAGCGGCCCGTTCGCGGGCCACGTCGAGTAACTCGGACGCTGAAACCTGGTTATCTGCAACCAGTTTCGCCAGGCCAGTGGCGTCATGCGCTCGGTACTCGTCGAAGTCCACGGTACGAACGTATACCGCACCGGCCTAGCGTGGTGACGTTCCACTGTCAGGAAGCGAGTAGCTCGTCGATCTGATTGATCGCCAGCGTCGCGCCTTCGACCACACCCATGTCGAGCACCTGCTGAAGCGCCTCTGCGGAGGCGAAGGTGCCCACATAGACCGCGCGGGTGCCGCCGTCATGTTCGGAGAAGGTGTAGACGTTGGTCGACACCGGCATGTCGGGGTTCGGGTTGAAGTCCAGGTCGGCGAATCCGTCGATGAAGGAGAAGCTCTTCGGCTCGTCCACGGCGGTGACCTCCCAGTATCCGGCGTGCTTGTCGCCCTCCGGGCCGGTCATGTAGTACGTCATGCGGCCGCCGGGGGTCAGGTCGTGGTCCACCACGGTGGCCGGGTATGTCGGTGGGCCCCAGACCTTTTCGAGCTGACGCGGGTCGGCATAGACCTGCCAGACGCGCTGCACCGGTGCTGCGAAGTCGGCCGTGATGGTCAGGGTCAGGTTGTCGAGGTCGTGTTTGACGTCGGTCACGGGCATGGTTCAGTCCTCCTGGATCGGGTCGGATGAGAGCAGTTCATCGATGCGGGCGATGCGGCCACGCCACACCTGTTCGAGCTCGGTGAGCATGGACGCCACCGACCGCACCGCTGCCACATCGCCGTTGGCCAGCTGCTCGCGGCCACTGCGCCGCTTGGTGAGCAGGCCGGCTTTTTCCAGCACGGCGACGTGTTTCTGCACCGCGGCGAAGCTCATGTCGTACTTCGCCGCGAGCGTGGAAACCGAGTGCTCCCCGGCCAGCACCCGACGCATGATGTCGCGCCGCGTGCGATCGGACAGCGCGTGGAACAGGGCGTCGGCCCGGTCCTCATCGCTCTCGGTCACCACCACAACATACAACCAAATGGTTGTACGTTGTCAAGACCTCGGGCCGATCCGTTCCGCGGCTTCTCGAACCACGGTGTCGGAGAAGTGCTTCAACTGCTCTGCGAACGTGGCCAAGGACCGGGCCGCGTAATGCGCCGGATTCCAGCACGCGTGGATCGTCAACAACACCGGATCCCCGACGTCGTCGACGATGAGCAACGGCCGGGCGCCGAAGCGTTCCAGGTCGGTGACCACGGCCACGCCGCGATCGGCGGCGGCCAGGGCTTGCCGCAGCGGCGGCGACTCGACTTCTTCGTAGCGGCGATACTGGAGTGCGGCCCGGGTGATCGCTTCGTCGAAGACGAGTCGAGTGGGGTCGGCCCGGGTCGGGAGCAGAAGCGGGGCACCGCAGAGTTCGCCGAGGGTAATCGTCGGCCGGCGCGCCCATGCGTGTTCGCCTGCGACATAGGCCCGTAGCGGCACGCTGGTCAGGCGGGTCCACGCGAGTCGGCTTGCGGGCGGTGCCGTGGCGGCCAGTCCCAGATCGTGACCGCCGAATACCGCGTCGTGCACGGCGTCGGATGGCACTTCGACCACCGAGATGAACGGGTCGTCGGCGCCCAACGTCGCGGTGAACGGCGCCAGCACATACTCGATCGTCGTCGTTGCGGCGACCACCGACACCCGGGCCAGATGGCCCTGGGCGATCTGCTGAGCGGCCATCTTCGCGCCCTCGGCGCGCGCCACGATGTCAGCGGCGATGTCGAGCATGTGCCGGCCGGCGTCGGTCAGGATGAGGCGGGGGCCTTGGCGGACAAAGAGACTCACTCCGAGATCGTGCTCGAGCCGCTGAAGTTGCCGGGAGATCGCCGGTTGCGCCACGTGTAGTCGCGCGGCCGCGGCGGTGACGGTCCCGTACTCGGAGACGGCCAGGAAGTACCGCAGGTGTCGCAGCTCCACAACCCGCAAGAATAAGACAAAGGCATGATTATTACCGCATATTAGGTCTTTGACGAATCATCGGCGCAGATCAACGATCAGTCGCATGAATCGCGTTGAACCCACCCCAACCTTCGCTGACTGGCTCAGCCCGCCGCGCCACCGTCAGGGGCTGCACCGGGTAGAGCAGCTTGTCCGCTGTGCCCCGATCGCACGAGGGGAACCGAACGTTCGCGAGTTGCGCGCTGCCGCAAATCCTCTCGACTGGGACACGGTCACCGTCGAGGCGGCAGAGGGCGGCGAGATCAGCGGCGACGAGTATCTGCGTCGCAGCCACACCGACGGGGTCATCGTGCTCAATGGGCAGGAGATCGTCTTCGAACGCTACTTCGGGGACTTCTCCGCGGACACTACGCACATCGTCATGTCGATCTCAAAGTCATTCTGCGGCATGCTTGCCGGAGTGCTGGTCGCGGCCGGCGACGTCGATCTCGCGGCGCAGGTTCGGTATTACGTTCCCGAGCTGGACGGGTCCTCGTTCGGCGCCGCGACCGTGCAGCAGCTGCTGGACATGACGGCTGCGCCGGACTACGACATGTCCTACCTGGCGCCGACCGCCGCGGTGCACGCGGGCGACAGGGCTGCCGGTTGGCGGCCACGGCTGCCGGGAGACGTGGTGGGCACCCGCGCCTTTCTGGCCGCGTTGCGTGGTGGCGGAAATCACGGCGCAGGATTCCAATATTGTTCGGGCACAACGGATGTATTGGCATGGGTGCTGGAACGGGCAGCTGGTCGTGGATACCGGGAGCTGATGGCGGAGCAGATCTGGTCCCGGATCGGCGCGGAGGCCGACGCGTTCGTCACCGTCGATGACCACGGCACACCTTATGCCTGCGCGGGCATGGGAATGCGCCTGCGAGATCTGGCTCGGTTCGGGCGGCTGATCCTCGATGACGGGCTACGCGACGGTGTGCCCGTCATTCCGGCCCGCTGGATCGCCGAAACCCGCAGTGGTGGCAGGTTCCCCACCACATCAGAATCGGACGCGACCAATACCGGCACGTACAAGAACCAATGGTGGGTCCCGGGCGATGCACACGAAAGCTTTTACGGGGTAGGAATTTTCGGCCAATACCTCTGGCTGGATCCGTCGGCTGACGTGGTCATCGCGAAGTTCTCCGCCGAGGATTCTCCGGTCGCCGAAACCCCCGAGTCGGTGCATGCATTGGCCGCCATCGCCCGAGCCGCAACCAGAACAACGCAGGAGATCTGACATGGAACACGGTTCGGCGTCCGGCGATGCGCTGGAGCAGCGCTCGATCGACTACATCCCACTCGACGAGCGCCATGGCAAACCGTGGCACCTGTTCACCATCTGGTTCTCGAGCAACGTTCAGATCACCGGATTCGTCAACGGGGTACTTGCGGTGACGATCGGGCTCGATCTGCCGTGGGCGGTCGGGGCGATCCTGGTCGGGAATCTGGTCGGCGGGCTCTTCATGGCCTATCACTCGATTCAGGGACCGCGACTCGGCGTCCCGCAGATGATCCAGAGCCGCGCCCAGTTCGGCTTTCTCGGCGCATTGCTGCCGGTGGTCTTCGTGCTGCTGATGTACATGGGGTTTCAGATCGAGGGTGGCGTCATCACGGGGCAGGCCCTCGCGAACTGGGCACATATCTCCCTCACGTGGTCGATCGTCATCCAGATCGCGGTCCCGTCGGTCATCGCGATCGTCGGCTACAAGCTCCTGCACCTGTCCTCGCGTGTTGTCAGTGTGGTGTCGGTCGTGCTGTTCGCGGTGCTGACATTCGCGCTGACGGATCATCTGCCGGCGACACTGCCCGCCGGTCCGGTACCGACGTTCGGCACCGTGCTGCTGGCCGTCTCGCTTTTCGTCTCCTGGCAGCTGACCTGGGCGCCGTATGTGTCGGACTACTCGCGGTATCTGCCGGAGGACACCCCCTCGCGGACGACATTCATGTGGACATACCTCGGCTCGGCCGTCGGTGCGTCGTGGGTGATGATCCTCGGTGCGATGGCCGCCACGATCAGTGCCGAGGCCGTCGGCGAAGACGCGGTCGGAATGCTCAGCAACCAGGTGCCGGGCTTGAGTTCGGTGATCCTGCTCGCCATCGTGATCGGTGCTGTGCCGGCCGGGGCGTACGGGGCCTACGGGATGTATCTGACTGCGGTCAGCGCGATCTCGGTCAAGGGCCACGGTTCGTCGACCGCATTGGTACGCACGGTCTTCATCGTGGCCACCGGCGCGATCGCCACCGCCGCCACGTTGCTGGCCAGTGGGCACATCCTGGAGACGGTCCAGAACATCACCCTGTTCCTGCTGTATCTGCTCGTACCGTGGACGGCGATCAACCTCACGGACTTCTACCTTGTGCGACGCGGTCATTACAACGTCGGGGAACTGTTCAAGGCCCGCGGCGAATACGGTTTGGTCAACTGGCCGGCGCTGGTGATCTACCTGGTGGCGATCGGCGCCGAGATCCCCTTCATCAACAGCAGCCTGTATGTGGGCCCGATCGTCGGGCATCTCGGTGGAGCCGACATCTCATGGATCGTCGGGCTCGTGGTGGCCACCGTCCTCTATCTGGCCTACACCCGCCTGACAGCGCAGAGGATGCCCGCAACCGTGGAGACGCTTGTCGAGGCGTAGTCCGGTGCAGGCGCACGGTTCGCCGAAACTGGTGCGCCTGCACCTGTCGCGGCGCTCTTAGACTTCTCGACAAGAGCCCGCTCCGCGCTCCTTTTCAGGGAGGTCCGCCCATGTCACAACCCGGTCAGCCGCCCGGCTATCCGCCGCAGCAGCCCGGCTATCCGGCGCCGCCGGGTCCGCCGCAGTACCCGCCTCCGCCGGCCGAGCCGATCTTCCAGGTCTCAGCCATGACACACATCGGTGCACTCGTGTTCTGGTTCAACCAGACCCGACACGTCACGGGCACCTACGCCCAGTGCGACGCGGCGCTGCGCAGCGCCTTGACGCAGAATCTGCTGCTGGGCTGGTGGAGCTTCCTGTCGATTCTGATCATGAACTGGATTGCGTTGGGCCACAACATGACTGCCCGACGCAAACTCCGTCAGGATGCCCAGCAGGCGCAGGCGTACGCCGAGTGGTGGTATCAGTACATCGCGCCGACGGTCACACCCGGCCGCTAGCCGAGTGACTCCCAGAATCCGCTGAGGGCGGCTGCGCCGGGCGCCGGGTCCTGCACCATCCACCAGTGCCCCAGGCCCTCGAGAACCGCGGTCTCGGCGCCGGCCCGCTCGGCCGCTCGCCGCCGCACCGCGTCGGAGCCGATGTAGGGGTCGTCGGTCGCCAGCAGCGACAGGCCCGGCCGCGCTTGAGCCTTCTCCAGTGCCCGGCCTGCCTCGGCCATCGCCGGTTGGCGCGCCGAGCGGTACAGCGCCAGGATCGCCTTGCCCATGTCCGGCCCCTGAGCCGCGGCGATCTGCGTCGCGATGTCGATGGGTATGCCCAGCGCGGCCATCTGGGCCGCGCGGTCCTCGACCGTGCCGCCGAGCATGGCGTCCACGGCCTGCTCACCGTCGCCAGGGGTCTGCCACACCTGGGCCAGGTCGTGCCAGACGTACTCGGGGTCGAACAGTCCGACGACGTCGCTGGCCCAACTGCGCACCAGCTCCGGCCGGTGCATCACGACATTGAGGACATGGCCGCCGCCCCAGTCGTGGCCCACGAGATCGACCGGGCCGTCGATACCCTCCAGTTGCGCCTCGAGCCAGTCGCGGTACTCCAGATACGTCGCCGTGAACCCGTCGGGCAGCGGCGCGCCGAACCCCGGAGGAGACAACCGGATGACGTCGTCGCGCCCGAGCGCTGCCACGAGCGGATCCCAGAGCGCGTCGGACTCCGGATTGCCGTGCACGAGAACCACCGTCATAGCGTCATCCTCGCGGCCGCGGCCGGAGATCTCATCGGTTCGGCGAAATCGATGTGATGGCCCTGAAGCCACGCCATCGAGCGTCCGCCGTCGCGTTCCATTCGTCTGAAGACCACAGGCAGAAACGCGTCGCGGACCCTGCGTGCAACGGGGCCTGCGGCCTTGGAGTTCGCCGACCGGGCCCCGTATTTGACGATCCGTTCGACGCGGGTGCGCCGAGCCGATTCGAAGAGGGCAAAGGCCTCGCCGATCTCGCGGGTATCGCGCAGGCATTTGGCGAGGATGACGGCGTCTTCGAGCGACATGGCGGCCCCCTGCCCGGCCGACGGCGCGGTTGCGTGGGCAGCATCGCCGATCACGATCATCCGTTCGTTGGACCAGTGCTTCACGACGGGCATGTCGTAGGTAGCCCACCCGAAAAGAGGCCCTGGAGCAGCATCGATGATGCGGGGTGCAGGGCCGACGTCACCGTCCATCAGCTCGTGTAACCAGGTGCGCCACTGGCTGTCCGGCAGCCCGGAGAGAACACCGTCCGCGGGTTCGCGGGCCATCGGCGGGTTGGCGAACCACACCGTGCCGCCATCGGGCGCGGCCATCCATGCGAAGAAGCAGCGGGTGCCGAACTGCATGCGGAATTCTCGGGGCGGCACGTCGACGGTGAAGCCGGGGATGTGACCGCCGATGTTGAGCACCGGCACATAGCGTGGGGGTACCGCCGCAGGGTCGATGAGGGTGCGCACCCGGGAGTGGATGCCGTCGCAACCGATCAACAGGTCCCCGGTGGCGTGGTCGCCGTCGGCGAAGAGAGCCTCGACTCCGCGGGGCGTCACGCGTGCGTCGACGAGTTCCTTACCGGTCGCGATCCCTACGCCGTGTTCGGCGGCGACGTGGGTCAGCGTGCGGTAGAGCTCGTCGCGCCGCATCATCTGCGAAAGCTGGCCGTCGGCACGGGGGCTCGCGAGCGGCATGCGGCCGAGGCGGCGGCCTTTCCCGTTGACGAAGCTGATGGTCTCCAGCTCGAATCCGAGCGCTTCGACCGGTTCGGCGATACCCAGCGCACGCAGCGCGTCCATGCCGTTGGCCTGAAACGTCAACCACGATCCGCCGCGGTGCTCGAGCGACGGTCGCCGTTCGAACAGCAGCGCCTCGATACCGATGCGCTGCAGGGCGATCGCCAGGACTGGGCCTGCGACGCCGGCGCCGATCACCAGTGCGCGTGTCATGTCGAAATCCCTTCCGCGACCATGACCATGAAGTATCTTGATAGTCAAGCGAAAAATAGTATGGAAGTCGAGTTACTTGATTGTCAAGACGAATGGAAGCGGAAGAGGCACTGGCGAATGCGATCGCGCGTTATCAGGCCGCCGTCGATGACTTCGACCGCGAAAGCGCGCGGGTGCTCGGTATCAACGAGACCGACCTGCGCTGCCTGGAGATCCTGATCCGGGAGGAGAGCGAGGCGACGCCGCGGATGCTGGCCGACCGGCTGGGCCTGACCACCGGCAGCGTGACGACGCTGCTCGACCGGTTGGAGAAACTGGACTACGTCACGCGAACGGCCCATCCGGGCGATCGGCGCAAGGTGATCGTCACTGCCACGGATGCGGCGACCCGGCGCGCGTACGAACTCATCGACCCACTGATCGCCGACGGCGCCAAACTGCTGCGCGATTACACCGTCGACCAACTCCAGCTGATCACCCAGTTCCTCGCCCGTACCGCCGATCTGCAGGATCGGCACATCGAGCGGCTGCGGCAGCTACGCACGTGAGGGTTGAGCCACCGGCTACCGCCCGCCCCGCCACGCGTTAACTGGGACCGCTGGGCACATGAACAGCTCGCGCATAGCCGCACGTAGTGTCGTATCCGACGCAATACTGATAGCCGCCGTGACATCGTGACGCCAGGAGATGCTAAAGAAAT
This sequence comes from Mycobacterium sp. 852013-50091_SCH5140682, assembly GCF_001665685.1. GTDB lineage: Bacteria > Actinomycetota > Actinomycetes > Mycobacteriales > Mycobacteriaceae > Mycobacterium. The sequence continues at coordinate 31,804 of NZ_LZTB01000117.1, forward strand.
GAGCTCCGACAAGCCGACCATCATCTACACGCTCACCGACGAGGCGCCGCTGCTCGCGACGTACGCGTTTCTGCCCGTCATCCGTGCTTTCACCGACCCGGCCGGCATCAATGTCGAGACCAGCGACATCTCGGTGGCGGCCCGCATCCTGGCCGAGTTCGGTGACTACCTGACCGAGGACCAGCGCGTCCCGGACAACCTGGCCGAGCTCGGCCGGCTCACGCAGCTTCCGGACACCAACATCATCAAGCTGCCCAACATCAGCGCCTCGGTACCGCAGCTGGTGGCCGCCATCAAGGAGCTGCAGGAGAAGGGCTACGCCGTCCCGGACTATCCCGGCGACGCGAAGACCGACGACGAGAAGGCCATCAAGGACCGCTACGCCAAGGTCCTCGGCAGCGCAGTCAACCCGGTGTTGCGTGAAGGCAACTCGGACCGCCGCGCGCCCAAGGCGGTCAAGGAGTACGCCCGCAAGCACCCGCACAGCATGGGCAAATGGTCGCAGGCGTCGCGCACTCACGTGGCCACCATGAAACACGGCGACTTCTACCACGGCGAGAAGTCGATGACGCTCGACAAGGCCCACAACGTACGCATGGAGCTGGTGACCACCGACGGCGAGACCATCGTGCTCAAGCCCGAGGTGAAACTCGACGCAGGCGACGTCATCGACAGCATGTTCATGAGCGTCAAGGCACTGCGCGAATTCTACGAAGAGCAGATGGAAGACGCCTACAAGACGGGCGTGATGTTCTCGCTGCACGTCAAGGCCACCATGATGAAGGTCAGCCACCCGATCGTGTTCGGCCACGCGGTCAAGATCTTCTACAAGGAAGCCTTCGAAAAGCATCAGAAGCTCTTCGACGAGCTGGGCGTCAACGTCAACAACGGCCTGTCCGATCTCTACGCCAAGATCGAGTCGTTGCCCGCGTCACTGCACGAAGAGATCATCCGCGACCTGCACGCCTGCCACGAGCACCGGCCCGAGCTGGCCATGGTCGATTCGGCCAAGGGCATCTCGAACTTCCACTCGCCCAGCGACGTCATCGTCGACGCCTCGATGCCTGCGATGATCCGGCTCGGCGGCAAGATGTACGGCGCCGACGGCCGCACCAAGGACACCAAGGCGGTCAACCCGGAGTCGACGTTCTCCCGGATCTACCAGGAGATGATCAACTTCTGTAAGACCCACGGCCAGTTCGATCCGACGACGATGGGCACCGTCCCCAACGTGGGTCTGATGGCACAGCAGGCCGAGGAGTACGGCAGCCACGACAAGACGTTCGAGGTTCCCGCGGACGGCGTCGCCAACATCGTCGACAACGAGACCGGCGAGGTGCTGCTGAGCCAGAACGTCGAGACAGGCGACATCTGGCGCATGCCGATCGTCAAGGACGCGCCGATCCAGGATTGGGTCAAGCTCGCCGTCAACCGGGCCCGGATCTCCGGCATGCCGGTGGTGTTCTGGCTGGATCAGGAGCGCCCGCACGAGGCCGAGCTGCGCAAGAAGGTCAACCTGTACCTCAAGGACCACGACACCGAGGGCCTCGACATCCAGATCATGTCGCAGGAACGCGCGATGCGGCACACCATCGAGCGGGCGATGCGGGGTCAGGACACCATCGCGGCGACCGGCAACATCCTGCGTGACTACCTCACCGACCTGTTCCCGATCTTGGAGCTGGGCACCAGCGCCAAGATGCTCTCCATCGTGCCGCTGATGGCCGGTGGCGGACTCTACGAGACCGGAGCCGGCGGCTCGGCGCCCAAGCACGTGCATCAGCTGGTCGAGGAGAACCACCTGCGCTGGGATTCGCTCGGCGAGTTCCTGGCGCTGGGCGCCAGCCTGGAGGACCTGAGCAACAAGTCCGGCAACAAGAAGGCCGCGATCCTCGCGAAGACACTCGACTCCGCGACCGGCAAGCTGCTGGACAACAACAAAGGCCCGTCACGCAAGACCGGTGAGCTCGACAACCGCGGCAGCCAGTTCTACCTGGCGATGTACTGGGCGGAGGAGCTCGCGGCCCAGACCGACGATCCGGAGCTGGCCAAGCACTTCGCACCGCTGGCCAAGGCACTGGCCGAGAACGAGGACACCATCGTCTCCGAGCTCGCCGCGGTGCAGGGCAAGCCGGTCGACATCGGTGGCTACTACTCCGCAGACCCGGACAAGACCAGTGCGGTGATGCGGCCGAGCGAGACGTTCAACTCGACCCTGGCGGCGGCCGCCGAGTAGGGCCTCGCGGCGGCACAGGCCTGACCTGCGCGAGCCCAACCCGATTTCACCCGATGTCGGTGCCGTGGCCTATCTTGGACCGTCTGGCGAACGACATGGGGGAAATCAGGTGGAGGACAACGCGGTGCTGTCGGCCGCCGAGTTACTCGAACTCAACCGTGAAGTTCAGGGCTCGCGCGCAGTCCGGCTGTTGGCCACTCTGAACCTCGGCGTGTACGCAACGCTGATGGAACGCCACCTGTCGGGTGGCACCGTGGCCGAGACCGATCTGGTGGTACGGCTCGAGCGTGACCTCGCCGAGCTCGGCGACTCCGAGCAGTCCGGGCTGGCCCTCATCAAGAGCTGGGCCAGCCAGGGCTGGCTGCACCGGGTGGCCGACACGCGTACCGGTCACGAGCGCAACGTCTGCTACCTGACCCAGGACGCGCGCCGGGCGCTGGATTTCGTGCGGGGAGTACGCCGTAACGACACCATCGCGACCGGTGGGTCCATCAACGGCATCGCGTCGCGGCTCAAGCAGGTGGCGGTGCGGGTCGGCAACGACCCCGACCGGATCCGGGCCGGCATCGAGGCCGAGATCGCGGCGCTGCACGCCGAGCTCGATGAGCTCGACGCCGGTTTACGGCCGGACCCCGATGTCACCGCGATGTACGACGAGGCGCGCGCCATCGCGATGCAGATGGAACGGCTGATCACCGACATCGGTCTCTACGGCAGCATGATCGAGCAGGCCACCGCCGCGCTCGACGATCCGATCGACAGCAACGCCGATTACCGCGACCGCCAGCGCCAGATGTACGCCGACTACCAGGAGGCCTGGGATTCGGCAGGCCGGGACTCGCATCGCGCGTTCCTGCGGATGATCAACGATCCGCAGCAGCGCGCCGAGTTCGAGGCCGACATCGCCACCGTCGCGGCCACGCTGCCCGAGCTCGACCCGGCGCTGCGCAAGGTGATGGCGAGCTTCTTCGAGCTGGTCGGGCATCAAATCGACGAGGTGGAACGCATCCAGCAGCGCTGCGCCCAGCGGGTCAAGCGGTTCACCGCATTCGGCACGCTCGAGCAGAGCCGCGGTGTGGCGCGTCAGCTCAACGACGCCATCGGCGCCGCCCGCGCGCTGCTGAAGGTGTCGCTGACCGATTCACGCCTCGACCTCGATGTGCCGCTGGCCCGGCACACCATCAGCTCGATCGGCGCACTGAGCTTCCGGATCAACGACCTGTCCGCGCCGAAGCCCGCGCAGATCGCCGACGGCGAGGTGGACCTGTCCACGTTCGCGGCTCTGACCACGCAGGTGGACGCACCCGCCATGTCGGAGATGATCAACACCGCGCTGCGGCAGGCCCCGGTGTCGCTGCCGGAAGCGGTGGGAATGCTCGACTCGGCGTACCTCGGCCACGTCATCGTGTTGTGGTCGTGGGCGCTCAAGCAGCCTCGAACGGCCGGCGACGCGGCGACCGCCCCGGCATCCACCACGGTCAGATTCCAATCCCTGGACGGCAGGGATCGCGAGATGGAGGTACCGCACCTCGTGTTCACCGAACCGATTATGGGGTCAGCATCGTGACCGACGGGGAGCCGAAATGACCGACGAGCGCCTGCGCGAGGAGCCGAAATGACCGACGCGCCCATCGATTTCGCGTCACTTCCGGAGGTCGACCGCAACGGTCGGGCCCCGCAACAGCGTCGGCCGCGCTTCGACGGTGACGTCAGCGCGATGCCCGACCGGGCCTGCTGGGCCCTGCAGCACCTGTTGACGCGGCGCTACATCAGCAGCGAATCCGACACCGACGTCTACAGCTGGGTCAAGGAGTACCGCTCCGACCTCGCTGTGCGGTTGTCCGAACTCGACCTGCAGCTGCGCATCGTCGACGACATCGGCATCGCCTTCATCGAGCAGGCCCGCTACGAATCCGCCAAGGGCATCAAGCTGTTACGCCGCGAACCGCTCGGCACCTACGATTCGATCCTCGCCCTGCACCTCGCGCAGATGATGCGTGCCGGTGGCGACCAGAGCTTCCTGATCACCCGCGATGAGATCCACGGCCTGTTCTCCGGAGTGCTCAACGACACCGACCGCGACACCGTCACGTTCACCGCGCGCATCGACGCGGCCATCGCCCGGCTCGCGGGCCTGGACATCCTGCGCAAGACCCGCGATGACGAGGACAGCTACACCGTCAGCCCCGTCATCAGCGCGATCATGACGGCGTCGGTGATCACCGAACTGCAGCAGCAGTTCGAGGCTCTGCTGAATGGGGGTGGCGACGATGCCGTCCGCGACTGAACAGTTCCACCTGTCCCGACTGCAGATCATCAACTGGGGCGTGTTCGACGGCTACCACTCGATCCCGTTCAGCGCAGGCGGCTCGCTGATCGCGGGTGCCTCCGGAAGCGGCAAATCCTCACTGCTGGACGCCATTTCGCTGGGCTTCCTGCCGTTCAACCGACGCAATTTCAACGCCTCGGGTGACAACACCGCGGCCGGGTCCAGCGCAGGCAGGCGCACCGTCGACAAATATGTCCGCGGCGCGTGGGGACAGCGCAGCGACGGCGGAGCCAGTCAGGTGATGTACCTGCGGGGTGAGGGGACCACCTGGTCTGCAGTCGGCGTGACATACCGCAGCAACACCGGGCGCACCATCACCGGCCTCGTGCTCAAGTGGCTCACCGGGGAATCCCGCTCTGACTCGTCGAGCCGATATGTCCTGGGCGACGGTGACCTCGACATCGAAGAAGTCTGCAACCGTTGGGCTGCGGGGCGTTTCGATACGGGCGTGTTCAAAGGTGACCGGGGCGAGCGAAGCGACGGGATAAATAGCGGCTGGAAGTTCACCACCAAGGTGGAATCGCAGTACCTGGCCCAGCTCTACGCGGCTATCGGCATCCGCGCGTCCGAAGCCGCGCAGCAGCTGCTGGGCAAGGCCAAGTCGCTGAAAAGCGTTGGCGGGCTTGAACAGTTCGTGCGCGAGTTCATGCTCGACGAGCCCGACAGCCTGGCCCGGCTGCCGGAGGCGCTCAAACAGATCGACCCGCTGGTGGAGGCCCGCGAGCTGCTGGCCGTCGCGCAGCGCAAGCGCAAGATCCTCGGCGACATCGAAGCCATCCAGATCCGCTACACCTCGGAATCCTCCGACCTGGGCATCATCGATCTGGTGGACCAGCCGTTGGTGCGGGCCTACACCGACCATGTGCGGCTCAAGCAGTGCCCGGCCCAGATCGAAACCCTGGACGCCGAGGTAACCCAGCTCGACAACGAGCACGCCGATCTGACCAGGCAGCTCAATCTGGCCAAGGCTGAAGGGGATTCGCTCAACGCGCAGATCAACGGCGCCAGCACCAACGTCGGCCCGCTGCAGGCGCAGGTGGCCGCGGCCGAAGCGCAGGCCGAAGAGGTCTCGCGCCGGCGCGCGGCCTACGAGGATCTGGTGGGCGCGCAGGGCATCGAGCCGCCCGAGTCCGCCGACGAGTTCTGGAATCTGCGTGAGGAACTCACCCGGCAGGCCACCGAGATGCTCGGCAAGCTGGAATGGGGCCGCGACGCGTCGACCGATGCCGAGTACGCCCAGAAGTCGGCCCGCATCGTCCGCGACAACGCCGCCAAGGAGCTCAAGCGCGTCGAGCACGTGGGTTCGGCCCTGCCCGAGTCGGCGGTCGCCATGCGCGAAAACATCTGCAGTGCAGTCGGTATCGACCCCGCGGAGCTGCCGTACGTCGCCGAGCTGCTCGACCTGCGCCCCGAGGAGGCCCGCTGGCGGCTGGCCGTGGAGAAAGTGCTGCGGCCTGTCGGCCTGCGGCTGCTGGTGCCCGATCAGCACTACGCCAAGGTGCTGCGCTTCGTCAACGAGACCAACATGCGCGGCCGCCTGGCGCTGCATCACGTCCGAGTGACCTCCACCGGTCGCGTGGCAGAACCGAACACGTTGGCGGGCAAGCTGTTTGTCGTCGACCCGGCGCATCCGTGTGCGGCCGAGGCAGCCGACGTGATCGCCGCCGCCGGTGACCACATCTGCGTCGACACCCCCGATGTGTTCTCCCGGTTCCGCCGCGCAGTCACCGATTCCGGGCTGTACAAGGATTCCGATCGGTTGGCCATCAAGGACGACCGTCGGCCGATCAAACCGTCGGAATACATCTACCAGGGCGATATCGCGGCCAAGTTGGACGCGTTGACGGCCGAGCTGACCGAAGCAGAGGACGCCTTCCAGCAGGCGCGGCACGCAGCGGATGAGATTGCCCGCCAACGGCAGCAGTGGCGTGATCAGGCCGCGGCCTGCAAGGCGATCTACGAGCAGTATCCGCAGTGGAGCCAGATCGACACCGAGACCGCCGACGGGCATGCCGACCGCCTCCGTGAGCAGTACGAGCTGTTGCTGGCCGACAATCCCGACATCGAGGCCCTCAGCGCACGGGCCGAGGAGATCTGGAGCAACATCCAGACCCTGATGACCCGACGCGGCGTGATCCAGACACGTCGCGATGAACTGGACAGGCGTCGCACCCGGCTGCTGGAACTGCAGGAGCGGCTCGCGCCCGCCGCGGTGTCCGAACCCATCAGTGAACTGCTGCACCGCTACGCCGCGGAGATCCCCGTGGAGCTGGAGCTGCTCAATCCCGAGCCGCACCGCGACGCGTTGTTCACCGCGATCCGGCGCGAACGCGACCAGCTGACCGAAAGCCGCAGGCGTTCATACGACGAACTGGCCCGCATCATCGCCACGTTCGACACCTCGTTCCCCGACGCGATTCCGAACGACTCGGATGACTTCGACGAACGGGTGCACGATTACGTCGCGGTGTGCCGCCACATCGATGAACGCGAGCTGCCCGACGCCTACGAGCGGATGATGCGGCTCATCACCGAGCAGGCCCCCGACGCGATCCTGACCCTGCACCGGGTGGCCGAACAGGAGACCCGCCGGATCAGCGACCAGATAGCCAGGGTGAACACCGGGCTGGGTGCCGTCGAATTCAACCGCGGCACAAGGCTGACGCTGCGGGCCACCCCGCGCAGCCTGGCCGCGGTCTCGGAGCTGACCGACATCGTCAAGGCCATTTCGCGGCGCATCGCAGAGGTGGGCCTCGGCGACAAGAAGGCCATCCTCGATCAGTACGCGGACATCCTGCGGCTGCGAAACCGCTTGGCCAGCAACACACCTGAGGACCGCGCCTGGACGCGCGACGCGCTCGACGTGCGCAACCGGTTCGCGTTCGACTGCGCGGAGTGGGATGTGCGCAGTGACGAGTTGATCCGCACGCACAGCAACGCGGGCGACAACTCCGGCGGCGAGCAGGAGAAGCTGATGGCGTTCTGCCTGGCAGGCGCGCTGAGCTTCAACCTGGCCAGCCCCGAAAGCGGGGACAACACCCCGGTTTTCGCGCAGTTGATGCTGGACGAGGCGTTTTCGAAGTCTGATCCGCAGTTCGCCTCTCAGGCGCTGGAAGCGTTCCGCAAGTTCGGTTTCCAGCTGGTGATCGTGGCGACCGTGCAGAACGCCACCACCATCCAGCCCTACATCGACGGCGTGGTGATGGTGTCCAAGACCGAGGCGACCGGTCGCAACGCCCGCCCCGTCGCGACCGTCGTCACCAAGACCATCAGCGATTTCAGCGCCCTGCGGCGGGATCTGAAGGTGCCCGAGCCGGTCTGATATTTGCGCTGCGGTCGTCGAGTTGCGGCGTCAGTTTCTGTGGTGCTCGGCGAAGCTGTCGTCGCGGTGTAGTCGGCGTTCGATAGTGTGCGGTGAGCCCCGAAACTTGTCGGTGGTCTCCGCCATAATGGTGGTATGTCCTCGCAGCCAACATCTTTCGCTGATGATGGGGTCAGCCCTGCGCAGCGGGTGGAGGTGTTGTTCGAAGAGTTGTCGGAGTTGGCCGGGCAGCGCAATGCGATCGACGGGCGCATGGTCGACATCGTCGCCGAACTGGAGCGCGACGGGTTGTGGGGCGCCACCGGGGCCCGGTCGATCACCTCGTTGGTGGCCTGGAAGACTGGGATCACCCCCAACAATGCCGAGACGGTGGTGGCGGTGGCGCGGCGAGCCGAGGACTTCCCGCTCTGCGTGGAGGGCCTGCGGGAGGGCCGGTTGTCGCTCGATCAGGTGGGGGTGATCGCTGAGCGCGCCGCCGACGGTTCCGATGCGCACTACGCGGAGTTGGCCGCGGTGGCGACCGTGGCCCAGCTGCGCACCGCGGTGAAACTGGAACCCAAACCCGAACCGCCGGCCGACCCCGACCCGGAAGCGGAAGCCGAGCCGGTGGTGCCGGAGCCCAAACGCTCGTTCACCAAAGTCGAGCATGACGATTGCACGACGTATCAGATCACCCTGCCGCGGTTGGAGGCGGCGAAACTCGATGCCGGGATGCGCTCGCATCAGGAGGCGCTGATCGCGGCATGGAAACGTGACCACGAGAATGCCGACCACGTCTCGGAGCAGGCACCACCCTTCCCGACCACCGTGGATGCCTTCATGAGTCTGGTCGAGGCGGGGTGGGATGCTGATGTGGCGGCCCGCCCGCACGGGCAACACACCACCGTCGTGGTGCATGTTGATCTCGACCGCGATGGCGAGAAACCCGTTGCTGCCCTGCATCTGGGCCCGGTGCTGTCTGAGGATGAGCGGCGTTACCTGACATGTGATGCGACGTGTGAGGTGTGGTTCGAACGCCACGGACAACCGATCGGGGCGGGGCGTCGCGCCCGCACCGTCAACCGCCGGCTGCGCCGCGCCTTGGAGTATCGCGATCGGTGCTGCGCGGTGCCCGGCTGCGGAGCCACCCGCGGATTGCACGCTCACCACATCGCCCACTGGGAGGATGGCGGACCCACCGAACTGTGCAACCTCGTGCTGCTCTGCGCTTTTCATCATCGGTTGCATCACCGTGGGGGCATCACCATCACCGGTCCCGCCGAACGGCTCAGGGTCACCGACGCCACCGGCCGAGAATTACATGGCGGTTCGTTGGCGCGGCCACCGACCACACCGCCACCGAATGTCCCGCCCTATCGCGGACCGACCGGCGAACGCGCCGACTGGTGGTGGTACACCCCCTTCCAACCCGAGCCACCACCATCGCCCAACTAGGCGCAAGCCCGGCAGCGTGCCGGGCCGGATAACGCTGGCCACCAGGCGAATTCGCTTATGGGCGGGCCGGGCGATCTAGGATTTTCGAACCAAAGACGGATCCCGGTGCACGCCAATAGCACGTGATGACGATCGTGCACGCCCATAACGCGAGCGCGTGGCGCTCCGCCGTCGCAGCTGAACCATCTCCGGTGCGCGAACGCCAGCGTTCGATTCCGCGTTGTGCGTGCAACCAGCCTCAGCGGAATTCGCCTGCCTGTACCGAAACCCACTCTTGCCCAGGCACTCCGAAATTGGGCGCCAGGCACTACGCCGGTTTGACCCCGACGGTGATCAGATCGGAGATCGGCGTCCAGAACGGCCGGCGGACCCGGTGCTGGTTGGCAACGGTGAACCCGGCGCCGGCGAACAGCGCCAGCAATTCCGACTCGGACGGGTTGTGCGCTGGGCTCCACACCGCCGCGGACAGCGCCTGCAGCACCGGAATCGGTTGGCGTGGACTGATGGTCGTGACCGCGACGATGCCTCCCGGGGCGAGGACGCGGTGGAACTCGGCCAGCGCGGCGGGCTGGTCGAAGAAGTGGAACGCCGACGTGGTCACCACGGCATCGAGGAAACCGTCCTCAAACGGCAACTCCTCGGCGGGAGCCGACATCCACCGCACCCGGTCGGACCGCTTGCGGGCCTGGGCCAGCATGCCCTCGGACATGTCGATGCCGTACACCTCGTCGGGCCGCAACTCACGCTGGATGCGGTCAGCCAGGATGCCGGTGCCGCACGCGATATCGGCGATCTGGGTCGAACCATGCTGCCGCAGCTGGGCGATGACCTCGTCCTGAGCGGGCCGGTAGACCCAACGCTGCACGCACCGCTGGTCGTAGGCCGGAGCGGCGAAGCTCCAGAACCGGGTGACGGTGTCGTTGAATCCGCGGCGTTGCGTGGTTGTCACCGGTCCGAGTGTAGGCGCGCGGTCAGGGTGGGCTCATGGCCGAACGAATGACCTCGAAATCATGCTCATCGATCTCGAAAACGCCGAACCGGAACCGGTACCCCCAGCGTTTCTTGTCTTCCACGAAGTCGAGATCGTCGATCAGCGGCCGGATCGGGGCTTCCTCGCAGGCCAGGAAATCCATCGCCCGGCGCCACGGCCGCAAGTCCGGGGCCACCTCGGCTTGATACGGCTCGTCGTCGCTGACCTGGCCGATCGCGGTGAACGCCTGCAGCGGTGGCCCGTCGGGGAAGGTGGTCCTCGGTGAGTAGAAGACGATCCAGTCGCCGCGCGCCATCTTGCGCAGCATGTGCGGCTTGCCGTGGTTGGCCTGGGTGAAGCCGCCGGCCACCCCGCGCGCGACGTGGTCCCGGCTGACCGTGTTGATCCAGTAGGTCATGACGGCACGCTACGGCGGGCCACCGACAGTTCGGCCTCAGCGCAGTGTGTATGCCGTCATCGACAGCGACCCGAAGGTGTAGCCGCTGATCAGCACCTCCGCGGAAGTGGTTGCCGCGGAAGCAAGTCCGGCGAAGTACAGGAACGGGATGAAGTGGTCCGGGGTGGGTACGGCCAGCGGATAGTCGCGGTGGGCGTCGAGGGTGAGGATGTCGGCGGGGGAGTCGAGCACCTGCTCGCGCGCGGCGTCGTCGAATCGCTGCGCCCAGTCGTATCCGTCGTCGGGACGCGCAGCGTCCATCCCGGCCAGGTTGTGCACGATGTTGCCGCTGGCCAGCACCAGCACGCCGCGGTCACGCAGCGCGGCGAGCTTGGCCCCGAGTTGCAGGTGGTAGTCGGCGGGTTCGTTGGCGTTGATGGCCAACTGCACCACCGGGATCGAGGCGTCGGGGAAGGCGTGCACCAGCACCGACCAGGTCCCGTGGTCGATACCCCAGCTGTCGACGTCGGCGCCCACCCAGGTGGGATGAACGGTGTCGCTGATCTCCTCGGCCAGTTCCGGCAGGCCGGGCGCCGGGTACTGCACGTCGAACAGCTCACGCGGGAATCCGTAGAAGTCGTGGATGGTGCGTGGTCTCGGCATCGCAGTGACCGCCGTGGCATTGATGTACCAGTGCGCGCTGACCACCAGGATGGCCCGTGGCCGGGGCACCGAGCGGCCGAATTCCCGCCAGGCGGCGGTGTACCGGTTGGATTCGATGGCGTTCATCGGGCTGCCGTGCCCGATGAACGCTGCTGGCATCACAGGCCCCATCGGACCAGGCTAACGCTGGTGCCGGCTCAGCCGCCCCACGTGTCGTAGCCGACCAGCCCGGCAACCCATTTGGTGCCGGGAGAGGGGTTCCGGCCGGGTTAGGCTCAAGGCGGCCGTTGCACGTGGAACACCGAAGGAGGCTGGAGGCGGTAGTGGCGCAGCCCAACACGCAGCGGTACGCATGGCAAACGCGGGCCGATTACGATCGAGTCTCCGCACCAACATTGACGGGTATTCCGTGTGCAATGGTGGTGGAATTTGACGCAGAATCACGCGTAGTCGACGGCGGGACTGATAAATGACATACGGCGGGTACGGGGGTGGCCCGACAGGTCCGTTCGGCAACGATCCGTTCGCCGGACAAGGTGGAGGCTTTCCTCCAGCAGGTCCACCGGGATTTCCGGGCGCACCGGGAGGTCCGCCAGGGTTTCCGCCGCAGGGCCCGCCTCCGGGCTATCCGCCGGGGCCGCCGGGATACGGGCCGCCGCCCGGCCCGCAGTCGGGTCAGACCAACGCGCTGGCAACCCTGTCGATCGTCTTCGGCGTCGTCTTTGCGCCCATCGGGGCGGTTTTGGGGCACCTGGCGCTGTCACAGATCAAGAAGACCGGTGAGAGGGGCCGTGAACGCGCCCTGATCGGGCTGACGGTTTCTTATCTGATGATCTTCGTGGCGATCATCGCGCTCGTCGTGTTCCTGGTGCTGAACAAGAACGATTCGTCGTCCTCGACCACGACCACCACGACGACGACGTCGAAGACCAGCACGTCGAAGACCACCACCAAGAAGTCGACGACGCGCACCACCGTGCCTGCGCCGCCGCCACCGCCGCAGCCTCAGCAGGTCCACGTCACCGATCTGCGGGCCGGGGACTGTATTCAGGTAGAGGAGCATGGGGCGTCTCCGAACAGCCCGGATGCCAAGGCGGTCACGATGGTGCGGTCGGCATGCCTGGCGATCCCGGGGGTCTATCGCGTCGACAAGGTGGCACCGACAAACGTGTGCACAGACCAGTTCATCGCAGATGCCGACGAGACGATCTTCGCCTGCATCTCGCCTTATCGCGGCTGACATGGGTTCCGCGCGTATGCGAACGGACCGCTGTGACAACCCGGGCAGAAGTTAGCTGACGGGGGCCTGGGCCGAGATGTCTCCGATAGAGTCGTGCAATGCCGCCCGACCGGTGTTCACAGCAACCACAGCGGGCTGCTGCCGACGCATTCGCGCGGTCGCCAACGCCTGGATGACCGGATCGCAGACGGGAGGATTGGGGCGGTCATGAGCAATCCGAACCCGTTCGATTTCAGCGACTTCGGACCACCGAAGCGGCAGAGCCAGCCCGGCGCACCGGCCGGTGCGCCGCCGGCGCCGCAGTCCGGCGGTTTCGACCCGTGGGCGGGGCAACCTCCGGGGCAACCGCGTGCCCAGCACACGCAGCCTCAGGACGCGTTCGGTTCCGCGCCGGATCCGGGTAACTACGGAGCCGCCGACGCGTTCGGCCAGTCCGCCGCCGTGACGCCGGGAGCAACCCTGCAGACCGCAGGCCCGCCGCTGGTCTGGTTCGCGGTGGCGCTCGGGCTGGCGTTGCTCGGCGTCATCGTCGGCGTCCTCGGCGCGGTCCTCGGCCTCGGCTGGCCGACCGCGGTAGCCGGGTGGTTGTTGGCCGGGCCCGTCGCGATCGGGGCGCTGGCGTTCTACACCCGGGTGGACACCCGCAGAAGGACCGAATTCGTCTATTCGGCGCCCGGCTGGACGACGACGTTGTACTGGGTGGTCTTGGCGGTGTGCCTCATCGGCATCGCCGTCGGCGCCTGGCAGATCGCCCTGTGGGCAGGCAGGTTATAGGGGATGGCTCGGGGGATCATCAGGTTCGTGGCCGCGGACGCGAGGAGCATAAGAATCGCCGTCGTGGCCGTACTGGCCGCGGCGGTCGTGTTGATGGGCTGGGCGCCGGTGGCGTCGGCGGAAACGCCGTCGGGCGGTGCGAAGCGATTCGGCGCGTGCCTGGCCGCCCAGAAGACCGGCGACCTGCTGCTGCTGTTCGACGAGTCGGGCAGCCTGCAGCAGACAGACCCCGACGGCGCCCGCGTGGACGCGGCCCGCTACCTGTTGCAAACCCTTGGCCGCTACGCCGACCGAGTCGACGCAAAGCTTGACGTGGCCGCGGCCGGGTTCTCCGACACCTATAAGCCGGAACACGATTGGAGTGAGCTCACCGCCGCGACCGCCGACGCGACGGCCCAGCAGCTGAACGAGATCAAGTCGAAGAACAACGGTCTTGACACCGATTACTGGCAGGCGCTCGACGGAGCGCGGCAGGCGTTGGCCGCGCGCGGGCAGGGCCCGGATGGCGGGCAGCGCTGCCAGGCCATCGCGTGGTTCTCCGACGGCCAGATCGACTTCACGCCCCGCCAGGTGACCAAGCCGTACGCCGAGGGCGTGGACCTGAGCACACAGGCCGGCGTGGACCAGGCCAAACAGAAGTCGATCGACTCCATCTGCCGTGCGGGTGGGTTGGCCGACCAGATCCGTTCGGCTGAGATCGTGACACTGGCCGTCGGTCTGGGCGCCAAGGAAACCCCCGCCGACTTCGACGTCATGAGCGCGATCGCGACCGGCAAGGGCCTCAACGGGATGAAGTGCGGCAACATCACCGATCCCGTGCCCGGCGACTTCTATCCGGTGTCCAACATCGACGACATGCTGTTCGCCTTCGATTCGCTGACCCCGGATCCCGGCATCAACACCCAGGGCCCGGTCTGCCAGCTGCAGGTGTGCCCGGAGGCGCGGCACAACTTCGTGCTGGACAAGTCGATCAAGTCGGTGAACATCCTCGGCTCGGGCGATGTGACGGGCGTCGTCCCGTACCTCGTGTCGCCATCGGGCCAGACCGTCGAGCTGCCCAAGAAGGACGGCAAGGTCAACGTCGAGGTCGGTGGCACGCCGGTCAGCTACGAATGGCAGTCCGAAACGGCGCAGTCCATCGCGATCAACAACGCGGGCAGCGGCGAATGGGCGGGCCAGTGGGCCATCGTCTACGTCGACACCACCGGCGAGCATGCCGACGCGGTGTCGAAGGTCAACATTCACATCAGCACCGACATCTTCCCGGCGCTGCTCAACGCCGACAAGGTCCAGTGGCGCAGCGGCGCGACCGTCGACAACCTGACTTTCGGGCTGGTCGACGCCAAGGGCAAGCCGGTGCCGACCGACAGCCTGGCCGGCACCGCGGAGATGACGGTCCAGCTCGTGCCCGACGGCAAGGAACCCATCTCGCTGCTGGACGCTGCGGCCAAGGAGGACATCGGCAAGCCGGTCAAGGCCGACCTGTCGAAGATCAACCCGGGCCGCGCGACGCTCAAGATGTCGCTGGTCGTCACGACGGCGCCGGCCGTCGACCCGGCGGGCGTGCAGATCGCTCCCGGCACCAAACTCTCACCGCAGGACAAGACCGAGACCGTGCAGATCTTGCCGAAGCTGGGGCTGCCCACGCCGGGTGAGCGGATCGATTTCGGCACCGTGCAGGCGGCCAAGGGCGTGACGGCACAACTGGCCATCACCGGCCCGGGCTGTGCGTGGATCGCCGACGGCGAAGCCATCAAGACCACGGCCAGCCCAGACGACATCGGCACCGCGACGGTCACCTCGCCGTCGAACTCGTCGGGCAATTGCCTCAAGGTCGAGGAAGGCCAGACCGGGCAGTTGCAGGTCACCCTGCGCACCGAGCACGACGGGCACGGCGGCCTCAACGGCACGGTGCCCGTACACGTCGCGGCGCTCGACCACCCCGATGACGGGCAGACCGTCGACGTGCCGTTCGTGGCATCGCTGATCAAGCCGCTGAACACCACCAATTTCGTGCTGGTGCTCATCGCGGCGCTGCTGCTGGGCCCGGGCATCCCGCTGGGCCTGCTGTATCTGTCCAAGTGGTGGGTGACCAAGATTCCCAACACCCCGCTGCTGGCCGAGCGCATCCCCGTCGAGGTCAACCAGGACATGACCCTGCGCAACGGGGAACCGTTCGCCATGGCGGAGACCGACCTGGTGCAGCCGGTGACCGGGCTGACCGACGGCGTCCGGAGGCTGTCGGTGCTGGGTGTCACGCTCAACGCCGTGATGGGCCGCAGCCCGTTTGGCGCGGGCCGCGTCGTGGTCGACGCAGGCAACCTGCTGAGCGTCAGTTCCGAACTGCCGGGCACCGACGGCACCGGGCTGCATGCGGTCCTGCCGTTGGCCGTGCACAACACCTGGGTGGTCTTGCATGATCCGCGCGGACCCTCATCGCAGGCCGAGGTGCTGCTGCTGGTCAGCGGTAACACCGACACCGCGGCCAGGGAGAAGATCTTCGAAGAGGTGGCCCGCCGGCTGCCCGAGCTGCTCAACGGTCTGCGCCTGCGCGCGGTGCAGGCCGGGCAGGCCTCGCCGTATGACGATCAGGGCCAGGGCGGCTCACCGTTCGGCGAGGGTGCCGGGGGAGGCGCTCCGACGGGTTATGACCCGTTCGGTGGTGGTGGCGGTCCGGCGCCGATGGCCCCGGTCGGCTCCCACGCTCAGTCTCCGCAAGGTGCGGATCCGTTCGGCTCGTCGAACCCGTCCGATCCGTTCGGTGGCAGCGCCGCGAGGCCCGCCCCGTCGGCCCCGCGTCCCGACCCGCATGAGGTGACTCAGCACGCCCCGGTGGACTACCGGCCGGGTGCCAACCCGCCTCCGCCGGACCCGTATGAGGTGACCCAGCAGGCGCCCATCACCTATCAGCCGGGCGGGTATCCGCCGCAGCAGCCGCAGCAGCCGCAGCAACCGCAGCAGCCGCAACAGCCGCCTCAACAGCAGCCGCCGCAGCAACAGCAGCCGCCGCCCGATGACCGGCGGGGCGGCCCGCCCCCGGCGCCGCCTCAGCGGTATGACTCTGATCCGTTCGACCCCTTTGGTGGAGGAGCCTGATGCGTCGATTCCTGGTAGTCGGATGCGGTGGTTCGGGTGGCGCCACGTTGGCGTTCATGATGGACCAGCTGCGTTCCGAACTGCATGCCGCCGGCATCGAAAAGCTGTTGGCCGGTTGGCAATTCGTGCACATCGACGTCCCGAGCGCGGCGGAGTCCGGGCCTGAGGGGCTGGCGAACGTGCCGACCCAGGGTGGCAGCTACATCGGCTGCGGTCCGCAGGGCAGCAGCTACGCGATCCTCGACGGGGCGCTCTCGCAGCGGCTCGCCGCGGGCGGTGCGCTCGACACCATCGCCACCTGGGCGCCGCGCAACCCGCAGGAGGTCACCAACCCGATCTCGGCGGGCGCCGGGCAGTACCGCGCGATCGGCCGGATGATCACGCTGAGCAAGGCCAGCGAGATCCACGCGCGGCTGCAGTCGGCCTGGGACACGCTGTTCCGGGTCGAGACCATCTCGGAGATGGCCAACGCGAGCGTGCCGGGCATGGGCCGGTTCGACCCGAACGAGCCGCCGCTGGTGCTGGTGGTGTCGTCGATGGCCGGCGGCGCTGGCGCGTCGATGGCCCTGGACGTGTGCCGGCTGCTGACCCTGGTCACCGGGCTCGATCCCAAGCTCATGGGTGTGTTCATGGTGACGCCCGACATCTTCGATTCGCTGCCCGAGAGCGCCCGCACCGGCGTGCGTGCCAATGCCCTGGCCATGCTCGGCGAGATCGTCGCCAGCCAAGCCGGCGCCGCCCGCGAGCACGACGTGCGGATCATGCGGGCCCTGGGCCAGCATCACGGCGACGGCGAACCCATCCCGTTCGCGCGCGTGTTCCCGGTCGGCCGCTACATCGGTGCGGACCGCACGCTGTTCGGTGACGGTTCGCAGAACGCCGTCTACCGCGGTCTGGCGCGTGGCCTGGCCGGGTTGATGATGAGCGGCAAGGCCAGCGATCAGTTCGTCTCCTACGACCTCGGTAACACCGCATCGCCGGTCGGCGACCGGGACGTCCTGGGCTGGGGCATCTCGTCGTGGGATGTATTGCCTTGGGGCACTTATGGTTTCTCCAGCCTGAGCATGGGCCGCGACCGGTACGCCGAGTACGCCGCGCAGCGGTTGGCTCGCAGTGCGGCCGACAAGCTGCTGTTCGGGCACATCCAGCACGGCAACCCCGCGTCGAGCAACGAGCAGTTGGACACGCTGCTCAGCAGTCAGTGGCAGACGCACTGCGGTGAACTGCGCATCCCGGATCAGACAGGCGACGAGCAGACGCGCGTCGGCATCCTGGGCAACTGGATCGCCACCGGAGCGTTCGCGCCCGAGGCCGTGGCGGGCGCGGTCAACAATCTGATCGAACGGCAATTGCGGGGCTTCCTGCCCAATCCGCAGGGCATGTCCGCCGAGCAGTGGGTGCCGATCTTCCGCCAGGCGGTGCTCAACCGGCGCGCCGATCTGGCCCGCACCTGCGCCGAGATCGGTTATGCGATGGCCTACAGCTGGCACCGCGAATTCGCCGAGCACCTCGAGCAGGTGGTCGGCGCGGCCGCGGCGACCCTCGGTCTGCCGTACGCCCGCGAACTCGTCGACCGGTTGCGCAGGCACATCGACGACGTGCTGGCGCCGGGCGTCGCGCAACTGGGCGCGATGGGCCCGCCCGACATCGTCGCGGTTCCTCCGCAGGTCGACGCCGCGCTGCGCTCGCTGCGCGGCGTGATGACCAACGCCGACCAGGTGCTGGCGATGGCGCTCGACGGCTTCCGGTCCTCGGTGCGCCGCCAGCTCTACGCCGACGCGGCCGCCCGGATCGCCGATGTGATGCGGGTGATGGGCGCTGAACTGCTTGCCCCGCTGCGGGATTCGCTCGGTGAAGCGATGATCCTGCTGGAGAAGGCGCGCGCCGAACCGCCGTCGGACATCGGCCTGGCCCGGCTGTCCACCGACCAGTACGTGGCCTGGCCCGCCGACTCCGACGAGTTGGTGCCCGCCCGCTTCGCCGAGGCCAACAACGAGGTGCTGCTGATCAGTTCGTCGGCCTTCAAGCAGCGCTATGAGACCGATCTGCCCAAGGCTGTGGCGGGCGCGCACGCGATGATCCCGCTGCGCACCGCCGTCGACGACGCCAGCACCCGGGTGATCCTGGGCCAGTGGCAGACCACCGGCGGCGTCTCCGCACCCGGCGGGCTCACCGAGGTCACCTCGACATGGGTGACCCGGGCGCTGGGCACCGACCCAGAGACCGGGCGGCCGCGCGTTCCGGCCATGGCGCAGTTCGACATTCACACCCGGCCTGCCGAACTGCTGGCTCGCGCGCGGCTCTACGTGGGCCGGCCGGGCGAGGCGTTCGAGGAGTTCTGCCGGGTGTCGCTGCGCGACTACGTGCAGGGTGTCGGCGCAGCGGAATCCGAGATCAGCACGCGTCGCCGCGACATCGCGACCAAGTTCAACGAGGCCCTCTCCCTGGCCCGCCCGCTGGCCAGCGTCAACGATCAGGCGCTGCAACGGGTGCACCCCGGCCAACAGGTCGAGTACCGGTACAAGTTCTCCGAGGTGCCGTTCGCCGGGCAGCCGGTGGCCGACGCACTGGCCGAAGTACTGCGCGCCAACCCGCGTATCGACCAGGCCACCAAGGACAACTACGGCCGTTCGTTGTCCGACGAGGACAGCGTCACCCGCATCGACATCTTCGGGTCGTACCCGAACTACTCGCCGTTGGCGTTCGACTCGGTGCTCAAGCCTGCCGCGCAGCAGTGGGCCCAGACCGCTGGCCCGGGCCGCGGCCAGTTCTGGCGGTACCGGCGCTCGCGGCCGCTGTCGGCGTCGCTGCCGATGACCGACGACGAGCGGCGCACCATGACCGCGGGCTGGTTCCTCGGTCAGATCCTGGGCCGCATCCAGATCCCCGCCTCGCCGTACAACGACCCGGTCCGCATCTACGACGGCGCCGACAACCAGTGGCTCGCCTTCCCCAACCCGCTGCTCACCCCGCCGTCGGCGTTCACTGCGTCCTACGACTGGTTGCCCGCGGTGCTGGAGGGCATCCTGCTGGCCATCGCGACGTCGCACG
Source organism: Mycobacterium sp. 852013-50091_SCH5140682 (assembly GCF_001665685.1). Classification (GTDB taxonomy): domain Bacteria; phylum Actinomycetota; class Actinomycetes; order Mycobacteriales; family Mycobacteriaceae; genus Mycobacterium. The sequence continues at coordinate 51,316 of NZ_LZTB01000117.1, forward strand.
AGCCGCCGGTGATGCGGTCACTGCGGCCCTACGGCGCGCTGCGTGAGCTGTACGACTCGCACAGCCAAGACCCGGCCAGCGGCATCGTCGAGCTGTCCGCGGCAGGGCTGCTGCGCGAGTTCCTGCGGTCGGGGTCGTCCGGGCAGGGCGTCACGTCCCGGGTCGGCCCGATTGCGGCGGCCCAGACTCCCGAGGAGCGCCGTGCCGCTGCGGAGACCTGGCTGAGCAGTGTCCGCGACGTCGCCGCGCAGTACCTGCCGGCAGACACGCCGGGAGCCACCCCGGAAGGTGCGTTCACGACAATCACGACCCGGTCGAAGGCGTCCAAGACGCCGATCTTCCGTGACGTCGCCCCGGACGTGTACTGGGCCACCGATGCGCTGATCAAGCTGGTCAACCGGGAGGCCGACGCGCTCGCGCGCGGCGAGCAGGCCGGTGCCGCAGCATTTTTGGACGACGCGGGCAGTTCGGTGGTCATCCCCGACGGCGGGACGTTCTGACGATGTCGCTGACCGTCCTGCTGGCACCGCCTCGCGCATGCGAAGAGGTGCTCGCCGTGCTGGCCGACTACTCGGCGGTGGGCCTGTTGAGCCCGTTCGCGTGGGTCGACGCCGGCGATGTCGGCGGAGCCTCCACACCGGCCACCCTGATCCGCGACGGCCACGCCGAACCTGTTGTGCTGCAACAGTTGCTGACCGGTGAGCGCTACGACCGGATCCGGGTTGCGGTGCTGGTCCCCATCGAGGCACCTGCTGCCGAGCGGGCGCCGCTGGCCGCCGAGCAGGCCGTCGAGCAGATCGTGCGGAGCACCTCGATGGGCGCGCGCATCAGCCTGCTGCGGCTGCTGCTGACGCCAGGACATTCCGTGCCGACGGCGCCGGATCTGGCGCTGGTGCTCGAAGGCTGGCACAACCTGCTGATCGCCCCGGAGGATTCGGCCGCGCCGGGCCTCGGTGCGGTGCCGTGGGGCAGATTGACCGACCCGCTCGACATCGCCCAACAGACCGCGCCGGTCGTGGCGGGCATCGCCGGCCTGTGGGCCGGGGTCGACGACAGCCCGTTCGACACCATGGAGATCCTGCCCGGTCAGACCGTGCGCGCGGTGCGGGCGTTCTACCGCAGGCTCGACACCACCGCCGTGGAGAGCACGCTGCGCACGCAGCTGTTCGACCCGACGGGGCGGCTGCCGCTACCCCGCGGTGGGCAGGTGCCCGTGGTGTATGTCGAAGACGTTCCGACGGCCGCGCAGTCGATGGCGCGGGCGTTGTGGACCAAACACCGCGACGTCCTGCGTGGCCCCCGGCTGGCCGCGGACGCCGCGCCGACCCAGGCGATCGGCATCTGGGCCGCGCTGAAGATGTTCTTCAAATTCATGGGCGCCGCGCTGCGCAGTGCCCCGTCGGCGTGGCTGTCGGCGGTGATGGGGTCGGTCACCTCGGTGGTGGCGACGACGGTGCAGGGCACCGTGTTCGGCCGCACCGACTCGGCGTTCGCCGTCGTCGCCGACACCGCCAAGGCCGACTGGCAAGACCTGGGCCGCAGTGCGGAAACCCTGCAGACCGCGCTGAGCGGCCAAGGCGCACACCTGGTCCAGCAGGACCTCAGTGCGCTGTGGACGGACTTTGTCAACGGCGCACTGACCCTGGCAGACGGCGGTCGCCGAGCCGCAGGCCTTGACCCGATCGCCGTGGGATCGGCGGTCGGCGTGGTGTTCAACGCCGCCGACGTCGTGCCGAGCGCGGCTGACGAATTCCGCGGCATTCCCACCTCGCTGGCCGCGGTCATCGGCGTCACCGCCATCGAGGGCGCCGACGTGCTCGGCGCGGCCAACGTGCGCGAGCGCCTGCAGCACGCCTATTCCGACCCGGCTGCCGGGGTGGAGGCCCGCAACACCGGGACCGAGCTCGACCGCTGGCAGGCCGCGGCGGCGAAGAGCTACGCCTGGCAGGTCGGCACCATCTTGGCCGACTTCATGCAGCGGGCCCGCGGCGAGGTGGCCGGCCTGGTGTCACAGATCCAGTCGATGGGTGACCGCAACGCGGTCGACGAGCAGCTGCGGCAGCGTCAGCAGGCGGTCGGCACCATCCTCAAGACGTTCACCGCGGCATTGTTCGTGGTGCTGCTGGCGTTGATCGGGGTCGCCGCCATCGGGTGGTCGAGCTGGAAGTTCGCCCTGATCACCGGGGCATCGCTGATCGTGCTGTACATCGTGGTCTCGCTCGGGTTGTTCATGCTCAGCCAACGCGACCTGTTCGCCGAGATGAACCTGCGAAGATCGCAGCTCAATCAGCTGGAGACCATGCATGCGAACCTGCGCAACGCCGTGCAGGATCTGAGCCGGCTGACCTCCGCCTACGGTCAGCTGCTGGCGTGGTGCCGCACGCTGGGCGCGGTGCTGCGTGCCCCGTTCGGCGTGGCTCCGCCGGCCCGTGCGGCCGTCGGCCAACTCGTCGACGGGCTGCCGCGGTCCACCCAGATCGGCGTCGCCACGCCCAGCGCCGACCAGGCCGACAACGCCGCCCACGGCATCCAGCGTCGGCTCTACGCGCTGGGTTGGCTGACCAAGCCGTGGGAGGACATGCTCGGCGAGGCCGCGGGCAGGCTTCGTGAGGAGCCCGCGGCCCTGTTCAAGCTCCCCGGCGTCGGGTCGGGATCGGGGCTGGACCAGTGGTCGGCGGCAGTGCTGCAGGGCCGGGTGCGGCCCACCGGCGCCGACGCCTTGTGGGCCCGCGTGGAGCAGATGTTCGCCGACGAGGCCGGTGGGCAACCGGGTGGCCTCGCCGACGCGCTGACCGGCACGGTCGCGGTCCCGACGCTGAACCGGGAAGTGCCCGCGCAGCAGTTCGGCGCCGGATTCACCGACCACCGCGCGGGACGGGCCGCTCCGTTCGACGCGTCCCTGTTCACCAATGCGGCCGTGACGGCAGGCCGCTCCGGCGTTGCCGTCGACGACGCGGTGGTGATCCGGGCCGGGCTGGGCTACCGGGCAGTCGTTGTTCAGGCCAGCGACGGTTTGCCGCCGTACGATTTTGCTTTGTTCGAAATGCCGGTGCCCGTCGCGCCAGGTGGCGAGGACGAGCCCACGATGATGGTTCGACGCACCGAATCCGATGCGCCGCCAGGGGAGGACATGGTGTTCTGACATGCAGGATTCCAGCCCCGATCCCTTTCACCGGGAGGATCCCGACGACGCCGATCCTCGGCTCGCACCCCTGCTGGCCTGGCGCCAGCAGCTCATCGATTCCGGCGCTGTGGCGGCCCGCAGCTTCAAAGAGGCCCATCTTCGTCTCGTGTTGAGGTCCGGCCGCACGGACGTCGAACAGATCCGCGCGATGCTGCCCGGCTCCGTCGCCGAGCACGCCGACGAAATGGCCAGGGTGCTCTCCGAACTGGACACGTCGTCCACTGAGCAGACGTCGATCACGGGCAGACACCGCACCACCGATGCGTCGACTGGTGCGGCGCTGCCGCCGCCTGGGGCGTCGGGAACCCTGCCACCGGCCGGGGCCTCGGGAACGCTGCCGCCGCCCTCGGCGCCGGCCGCCCCCACCGAACCGGCCCCACCGGCCGAGCCGGTGTCAGCGCAGGCCGAACCCCCGGCGGCTGAAACACCGCTCACTGCAGCCGATTTCACCCCGTTCACATTCGGTCAGCAGCAGCCGCCCCGGCAGAACATCGCGTTGCGTCGCAGCGCCGCCGGTGGTGCCATGGAGATCAGCTGGCCGCCGCTGCAGGGCACCGACGGCGTCGTGCTCTACCGGTTGGTGAGCTCCGAGGACAACCCGCCGTACTCACCGGACCGCGCCGATCTGGTGGCCGCCACCGATACGACGTCCGCGGCCGACACCCGCCCACCCGCCGCGGCGGTCCGGCACTACCAGGTCTGGATCAACGTCGGGGCCACGCGCGCTGAGGCCCTGACCGCGCAGCCGATGCTCTACGCCGCCGGGGTGCTGGTCAGCCCGATCACCGACTTCGCGATCCGGGAGGATGCCGGCCGGGTCATCGGCCAGTGGACCGTGCCTGCTGGGGTCAGCTCGGTTTACGTCTACCGCGTACCGGCCGCCGAGGCCGGGCGCGACGGTCCGCAGTACCGCATCCTCGCGGGCAGCGACAACCTCAACGGCTTCGTCGACTCCGAGCCCGTTCGCGGTGAGCGCTACCAGTACCGCGCCCGCTGCGCGGCCAACGTCGACGGGGTGCTGCGGCTGTCGGAAGCCGTCGAGACCGACATCGAGATCTCCGCCGTGCTGGCCCCGGTCACCGACCTTGCGGTGGCGACCGGGGTGGACGGCTCGTCCTTCGACCTGACCTGGACTCCACCGGCGGGTGGACGCATCGTCATCTACCGCACCCAGGACGGGCCGAATGCCGGCGCGGAATCGGCCGAGCTGCCCGAGGGCGCCCTCGAGCAGGTCGGGCTGACGCCGGAGCTGCGGCTCACCCAGCCGGTGGTCACCCAGACCGGGCCCGACGGCAGACCCCGCGCGCTGATGGCCGGGGTGTCCTGGCCGTCCGACTGGAGCCGCGCCTACCTCACCCCGGTGACCATCCTGGCCGGCCGGGCCTTGGTGGGCCGCACGCTGTCATCGGTGCGGACCGGCGCCATCCGCGACATCGAACTCGCCGAGTACTGCAACAAGCAGGTGCTGACCTTCGACTGGCCCGACGGCGCGGCCGGTGTGGTGCTGTATCTGGCCCCGAAGGGCTACGACCCGCGGGGCGGGCTGACCGGCAAGTCGTTCGAGATCTCGCTGGAGGAATACGAGAAGTACGGCGGGATGCAGCTCACCGGGCAGCTCCCGGTCGGTGGTTGCTCGCTGCACCTGGCCCCGGTGGCGTTCTCGGGTGGCCGCCGGGTGACCGGTGCGATCGCCAGCGTCGAGTACCACGGGTTGCTGCGGCTGCAGTACGCGGTGCGCATCGGCCGGGACCCGCAGGGGTTCCCGACGACCGCGACCATCGCCATGCGCTCCGAGCACGATCTTCCCGGTTCACCCGCGTTCGTGCTGGTCAACAATCCACAGCGGATACCGCTCAGCGTCCACGACGGTCAAGCCGTCGACGTGGCCCCGCTGGATGCGCAGGGGCAGTTCGCCGATCGCCCGTCGAAGGAACTGCGCTGGTCGCAGCTGACCACGTCGGGAACCGGCGAGCTGTGGGCAGCCAACGTGCGCGGCTTGCAGGGCTGGATCCGGTTGTTCGTCAACACCCCGTCGGCCGAGCGGCTACGGGTGATCGCCCTGCTCGATCCGCCGGTGGACAGTCTGCGGCTGACTGCGATGGCGCAATGACCTCACGCTATGGCCAGTTGGCCTACACGTCGTTCGATGCTGTCGGTTCGGCAGGCGGATGGCAGGTCAAGCAGACCACCGGTGACCTGACGCCGGAAGAAACCCAGCAGCTGATCGCCGGGGTCCGCACGGTGTTCCGCCCGGTGCAGCCGCTGCCCGATTACCCGACACCCGAACAGCTCGACCAGGGACCGCGGCGGCTGGCCTACGGCAGGGTCGACACCGGTACGGGGTACTGGCACACCGTGCCCGCGGGATCGGACAGCACCGGCAGGCCCGGCAATGTGTTCGCCCACGTCGTGCTGGACCGCACGCCGCTGTCAGCACCGCGCCGCCGGCCCATCCAGTGGTGGCGGTCGCCGCAGTGGGCGCGCCCGTACGGCGCGGCGGCGGTGAGCAGAGCGACCATCCCCGACAGCCCACCCGAGCCGGGCACGGTGGTGACCAAGGACAGCGTGGTGGCCTTCGCGCTGGACACCAGCACATGGCGGCTGGCGACGCTGTTCGCGCTGCTCGATGCCGTGGCCGGGGCGCTCGACGGGGGAGCGCCGGTGGTGCTCGGCGCGGAGTCGGTCGAATCGGCCGCGCAGTGGATCGGGCTGGTGAGCTTTCTGATGTCGCCCGGAACCGCGGCCACCCTGAGCTTTTCCACGCTCGACCGGGCCGATCAGGTCATGTTGGCACTGCACAGCGGCCAGCTGCTGACGGCCGTGCCGATCGGTGATCTGGATGCCGTGCCCGCAGGCGTCGTCGTGATCAGCGAGTCCGAAGCGGTATCGATGGGCGAGCTCGACGGCGATCCGCACCGGACCGCACGCGGGCACACCATCGAGGCCACGCACTGGTCGGCCATGGCCCAGGTGGTGCTCCTGGAACCACATTCGGCGCGCCGGTTGCTCGACGACATCGACCGCGTCGCCGAGCAGGTCCACGACGAGGGTCTGCACCCCGCGTGGCCGACTGCGATGGTGGTGGCAGGCCGCCCGGAGTTCGCTGACGCCGTCGAAGAGGCGCACGAGGTGATCGCTGCCCACTCGCCTCCGGACGTCCCGGCCGGCTCGCAGGCCGCCCAGACCATCGCCGGCGTGCTGTCGGCTGTGGTAGGTACCAGCACTGCCGACGCCTGGCGCGCCGTGCAGGAACTGCCGGATGGGCCCGCAGCCGATTTCGCCGATGCGACGTATCTGAGCCGGGCCATCACCGATGACACCTGGCTCGGGCAACTCGGCCCTATCCCGTTGGGGCCCAGATTGTTTCACGGGAAACCAACGCCTTCGCAGGTACAGTCGGCGATCGGCCCGGGGCTGGCCGCGGCACGGGACCAAGGCCCTGAACGGGAGCTGCGGGTGATCGAGCTGCTGCTGCGGGCAGGGGTCGCCGACGATCGCCTCGCCCCGGCGCTGCTGGACGATGTGGTGCCGCATCTCGACGATCCGGTGCGCGGTCCCAAGATGCGCCAGCGCGTCGACGCGGACGGCAGGTTGGCGATCGGCGCTGCTTTGCTGCGGGCCGGCGGTGACGTCGAGGGCACCGCGATCAGTGACAGCCTGCTCGATTGGCTGGCCGATGCGACGCCCCTGCCCGGCGCCGACGAGCTGGCGCATGCCAGCCCGTGGGACCAGACCTGGATCCGCGCTGCGCTGCGCGGTATCCGGGCGGGCAGGCGCGGGTCTGTCGAGCCGGGTGATTCCGGGGCACAGCTGTGGTGGCTGAAGGCGACCGCGTCCCCGCATTTCGAACAGGCCGTCGCGGACTCGGTGTGGGATCCGGCCGACCTCCTGCTGGCGTTGGGTGCCGACCCGATCACCGGGTCCGGCACTGTGCGCACGCTGGTAGGCGCGCCGGATTCGCCCGCGCTGACCGAGCTGGCAGGCCGGGTGATCGACGGCAACGGCGACAGCACGGCCGTGGCGTGCGCGGCGGTGCGGTACATCGAGCCGCAGATGTGGATGCACCAGCGGTACGTGGAGACCCACCAGAGCGCATACCTGCCGTTCTGGGATCAGGTCCTGAGCAATACCGAGCCGAGCGGTGTGCACCACGACTTCGCTGTACGCATGCTGACGTTCGCCCTACTGGGCGTCATCGCCGGCCAGCCCTACCCGCAGGCCTGCACGGTCCTGGCCGCCGATGCCGGTCTCGGCGGCGAGGCCATCGCGCGGGTGATGCCGCTGGTCGACGGCTACGAGGTGGCGCCGCAGGCCGTGCTTGCGGTGACACTGCTGCGCGTCGCGTCGGCCGAAGATGCCCAGCAGCAACTGGACGTGATCGATCAATTGATGGGGCAACTGGCCGAACGCGTGGCGGCAGGCATGCCCGGTGAGGAGAGCGACGTCGACGCGGTCACGATGTTGATGACACAGCTGTCCGGGGATGCCTCGGATCCCACGGTGCGGCGGTACCGGAAGATGGTGGGCAGGCTGCTGGCCCGGCGCAATGACGCACAACCGTCGCTGGCGGCCAGATTGCGGGGGAGTCGCTGATGCCGATCTATGTGGTGAACGCACGCAACCAGCGGGTGCAGATACCCAGCCAGGCGCTGTCGGTGTCCATCACCGGCGCCGTCGGCGGCGCCGCCCTCGAGGTGCACGGCGGACCCGATCAGCCGGTGGTGCGCTCGAGCGCGCATCAGGCGTTGCTGCCCAGCCTCACCGGCCCGGTCATGGTGTCGGTGCGCCCGGTGGGCACCGACCGGTTCGGCAGCGGGACCGTCATCCACCTGGCGATCGCCCACGACAATCCCGGTGACGTCGATCCGGTCCAAGTGATGTTCGACCCGATCGACGTCAGCGGTGACACCGGGCTGACGTTCGCCAAGCTGACCCCCGACGGCACCCAGATCGACATCTCGGTCAGCGCGGTCGCCGATACGCAGCTGAGTCCCCTGGCCACCGCCGCGCGAACCTCGGCGCGCAAGATCACCGGCCGCGGGCCGGGCGAGTCCGACGGTGCGGTGCTGATCGCGTTCGACACCTCAGCGTCGATGCGCAGCTGGTTCGCCGACGGCAGCGTGGTGGCGGCCACCGAGATCGTGGTCGGTGTGGCCGATGCGGTGGGTGTGCGCAACGTTTCGGCGGTCCTGGTGGGCGCGGACGTGGTCCCGGTAACCGCGTCGGGCAGTGCGGAGCTGGCGGAGGCGGTCCGACGAGCGACGCCCCGCTGGTCGGCGGGCGCCCGCTGGTCGCGTCTGGCCCCAGGGCGGTCCCGCGTGGTGGTCTGCGCGGATTATCCGACAAGCGCGGTGCGGCAACGGTTTCCGGTGATCGCGCTGTCCAACGATCGCAGGCTCGACGCTGCCGGGGCGCGCCTGCCCGCACCGCGGCCGGGTAACGAGGCAACCGCCGAGCTGCTGGCGCATCCGCCTGTGCTGGACCGGATCACGGCGTCGCTGGTGAAGGCCCTGGCCCCATGAGCAAATGCCCGCGTTGTTTTTCGGCGCTCAACCCGAACCAGCATCTGTGGACACTGTCCGCTCAGGCCGGCGGTACGCGCTACCGCGACGACGTCGCGACGGCGTACCTGGGCGCGCCCGCCGACTGCGGCCCGCTCTACACCTGGACCCGCACGCCGGGGTACAACGGACCGCCGCCACCGACCGCGGAGGCCAGCCGAGCGTTGCAGGGCCCGGCGGTCGAGATCTGCCCGGTCTGCCACTACGTGTTGCCCGAGGGCTGGCGGCAGGGGCACGCCATCTGCATCGCCATGGCCGGGGCGCGTGCCACCGGCAAGAGCCTCTACATCGGTGTGTTGGTGAAACAGCTTGAGCTGCTGTGTGAACGGCTCGGTGTGTCGATGGAACCGGTCACCCGGGCGACCGCGCAGGCCTATGCGACCAACTACGAGACGCCGCTGTACGTGCAGCGCGGTCTGATCCCGCCGACCCCGACCGTGCACACCCAGGCCTCCACGCAGCGTGAACCTCTGATGTTCTCGATCGGCATCTGGCACGGCGTGCGGCGGTTCCTGGTGCTGCGCGATGTCGCGGGCGAGGACATGGAGTCCGGTGATCTGCACACACCGCCGTTCCGGTTCTTCGCGAACGCCGACGCGGTGTTCTTCATGTTCGACCCGTTGCGGGTCAAGGCGATTCGCGATCAGCTGCAGGATCTGCTGCCCGCTCAGCTGTTCAGTGGCGGCGATCCGCGATCAGTGCTCAACAACGTGACGATGGCGGTCGCGCCGGGGCAGCCCAAACTTGCGGTGATCCTGTCGAAGTTCGACGCGCTGCGCGTGCTGCGGGAGGTCGAGGGTTCCGAGTGGAGCCTGATCATGTCCAACGCGGGCGCGGCCTACCTGCGGGACACCTCCGACAGTCAGCAGTACGACGAGGTCGGCGGTCAACTGATGCACGAAGAGGTGCGCAGCCTGCTGACCCGGCTGAATGCGGGCTCGATCGTCGCCGCGGTCGAGAACCCTTCGAACGGAATGCGTTTGCAGAACCGCTATTTCGTCGTATCCGCGTTGGGGCAGCCGCCCAGCGGCAACCGGCTGCACTCGCGGGGCATCGCGCCGTTCCGGTGCGCTGATCCGGTGCGGTGGGTGACGTCGAGTTTCGGGGTGCTGTAGGAGTGACGCAGGGTTGGGGGGATCCGTTCGGCGGGGCGCCGTTCGGTCAGTCACCGGATGGTCCGCCGATCATCTCCGCACCGTCTCAGCTGCCGCCGCCGCGACCGCCGCGCAGATCCAAGTCAGTTGTGATGCTGGCGGCTTTCGGCGGGGTCGCCACCATAGCCGTTGCCGCGCTGGTGATCTGGGCCGTGATTCCCGATTCGTCGAGCACCCCGGCGGCCGGTCCGACCTCGACGGCTCCGTCGACGCCGACCACGACGGCGGCGCCTGCGCTGGTGAATTCGGCCCAACTGCCCGGGTTGCTGCTCAGCATGGACGAGGTCAAGCGCGCGACGGACGCGACGAGCACCGCCTATGCCGTGACCGAGAAGCAGCAGTTCAACGCCTCCGAAGGGGTTGTGACACAGCCTGACAACTGCCGCTCGGCGTTGTTCACCGGCGCAGGCGAAATATTCGTCAACAGTGGTGCCACGGCGACGTACTCACGGTCGGTCGTGCTGCCTGACCCGTTGACCACGACCGAGTTGGGCGGGGTCGAAGAACGAGTGGTGTTGTACCCGAACGCATCTGCGGCAACCAAGCAGGCCGCGAATATCGAGAATCTGTGGCGTGGGTGCGTCGGCCTGCTGACCGAGACTCTGAACTATGGCAAGAACTGGATCAAGTACCAGGTGGACCCGCTGACCCGCTCACCACAGGATCCGTCCATCGTGGTGTTGAGCAGTATCGTGACCGACACCCCGGGCGTCCCGAACTTCCGCAACGTCCGGGTCATCGCCGCCAAGAACAACGTCCTGGTCGATGTGGCGGTGTTCGGCGGAAACTTCGGCAACGGCGCACAGACCATCACCGCCGAAATCCTCGCGCGGATCGGCAGTCTGACATGACCTACCCGCCTCCCGATGACCCGTTCGGCGGCATGCCGTTCGGCCAGCTGCCGCCGACACCGCCACCGCCCTACAGCGGTCCGCCGGTCATACCGGCGGCGCCGCAACCACCGTCACCCTCCGGCGAGGTCAACACGTTCGCGACGCTCTCGGTGGTTTTCGCATTCGTGTTCGCCCCGATCGGCGCGGTGCTCGGCCATCTCGGTTTGTCGCAGGTCAAGCGCACCGGGCAGCGCGGCCACGACCGTGCCCTCATCGGGGTGGCGCTGTCGTACACCTTCATCGTGGCGGCCGTGGTTGGCCTCGTCGTGTGGATCACGGTGAAACCCTCGGCTTCCGATTCGAAAATCGTTGTCGCCCAGACCACTACGACGACGTCCGTCCAGGCGAGCACGTCGACGAGCCTGCCCCCGCCGCCTCCGCCACCACCGCCTCCGGTCGCACCCGCGGACATGGCCGGATTGCTGCCGAGCCTGGCCGAGATGCGCCAACTCATGAACAACCCGGACCTGACCGATGCAGGCAACGGCGACGAGGTGGGGGTGGTCTCATCGTCTGTGCAGACCTTCGACCCGCCCGAATGTGTGGTGTCGATGAATTCGTTCACCCCGGAGCCGTATAAAGACAGCGGTTACCGCTCGGTGCTGTCGGTGAATGCCTCTGGGCCCCACGGCAACACCCAGGCCGGCATCGGAGTGGCTGTGTTCGACGACGCAGCCGCCGCGCAGAAGACGCTGACCAACTACATCGCGCTGCTGCAGCAGTGCGCCGGTAAGACGCTGACATGGACTATCGTCCAGGACGGCAAGTGGTCCAAGTTCATCCTCGGCGCACCCGAAAACAGCGGCGCCGTAACGGGAGTGCACAACACCAACATAGGTTCGACCACCGGCATCTATCGGGCCATCGGTGCCAAGTCCAATGTCCTGGTCGACGTGCAGATGGTCGGAGCGGATCTGACCGACCAGAACATCAGGGCCGTCAACAACGTCCTCGCCAAGATTCCGGGCTGACGTGACATACCCGGGCGGACCAGACGACCCGTTCGGCGGGGCGCCGTTCGGCAGCTATCCCGCCGGCCAGCAGCCCCCGTACGGTGGACCGCCGGTCATCCCGGCGCCCGCCCCACAGCCGCCGCGCGCCAAACGGCGCGGCGTCATCCTCGTGGCGATGGCCGCCGTTGTGGTGATCTCCGTTGCAGCCCTGGTGATCTGGCTCGTCGTACCCGGCAAGCGCAGTGCTCCGGCACCCGGGCCTGCCGCGACGACGACAGCGACGAGCACCACCCCGACCTTGAGCGTGCCGGAACCCGTGAGCCCGTCACAGTTGGCCGGCTTTCTGCTGTCCCTCGACGACGTCAAGCGATTGGCGAACGCCGCCAACGACTACAAGACGACCGACAGCACGGCACTCAACGGATCGGAAGGCATCACCGTCACCCCGCCGCAGTGCGTCTCCGCGTTGTTCGGCGGTGGCACCGAGGTGTTTGTTCCCAGCGATGTCATCGCGACCGCGGCCCGGCAGGTCGACCTCGTCGGGGACATGAAGAAGGTCGGCCTCGGTGGCCTCGAGCAGCGGGTGGTGCTCTACGAAAACCCCTCGGTGGCAAGCCGACTCGTCTCCGATATCGAAGCGAAGTGGCGTGGGTGCGCAGGTCCGGTGACCGTCGCCTTCACCGACGGCACTCCCACCTCGCACTACACGGTGGGGCCGGTCACGCACGGCAACCGGAACCCGTCGATCGTGCTGGTAAGTGCCACGATGGCCAATTCGGCGCTGTTCGTCAGCACGCGCGTGGTCGTGGCCAAGGCGAACGTCGTCGTCGACCTGGCGCTGATGGGCGCCGATCTCGGTGAGAGCGCGGAATCGATTGCTTTGGAGATTCTGTCGCGGATACCGGCGTAGGCAAGACCCCTGTGCCATAGGTCGATCGGGCTGTAGGAAGCTGAATCCCATCCGATGAGCAGAGAGGTGCTGGTGCGTGGGTAAGAACGAACGCGCGAAGATCGTCATGGCCGACGACGAGATCGCGGAATTCATCGAGCGCAGCCGGACGGCGACCATGGCGACGCTGCAGGCCGACGGCAGGCCGCACCTCGTCGCGATGTGGTACGCGGTGCTGGACGGCGAGATCTGGTTCGAGACCAAGGCCAAGTCACAGAAGGCGGTCAACCTGCGCCGCGACCCCACGGTCACCGTGATGATCGAAGATGGGCTCACCTACGGCACCCTGCGCGGGGTGTCCATCGACGGCCGTGCGGAAATCGTCGACGACCCGGAAACCATACTGCGCGTGGGCATCAGCGTATGGGAGCGCTACACGGGTCCCTACACCGAGGAGATGCGGCCGTTCGTCGATCAGATGATGAACAACCGCATCGCGGTGCGCGTGGTGCCCGGCCGGCTGCGGAGCTGGGATCACCGCAAGCTGGGATTGCCTGACATGCCGGTGAGCGGCAGCACTGCGCAGTACCTGGGCGACGCCGCGACCGGCTAGGCCGTCGGGCGCGGCCGCGGCTTGAGCTTGGCGTTGGGCAGCGGCGGCGCGGGCAGCCGGGCGATGTGGCCGACATACCCCTCGACGTCGCCGAAGCGGGCGTCATTGGCCTGCCACTGTTCGCGGTAGGCGGCGATGTCGTCATGGCTGCGCCCGACGAAGTTCCACCACATCACGAGTTCCTCGGGAAACGGGATGCCGCCGAGGATGATCAGACGAGCTGGGCCTGCTCCGCGGTTGACCAGGTGAAGTTCGCGATGGCCGGGGCTCTGGTATGCGAGATCGGCGACCGCCAGCGGCGTTCCGGCCACCTCGACGTCGCCTTCGTCGAGCAGAACGCCGTGTTCGAAGGTCGGATCGACCTGCAGGGTCACGGTGGCGCCGGGGTCGAGGTCGAGTTGGGCGCCGAGCAGCGGGGTGAAGGTGTGTACCGGCGACCGTGAATCGGCCAACTCGCCGAGGAAGACTCGTAATGTCGCTCCGCCTACGTTGCGGGCCTGCGGTGCGTAGTGCGCGAAATCGCGGTCGGCGTCGCGGTCGGCGTCGGGAAGAGCGACCCACAGCTGCACGCCGTGCAGGATGGTCGTGGCAGAGGTGGATACTTCGGAGTGGCAGATGCCCGCCCCGGCCGTCATGAGGTTGAGCTCGCCGGGGCGGACCATCGCGTGCACGCCGGCGCTGTCGCGATGTTCGATCTCGCCCTGGAAGAGCCAACTCACGGTCTGCAATCCGGTGTGCGGATGGGGCGGGACGTCCATGCCCGTACCGCCGCGGACATCGTGGGGACCGTAGTGATCGGCGAAGCACCATGCGCCGATCAGCGACCGGTCGCGTTGCGGCAGGGTCCGCCGCACCAGCAGGGCCCGCGGTCCGCCGAGCGGCACCTCACGTGCGTGCAGGACGCCGGTGAATGCCGAAGCCGTGCAGGTGACTTCGGTCGGTAGGACGTCGGTGTTGCTCATGGTGCCACCGTAGTGCGATCCACTGTGCGGCATGCGTGGTTAGCATGTCCGGCATGACCCGGCCGCTGACCGCTGACGATGTTCGCAATGTCGCGTTGACGAAACCGCCGGTGGGTAAACGGGGTTACGACCGCAAGTCCGTCGATGACTTCCTGCAACTCGTCGCTCGCCGGCTCGAGGGTCGCGGCCACCTGAGCGCCGCAGATGTGCGCAACGTCGCGTTCCCGAAGCCTCCGCTGTTCCAACGGGGATACAACGAGGACGAGGTCGACCGGCTGCTCGATGCGGTAGTCGCCACGCTCGAGCGCTGAAAGAAGTTGGGGGACGGTGCCGTCACTGCGCCTCGCGGCGAGTGGTCGCTCGAAGCGACAGTTGTGGTGTGGGGCCCGGGGCAATGCCCGGCACCGTCGCATGCATCAACAGCACGCCCCGGGCCCCTATTCCTCCCCCGCGTGGAACTGCTGCCCTCCCGCCGCCGTCCCCTCGAACTCGGCAGCGAGAGGGCAGGTGGATCAGGCGGCTTCCGGGAAGATCAGCTTGGTCTTGCGGACCGGGTAGCCGTTGCGCTCGGCGAGCGAACGCAGTTGCTTGAGTGCGAATGTGCGGCCGCGGCCACCTTCGGGAACCATGATCCCGGCCCAGAGCCCTTCGGCGCGCGGCAGTTCGCAGGCCTCGCGTGCGCACAGCCAGCGGCGCGGGCACTCCCGGCAGATGACCTTTGCCTGGTCGTCGGGCGTTGAGGTCCAGCGCTCCGGGTTGGCGGTGCAGACGCCGAGCGGGATTCCGTTGGCCATCAATGCGGTCATTTGTGCTGCTCCCCTCGTAAGGACTATGCGGGTGTCCCGCGTTGAGAGGAACGCTATAGCAAGAACCGTAGCAGTGCAACAGTTTGGAGAAATTTAAACCGTTGCGGCGCTACGAAACGGTTTTGGTTCGCCCGCAAGCGTAAAACTACCTAGTTGTCATTACCTGCATGAACAGCACCGATGGCAAATGAAGCGGCCGATGCCGGCTCCGTAGCATGGGTACGGCTACCCTTCCGGCCAAGCCGTAGCACTGGTGCGGTTAGGGAAAAATCCCGAAACCCAAGTCGTAGCGGTGCTGCGGTATGGGGTTAGAATCGATGGGTCCACGCAGCCATCACGGGCCGCCAAGCGCTCCAGCTCATTCAGCTAAGGAACCATCCGGAGATGACCGATGCGGAGTTCGATCTCGCGACCGGCGAGTTCGACGTCGGCTTGATCCGCGCCGGAGCGGCTGCCGCTGCGCGCCGCCGCGAACTCGACATCAGCCAGCGCAGTCTCGCTGCCGACGGTGTCATCAATGCCGGTGCGCTGATCGCCTTCGAGAAGGGCCGCAGCTGGCCCCGCGAACGTACCCGGCTCAAACTCGAAGAGGTCTTGCGCTGGCCGCCGGGCACCATCGCACGGCTGCGTCAGGGCGGCTCGGTCCCGGCCGAACCCGTGCTGCCGCCCCCGCCCGCCGCGACTCTGCCTGCCGAGCCCGAGGTGGCACCCAGTGCCCCCGTATTCGCCCCGGCGAATGCCGAGGTGCCGCTGATCGCCCAGGCGGTGCTCACCGCGGCCAACACACTCGGCTCGACCATGGACGCCATGCCGCCGGTCAGCGATCCCGATTTCACCCCCCGCGTCACGGCGATCCTCGCCGACCTGCGCCAGCTCGAGGCAGTGGCATCACGGGCCGCCCGGATCAGCCAGGTGACGCCCGCGTTGATCAAGGCGCTCAGTGCAGTCCGGCATCAGATCGACGAGCTCACCATGCGAGCCGCGGCGGCGCCGGGCGCGACGCTCGGACAGCGGCTCTACGCCGCGCGGCGACGCGCCAACCTCACCATGGGGGAGATGGCGCAGGCAGCGGGCGTGCCCGAGGACGCGATCAGCCGTACCGAGGCCGAATACCCGGTGGATGCCGCCGCCGTGCACGCCATCGAGGCGCTGATCAACGCAATGGCCTGACCCCGTCGGTCAGTACCGCTCCCGGTGCCGGTCGTCCGATGACGGGAAGTGGTCGGCCAGCGCCGCAGCGATCTCCAGGAACTTGCGGCGTGCGGCGGGCGTCATCACCCGCGTGCCTTCGATCACGCCGCCCGGCCGCAGATTCCCGTCGAACGGCACCTCCACGACGGCCTGGCCCTGTCCCGCGAACTGCCCGGCCAGGATGGACCGGGTCCGCTTGTCAGCGTGGCCGTCGGAATCGTTGAGAACGACAACCGTGCGCTGCAGCAGGCTCGTCATGCCGCGGTTGGCCAGCCAGTCGAGCGTCTGGCCTGCCGCGGCGGCGCCATCGACCCACGGCGACGACACCACGATGAGGGCGTCCAGGTCTCGCAGTACCTCCTGGGTCACGGGCGAGTCCATCGTCGAGCTGCAATCCACGATCGAGATGGAGAAGTGCCGGTCGAGCCGGGTGGTCGCTTCGCGATAGATCGCGGCGTCGAGGACACGGCGGCGGGCCGGGGTGCCCTCGCCGGCCAGGACGAAAAGACCTGCGGCGTTGTTGCCGACCCGGCTGCGCACATCGGCGAAGGTTTCCAGGTGCTTGTCGGAGGCCAGTTCCCAGTACGAGCCCTGGGCGCGCGGGTCGACGCGGCTGCCCAACTTGCCGAAAGCGGTGTCGGCGTCGATGGCGACGACGCGATCGTCTTGGCGCAGTTCGGCGAACACCGATCCGATGCTGGCAGAGACGGTGGTCTTACCGACGCCGCCCTTGCCCATGACGCCGACCTTGTAGTGGCCGCGCAGCACTCCCTTGATCTTGGCTTCCAGCTCGGCCCGGCGTAGATCGTCGGCAGACGGTCCGGGGTTGATCAAACCGAAAGAGGCCTTGTAGACCAGCAGCCGCCAACCCCCTGCCGGGGGTTCACGGCGGGGCGGTACCAGATCGTTGACCCTGATCCGGTCGGCGTACGAGCCCGGCGCGCTCGGCGGAGCGGCCTGGGGGTGGCCCTCGGGTGCGAATCCGCCCTCGGGTGGCCACGGTGACCCGGGCTGCGGCCCGAAGGGTTGATGGGGCTGAGGGGTGGGTGGCGGAGGCGGGGTGGAGTGAGTGGGCTGCGGTGGTGACTGAGGCCGTTGCTGATGGACGGGCCAGCTGGGCTGCTGTTCCCATTGGCTGCCGTCGGGCCGCGAGGGCGCCGATGGAGCGGGGCGTCCGTCATGCGGTGGATGCGTGGGTTGTTTGGAATGTTGTTGCGCCGGTTGCTGAGGCGGCTGCTGTGGTGCGGGGGGCTCGCGGAAGCTGGTGCGGGGTTGCTCCTCTGGAGGAGTCTGCGGCGGGTCGGAGGCCTCGTGATGCCCGGCCCGCGAGTCGTCGTCGTTCGAGGCGGGTGACTTCGGCGGGACGTAGTCGACCGGAGGCCGGCCGGGCAGTGACGGTGCAGGCGGCTCCGGGGCCCGCCGCGGGCGGCGCGTCGGCCCGGTGTCGGGTTCGAAATCGGTGTCCTCCCCACCCGTCCAGCCGAGCTCTCTACGCAGGGTGTCGTCGGGGTCGGTCACGACTGAATCTCCTCGGGTTGTCACGCGACGGCTATCTCGACCGCCCTCAGTATCGACTACGTCACCGCCTCGCCGCAGCCGCCGGTGGCAGCACCGGCTACCAGGCGTCGGCCGCCCATATGACGCCGACCCTGACGTCAATTCCATATGCGCAGGTTAAGTCGCCGGACGGCAACGGATTTGGGCAGAAATTTGGTGCTCAGACGGCCTATGGCGCGCTGGTAACGTCTGTCGCGTCGAGGGGGATCTGCGTATGGGAGTGCCAGGCGATATCGCCAAAACCGGTAAGGAATCGATCGAGGGTCGCGGGCCCGGCGAGGGCATCCTCGATGCCGGACGCAACGTCATAGAAGGCATGAAGACCACGACCGGTACCGGCCCGCCGGACAACGGCAGCATGTTCGGCACGGGAGCCGAGCAACTCGGCAAGGCGGGCGCCACGCTGAAGTCGGCATTTCCCGACGACTCGTGGCACAGCAGCGGTTCGAGCGCCTATGCGGCCCGCAACAACGAGCAGCTCAGCCGTACCGCCGCGATGATCGAGGCCGATCACACCGTCGCGACGGTGCTGGCTCGCGAATCGGAGCAGATCTGGACCACCCGCGGAAACCTGGACGGGCAATCGGACTGGCTGGCTGACATGAGTCAGGTCACCACGGCCATCGGCAACATTCCATATGTCGGCAAGGCTGCGCAGACCGCAACGGAGATCGCAGTGGTGGCCCGGGCCGTCGGAGCCTCGACCGAGCAACTGCTCACCATGCAGCAAAACGTCGATGCCAACGCCGCCGAACTGCACGGCGCCGTCGCCAAATATGCCGATATCGCGCGCGACACCAAGCCCGAGGGCGACGAGCGCGATATCGAAGGCAGCACACCGGCCCCGCCAGTGCCTCGCGGCCGCCAATCCGCCAAACCGGCCCCGGAGGCCGCCGCGACACCCGGGGAGGCATCCCAACCGGCCCCTGCACCACCCCAACCCGCTGCCTCGTCGGCGTCGGGCCCGGCGCGCCCGACGGCCGCGGGAGGCGGTGACATGGGGGCGGTGATGGCGGGCACCATGGTCGGCTCGATACTCGGGCCGCTCGGCGGCATTCTCGGCGGCATCACCCAGGCGGCGTCGCAGGCGCTGCAGGCAGCGGTGCAGGCCGCCACGCAAACCGTCCAGGGCGTCACGCAAGGGGTCGGGCAGGCGCAGCCGTATTCGGCGACGCTGGACAACCAGGCCGAGAAGGTCGACGTCGCCGATAGCGGCAAGGACGAGAAGTCCGGCAAGGACGAGAAGTCCGCGAAGGACGCGAAGGACGACAAGTCCGCGAAAGACGCGAAGGACAGCGGCAGCGCTGTTGCTCCGGCGGCCGAAAAGGGCGGGAATCCCGGTTCACCCGACGTCGGCGCAGGCGTCACCAGTGCGGGTCCGACCGACAAAGGTGCCGCCAAGACACTGCCGCCGGACCTCGGGGCGGGCGAATTCAGTGGCGGCGCCGGCCGTGCACCGGCCCGGGCGGAAGTTGATTTGGAACAGGCTCAGCTAAGTGTTCCGGCTGCGGTTAGATTGGATGGCGCTACTCCTGGATCTACGGCCGTGACGGGGACGTAAGAATCTAGGAAAGGGATCGAGGGGAAATCATGTCGGAGGATTTGCGCGTCGCAACCGAACATCTACGCGAACTGTCCATGAGGCAAGGTCACGCCGCGGGCGAATTGGCCACCGCAACGGCGGCCGTGACCGGCGTCGACAGCTCGCTGCGCTGGACACATGGGCCGATTTCGTCGTCCACGGCCGGTGCGGTCGAGGCTGCACAGAACGCTCGCCGTACCGCGGGCCTGAGCATGGCGACGCTGTCCGAGAGCCTGAGTGAAAAGCTGACCGCCGCAGCGCGGCGTTACGACCACACCGATGAAGACGGGGCCGCGGCCCTGCAAACGCACACCGACAAGTTCGGACAGCCGGCGGAGCAAACCCGATGACGTCCGTGCACGGGGCTGATCCGGACGCGCCTCCTTACGACGACGTCGTCGCGGTCGAGGTGACCATCGACGGCATGCTGGTGATCGCCGACAAATTGGGTCTGACGGATTTCCCGCCATCCCTCGGTATCCGGCTCAACATCCCGCAAGTGGATCTGCGCCAGATTGTCTGGGAGCAGGTTGAGCGGGACCTGACCGCGCAGGGCGTACTGGACGTTTTCGGTAACCCGCACCCTGAAGTCGCTGCCATGCTCGACACTCTCAGCAGAGCGGATCGCACTCTGGAAGGGCGCTGGTGGCGCCGCAACCTGGGTGGGAAGATGATCCGGTTCGTGGTGTGTCGTAAGGGGGCTCGACATGTCGTATGCGCGCGGGACAACGAGATGCTGGTGTTGCAGCGGGTGGCACCGCAGGTGGGGATGGCCGGCATGGTGATGACGGTGCTCGGCACCGGTAATCCCGCCAACGTCGAACCGCTCACCGGCGTCGCCGACCAGCTCGCCAAATGCCGCACCGCCGACGATCTCATCGGCTACGGCATCCCGCCCAACTCGGCGCGGGCCTACGCGAGCATCATCTCCGAGCCCGAGAGCTGGGTCGAGATCGTCGGCAGTGAACGCCTCCCCGGCGGCACGACTGCCCAATCAGATGTCGCCGCAGGCGTTTTGGATTCTGCCCCGGGCCGCATCGTCTCGATCCCGCGCAAGGTCAACGGTGAGCTGTACGGCAGCTTCCTGTCCGGTACGCAGGACAACCTGCAGCGTGCCCTCGACGGGCTGATGGAGTTCCTGCCCTCTGGTGGCTGGTTCGACAAGACCGATTCGGACAGTTCCTATCTTCACTGAGAAAGGCCGCCACGGTGGGTGAGTCTCCGCCATACGACCGGGACTACGAAGACGACGATCAGGACATCCTTTCGGCGATCGACTTTGCGTACCCGGACCAACAAGCCGACGACGATTCGGATATCGACGTACATGTCGGCACCTCGCCGACGCCCGACGACGTCGAGCCTGGATTCTCCGCGCTCGATGCCATCGACGTCGAGAGCGACGAACCCGACGTGCCGATCTTCAGCGTCACCAACCCACCGGGGACCGTGACGGTCACCGCGTACATGGATGGCCGCGTGCAGCAGATCGACCTGTCGCCCAAGGCCGTCAACATGACCGAATCCGACCTCATCGACGAGATTCTCGTGATCGCCGAGCTGGCGACGCAGGACGCCCGCTCGGCCCAGTACTCGTTCATGCTCGAAGGAATGCGCGAGCAGGGGCACGACGATTTCGCGACGCGCGATTTCCTGACCCGTGATCTCAACCTGCCGACGCCCGAACAGTCCGATGCGGCCCGGGCCCAGATCTTCGCAACCCGCTACGGAGGAGAAAATGGCTGACCATCTCGCAGGCATGTTCGGGAGCGCCGTGGGCATGCTGGCCAGTTCCCCGGCCCGGGCCCTCGAGGTGTTCACCGAGATCACCAACTACGACGAATCGGCGTGCGACGCCTGGGTCGGGCGCATCCGGTGCGGTGATATGGATCGGGTGACGCTGTTCCGGGCGTGGTATTCGCGGTCGAACTTCGGACAGCTCGCCGGTGCCGCCGAGATCTCGATGAACAGCCTCAACGCGCGGATTCCGATCGGCGGCATGTTCAGCAGGGATATCAGCTACCCGATCAACTCGCCGTTGGCCATCACCATGGGCTTCGCGGTGCAGGAGGCGTCCCAGGGCAACTACGCCGACGCCATGGAGGCGCTCGAGAGCGCCCCGTCGGCAGGTTCGGAGCATTTGGTCGCGTGGGTCAAGGCCGTCATCTATGGCGCCGCGCAGCGCTGGACCGACGTCATCGACGAGGTCCGCGGTGCCAGCGGGTGGCCGGACAAGTTCCTCGCCGCGGCGGCGGGCGTCGCCCACGGTGTCGCGGCCGCCAACCTCGGGTTGTTCACCGAGGCCGACCGCAGGCTCACCGAGGCGCACGACACGCCCGTCGGCGACGCGTGCGGCCCCGCCATCGCCTGGTATCTGGCGATGGCTCGTCGCAACGAGGGCAACGAGGAGTCGGCCCGGGTGCTGTTGGAGTGGCTGCAGGCCAACTTCCCGGAACCGAAAGTCACTGCTGCGCTTAATGATCCGACCTACCGGCTGAAGACCACCACCGCTGAGGCCATTGCGTCGCGCAAGGATCCCTGGGATCCGAACAGCGTTGTGGCCGATACCTCCGGCC
The DNA here is from genome assembly GCF_001665685.1 of Mycobacterium sp. 852013-50091_SCH5140682. Taxonomy (GTDB): domain Bacteria; phylum Actinomycetota; class Actinomycetes; order Mycobacteriales; family Mycobacteriaceae; genus Mycobacterium. The sequence continues at coordinate 73,237 of NZ_LZTB01000117.1, forward strand.
GCGAGAAGCTGCTCGCGGAGGCGCAAGCCGAACTCGACCGGCAGATCGGGTTGAGCCGGGTCAAGGAACAGATCGAGGCTTACCGGGCCGCCACCCAGATGGCCAGGATCCGCGCGGCGCGGGGCATGAAGGTCGCCCAGGCCTCCAAGCACATGATCTTCGCCGGCCCCCCGGGTACCGGCAAGACGACCATCGCGCGCGTGGTGGCGAATATCCTCGCCGGCCTGGGCGTGATCGCCGAGCCGAAGCTGATCGAGACGTCCCGTAAGGATTTCGTCGCCGAGTACGAGGGGCAGTCGGCGGTCAAGACGGCCAAGACCATCGACCGGGCGCTCGGCGGCGTGCTGTTCATCGACGAGGCGTACACGCTGGTGCAGGAGCGTGACGGGCGTGCCGATCCGTTCGGCACCGAGGCGTTGGACACGCTGCTGGCCCGCATGGAGAACGACCGCGACCGGCTGGTGGTCATCATCGCGGGCTACAGCAATGACATCGACCGGCTCTTGGAGGCCAACGACGGTCTGCGCTCGCGTTTCGCGACCCGCATCGAATTCGACTCCTACGCACCTGAAGACATCGTCGAGATCTCGAAAGTCATTGCCAAAGCCAATGATTCACAGCTCGACGACACCGCGGCCAAGCGGGTGTACGAGGCGGCCTCGCTGTTGAGCCAGCGCAGGCTCAACGGTAAGCCTGCCTTGGACATCGCGGGCAACGGGCGCTACGCACGCCAGCTGGTGGAGGCGGGCGAACAGAACCGCGACATGCGGCTGGCCCGCACGCTGGACCTCGACAGCCTGGGCGTGGATCAGCTCAGCGAGATCAACGGCGAAGACATGGCATCGGCGATCGCGTCGGTGCACAGCCGACTGAACGTCGGCGAGTAGGCGAGAACAGGCGATGGCAGGGTTCCGACTCACAACAAAGATCCAGGTCAGCGGCTGGCGCTTTCTGCTGCGCCGGGTCGAGCACGCGATCGTGCGCCGGGATACCCGGATGTTCGACGACCCGCTGCAGTTCTACAGCCGCGCGGTGTCGACGGGCATCGTCATCGCCGTGATGGTCTGCCTGGGCGCAGTCGCACTGGCGTACTTCAAGCCGCTCGGCAAGCGCGGCAGTGACACCTTGGTGGTGGACCGCACCACCAACCAGCTCTATGTGATGCTGCCCGGCTCGGATCTGCTGCGTCCGGTGTACAACCTCACCTCAGCGCGGCTGGCACTGGGACACGGCGACGAGCCCACGGTGGTCAAGTCGGAAGAGCTGAACCGGATGCCGAAGGGGCAGCCGATCGGCATTCCGGGCGCGCCGTACGCCACTCCCACGGGTGTTCCGGCTTCCACGTGGTCGCTGTGCGACACCGTGACCAAGCCGGACAGCGCTGCGCCGGAAGTGGAAACGTCGGTCCTCATCCGGTCGTTGGTGACCGACATGTCTGTCGGGCCACTCGGCCCCAGCCAGGGCATGCTCGTGACGTTCAAGGGCGCCAACTGGCTGGTCAACGATGTCGGCAGGCACGCCATCGATCTGTCCGACCGGGCGGTGACCTCCGCGGTCGGTATCCCGGTCACCGCCAAGGCCACGCCGATCTCCGAAGGCCTGTTCAACGCACTGCCCAACATGGGGCCGTGGCAGCTGCCGCAAATCGTGGCCGCCGGTGCGCCGAATACCGTTGGGCTGCCGGAGAATCTGGTGATCGGTTCGGTGTTCCAGACCGCGACGGAATCCGGCAACCAGCAGTATGTCGTGCTCACCGACGGAGTCGCGCGCGTCAACGAGACGACCGCCGCGGCGTTGCGCGCGACCAACTCCTACGGTCTGATCACGCCGCCGACGGTCGAGTCCAGCGTCGTCGCGAAAATCCCTGAGCAGGTGTATGTTTCGCCGCTGCCGGCCAAGCCCATGACCATCCTGCTACGTCAGGACGACCCGGTGCTGTGCTGGGCCTGGCAGCGCGAACCGGGTGATCAGTCCGCCAAGACCACGGTGATCGCAGGGCGGCATCTGCCCATCTCGTCGGCGGTGAGGGGCACGGGCGTCAAGCAGATCGAAGGCGACGCCACGGTCTATATCGAAGGCGGGCAGTTCGTCCGGCTGCAATCCCCCGACCCGAAGGTCGGCGAGGGTCTCTTCTACATCGATCCGCAAGGGGTTCGGTACGGGGTGGCCAACGCCGACGCCGCCAAGAACCTCGGTCTGGGGGCGCCGGGCAACGCGCCCTGGCCGGTGGTGAGCCTGCTGGTGGAGGGGCCGGTGCTGTCGAAGGACGCGGCACTGTTGGAGCACGACACGCTGCCCTCCGATCCCAAGCCCCGCAAGGTGGAGGACAAGACAGGCTCATGACGACACGGAAATTCACCCCGACCATCAAGCGTGGTCCGCGTCTGACACCGGGCGAGATCAACGTCGCTCCCCCTGACGATCTCGGCATCGAGATCCCGCCTTCGGGTTTCCAGAAGGCGATGCCGTGGGTGATGGGCGGCTGCATGATCGGCATGATCGCGATCATGGCCTTCACCGGCTTCCGGCAGCTGTCGCCGTACATGCTGATGATGCCGCTGATGATGATCATGGGTGCGTTCGGCATGATGGCCGGCGGCGGGTCGGGCGGCAAGAAGGTCCCCGAGGTCAACGCCGACCGCAAGGAGTATCTGCGGTATCTGGCAGGCCTGCGGACCCGCGTGACATCGTCGGCGTCGGCTCAGGTGGCGTTCTTCAGCTACCACGCCCCGCATCCGGAAGATCTGTTGTCGATCATCGGCACCAGCAGGCAGTGGTCCCGGCAGACCAACGGCAACCCCGACTTCTTCACCGCCGTCCGCGTGGGCATCGGTGCGGAGGTCGCGGTCGACCGGTTGCTCAAGCCGAACACCAGCGGGGAGATGGCCGGCGGGCAGGCCGCTCCCGCGCCGCATCTGGAACCCGTCAGCCACATGTGGGTGACCAAATTCCTGCGCACCCACGGCCTCGTCCATGATTGCCCCAAACTCGTTCAGCTGCGCGCATTTCCGACCATCGCTGTCGGCGGCGACGAGGCCGGGGCGGCCGAGCTGCTGACCGCGATGATCTGCCACCTCGCGGTGTTCCATCCACCGGACCTGCTGCAGATCCGCGTGCTCACCGACGATCCCGAGGATCCCAAGTGGTCCTGGCTCAAGTGGTTGCCGCATGTGCAGCACCAGACCGACACCGACGCCGCGGGTTCCACCCGGATGGTGTTCACCCGGCCCGACGGGCTGGCCGATCTGACGGCGCGTGGGCCGCACACGCCTGACGCGGCGCCGGGCGGGCCGTATGTCATCGTCGTCGACCTCACGGGTGGCAAGGCCGGGTTCCCGGTCGACGGGCGGGCCGGCGTCACCGTGCTCACCCTGGGCAATCACCGTGGTTCGGCGTACCGGCTGCGGGTGGCGCCGGACGGCATGACCGAGGACAAGCTGCCCAATCAGATCTACCGCGAGGTGGTCAGGGTCACCGATCGGATGACCCCGAGGCAGGCCAACCGGATTGCCCGCAAGCTGGCCGGCTGGTCGATCACCGGAACGATCATCGACAAGAACGTCCGGGTGCAGAAGAAGGTCTCCAACGAGTGGCACCACCTGGTGGGTGCGCAGTCGGTGGAGGAGGTCACCCCGGCCCGCTGGCGGATGTTCGCCGACACCGATCGAGACCGGCTCAAGATCCCGTTCGGCCACGAGTTGAAGTCCGGCGAGATCATGAGCCTGGACATAAAGGAAGGCGCCGAGTTCGGGGCGGGCCCGCACGGCATGCTGATCGGCACGACCGGCTCGGGTAAGTCGGAGTTCCTGCGCACGCTGATCCTGTCGTTGGTGGCCACCCACCATCCGGATCAGATCAACTTGCTGCTCACCGACTTCAAGGGTGGTTCCACCTTCCTCGGCATGGAGAAGCTGCCGCACACCGCGGCGGTGGTCACCAACATGGAAGAGGAAGCCGAGCTGGTCAGCCGGATGGGTGAGGTGCTCACCGGCGAGCTCGACCGGCGCCAGTCGATCCTGCGGCAGGCCGGTATCCAGGTGGGTGCGGCCGGTGCGCTGTCCGGTGTCGCCGAGTACGAGAAGCACCGCGAGCGCGGCGCGGACCTGGCGCCGTTGCCGACGCTGTTCGTGGTGGTCGACGAGTTCGCCGAGCTGCTGCAGAACCACCCCGACTTCATCGCGCTGTTCGACCGGATCTGCCGCGTCGGCCGGTCGTTGCGCGTGCATCTGCTGCTGGCGACGCAGTCGCTGAACACCGGCGGTGTCCGCATCGACAAGCTCGAACCCAACCTGACGTATCGAATTGCGTTGCGTACCACCAGCTCTGCGGAATCCAAGGCGGTGATCGGTACCCCAGAGGCGCAGTTCATCACCAACAAGGAGAGCGGTGTCGGCTTCCTGCGGGTCGGTATGGAGGATCCGGTGAAGTTCCGCAGCCTCTACACCGGCGCCAACTATGTGCCGGCCAGCAAGAACGGCGGCGACGGCGAGGACAAGCCGCGTGCCAAGCGGCAGACCGAGATTCGGATCCGTCAGTTCACGACGGCACCGATCCTGGATGCGGCGGGAGCCACGCGATGAGCGCGCAGCGATTAGCCGGAGGCGGATCGCGCATGAGTCCCAGCGACAAGACGGGGGTGGATCGCGGATGAGCACAGAGGCCGAACCCAAGGCGCTGCGCGAGGTGGTCCTCGGGCAGCTGGCGACCGGTGAGGCGCGCGCCTACAAGATGTGGCTGCCGCCCCTGTCCGACCCGACCCCGGTCAACGAGTTGATCGAGCGCGACTACCAGCGCCAGCCGCTGCGCTTCGCGCTGGGCATCATGGACGAGCCGCGCAGGCACCGGCAGGAGGTGTGGGGCGTCGACGTCTCGGCGGCGGGCGGCAACATCGCGATCGGAGGTGCGCCGCAGACCGGCAAGTCGACATTCCTGCAGACCCTGATGCTCTCGGCCGGTGCCACTCATTCGCCGCGGCAGGTGCAGTTCTACTGCATCGACCTCGGCGGTGGCGGTCTGATGTATCTCGAAGACCTGCCGCACGTGGGTGGTGTGGCCACCCGCGCCGAACCGGACCGGGTCAATCGCGTCGTCGCCGAGGTCAAGGCCGTGCTGCGAGCCCGCGAGCAGATGTTCAAGCAGTACCGCGTCGGCTCGATCGCGGCATACCGCGAGATGCGGCAAGACCCCGAGCATGCGGCGTATCAGGACCCGTTCGGCGACGTGTTCCTGGTCATCGACGGGTGGCCGGCATTCGTCGCCGAGTTCCCCGATCTGGAGCCGGTGGTCCAGGATCTCGCCGGCCAGGGCCTGGCGTTCGGGGTACACGTCATCATCTCGACGCCGCGGTGGACCGAACTGAAATCCCGGGTCCGCGACTACCTCGGCACCAAGATCGAGTTCCGCCTCGGTGACGTGAACGAGACGCAGATCGACCGGATCACCCGGGAGATCCCGGCCAACCGGCCGGGCCGGGCGGTCTCGGTGGAGAAACACCATCTGATGATCGGGGTGCCGCGGCTCGACGGTGTGCACAGCGCCGACGGCATAGTCGCGGCGATCTCGGCGGCCGTGCAGCACGTGTCCGAGCTCTACACCGAGCAGGCACCGCAGGTACGTGTGCTGCCCGAGCGGATCTACCTGCATCAGCTCGATCCGAACCCGCCCGGCCCGGATTCGGATTACCGGACCCGTTGGACAGTGCCGGTCGGCGTGCGGGAATCGGACCTCACGGTCGCCTACAACCAGATGAACGTGACACCGCACCTGTTGATCTTCGGCGCGCCCAAGTCGGGCAAGACGACCATCGCGCAGGCGGTTTCACGGGCGATCTGCGCCCGCAACAGCCCGCAGCAGGTGCGGTTCATGCTGGCCGACTACCGCTCCGGGCTGCTCGACGCGGTGCCGCAGAGTCATCTGCTCGCCGCTGGCGCCATCAACCGCAACAACGCGTCACTGGAGGAGTCCATCAAGGCGCTGGCAACGAACCTGCAGAAGCGCCTGCCGCCGCCGGATCTGACGACGGCACAGCTGCGGGCGCGGTCGTGGTGGAGCGGTCCGGACATCGTATTGCTGGTCGACGACTGGCACATGATCGTCGCGGCCTCGGGCATGATGTCGCCGATGATGCCGTTGTCGCCGCTGCTGCCTGCGGCCGCCGACATCGGCCTGCACCTCGTGGTGACGTGCCAGATGAGCCAGGCGCACAAGGCCACGATGGACAAGTTCGTCGGTGCCGCGTACGGCGCGGGTTCGCCGACGTTGTTCCTCTCGGGTGAGAAGAACGACTTCCCGTCGCGGGAGATCACGGTCAAGAAAAGGCCCCCTGGCCAGGCGTTTATGGTGTCTCCGGATGCCAAGGAAGTCATTCAGGCGGCCTACATCGATCCCCCCGAAGAAGAAGTGTTCGCACCACCCCTACAGGGCGGTTAGTATTTATTCAACGCACTCAGCAACGCTGGCGGCAGCCCGCCAGCAAAGGGATCGGGGGACAGGTTCCTTAGCGGACTGGCAAATTGCAGCCGGGCTGTTCGTGGGTGCACGTCCTTACTATTCGTCTCGAATAAAGGAGAACAGCAAATGCAACCGATGATGCACAACCCGGGCGCGGAAGCCATTGCTGCGCAGGTTATCGCAAATGCCGCACGTGGTCTCGCCGGTGGCACCACCGCCACCGCCGCAGTGACCGCGCTGGTGCCTGCCGGCGCTGACGAGGTGTCCGCCCTGGCCGCGATGTCTTTCGCGAGCGAGGGCGTCGAAGCTCTGACGCAGAACACTTTCGCCCAGGAAGAGCTGACTCGGGCCGGCGCTGCGTACACGGAGGCCTCGGGCATCTACAACGCGGTCGACTCTGCGCAGGCGAGCACGCTCTAACTCTCGGTCAGCATTCTTCTCCAACAGATAGGTTCAGCCAGCAATGGTCCTGGTACCGCCTGCGCCACCGACGTGGCACGGCATGCCTCCCGAGGTGAACACGGGCCGTTTGATGGTCGGTGCCGGCCCGGCGCCGATGCTTCAGGCCGCGGCCGGCTGGGAAGCCATGGCCGTGCTGCTGGAGACCCAAGCTGACGAATTGGCAGCGGCGCTGGCTAACCTCACCTCGGTATGGAGCGGGGCGGCCAGCGAACGTGCGGTCGCGGCAACCATGCCCATGGTGATGTGGTTGCGCACCACCGCGCTGCAAGCGCAGAAGCGGGCTTTGCAAGCCTCGGCTCAGGCCAGTGCATATTCGGTGGCGCTGGCCACGACTCCGCCTATTCCGGAGATCGAGGAAAACCACATCACCAATGCGGTTCTCAATGCGACGAACTTCTTCGGGGTCAATACCGGAGCCATCGCCGCCAACGAGACGGACTACGTCGTCCGGATGTGGAATCAGGCGGCCGGTGCCATGGATGCCTACCAGGCCGAGACGGCCGTGAACCTGCTGTTCGAGCCGATCACGCCCATGACGCCCATCGTCATGCCCGGCGTGGGTGAGACGACCGCGGCCGCGGCGTTGGCGTCGACGGCCCCCCGGGCCGCCGAGGGCGCCCTCCGAAATTTGGTGATCGAACAGGCCGGCGCAACTGCGATGATTGAGTCGGTCGGATTGATCACCGGCCGCACGGCAGCACAAATCAATCAGGGGGAGCAACGCGCGGTGGGCGCCGCGCAGAATGCACAGAATTCGGGTCAGCAGACTCAGCAGAGTCAGCAACCGGCGCAGCAGGGCCTTCAGCAAGGGATGCAGATGGCCATGCAGATGGGATCGCAGGCCGCCCAGATCCCGCAGCAGTTCGCGCAGATGATCCAGAGTCCGATGCAGACCTTGACCCAGCCGCTGCAACAGGTGACCCAGATGGTCAGCCAGTTCAGCAGTATGGGTGGTGGGCAGGACAAGGGCATTCAGATGGGGCTGATGAACGCCATGCCGTTCTCGAACCATCCGTTGGCAGGGGGATCGGGCCCCAGTTCGGGGGCTGGGCTGGTCCGGGCGGCATCGCTGCCGGGCCTGGGCGGGACCACGCCGCGCACGTCGCTGTTGTCCGGTCTGCTCGGTACGACCGAGGACGTCAAGATCCCGGCCGCGTCAGGTGCCTCGTCGAACGCGACGGGCGGCCTGGCTCCGGTAGGAGGGGGCGGTGCCGGTCCCATGACCGGTGCGGCCAAGGAGAAAAAGGAAGGCGAGTCGACCAAGCAGGGCCTGACCGCTGCGACGCCGCTGACCTACGACCAGTCGGAAGACGACGACGACGACTGGTAAGTGGTTGCACCACAAGACTTCCCGGCCACGGGGTCGGAAGACTCGCCATACCCATGGTGAGGACAAAAGGAAAATAAGGGGTATCCAACATGGCAATGAATACAGACGTTGCCGTCCTCGCCAAGGAGGCCGGCAATTTCGAGCGTATCTCCGGTGAGCTGCAGAGCGTCATCGCGCAGGTCGAGTCCACCGGAAGCACGCTGGCCAGCCAGATGGTCGGTCAGGCCGGCACCGCAGCCCAGGCTGCTCTCGCCCGGTTCCACGAGGCCGCTGCCAAGCAGGTCCAGGAGCTGAACGACATCTCGCAGAACATCCACCAGTCGGGCACCCAGTACAGCTCGACCGACGACGACCAGGCCTCCTCGCTGTCCTCGGCGATGAACATCTGACCTAGAGACAACAGAGAAACGGAGAATCAGACATGACGGAACAGGTTTGGAATTTCGCCGGTATCGAAGGCGGAGTCGGCGAGATCCAGGGCGCTGTCAGCACCACCCACGGTCTGCTCGACGAGGGCAAGGGCTCGCTCGCCGCGCTCGCCTCGGTGTGGGGCGGCTCGGGTTCGGAGGCCTACCAGGCCGTTCAGACCCGTTGGGACAACACCTCCAACGAGCTGAACACCGCGCTGCAGAACCTCGCGCACACCATCAGCGAGGCCAGCTCGACCATGGCGCAGACCGAGGCCGGCGTCACTGGCATGTTCGCCTAGCACGACCATATGCACGCTTGTGGGCGGGTAGGCTAGCCGACTAGGCCAAGCCTCACCCGCCCACTGCGTGCGCCTGGGTGTAGACACCTGAATATCTTTATTTTCACTATTCTGAGGGGACCCCATGTCGGCCGACTATGACCGGCTCTTTCACTCGTCAGATCCGGGCAAACCGGTTGACGATGCCACGATCACCGTGGACCGAGATGCCATTCTGAAGGCCACGGCGACACCGCCGCCGATGCCGACTGGGGACACCGGATCAGGCGATGCGCCGTCGACGCCCATGCCGGTGACGCCACCGCAGACCCAGGCGCAGTCGGCCCCGCCGCAGCGGCACGTTGAGCCGCCGCCGCCCATGCCGCAGATGCCGCCCCCTCCGGCCGCACCGCAGTGGCCGCAGAACTCGATGTTGCGCGCCCCGCAGCAGCAGATGCCCATGGGAGCCAGGCATGAGCAGCCGCGCACGCTGCCCGGCCCGCCTGCCCGCGTCGCACCCGGTCCGGCGCCCTCACAGTTCCCCGAATTCGATCCCGAGATCAGTGGCGCATGGCGTGCCGGACAAGCGATTCCGGTTCCGGCCCAACCGGTCCAGACTTCCGCGGCGACCATGGGCAATCACCGCGCCATCGACGCGTTGTCGCATGTCGGTGTGAAGACCGGGGTGAAGATGCCGTCGCAGCGGGGCTGGCGGCACTGGCTCTACCTCATGACCCGCATCAATCTCGGGCTGTCGCCCGACGAGGTGTATGAGCTGGATCTGCACACCCGGATCCGCCGCAATGCGCGTGATTCCTACCAGATCGGCATTTTCGGCCTCAAGGGCGGCGTCGGCAAGACCGCCGTGACGGTTGCGCTCGGGTCCGCGATGGCGAAGATCCGCGGAGACCGCATTCTGGCCATCGACGCCGACCCCGATGGTGGCAACCTCGCCGACCGGGCCGGCAGGCAGTCCGCAGCTACTGTGTCCGACCTGCTTTCCGATCAAGAGTTGTCGCGCTACAACGACATTCGCGCCTACACCAGCATGAACTCGTCCAACCTGGAGGTGCTGTCCTCGGAGGAGTACAGCGGTGCCACCCGCGAGTTCAACGATGAGGACTGGAAGGGTGCGACGTCGATCGTGTCGCGCTACTACAACCTGGTTCTCGCGGACTGCGGTGCCGGCCTGTTCCAGAAGTCGTCGCGGGGCGTGCTTTCCACGGTGTCGGGCATGGTGATCGTCGCCAGTGCCTCCATCGACGGCGCCCGGCAGGCTGCCATCACCATGGACTGGTTGCGCCAGAACGGTTATCAAGACCTGCTCGGCCGCTCCTGCGTGGTGATCAACCATGTCACCCCGGGCAAGCCGAACGTCGACGTCGAGGACCTGGTCCAGCAATTCGAGCGGCACGTGCCGCCGGGCCGAGTGATCGTGCTGCCGTGGGACAAGCACATCGCCCAGGGCACCGAAATTCAACTGGACCTGCTCGGCGATACCTACCAACGGCGGATCACCGAGCTGGCCGCAGCTCTCTCCGATGACTTCGACAGGCTCGAACGCCGTTGACCGCCACCGCCGCCGCCTCAGACACGTCCAGTGTGACGCCGGGCCGCCCGGCGACCACACGGGTCACCGTCCTCACCGGTAAGCGACTGACCGATCTGGTGCTGCCCGCGGCGGCGCCGATCGAGACCTACATCGACGAAACCGTCAGTGTCCTGGCCGATCTGCTCGAGGACACCCCCAAGGATGTGCTGGCCGGATTCGATTTCACCGCACAGGGCTCGTGGGCGTTCGCACGCCCGGGAGCGCCCCCGCTGAAAGCCGAAGAATCCCTTGACGATTCCGGTGTGGTCGACGGATCGCTACTAACACTGGTGTCGGTCAGCCGAACCGAGCGGTACCGGCCGTTGGTCGAGGACGTGATCGATGCGATCGCCGTTCTCGACGAGTCGCCGGTGTTCACCCGGGAGTCGTTGCACCGCTTCATCGGGATTGCGATCCCGGTGGTCGCGCTGGCCATCACCGTGATGTCCCTTGTGACGTGGAGCGAGACCAGCCACGGTTGGTGGTGGCCCGTGGCGCTGGCCATCTTCGGCCTGGGGCTACTGGGCGGAAGTGTGTTCGCACAGACCAACTACGACAACATCGACCTTGCCGAAAGTCTGTTGCTCGGTGCGGCACCTGCCCTGGCAGGGGCCGCCGCGTTGGCAGTGCCGCTACCCAACGGTGTCAACGGGTTGGGAGCTCCCCAGATCGCCGGCGCCGGGGTTGTCGTGTTGCTGCTGACGTTGGCGACCCGCGGCGGCCCGCGAGGTCGGGCCGAGGTCGCGTCGTTCATGGCGGTGTTGGCGGTCGCCATCATCGGCGCTGCCGTCGCCTACGGCTACGGGTCGCACGCCTGGGTGCCCGCCGGAGCCATTGCGTTCGGCCTCATCGTCGTCACCAACTCGGCGAAACTGACCGTCGCCGTAGCCCGGATTGCCCTGCCGCCCATCCCCGCTCCCGGCGAGGTGGTCTCCAACGACGAGTTGCTCGACCCGGTCGCGGGTCCTGACGCGGCTGAGGAGGAGACCTCGACCTGGCAGGCAATCATCGCTTCTGTGCCGGAATCGGCTGCGCGGCTGCAGGAACGCAGCCTGCTGACCCGCCAGCTGCTGATCGGTTTTCTGTCCGCGGGTGCCCTGGTGCTGTCCGTCGGCGCCATCGCGGTTGTGGTGCAGGGCCATTTCTTCATCCACAGCCTGATCGTGGCCGGCCTGGTCTCGGTGGTCTGTGGCTTCCGGTCCCGGCTCTACGCCGAAAGATGGTGCTCCTGGGCGCTTCTGGCTGCCGCAGTGATCGTCCCGACGGGCGTGATGGTCCGGCTGTGCCTGTGGTTCCCCGACAGCGCCTGGATGGTGCTGGCGATCTACACCGTCGTGGGTGTCGTCGCGCTGATCACTGTCGGTGCCACCGACGGTGTGCGCAGGGTTTCCCCGGTTACCAAGCGCATTCTCGAATTGACCGACGGTGCCGCGATCGCCGCAGTGATTCCGCTGCTGCTATGGATCGCCGGCGTGTACGACCTGCTGCGAAATCTGCGTCTGCACTAAGACTTGTCACCGATCCTGGGCGGGGCAGCAGTGCGCCGCCCAGGATCACCTAGTTGTCGGCCCTTTGAGAATTCGTGCGTCAGGGGTGGCTACGCCGCTGGGATACTGACAGTCAACTGTTGAGTTCCTGGAGGTGGTCCGTGGGGCTGCTCGATACCTACATGGAGACCTGGTCGCAGGCGCGGGAGACGTTCGGCCAGGGCACGCCCGATGACGGCTCACGGTTCGACGGCAGTTCCCGGTTACGGCAGATGAAGGCCAACGTCGAAGCAGCAGCACCGGATTCCCGTTGGCAGGGCACTGCTGCGGACGCCTATGCCGCCGCGAACAAGGAGCATGCCGCGGTTTACGGCAAGCTCGCAGATCTGGACAAGCGGATGGCCACCGAGGTGAGGAACGCCGCGGCCGTCGTCACCGCGGGTCGGCAGAATCTCGATGTGAGTCGGGACTGGGTGGCCAGCGCCGCATCATCGGTGCCCAACAACGAAGCAGGCCGGCAGGCGTTGATGACCATCGTCAGCAAGGGCACCGGCGATATCAGCGAGATCATCCAGAAATCCACCGCCGACATGACCGAAATCGGCAGGCGGATCCAGGGACTCAAGGGCGAATATGAGGCGCTGACCCGCCAGAAGTTTGGGCCCGGCGCCGAAAAAGATCGTGACATCCACGAATTCAAGAACGATGGCAAGGACGGGCAGCCGACCAAGACGGACATGTCGTCCGGTGACATCAACCAGATCGACCAGGCGAATCGCAAGCTGCTGCAGGAGATGCTCGACGAGTATCAGCGCCTTCCCGACGGGCAGGTCAAGCGCGATCGGCTGGCCGACATCGCGGCGATCCAAGACGCCCTGAAGGTTCCCGGATCGCACCTGGTGTATGTGGAGAAGCCGGCCGACCCGTCGCAGATGATTCCCGCGGCCACTTCTGTCGGCGATCCGTTCACCGCCGACCACGTGTCGGTGACGGTTCCCGGGGTGTCCGGGACGACCCGCGGCACCATCGCCGGGATGACCGGTGAGGCAGCCCAATTGCGCAACGAGGCCATCGATATCGCGCGGCAGGTCGGCGACAGTCAGAACATCGCCACCGTGGCGTGGGACGGATATCAACCGCCGCCGAATCTCGGTGACTCCGGCATGCTCAGCGATGACCTGGCTCAGGCGGGGGCACCGAAGCTCACGTCCTTCCTGCACGACATCGATGTGGCCTCGAAGAACCCCGGCCACACCACGGCGCTGTTCGGGCACTCGTACGGCTCGCTCACGTCGGGTATCGCGCTCAAGGAGGGTGCCAGCGCCTATGTCGACAACGCGGTGCTGTACGGCTCACCGGGCTTCGAAGCCACGACACCCGCACAACTCGGCATGAACGACAACAACTTCTTCGTCATGGCCGCGCCCGACGATCCGATCAATCCGATCGGAGCATTGGCGCCATTCCACGGGTGGGGGTCGGATCCCAACGACATCATCAACGAGGATGGCCACCTGCGGTTCCGGTTCCAGCACTTGGAAACCTCAGCCGGTGACACGCCGATCCCCGGCTACGAATCGAAGACCGGCGCCTCGGGGCATTCTGATTATGGGCGCGACGCCGAACAACGGATGACCGGCTACAACCTCGCTGCGATTCTGCTCAACCGCCCGGACCTCGCAGTGAAGGAGACGCCCCTGTCATGGTGAATTCACGGCAAGTTGCGTCCTGGCGCCGTCTCTCGGCGGTGTTCGTATTGCTTTGTGCCTCAACGCTGATGGGTGGTTGCCAGGTGACCGAGAATCCCTACGAGTCGAAGACCGTGAAAGGTGACGACGCGATCCAGCTCATCGACAGTCTCCGGCCCAAGGGCTCCTTCGAAACGGCCCGCCAACGCATCACTGACACGGCGGCGGTGATCGCCGCACGCATCGTCGCGGCCGTTCCCGGGCAGACCTGGAAGTTCGAGGACGATCCGCACGGGCTCGATGCCAAGCGGCAGGGGTTGCCGTGCGAGAAGCTCACCGGCGACATCGCCCGCCGCCCGATGGCCGATCCCGTGGTGTTCGGAAGAACCTTCAGCACAGAGGAATTCGTGACGGCCCACGACATCGTCCGGCAAGAAGCCGCCACCTACGGCGCGACCGACCAATCATCTCTTTTCAACGAGCAGACCAAGCGCGACTACGCGGTGACGGGCAACGGGTACGAGTTCAAGCTGGGCCAGATCAAGTACGCCACACTCGAAATCACCGGGGACTGCTTCCTGATGCAGCGGGTGGTGGATCTGCCCGCCGGTCAGTTGCCCCCCGAACCGCCGATCGTCCCCACGCCGTGAGTGGTGTGCCCTGCCGCTGCGAGTTCAACGAAAACGCAGTGATTCTCTTGCGTTAACGGCATTTTCGTGGAATTCGGCGACGGCTGCTGTCATACGCCGATCTTCATGAAAATCGCGTCGGCCACATCAGAAGCACCGCTTCCGGGATCGTCGTTGTTGCTTGCGTACCGGACAACTCGTACATCGACGATGTATCTGTCTCTGACGGAAACCGTGTGGCGATTGGGAGTGGACGGAGACGGCCCTGCGACAAGCCCCTCGAGGGTGGAGTCGGTCGCCTGCATGTCTTTGAGGGTGTAGTTCTCCCCGTTGGAGGGGAAGGTCATGGTTCGTCCCACGCAGTCTTTCCACTGCTGTGTCATGGCGGCCAACTGGGCCTTTGCCAGCTCTTCGGAGGGGTAGACGATCACGGCTTCTTCGACCAGCCAACCGGTAGCGCTGACGGGAGGAGCCCATGCCTGTTGGGCGAATTCGGTGCCCCCGCTGGGTGCGTAGATGTTTAGGGCCGCGATGGTGTTGGCGGCGAGGCACTCCGGTGCATCCACAATCGATGCGCGGTCGAGCATTTTCGATAGCGGACCCTGCGTTTGAGATTGGACGTTGGGGTAGAACGGGACATGCAGTACGCCAGTGAGTTCTGGACCGTCGAGTAGCCAGGTTCCTGGTAAAGGCGTCGGCAGTGTTGTCGGAGTGGTGCTCGACGAGTGGGGTACCTGAGTCGAAACCGTCGTCGAGGCTCGGCTCTGCATTGCGTATGGCGTCGTGTGCAGCGATGTGTCCGTACCGCTGGGGAGTAGCGACCACACCACGACGGCGACAACCATGATTGCAATAGCGCAGTACGACAACGTCACGCCGACAACCGCCCGGTCACGGCCCTGCTGCGGCCGGCGCCGGATCTCAGACAGCGCCAGGTGACCCAGCAGAGCTCCCACCGGGGCGAAGACGACCGCGAAGATAACTGACAGGGTGGCCAGGGTGTTGCCGCGTCGCTCCGGGGGAGGGGGCGGTGGTGGCGGCCCCGCGCCGAACGGATGTACATCGAACGGATTCGGCGAGTGGCCGCCGCCGAGAGTCATGCATCTCCTTCTGGCACGCCTGATGTAGTCCGGTTGTGGCCCAATGCCTACGGATAGTCGGCCATGCGGATGGTCACTGCTGGGGCGGGCCCTCTTCGGTCAGGCCCGCCACCATCTCGTCGAGTCGCTCCCGGTCGGCAGTGATCGATGCCGACGCTTTGGCGGTCGCCTTCTGCAGCGCCTCATTGAGCCGCTGTTCGACTGTTTGGGCACCCAGCCGAAGCAAGCCGTCCTCGATGAACACCGACTTCAGATGATGGTGACCGTTCAGCGTCACCTCGACAGTGTTGGTTTCGTCAGCTGCCGTGAAGGTTTCGGTATTCATCTTGTGTAGTTGATCGTCCATCAGTGCCTGCAGTTGTTGGGCCTTCTGCAGGACTGCGGCAACCTGGGGGTGCATTCCATCGGTCATGACGGCTCCTTCACGTTTTCCTTGCGGCGTCGTTGCGGAATCTGACGGCCGATCACCGGTTCCGTCCACGCGCGATCTTCCTTGTATAGGTCCTCATCTGGAGACAACTTCGGATCACGACGCTTTTCCTTGCCCTGCTGGCCGGCGCCGTGGCCCATGCCGCCGCCCATGCCGCCGCCGCCCATTCCACCGCCCATGCCGCCTCCCGCCATGCCGACAGGTACAGCAGCATTCGCTCCCCGCGCGCCGGTGGGAGTCTGCCCTAACGAATCTGCTCCCATGGAGGGTCCGAGAGGAACTTTGGGCATGCCCCCGCCTCCGCCACCCGCCCCTCC
>NZ_LZTB01000118.1 GCF_001665685.1 Mycobacterium sp. 852013-50091_SCH5140682
CAAAGGCGCCAGCTACCGCATCAAACACACCGCGATCGACACACTGCCCTCCGTGGAAGCCGATCGTCAGGCAGACTTAACCCGGTAACCCGCTCATTTTTCAACCGGAGCAGGCTGCTCAGGATTGAACCGGAGCCGACAGATACCTGCACGCAATCAAGACGCCATCAACAAGCATGCCCGACTGATTCTTGAATACCTATGCCTCGCAGAGCTATTCGCCGCCCCGTAACCATGAGAAGAGGAGGGTACGTTGGTGCTACGACGTTGGTGAGTGCTGAACCCGTTGCTGCGGCCCGAATTCTTACCGTCGTCAACGAGACGGCTGAAGGTCATGGAACTCAAGTCGCGAGCGGTCAGAGATGCATGCGAATCGGCAGCTGATGCCGACGTTGGGGAACGCTGCGCCTTAGTGTAGGGCGGCAGCCAGGCTGCTGATCAGGAGCGACGCGGCCGGAACCCCCGCCTCAGCGTCACCGCGTAACGAAATCGCCAAGGGTGCCCATCGTCAAACGTCCGCCTCAGTAGGCGTCTCATGTGGGGTTACTCGGTACCGTTCTTGACGACCACCGACGATCGCGCCTATCACGGCCGCGACGACGAGGACCAACGGCAACATGGCGATGAGACGCGATTCCGAACCGGTCAAGAGACCAAAGTTCACGACGATCAACACAGCGGCCGATCCTAGTGTGACCGTGGCGAGAATCGGAGCCACGGTCGAGGTCCAAAGTCCGACAAGACGTGGTCGCTTTCGCCAGAAGAAGGCCACTACCGAGACGGACACTGCCACTTCCAAGCACACGACGCCCAGGGCCGACAGACCCACGAATGTGGCTGCGAACTGGGTAAGCGGATCTGCGTGAAAGAGCGCGTAAATCAGCACGACGGCTACCGTCAACAGCACTTGTCCAAGGCCAGCGACGTACGGTGTCTTGAACCGCCCGTGAGTACGAGCTAACGATTCGGGTAAGAAGCCCGATCGAGCTAGTGCAAACTTGTACCGCGATGCCGAGCTGTGTGCCGCAACGAGGACGGCGAACATACTTGTGACGACCAGCAGGTCAAGGACGTGTACGGACCAATCCCCTAGCGAAGTGCGCGCCATCGTGAATACGAAGCCTCCCGGATCAGAGCGTGCCGCTGAGACCACGCCGTCTTCGCCGAAAGCCGCGACCGCCGACCAGCTCGATCCCGTATAGAGAACCGTCAGAATCAAGACGGCAATGTAGGTGGCGCGTCGAACCATCCGCTTGGCGTCGCGCGCTTCCTCGCCGAAGACCGCAGTCGCTTCCATTCCTAGGAATGCCGAGAACGCGAACGCGAGGCCCGTGCCCGGCGAGCCGGCGAAGACGTCCGACGGCCGGAAGGCATGCCAAGTGTAGGCATGGGGTCCCACATGCCATAACACTGCCAGGTTCAGCAAGACTAGGAATGCCGTCTCGACGCATAGCAGCAACATGAGCACTCGCACACTCGCTTCCACTCCGCGGAAGGCGAGCAGGCCCGCAGCTACGGTGCCGAGCACCGCGATGACCACCCAGTTCACGTCTAGGCCCGTTTCGGTCTTCACCGCTGCACTTGCGAAATACCCGAAGAATCCGGCAATCATGAGTGCCAACGCGTTATAGCTCACCAGAGCGACGTAGCCAGCGGCTACTCCAGCACGGCGCCCGAGGCCCTCCATGACGTAGGCGTAGAACGCGCCCGCGTTGGTGATGCGCTGGCTCATCGCGGTAAAGCCAACGGCAAAGAGGGCCAGCGAGCATGCTGCCAAGAGCCACGCGCCTGGTGCTCCCACTCCGTCGCCGAAGGCAACTGCCAAGGGAGCGTTACTCACTGTTGCCGCGAGCGGCGCCGCCATCGCGATGACCGCGAAGACCATCCCCGCTGTTCCAATCGCGCCAGATTTTAACGTGCCGGTCTGTTGGTTCCTAGCCATCGATGTCCCGACTCCTCTGTTGAACTCGCGATTGGTCTTCGTATTTCGGACACCGTATACCGACTACGAACCTCATACAAGAGGTCGGGGCCGGCTAGTCGCTTCAGTCAGCGGCGCCTGCCAGGGCCGTCCATCGCCGTTGACAACCCGGCCGCCAAACGCCCAGGGCGTCAAGACTCGAACGGTTTGACCGCCAAATGAACCTAGACAGTATTTCAAATTCGGTATACGGTACTCGGCAGCAGCTGCGTGGTACGGCCCCTACGGCACGTCGCCGTAGGGAGCGACGGTGTCGAGCACCGCCAGATCCGCCGCGGCCTAGCGAGCCCACATAGAAATCTAATTGCTCGATTGAAGGAGGACACAGGTGAAGATCTTTGTCATGACGAATAGCGGTACGCGAACACTCGCGCACCGAGCGCTTGCATGCCGTGCGTCTTCTTTCTTCGGAGCGCGTGCACGATGACCGATTCCCCCACGTCTTCAATTGACGCGTCTGCGGCCGGCGTCGCGTCCGAAGCGACAGATGTCATAGGTCGCGCTGTACGCCGCGGAGATGCGCTGTACGAGGCACGGCGAAGGGCACTGTCGTGGAACGAGCGGATCCCAGAGGACTTCCCCGATCTGATCGTGAGTGCCGCGAATCTCGAGGATGTACGCGATGCCGTTCGGCACGCCGGCATGCACGACATTCCCGTCGCAATCCGATCGGGTGGACACAGTTACGTTGCCAGTAGCGTCCGCGACCGCGCGCTGGTGATCGACGTTTCGGCCTTGGACACGATCACGATCGATGAGTCTCGGGCGACTGCCGTGGTGGGCCCCGGTGTGACGGGTCGCGACCTCGCCGCCAGGCTGGCCGAGCGAGGGTTTGCGTTTCCTATCGGACACTGTGGCGGCGTCGCGATGGGTGGCTATCTCCTCGGTGGCGGTCTCGGCTTCAACTTCAATGTCTGGGGACAGGCATGTTTCAGCGTAACTGGGCTTGACGTTGTTCTCGCCGACGGAGCACACCGTACCGTCGACGACGTCTCCGATCCGGACCTGATGTGGCTCGCGCGAGGCGTCGGCGCTGGCTTTCCCGGTGTCATCACCGGGTACCATCTTCAACTCCAGAACCTCCCGCACGGGGTTGCGGTCAGCACGTACGTATATCCCGCGCACCTTCGTAGTGAGATCACCGGATGGTTGACTGAGCTGTCCGCTAACCTTCGGCCCACCGTCGAGCTCACGACAACTCTGGCCGGCCGGTGCGTGGCTGAAGTCATTGGTTTCGACGCTCCGCCCGAGGACAATTTCGTCGTCGTGACCGCCGTTGCATTCGAGCAAAGCGAAGCCGACGCCGATGCAGCTCTCGATCCGCTGCGCCGGGGGCCCCACGTCAATCAGGCACTGATCAGCAACCATGCTGCGCCCTTTCGCTTTCAAGACCTGCCTCAACTATTCGATGCCTTCATGCCAGATGGCTTTCGCATGAAGGGCGACTCGTTCTGGCTGGACCTGTCCACGCACGAGGCGCTCGGAATCGTTGCCGATCACGCGACTAGAGGCCCGTCGCCGAAGTCGCAGATACTGGCGGTGACGCCTTCTCTGCGAACCGTCCCGCGTGACGCGGCTTTCTCCATGTGGCGCAAAACGTTCGTCCTTGTCTACTCACTGTGGCAGTCCGCAGATGCCGACCAGGAAAACTTGCAGTGGGTGAAAGAAACAGCCGATCTGCTGTCTGAGGTGACCGAAGGGTATTGGCTAGGTGAGACGGACCTCACCGCGGCGCCGACGCGACTTTCCAGGTCTTTCAGCGCTTCGAGCTGGACGAGAATTCAGGCGCTGCGCAAGAAGTTCGATCCCGAATCTAGGTTCGTCGGCTGGGTGACAGCCGGAACGGAGACGTAAATTGCTGTCCCCGGCGTTCCAGAACGGGCTGCTGCGCGGGTAGGCCGTGGTCGTCTCGCTCGCCTGACGCGTTGGATTTGTCGGCAGCAGCTGAAAATTGACCCCCTGGCGGCAGGTGAAAGTTGACCCCTGCCGGTTGGTGGTTGGTGATTATTCCTCGGTGGTGGTGGCCGCGGTAGGTGTGCGGCCGAGGTCTCGGTCTTTGAGTCGGTAGCTGTCTCCTTTCAGCGTGATGACTTCGGCGTGGTGAACGAGGCGGTCGATCATGGCTGCGGCCACGACGTCGTCGCCGAACACTTCACCCCAGCGGCCGAAGGCTTTGTTGGAAGTGACGATCAGGCTGGCGCGCTCGTAGCGGCTGGAGACCAGTTGGAAGAACAGGTTGGCGGCCTCGGGTTCGAACGGGATGTAGCCGACCTCGTCGACGACGATGAGCGGGTACCGGCCCAGTCGGGTCAATTCAGCGTGGATGCGCCCGCCCTGGTGTGCCTCGGCCAGTCGTGCCACCCATTCGGCGGCGGTGGCGAACAGGACGCGGTGACCGGCTTGGCAGGCCCGTATCGCCAGTCCAATCGCCAGATGGGTCTTGCCGGTGCCGGGCGGGCCGAGGAAGACGACGTTGTCGCGGGCAGTGACGAAGTCCAGGGTGCCCAGGTGGGCGATGGTGTCTCGTTTGAGTCCGCGGGCATGGTCGAAGTCGAACTCCTCCAACGATTTTCGAGCGGGGAACCGGGCCGATCGGATTCGTCCTTCGCCGCCGTGCGATTCGCGGGCGGAGACTTCACGTTGCAGGCAGGCGGCCAGGTATTCCTCGTGCGTCCAGTTCTCGGTCCGGGCCCGCTCGGCCAGTCGCGTGATCGAATCCCGCAGGGTTGGTGCCTTTAACGCCCGCGTTAGGTAGGCCAGGTGGGCGGTCACGTCCCGGCCGGGGCCGGCGTTTTTGGTAGTGGCCATCAGGCGGCCCCGCCATCGAGATCGACTCCGAACGCGGTGTCGTAGGACGATAGGTCACGCATCGGCACCTCTGATTCCACGAGCGGTGGTGGGATTTGGGTTCGTCTGTGCCGCAATGCCTTTGCCGCCTCCACGTGCCCGGGATCGGAGATCGTTTGGTGGGTGGCCCAGATGCGGGTGTGTTCTGCAACGGTCTGCCCATCGCAGAACGCCTGCACCCGATCGAGATTCGCCCGCACCAGCACCCGACGCCCCACCGCAGCAGGATGCACCGAGTAGTCGTTGCCATCCAGGCGGATGTAGTGATCGCGCGGCAACCGCAACGACGAGTGCCAGCCGGTGGCTGGGGCAACCGGCGGTAAGCCCAGCATGGCCGCTCGGTCAGCGTCGATCCGGTCGGTCGGTGCGCACCCCAGAGCGCGGCGGGTGCGGGTGTTGACCACAGCCAGCCAGTCGGCCATCTGGGTGTTGAAATCAGCCGGACAAGCGAAAGTCCGGCCGGGCAGAAACGAGCGCTCCAGATAGTCGTGAGAGCGCTCGATCAGGCCTTTGGCTTCCGGGTCGGCGGGCTTGCAGACAATGACCTTGGCGGCCAGTACCCCGCGGAACGCTTGGCATTCTTTGGTCAGCTCGACACGTCCGCCCCGCCACCGGCCGATCGCACCTTCGCCGTCCCAGACCAGCGCTCGCGGCACCGCGCCGAGTCGACAGAACAGCTCCCACCAGCCGGCGAACAGATCCTCACAACGCCGAGTCGGAATCAAGATCGCCATCAGCCATCTCGAGTACGCACTGATCATCGTCAACACCGGCAACCGGGTCGCGGTGCGGGTTTGGCCAAACCCCACCGGTATCGATACGTCCGGAAACCACAGATCGCACTGGGCGATCTCCCCGGCGGCATAGGCGGTCCGCGAGGCCGGATCCGGTGGCAGATACACCGGCCGCAACTCGGCCACCCGCGAAGATAAAACCCGGATAGACCGGGTCCAACCGATCCGCTCGGCGATCACCGTCGCCGGCATCCGCGGATAGGCCTGCAGCAATTCACGAATCCGCGGCTCGACCTCATCGACCACCGAACCCCGCAGCGGCCGTTCATACTTCGGCGGCGAATCAGAACTCAACGCCGCTTTGACGGTGTTCTTCGAGATACCCAGCACCCGCGCGATCGCCTTGATCGGCAACCCCTCAGCCCGGTGCAAACGACGAATCTCAGCCCAATCTTCCACAGACAACATTCCCTTCTGGCCCTCCTGGCTCGACTAGAGCCAGGCCACCGGACCAGGGGGTCAAAATTCAGTTGCCGCGCCGGGGTCAGAATTCACGTGCCGCTGACAGGATTGGTGAGGAAACAGGGACCCGCGATCGTTTGCGTTCGTGATGAACATCCTGTCTCTGCTCGCCGCAATTGGCGACTCTTGCGACCGTAGGGCCGACGACTACGTCGGCCCACGTAGCTAGCGTCGGAGTGTGCATCGCTCCTGCCTCGTCTACGCCGCCACCCGTACCCGTTCGTCCCGGCGTTGGCACAGCACGTCCCGACGATCTCGCTGCCTCAGCTCTGGCCTGTGTCCTCACGAACGCCCGCAATTTACAGCATGATTCAATCGGCGACGTCGCGTGCGGCTGAGCCAACCAGGCTGGCGAGGACAACCGCAAACGTCGTCTGCTCCTTTCCGCGCCAATCAGACTCGTGGGTTCGACGGGCCCTACCGTGCCGGCCAAGTCGACCTCGAAGTAATCCCGCAGGGCACGCTCGCCGAACGCATGCGCGCCGCCGGTGCGGGTATCGGCGGGTTCTACTGCCCCGCTGCCGTCGGCACACCCCTGGCGGAAAGGAAGGAGAGGAAGGGAAGGAGGAGCGCATCATCGACAGCCGCACGTATCTGCTGGAGTACCCGCTTCGCGGTGATGTCCCATTCGATCGGCGCCCACCGCGCCGATCGAAGTCGAATGGGAAACCTGGAGTATCGAAAGACTGCGCGAAACTTCGGACCGGTGATGGCCGCGTTGACTCGTCAGAAATGCGCGTGAATGGGTGATTCGTTGCCTCATTGAATATGCGCGCGTAGGCCCAGTGGATGGGGTTGTCGTTGGCTGAACGCAGAGCTGTGACGGAGACGACCGCAGTCCGGTACCGGTTGGCGAGCAAGGGTGAGAAGGGCCGGATCCTCGATGAGTTGTGCGCCATACCGGGTGGCGTCGCAATCATGCCCGCAAAGCACTCAACGCCGCGGTGCGGCCCAAGGCCGCGCCCCCGCGCAGTGCGCGGCCGGTGAAGTACGGACCCGAGGTCATCGCAGCACTGGTGGTGTGCTGGACGGTGCTGGGCATGCCCGCCGGTAAACGGCTGGCACCGATGCTCACCGAGTTGGTGGCCGTGCTGCGCCACTTCCGGGAGCTGGACATCGATGAGGGCACCGCCGAGTTGTTGGTGTCGATGTCGGCGGCGACCATCGACCGCCGCTTGGCCGGCGAGCGCGCCAAACTCCGGCCGCGCGGTCGGGTGGGGACGAAACCGGGATCGCTGCTCAAAAGTCAGATCCCGATACGGACCTGGGCCGAATGGGACGACGCGGTGCCCGGCTTCGTCGAGATCGACACGGTCTTCCACGACGGCGGCATCCGCGGTGGGGGCCACGCCTCGACCTTGACGGTCACCGACATCGCCACCGGCTGGACCGAGAACCGCTCAATGCCTGAGCGGACCGGCAAATGCGTGAAGGCCGCCCTGGACGACATCGCCCGCGCGATGCCCTTTCCGATCCTGGGGTGGACTGCGATAACGGATCAGAGTTCATCAACGACGACCGTTCACGTGGTGTGCGGACCGCAAGATCACCTTCACCCGATCGCGTCCGGGCAACAAAAACGACGGCTGTCACGTCGAGCAGAACAACTGGTCGGTGGTACGCATACTGGTCGGCTATTACCGCTACAACACCGCCGCAGAACTGTTGCTACTCAACGAGATCTGGCGGTTGCAATCCGCGTTGACCAACTTTTTCTACCCGCAGCAGAAGCTGGTGTCCAAGGTCCGCAAAGGGGCCAAGGTGTCGAAGAAGCACGACGAGGCCGCCACTCCGTTTCATCGCGCGATCGATCACGCTGACCGCCGAACGCATCGTGGCGATGACCCGCGCGTACTCCTTGATCAATCCCGCCGCCACCAGACGTCAGGTGCACGCCCTGACCGCGCAGCTGTTCACCCTCACCACCACCAAGGCCGGCGCGACCACCACCCAACCCCAGATCAACAAGCGCGCACGACTACGTGAGGCAACGAATCCCCCTACGCGCGCATCTTGAGATGAGGCAACAGGATGGCCACTGCTGGGACCACCACGATTGCCCAGGTGCGCGACGTCGTCGCAGGCGGTGCACCGGACCCCGAAATGGTTGTGACGCCGAGCATTTACGTCGACCGGGTGGTGCCCCTGCGACGACTCCGCCGACCAAGTTGGAGCTGGCAGCCCTACTGGCCGCCAACATTCCGCGCAGCTCGTTCGTCAACCCCGGCATCGGGTTGCCCACCAGTGCCGCCGATCACTTGCCAGATGGTTCCGGTGTGGTGCTGGCACACCGAGAACGGCATGCTGAATATGAGCCGGCGGTGAGGTCGACCCCCGACCCCACCGATGCCGGTAAGTTGCCCGTCAGGTGAACTGCCCGGGGCTGCGTACTGTTACCAGGCCCTTACCACGCCGACAGCTTCGCGATGATGGCGACCGCCACCTCGATGTCTGCGTCATGGGCGCCTTCCAGGTCTCTGCCACCGGCGATCTCGCGAACCTGGAGCACCGGCGCACCCGCGCCATCCCCGGTCGGCAGAGCAATGGACCTGGCGATCGGCGCCAAGCAGGTGTTCGTGATGATGAGCCTCTTCGACAGGGACGTCAACCCCAAACTCGTTCCCGTATGCGACTACCCACTCACCGACGTTGAGTGTGTCTCCGGCGTCTACACCAAACGCACCGTCTTCCACATTCACGCCGAGGGTTTGACGGTGTGCAGCACCTACGGCACATCACCCACACCGAACTCGCCGAGCGTCTGAACCTGCCGCCCGGAGTGACCTGATCAGTCCTGCGCGCGCTCCGACTGTAATTGGATCGGTGCAAAGTGGTCCGCACTCGGACCGTCCGACCGCACTCGACACGGGTAGTTGGCGTCGCCGAAATATGCTCGACGCCAGTAGAGGTCAAACATAGTTGGCTTGGTCAACTCGTTGCAGGTGTATCGGTCTGCGCGAGCCGCGGCCGGATGCGGGGTGAGGTTGCGTCTCGGAATTGATCAGACCACTGCTTCCCCACGGTCAGGCGCGTCATTTGGTTACGACGGTCAAAAACGTAGGCCAGAAGCACGATAGGGCTTATACGCGCTATCGCAACGCTTCCCCCGTTGTAAATGTGGTGTTGAATTCCTCGCGCCGGGTGCAGAAGCTGGCGTGGCGAACATCCTTTCACCGACCGCCTCCGCGCCGCCACAGTGGTGATGTGAACGAAACCTTCATCGGTACCCAATGCTGCGGTAGGGGGTGGCTACCTCTTCGCAGAGTCAGAACAGCTCGAAGTATTCCCGGTGTTCCCAGTCGGTCACTCCATTCACGTAGGAGGAGGCGTCCGGGTTTTCGGCGACCCATTTGTTGTAGCGGTCTACCTCGCTTTGTTTCACCCGGACGAACCAGTCAATGAAATCATCGCCGAATGCCTGGCGGAAGAAGGCGTCTCGGTGTAAGGCCTCCAGCGCTGAGTCGAGCGTTGTTGGCAGCTGGGCCACGTCGGCTTTGTAAGGGTCCTCACTCAGCGGACCCGGCTCAGTTCTCTTCAAGATGCCATCCAATCCAGATGCAGCTTGTGCGGCCAAGTACAAGTACGGGTTTGCGGCTGACTCGCCGACGCGATTCTCGACATGGGAAGCGGTGTCGCCGGGCGCGCTGATTACTCGAACCATCGCGGCTCGATTGTCGACGCCCCAGGTCAAGCGGTCAGGCGCCAAGGATTCGGCGCGGCGACGTCGATAGCCGTTGACCGTCTGAGTGGAGAACGCCGAGGCGGCGATGCCGTGCGCGAGCGTTCCGCCGACGTAGTGACGACCGATCTCCGAGAGCACCTCCCCCGCAGTGGGCACCATGAGGTTGAGTCCGGAGTCGATGTCGGAGATCGACGTGTGCAGGTGCCACCCGCTTGCGAAAAATCCTTCGATCGCGGGCGTACACATGAAGGACACGAGGTGGCCGTTGCGCTTGGCGATCTGCTTGGCCGCCATCTTGAACAGGCTGGCGCCGTCGGCGATCGCTAGCCCCTCGAGCACGTCGAAGGTCGTTTCGACTTGGCTGGGCGCCAATTCGTCGTCGAACGATCTCAAAGGCAGACCCATTGCCATCACGGCTGCACGGATCGGAGCGAGGATGTCGTCGATCTCGTCGAGATGGTCGACGAGATTGTGGCTGTAGCCGCGCGCCACGGGCGCGACGACGGGGGGATCCGCCGGCG
This sequence comes from Mycobacterium sp. 852013-50091_SCH5140682, assembly GCF_001665685.1. Classification (GTDB taxonomy): domain Bacteria; phylum Actinomycetota; class Actinomycetes; order Mycobacteriales; family Mycobacteriaceae; genus Mycobacterium. The sequence goes on from NZ_LZTB01000118.1 coordinate 10,288, forward strand.
TTCCGAGGCCCCCGAGGAAGGAACCTGCCGTCAGCCTTGCGTCGATGATTCGCGTTAGATAAAACTCCATCTCGATGCCACCGATGAGCTTGAAGCAGTGTTTAGACAGGTGGTCAAGGGTCTTGCGTAGGACGGTTCGAGGGGCGAGTGGGAACAGGGAGCCGTTGGTCATGTAGAGATCGGCGAACACGAGTGCGGTCTTCGGTGCCCACGGAAGCACCGTGAATGTGTGGGCATCGGGCACCATGGTGACGTTAGGGCTTCCACCGAGTCCCTCGAGCGCAAAGCCGCCGTCAGCGCTGAAGGGATCGAGCACGATCGTGCTTGCGGTGTCGAAGTAGAAAGGCGCCATTGTTATTTCGTTGCCCGATTCCAGGCTGGCGAAGTAGGCGTCCTTGGTCAGCGCTTTGCCGCGCAGCAGGCCGTACTGGTCGGGCCAGACGATGCGCACGATCTCTACACCGTGCTGGTCAGCTAGCTCTTTAGACTTTGCTGCGGCGTCGAGGTCGGCGGCGGTGTACAAGCCGTGACGCTCGATGAATTTGCTGGTCGTCATTCCCGGGATCCTCGTCTTCCGTAAACAGTTGCCTTCAACAAAGCACGTTGGGGTCCGATAGGACCAGCACCGCGCCGCCATTCCAAAACGCTTGCCGCGCAGAGCCGAAACCCTCGTGCGTAGGGGTCCGTACCGATCTCCGCATACGGTACGCCAAATACGGCGATGTGGCAAAAGTCACGGAGCGTGAAAAACGCTTTCCTGTGTCACAGAAGTGGGATCTGCGGTCCGCAGCGGACCACATTGCACGTCGACCGCTTGGCGAGACGGGGCTGGGTGGACGGGATTCGTTCAGCTCTCCTGACAGCGGCGGACATATTGACGTTTCGCCCCCAGGCCTTTACCGTATGCGAAACACGAAGTACGGGACGAGCACGCGGAATTGCCAAGGCGCGCAGGGCTCGGCCTTGTTGTAAAGGCTGGCTGAACCCCGCTGAGCAAAGTCTTCCCGTTCAGCGAAATCACAGGCGAAAGGGAGTCGAATGGCAGTGGTTGTCATCCTCAAATACTCTGGTGATCCTTCAGATATAGCGTGCGGCTACGCGCAGGAAATCGAGCATCCCATCGTGTCCGAGCAACCCGAGCGTCAGTCGCATATTTTCGCCCTCACCGACTCAGGCGCCGTTATCGTCGACGTGTGGCGCAGCAGAGAAGCGATGGAGACAATGATCTCTGATCCGGAGTTCATAGCTAACTACGAAAAAGCCGGTCTGTCGGCCCCGACCAACGTGGAAGTGTACGAACTCCAGAACACCCTCTGACATTTCGCCTAGTCTCCCCGTCACGCGCGCAACCCTCGCTTAACACTGCGCACAAGGCATTTGGAGAACACCATAATATCGTCGATGGCCGCACTCGGCGGCGGGATTGGGACGGCGTCCGTAACCCGACGCCGGATCAATTCGCGAAGACACTGGCATGGGGCAGCGATCTTGGCATGGGGCAGCGTCGTGGGGGTGGCGGCACAGCGACCCGGAGCATGTCGAGGCCGCCAAGGCGATGCGCCGCAACCGGTTCGACGTCCTGAGGGCCCCGAAGGACGTCGAGGTCGAGCAGCGCTGCCTGTCGGACTACGACGCTCTAGTCGATATCGATAGACCGGTGGCGTGATGGCCACCAAGTCCTCCACCGCCGCCGGCCGTGACGTGGCCGCGGAGTTGGCGTATCTGACCCGGGCGCTCAAAGTGCCCACGTTGCGTGGAGCCGTCGAGTGCCTCGCCGAACGAGCCTGAGCAGAGACCTAGAGCTATGAGGAGTTTTTGACGGCATGCCTGCAGCGCGAAGTGTCCGCCCGCGAATCCCACGGAGGAGAGGGACGCATCCGTAACGCTCGCTTTCCCTCTCGAAAGCCATTGGAAGAGTTCGACCTTCGATAGGAACGCGCTGAACGACATCCCGGATGCGCCGCAGTGCACGTGTGCTGACTACGAGCAATCACGTCGGCGGACGCCGCGCAGTGCGGCTGCCGATGACTGACAGATGAGTGACATACGCAGGAATCCAAGAAGTCGACCCCATGCATGTGAACGATCAAACAGCTCCACCCCGAATGATCTGGGCGGTGGACAGTTCGTGAATGAGTCCACCATCGTTGTCTCCGATTCCGGTGCGAGGTTTGCGCGAGAATGTCGGATGCTTTCGTTGGGCTATCCGATCTGTTCTCCGGTCACCGGGCGCCTAGACCCCGGGTGCCGAGCACAACGGTCTGATGGCATCGACCAATGTCGGCCTGTTCAGCGGAGGTCGAACCCCAACGACTCGGCCGGGGTCGTCATCGCCCCTCCGGGCCAGATGTTGCCTTCCGCCTCAGTAGACCCCGCCCGCCCTACATCGCTCCTGCAAGGTTGATCCGCGAAATTGCCGCCGCGTTCACGTCTAACGCGCGAAGGTCGTCCGGCTCGAGGTATTGGACTGCGGACTTACCGCATGCCATTGCCCACCGCTGCGCTTCGTTGGACAGTGATCGGAGACGACCCGCGACGAGGGTCACCCCGTCATCAGTTTCTAACGGAAGATCCAGAAGCGCAGATCCCACCGCTACACAATCGGCACCCAGGGCGAGCGCCTTGGCCACAGATGTGCCGGTTCGAATGCCGCCGGACGCAACCAGCGAAATCGAACCGGAGAGTCCGAGCTCGTCGAGCGCTCGTCGGGCGGAACCGATAGCGCTGATCAAGGGCTCGCCCGCTGCCAGCGGCAGCGACGATCCCATGATCGACACCTCGGCGTCCATCGCGTCGATTACGATGACGTCCGGCCGAGCATGGGCTGCGGCGCGAACGTCGAAATAGGTGCGCCCCGCACCGATCTTGACAAATATTGGCACACGGTGTCCGGTCACTTCACGCAGTTGCTCGATTTTGACCGGCAAGTCGTCGGCGCCAGTTATGTCGGGATGCTGAATGGGCTCGCCCATCGCCGTGCCAGAGTCAACTACCCCAATACCGCGGTACCTCCCGTGACCGAACACGATCTCGACGCCATCAGCCTGGGCGAGAATCTCGGGCGCCATACCTCGGCGCGACGGTGCTATCTGGACGACGAATCGTCCAGCCGCTCGTCTTTCCTCCGTCGTCACTCCGTCGTCTCCGGTGACGAAAGTGGTTCCAGCCAGTGCGCTTCCACCGGCCAGGGCGCGCTTGGCGGCAGAGGAAACGTCGGCAGAACGTAGCGAGCTGATGTACACCGGCATCGACAAGACAAGAGGCTCCATTGCTCGCCCCGACGCTCCGAGAACCGTCTCGGTGTGGCAAACCTGGCTCGTGTCCAAGGCCATCCGCGTCAGCGCGGCGGGTTGAAAAACGAGATCGTCGAAGCTAGCCACGTGCACTCGGTTCCGCGGTGTCGTCGTGGCCGGCCGACGACACGATCAACGTCCATTCGGCGAACGCCGCGGTGCCCGACACCTCGGTGCCGACGTGGCCCAGGATTCGTCGAAGGCGTTCTCGTTGAACAGCGGTCGGCGTCGCAGCGACCGCGTACGGCCCCAGGCTGACTACCGTCCCCCGTACCCATAGCTCAGCTGAGGGTTGCATGGCGGCCCCGGCCGACGGCCCCGCATTGCCCAACCCAACGAGGGTTCCGCCACGGGCCCACTGCGCGGCCTCGGTACCAAGGTGCCCTTCGACGACGATGGCGCCGCCGCTCATGACCGCGCCGGCTCGTGGGCCCGCTGAACCTCGAATGTGCAGGACGCCGCCGCTCATCGCGGCGCCAGCCGCGGCCGCCGCACTGCCGTCGACTCGCACGAATCCCTCGGCCATACCCTCAGCAACACCCCACCCCGCGCTGCCGTGTACATGCACCACAGCACCGGTGTTCTGTGCCCCACAGAACGCACCAACGCTTCCGAAAATTGAAATCGAGCCCTGCCGACCCGGTGCGACAGCCAGATTGTGCCGCGCCTCAGGTCGGTCGACGGCTATGCGACCACCTTCGGCCGCCGCGTTGCGAATGCCGCCGTTGATATGACGGATGTCGAGGAACTTATTGCAGTCCAGCCTCGAGAGCGCACTGGAAACCTCAGTCGTCATGACACACAGCTCGTCTCCGAAGCCGCCGGAACGGGCCATGCGGTGACCGCATCGGGCTGGTCATGGAACACAGTTGCGTTGTCCTCGCTGACCACCACGACCGCGCGATGCTCGCTGGCCATCAACATTGCATCTGTCGAGACACGCGAAACCAGGGGCTTTTCAGCGCGATTGTCCGACGCTACGGCGACGATTTGTGGGTCGGCAACCACGATGGCGTAAGCACCGTCGATCCGGTCCGTCGTGTGCTTCAGTGCGACGGGAAGCGTCGAACCGGACGTGCGACAACCGGCCACAAGCGCGGCAATCACTTCGGTGTCGTTGTCGGTCGTGAGCCGGTAGCCGTGACGGCTGAGATCGCGTCCCAGCCTCCTGTAGTTCGTCAGCTGTCCGTTGTGGATGACCGCCGTATCGAGGATTGGTCGAACCCAGAATGGATGGGCCGACAGGGTGGAGATGGCCGATTCCGATGCCATTCGAGTGTGCGCAATTCCGTGTGTTCCCACAAATTCGGCCAGCGAATGTCGTTCGACGACTTCTCCCACGGCGCCAACGTCCTTGACGATCTCCAGCGACGTCCCGACAGATTGCAAAGTGAAGCCGTCGATCTGTTCGCAAGAGTCGAACCATTCGCGTGGCCGCGTAATCGGCGTGACCTCGAATCTCAGCAGAGCACCCCCGCTGCTGGACGTAGTGTGCGACGGGTCGGCAATGAAGTTGCCACCTGCGTCTCGCAAACGATCGGCGATTGCCTCGACGGAGGCGTGCACCGCGTCCTGAGATGACTGATGCCCTCGTACAATCCACCGGTTCGGGCGGGGAACGCCAAAGAGGGCGAACCCCGCTGAATCCACTCCGCGATGGCTCTGCGCAGCCAGCATCGTCGCGAGCTCAGCACCTATTCGCCTTGGGCGGCGATGGGCGCATACCGCCAATCCGCACACGTTGACCTGCTTCCTACCGCGCGCGCGCAGTCGTGGGCACGTCAGTGGCTCCAGCGGCTGCCCCATAGCTTCCAAAGCTGCGCGGTAACGGCTCAAGCCGCATGATGGCCATCCGCAGCGCGGCGAGCGGCTTGGGCCGATTGAAAGCCACTGCGCCCATTAGTCGGTCGCGACGAAGGTAGGCAACGACGAACGATCCGCTATTCAACGAGCCAACGACGACACGCTGTTCAGCGCCTAATCTTGGCAGACCCACGGATTGAATCTTGGTGTCGTACTGATCCGACCAGAGCGACGGCACTGTGAGATAGGGGGACGCGGTTTCGCCGTGAAGCAGGGAACGAGCTGCTGCCACTGCGGACTCTGCGGCCTGCGTCCAGTGCTCTACGCGCATCTTTTCGCCATCGAAGACGCCATTGGGCCAGCGGACGACATCGCCGACAGCGACGACCGAGTCTGCGCCGGCCGCTCGCAGCCGGCAGTCGCATAACACGCCGTCCTCAACGTCGAGGCCGGATCCTGCTAACCACTGGGTTGCCGGCTGCGCGCCTGTGCTCACGACGACGGTGTCCGCCGGTATGACGGTACCGTCAGACGTTTTGACACCGGTGACGTAGTCCTTACCTTTTAGGGCGTCAACGCATGTGTTGGGCACGAACTTCACGCCGTGCTCCTTGTGCATGGTTGCGCAAAGTGCACCGACTTCTCCCCCCAGCACCGACTGCAGCGGCTGCGTTCCACGGTGCACCACGGTGACATCAACCCCCAATTGACGTGCGGCTGCTGCGACTTCGCAACCTATGAAGCCGGCACCCACGATGACCAGTCGGTGACCCGGTTGCAGTCGCGTCGCGAGCTCCGCGCTGTGCGATAGTTCGCGGACGTGAAAGACCCCCGCCATGTACCGGGCAAATCCCGGCCTTCGTGCCTTCAGACCACACGCAATGACCAGACCGTCGAAGCCTACGGACGTCTCATCACCGATATGTACACAGCGCTGCGAAAGATCCAGCGCCGTTGCCGGCTGCCCAAGAATCCACTCCGCGCCGAGCTCCGTCCCACCGGGCAAGAACAGGTCCTGCGGTGTCGACGTACCGAGCAACGCCCCCTTGGACAGGGGCGGACGGTCGTACGGGAGATGATGCTCGGCGCCGACCAGCGTCAAGGTTCCGTCGAACCCCTCTGCGCGCAGCGCCTGTGCTGTACGCAGGCCCGATAGAGACGCGCCGACGATGACGATGCGCCGCATCGGCTAACCGTCGATCGCGATAGCGCTGACAGGGCACAGTCGGATGGCGTTCTCGACTGCGCCTCGCGATGCCTCGGAAGCTCGCTCTTCGTACAGCAACTCGCCCAGATCGTCGAAGGAGAACACCTCCGGGGCGGCGAAGACGCATTGCCCGTGACTGTCACACAGTGCGCGATCCACTACGACCGAAAAGCCATTGTCACCCATGTCGCATACCGTACACGGAATGCGACCACGACGCAAGGCTTCGCCGTATACCGCATCCGGGGTATGGTGCTGGTTTGTGCAGCGAATTGAGTGGGATCCAGGCCAACTCGTCAACGACGTTTACGAGCAGATTGTTGGCGAGCTGCTTTCGGGACGGCTTGCCCCCGGCGACCGACTGGTGCTGGACAAACTGGCCGAGCAGCTCGGCGTGAGCCGCACACCGGTACGTGATGCCTTACAGCGCCTGCTCGCCGAGGGGATCGTCGAACCCAGCGGCCGCAGAGGGTACGTCGTGCGCAATCTGTCCACGACCGACATCGCTAATAACTACGAGGCTCGGCTGGCGATCGAGGCCTATGCCGCCGAGCGCATCGCCGAACTCGGGGATGGTGCATTGGATGGCATCCGTCGGGCGTTGGCGGAGGCCAGTGCCCTCATGCCCCTGGATGATGCGCAATCGTCTTTCCAAGCAAACCGTATGATTCACCGCGCCATCGTGCAAGCCATTGGTAACACCTTGATGCTCACATGCTTTGACTTGATTTGGGGCCAAGCCATGTCAGGCCACATCTACCACGACTTCTTCGCCGCGGGGGGGTACGACAGTTTCATCGAAGACCACGAACAGCTGCTCGAAGTATTCGCGCAAGGCGACCCACACTTGGCGCGCGAAGCCATGCGCGCTCACATCATGAACGGCCGAGATCGAACACCCGCGGGCGGCCCAGTTGCCCGCTGAGAGCAATGCCGTCCCGGGGCACCCCGCCAGTTGTTACTCGACGTGCTAGACCGGGCCTACTTCACGGGACCAGATGCCGCCCACGGTCGCCAACTGTCCACCAGGCTGGACGCCCGAAGAATCTCGGCCCAATCATCCCGGTCGATCTGCAGCCACCGTGGATCGGTGCGGTTGTCGTAAACAGCCTGATCCCACACCGTGGCACCGACCACGGCATCGAGCAACCGCGACCGTCTCGCAAGCTGTCTACGCAACGACGTCACCTCTGCCCGCAAAGCCTCGGCGACCTGACGATCGCAGTCGCGTTGGCTCGTCGACATGGGAGTGTTCAAGGCGATATCCAATCATCTGACGGTCCACTGCACGCGGCCGTGAAACAGTCTGCGAGAAGCTAGTTCGTTAGGCAACCCGGGGATTGACATTGACGCAGCCGCGCCTGACGGTGGCTGTAATTGGGAGGCGCGTCCGGCGCCGGGCGTGTTTTCCTCTGAGCTAGCGGCGAAGACAACGGCGCGGAGCGCGCAGACGTCGACTTAATTCCAACACCGTAGCCATCGGCCGATCAGAGAATGATGGAGCTGCCGTGATGCGACAGGTCGGAATCCACCAAGTTGACCTGCTTGCTGACGATCTTCAAACCCCCTTCGCCGCTACGTACACGGTGGATGCAGTACCCGGCGTAATTGTCGCGGTGTCCACCACGCACCTCGGCAATGTTCACCACAGACCGTATGAGGTAGTCGCCGTCATCGGCGTCAATGACCTCTATGTTGGAGATGGAACGCACTGTGCGCGACCGCGGTATCTGACTCCAGATGAAAGCGTTACGCAACCAAATGATGCGGTCCTCGAGTCGGCGTCGGTCGTCGAAGGCGATGGTCACCTCGCGGTCGGGCTGACCGCCGCCGGGGGTGGCGGGCACCCAGTAGACTAGCTCGGGTACGAACATGTCGAGCCACTCCTCGAACTTGCCCTCGTCGAGCAGTCGAGCTTCGCGGTAAAGCAACGCTTCGCATCCACGCTGAACGAGCCGGTCGGGCCGGGTCACCGGCAGGTCCCATTGGTGCGCGTCTCGGACGATGCGCGCATAGAGCTCCGGGTTGATGTAGCGCGAAACAGCTGCCGGGTCGTCGCCGGCGGGGGTAACGGTCACTGAACAACTCCCCCGGATTCGACGTCCGACGACATGAGAGTGGCCCAGTAATTCCAGTACCCTCGCGCCGGAAGCTCGTCGGTGACTGGCCCGGTTACGACACCTCGCTCATCGTGCTGCTGACGGTCGGGCACGCCGAATCCGCGGTTGATCATTACCCAACGCACCTCCGGAACCGATAAACCCCGTTGGCACTCGTTAAAATTGGCAAGGTCGTCGGGCTCGCCGAATGAAAGAAAATCCTCCTGGTGGCGCATCCGCATCGTCGTCAACGCATCCGATACCTCAGCTGAAGACGTCGCATACCAACGTAATTCAGTGCGATCGACGGCAATCGGTTCCAGTACTTGAATCTGGCTTCCGATGAACAGCAGGTTAGGAAAGATCGTCAGGTTCATCTGTGCACCGACGGTGAGGTCCAGTCGCGCTTCAGCATCCTCTGATCCCTCGGCTCGAATGAGGGCTTCGTAGGTTTCACGGCCGGGCGCTGGTCGCTGACGTTCCCATAGGGATCCGGTACCGCTGTAGGCCGGTCGCTGATCGACGAAGATGTGCCCGTTTCCGAGATACTGAGCGTACAGCGGCCCCTCGTCGGGGCTCTCCGCAAAATAGCCCATGTCCTTTCCGTCGCCGTGGCGGGATGCCATCTGCAGCAGTGACCTGTGGGAGAACGCAGGATGATAGCCGTCAGCCGAATTATCAAGTGCCAGTTTCCAATTGGCCCGGGCCGTCAAGCGGTTGGCACCGTGTCTTGCCACCAGCCGCCCACCAGGAAACCGGTTGATCCATGCGTCGATGAGTTCCGCGGCGGGTCCGAGGTAGTCGCTCAGTGCTTGGACTCCGTGGTTCAGACTTGCGAAGATGAAACCCCGATAAGTGTCCACCTTTGCCCGTTGAAGCGGAAAGTCAGCCGCAGCGAAGTCCTCGCCGTAGCCCGCGGGCCACGGCACACCTGTGAGGTCTCCATTGCTGGCGTACGCCCACCCGTGGTACGGGCAGGTGAACCGCTTTGTTCGGCCACTGTCCACGCGGCAAACGGTCGCACCCCTGTGCCGGCATCGGTTCACCAACACGTGCGGTTCGCCCGCCGAATCCCGTGTCAGGATAAGCGGGCGTCCGCCCACCGTTCGTGTCACGAAGTCGTGCGGAAGTGGAATCTCGCTGGCGTGGCCAACGTAAACCCACACTCTGCCGAATATGTTGCGCATCTCGGCGGCGAAAACGTCCGCGTCGGTGTACGCCAGGCGATCCACGCGGTCCTCGAGCACCAGATGGCCGTAACCCCCTTCCGGTTTGGCAGCGTCACCCTCGGTAACAAGGTCAGGGACTTCGGTAGACATAGCAACCTCCTCTGCGTGCACCGTATACGAAACACGGGATGCAATCAATCTAAACCTCGGAAAAGTCTTTGCGTCATCCGTCGATGACCTCTGAGCCGACCGCGTCGGCGCTATGCGATAAGACCGCAGCGAGCCCTGGCTGGCCGCTGAACCATCCCGACCGTTCTGCAGAACCCAAGGTTGTCAACGCCCTGGCCGGTCCATGCCACCGATGTGACCACAGTGCACGACCCTAAAGTGATTGAGTCACATGGGTAAACGCCAACGCGATTGCGTTGGATGCGGCGCCCCGGTTGCCGTGAACCTGTCGACACTCCGCCTGCTGTCCGATTCAGGACTTGTTACCGGCGATACAGCCTCTACCACGAAGAGAAAGCCATAGGTGGGATCTCACTGACCATGATGTGCGGCTCGGCGGTGGTCGCCCCGAACAGCCCGGCGGCCTTCGGCAATCTGCACCTCTACAAGGATGAGATCGTGCCGTGGCTACGCGAATTGGCCTACGGGGTGCACGAGCACGGCGCAGCCGTCATGTGCCAGGTCACCCACCTCGGCCGTCGCACGTTTCACGAACACCTGTCCGGTCGTTGAGGATTGGCATTCGGCTGGCCGACGAGACGTCATGGGCAAGCCGACGCTTGAAGTACCGCACGTCGTTGGCTAGGCCCATCGCTTGATCAACAGGAACGATACGCTCACCGACCTGGGCTCCCATTGGCTACGCAACACTCCCTGCCGTGGACGGGTACTGCAACTCTGCCACCTCAATCTTCGCAATACGTGTAAAACCCGCGGCCGGCTTTGCGTCCGGTGTGCCCTCGACTCACGAGTTCGCGCAGGATCGCCGGTGGCTCGAACCGTTCGCCCAGGGTGCGGGCCAGGTGCTCGGCGATGCCCAGGCGGACGTCCAGCCCGACGATATCGGTGAGCGCCAGCGGCCCGACCGGATGTTTGTAGCCGAGCCTCATGGCCGTGTCGATATCGGCCGCTGAGCCGACACCCTCCTCGACCATGCGCATGGCCTCCAGCGCGATGGCCACACCGAGCCGGGAGGTCGCGAAGCCCGGCGAATCCTGCACTGTCACTGCCTGCTTGCCCAGGGCGGCGACCCAGCCGACCGCCTCGGCGGCCAGACCCCGATCCGTCCGGCAGCCGACCACGATCTCGACCAGTTCACTGGCCGGCACCGGGTTGAAGAAGTGCAACCCCAGGAAGCGCCCGGGGTCGGTGAGCACCCCCGCCAGCGTGTCGATCGACAGCGATGAGGTATTGGACGCCAGCACGCAGTCACGCGGCACCGCCGCCTGCACGGTCGCCAGTACATCGGCCTTGAGTTCGGCGATCTCGGGGACCGCCTCGATCACCAGTTGCCGGTCCGCGAAGGCATCGATCGTGGTGACGACCGAAACGCGTTGCAGCACAACATCGACCGGTTCGGCGAGGGCGCCGCGATCGGCCGCGGTGTGCACCGATTCCACGATTCGCGCATGGGCGGCGCGCGCGCCGTCGACATCCGTCTCGCGGACCACCACATCACAACCGCTCAGCAGGAAGGCATGCGCGATGCCGGCTCCCATGCGGCCGCCTCCCACCACACCGACGCGATCAGGAAGGACGGGCATGGCTCTTCTTCTCCAGGAAATCTGTCATCCGCCGGTGCTTCTCCGCGCTCTCGAACAGCACCGCCTGGGCCATGTTGTCGGCCACCGGATGCGCCGACTCGGGCATCTGCATCAACGCCTTGGTGAGCCGGACGGCCGCCGGGGCGCCCTCGGCGATGCGCTCGGACAGCCGCAGCGCGCACGCCACCAGGCCGTCCGCCGCGACGATCTCCGTGATCAACCCTGCCGCAAGCGATTCCTGCGCGTCCAGGATGCGGCCGGCCAGCAGCACCTGTTTGGCGATCGGTTCACCGATCAGGGCGGCCAGCCGCCAGCTTCCCCCCGCCGCGGCAGCGATCCCCAAGCCCACTTCAGGATTGCCGAACCGCGCCGCCGGGGTGCCGATGCGGAAGTCGGCGGCATACGCCAACTCCGCCCCGCCGCCGAGCGCCCAGCCGTCCACGGCGGCGATCACCGGCATGGGCAGGTGCGCGATCCGGCGGAACAGGAAGGAGTTGATGCCCGCGAGTGCGTCGCCGCTGCGCCGCAGTCGCATCTCGTTGAGATCCGCGCCCGCGGCGAATACGCCGCCTGAACCGGAGAGCACCAGGGTGGCAGGTCGTGCTTCCAGCTGTTCGCAGACGCGGTGCAGTTCTGCGGCCATCCTGGCGTCGATGCAGTTGCGCTTCTGTGGACGCGACAGCTCGACGTGTACGCCGTGACCGTGGTCGGTGAGGTTGAGGGTGGTGAAGGGGGCGGTCTGTGTGTCGGTCATCCCAGATCTCGTTCGATGGTTTTGTGCCAATGCTTCTCGGTGACCAATCGATCACCTTCGAAAGCCTCGACGTGCACGTGCAAATGCAGATGGGTGGCATCCAGCCGCAGGGCCAGCGTGGACTGAGTGCCGGTCGCAGCCTCAGGAAACTCCACGTCGAACCGGGCGAGCGCGTCGACCCGCTGTGCGAAGCTGCGGGTGTCCACCTCGACGGCGCCGGCATAGTGTTCAGCGCAGCCGAATCCTTTGCTGCTCATCCATTTTCCGCCGTGTTCGATGCGGCAGGTGGTCGTGCGGGCCAGCACGTCACGTTCGATGGCCCAAGTGACGCCGTCGCCGGTCGGCAGTTCCGCGGGGACGACGTGCGCCAGTTGTGGTTCGTCCAGGCTCTCCAGTTCGGGTAGTACCGACAGCATCAATCGCGAAGCCGCCCTGTCGATCTCCAGGGTGACGGGTTCGGGAGGCAGCGCCGCATTGGGCCAATCCGCTCCGGATACCGCCAGCCTTAGCACGTGGCCCGGATCCAGGCTCCACGCCGTCGCTTCCAGTTCCACGTCGACGTCCACCCACTCGCCCGGCACCAACGGCACCGGGGGGCCGCCGTGTCCGCCACGGTGGGTCAGGTTGAGGAAGCCACGAGTAATCAGCGCTGTCGTTCCGTCGGGAAAGACGTCGCACAGTTTCGCCGACACCGAGGCCACCGGACGGTCGGCACGCACCCGCAACCGCAACACCGAGTGACCGTACAGATGCAGCTCTCCAGTGGCGAGGTCCCACGTCAGCGAGCCCGCGTTGTCATAACGCTGATCGGTGGGCTGGCCCCACGGCAGCGCTCCGGCGCAGCTGTTCCAGGCGGCAGTGCCGATATCACCGATCACCGTGTGTGACACCACCCCAGCGCCGAGGTCGACGTCGAGGGAAGTGCAGTCGGCGAGCGGGAAACCCGGATGGGCGCGCCATGTTCCGCGGATCTGCGCGAGGTCGGGTTCGGGACGGGTGCTGCGCCGGTGGAACACCGCAACGGGCGGTTCCCGGTCGATACCGTTGTCGTCTCCACGCAGCCACCGGCCGAACCACCGTGCCATCTCTGCGGTGAGGTCGACCCACGGGCCAGGTAGCGACTTCTCGGTGCCCATATGGCTCCACGGCCCGATCAGCAGCCGCCAGGGCGTTCCGACCTCCTCCAGCGCTGCGGCGGTGCGGAAGGTGTTGTTGCGGTAGCCATCCGCCCATCCGGCGACGATCATCGTGGGGCAGGTGATGCGGCTGTAGTCGGGACGTAATGATCCCTGCAGCCAGTAGTCGTCCCGGTATTGGTGCTCCCGCCAGGTGAACAGCCACGGTTCGTTGGTCTCTACGCGATGGCGCCATTCCTGCCGCCAGTCCCCCGGCCATAACGAGGGCACCGGCGGCATGGCGTTCATCGCGATCATGAACGAGGGGTAGTCGACCAGATCCAGCAGCCGCAACGTGCCGCCGATGTTGTGGATATCGTCGGTGTATCGGTCATCCGATGAGTACACCGGCACGATCGCCTTGAGCGCGGGCGGCCGCGTCGCCGCAAGCTGCAGCGAATTGAACCCGCTGTATGACCATCCGAACATGCCAACGGCGCCGTTGGACCACAGCTGGCCGGCAAGCCAGGCAATGACGGTGTTCAGATCCTCCAGTTCCTGCGCCGGATATTCGTCGACCGCCGCACCGCCGGACGACCCCGTGCCGCGGACGTCGACGCGGCAGACCGCAAAACCGTATTCGATGGCGAGTCGCTCGTAGTGATCGCGCTCGAGCATGTCGTCTTTGCGGTACGGCAATGCCTCGAGTAGGGCCGGCACCGGTTCGTCGGTGACGGGGCGGTAAAGCGTGGCGGCCAGTGTGATGCCGTCGGACATCGGAAGGGCGATATCTTCGCGGCTGAGGCGGTAATCCGTCATCTAGGCGGGGACCTCGACGTGGCGCGCTCTGGCGAGTGGACCGGACAGTTTGCGGGTATGGGGCGACGATCCGAGCACGGCAGACAACAGTTTCTGGGTGTACGGGTGGGTGGGCCGGGTGGTGACCTCGGCCGCGGATCCCGCCTCCACGACCTTGCCGCGGCACATGACCGCGACCCGGTCGCTGATGCGTCGGACCACGTCGATGTCATGAGTGATGAACAGATACGCCAGCCCGCGCTCCCGTTGCAAGGTCAGCAGGAGGTTGAGGATCTGCGCCTGCACCGAGACGTCGAGTGCCGATGTCGGTTCATCGCACACGATCAGCTCAGGCTCACACGCCAACGCACGGGCGATGGCGATCCGCTGGCGCTGGCCGCCTGAGAACCCCGTGATCCGGGAGTTCAGGTCGATGTCCTTCATCCCGCACAGATCGAGCAGTTCGCGCACCTTGTCGCGGCCGCCGTTGCGGTAACGCCGTTGCGCCCGTAGCGGTTCGGCGACGACCTCGCCCACGGTGAACCTGGTGTCCAGCGAGTCGTAGGGGTCCTGGAGCACCACCCCTACAGAGCGTTGCAACGCCCGGGCGGCCCGGCCTCGCCGTGGCCGCGGCCGGCCACCGAACAGCACGCTGCCGGAGTCGGGTTTCTCCAGACCCGTCACGATCCGCGCCAGGGTGGACTTGCCAGAGCCGGATTCGCCGACCAGGCTGGTGGTTTGGCCGCGTTGCACGGCCAGAGACACCTCCTCGAGAACGGTGATACCTCCGAATCGTTTGGATACCGACCGGATCTCGACGATCGGCAGGGTGTCGCTCACTGTGTCACCTCGGTTTCGAGTTCGAGCGGATGGTGGCACGCGGTCCAGTGCCCGGGCGTCAACTCGGCAGAGCGGGGTATCTCGGTGCGGCACTGATCGTCGGCGGCGTGGCAGCGCGGCGCGAACGGACATCCCGCGGTCCCCGCCCGGGAGGCGGGATTGCCCGGTATCGAGCTGAAGGGTTCTTTCAGGCCTGCGCTACGGCCACTCGCGAAGCACTCAAGCAGTTTCTGCGTATAGGGATTGCGCGGATCGTCGAAAAGCGAGTAGGCGTCGCTGATCTCCAGCAGTTGCCCGCCGTAGAGGACGGCCACCGAGTCGGCCATCTCCGCGACCACCGACATGTCGTGGGTGATCCACAGGCAGGTCAACCCATTGCGTTCCTGCAGATCGACGATCAATGCCAGGATGTCGGCCTGCACGGTCACGTCTAGCGCGGTCGTCGGCTCATCGGCGATCAGCAGCGCAGGTTCGAAGGCCAGCGCCATCGCGATCATCACCCGCTGCCGCATTCCGCCGGATAGCTGGTACGGGTACATCTGCGCCACCCGCTCGGGATCGTGGATATTGACCTGTTCCAGCGCGGCGATCGCCTTCTGCCTTGCAGCCCTGCGGGATTCGCCGCCGCGCACGGTGAAGATCTCGCCCACCTGCCTGCCGATCCGCACGACCGGGTTCAGCGCCGCTAGCGCGTCCTGGGCCAGGTAGGCGACGGTGCGGCCGCGCATCCCGCGCAGGTCGGCACCCTGTAACCCGAGCACGTCCACCTCACCCACGCTGATCACGCCCGAGTCGACGGTCGCCTCCCTCGGCAGTAGCCGGCTGGCCGCCAGTGCGATGGTGGATTTGCCCGAGCCCGACTCCCCCACCAGGGCCAGGGTGGTGCCCGCGGCGATGTCGAAGCTCACGTCGCGCACCGCCCGGTGGTTGCCGTACGACACCGACAGATTGCGGACCATCACATCCGATCCCAATGCCCGTGCCGGCTTTTCCGGTCCGGATGTGATCGCTGATCCTTCGACGTTCACGGTCGCACTGTTCATAGCACTCCTACCTTTGCCCGTGGGTCGATCAGCGCCCGCACGATGTCCGCGCACAGATTGCCGAGCACCACCACGACCGCCGCCACGATGACGGTGCCCATCAACACCGGCCGATCGACATCGGCGAACGCCTGGACCTGCAGGGCACCGATGCCGGGCCAGCCGAAGATCGCTTCTACGAACACCACTCCGGAGAACATGATCGCGATGTCCATCCCAAGCATGGTGACCGACGGGGGCAACGCATTGCGCAGCACGTGCCGAAGCACGATGTAGCGTTGCGGAAGGCCTTTGGCCACAGCTGTTCTGGTGTAGGACGCAGCGAGCGCATCCTTCATGCCATCGCGTACCAGGTTGGCGTAGTAGGGAGCACCGAGCACACCCAATGTCACCGCAGGCAACGCCAGATGCGACCACCCGGTGCCGCCGTCGACCGGGAAGACGGGGAACAGATAGCCGAACGTGAGCAGCAGCAGGTAACCGAGCGCAAAGGCGGGGATCGACAGCAGCGCCACGTTGATCGCGGCCAGCGCCCAGCTCCTGTTCTGCCGCAACGCTTCCCATAGCCCCAGGCTCGCGCCGAGGACGATCTCGATCATCAGGGCCGCGAGCGCGAGCATCGCCGTCGCGGGCAGGCGCTCCAGGATGAGGTCGGCGACCGGTCGGTTGCGCGTATAGGACTCGCCGAGATCACCCTGCAGCACCGATGTGAAGTAGTTCCACAATTGTGTCGGCAGCGGATCGTTCAGGTGCAGCCGGTCCCGGATGCCGGCCAGCAATTCGGGGGTCGCCTTGGGGCCGGCGATGGACCGCGCCGGGTCACCCGGCATCAGGTACTGGATGACGAAGGTCAACAGGATGACCAGCGCGATGGTCAGGATGCCGTAGAGCACCCGCTGGGTCAGATATCGAGCCATGAGTGCCGCTCCGAAAGTGAGTTGCGCCGGTTGATGCCCTCGGCGATAAGCACGAAGGACAGCACGGTGAGGATCGTGAGGGTCAGGGGCACCAGCAACAGATGCGGTGCGTAATCGATGGCGGCCGAGCCGCTTTGCAGCAGATTGCCGAGCTCGGGTTGGGGCGGCTGGATGCCGGCCCCCAAATACGACAGGCCCGCGCCGATGATCACCACGGCAGCGCCGTTGAGTGCCGCGATGTTCAGCAGCACCGTCGAGATGTGCGGCAGCACATGCCGGCGCAGGATGGTGAAGCGGTTGACCCCGTGCACCGCGGCCGCCTCTACGAAGCCGCGATTCCTCAGCCGCAGCACCTCGCCGTACACCAGGCGGGCGGTCCATGCCCAGTACAGGGCGGTGACCACCACCACGATGCCCCACATGCCGCGGCCCACGATGCTGGCCAGGGCAAGTCCGGACAACACGATCGGGATGGACAGGAAGACGTCGACGATACGCATCAGGGCCTGTTCGACGAACGACCCGAAGAAGCCGGCGAGCAATCCCACCACCGTGCCAAGCAGCACGGAGGTGACGTTGGCGACGACGGCGATGATCAAGGTGGCGCGCAGGCCGGCCGCGCTGCGCGCCAGCATGTCCCGCCCCAGTGAATCGGTCCCGAGGAAGTGGCCTGGACTGAACGGACCCAGCGGTGAGCCGAGATCCGTCAGGCCGCCCTTGTGCATCGTGTAGGGCGAGCCGAAAAGCGGCACGGCCAGGGCGAACACCACCAGTACGGCCAGCAGACCTACGCCGAGGTAGAGCACCCTGCTGCGTCGGACGGCCCTGGCCGGCTCATCGACGACGCCGCTTTCCTCCCGCACCGCGGCGGCAATCAATGTGCTCATCTCACACCCACATTCGGTCGTAGTAGCTGCCGGTCTCGCACCGGAGGTGGTAGTTCTGCACCCGCGGCGATCGCATCGACACGAAGTTGAGGCTGCCGGTGAACACCCCTGGTGCGTCGTGGGCGACGATGGCCTCGGCGTCGGCGAGGTGAAGGTTGCTTTCCTCGACGGTGAGGCTGCCCTGTGAACGCGCGACCAGCTCGTCGACCTGCGGGCTGGAGTATTTCTGGTAGTTAGACGAGCCCGCCGTGGTGAAGTTGCCGCCCAACAGATCCAGACCGGTGGGTTGCACCTGGAAGTAGTTGCGGCCGAACACATCCGCCTCACCGTTCTCGACGGCCGTCCAGAACGCGGCGTTACTCAGGGTAGTGACTCGTAGGTCCACCCCGATCGGCGCCCACTGCTGCTGAAGCACCTGGCTCGCATTGATCCAGTAGTCGTCCTCGTTGCAATAGAAGCTCAGGTTTAACGACCCGACACCTGCTTCACGCATCAGGGCTTTGGCCCGCTCCTGATCGAAGCTGTACGGGGTGACCGTGCGGTGGTAGTCCGGTTCCCGTTCCGGGATCACCGCACCCCAGGAGATCTGCAGCCCCCTGGAGAATTTGGCCAGCTGATCGCGGTCGGTCGCCCAGTTGAGAGCCTGGCGCACGCGGGGATCGGCGAGCTTGGCCGAGGCCATGTTGATGGCAACCCAGGCGGCTCCCAGGGTGGGAATCGGAACGGTGTACCGCTCGCGCAGTTCGGTGTTGCCCTGCACCCGAGCCGCGATGCTCGGCGTGAGGCCCTCGCCGAGGATGTCCACGTCGCCGTGCCGCAACTGCAGGAACTGCAAGGCCGGCTCGATGCCCCAGCGGTAGGTTACCCGGTCCAGGAACGGCAGGCCGGGCCATGGGAAGTGCGGATTGCGCTCGAACACCGACCGCTGGTTGGTGGTGTCGTAGTCGGTGATCTTGAAGGGCCCGTTGCCCACCGGGGTGCGGCCGAAGCGTTCACCCAGCCGCTCGACCTCCTCCTTGGGCAGTGCCGCGGCGTACGGCTGGGTCAGTTGACCGAGGAAGGTGATATCGGGTGTGTTGAGTTCGACGCTCAGGGTGTGATCGTCGAGCGCGGTGACACCGGTCAGTTCGGTGCCGGTGCCGGCGGTGATCGCGTCGGCACCCTTGATGGATGCGAAATACGGTGCGGCCCAGGACTCTGTGGCGGGATCGAGCACCCGGCGCCAGGCGTAGATGTAGTCGTCGGCGACGATCGGTCTGCCGTTGTGGAACCTGAAATCCGGCCGCAGCCTGATCAGGTATCGCGTTCCGTCTGCGGAGATCTCGGGCATGGCAGCGGCAGCCGCCGGTGCCGCCCCGCCGCCCTGGCCCGCGAACCGGTAGAGGGGCAGGTACAGCAGGCTGGTCAGCGCTTCCCACGAGTGCAGGTCGTATCCGATGGCTGCGTCATACGAATTGCCCTCGGCCGTCCAGGCAGTCACCACAGATCCGCCGGGCCTGCCCTGTTCTACACTGCCGGGACCCGGCGGTGCCGCCGCGAGGCCGGACGGCGGCCCCTCCATCTGCGTTGCGGTCACCCCGGGGCGGCCACATGCCGAGCCCAGCAGCACGGCCAACGTGCCCACCCCGCCGACGCCCAGGAATCGTCGGCGGCTCACTGCGTCGAAACCGCTCATGAGGCCGCACCTCCGGGCATCAGCACGCTCTTGATTTCCAGATATTCCCGCAGGCCGGCGACACCGAGCTCGCGGCCGTTGCCCGACTGCTTATACCCACCGGTTGGGGCGAGCACGTCGAAGGGTGCCCCGTTGATCACCACCCGACCCGTCTTCAGCCGGGCGGCTATGCTGAGCGCCCGGTTCCGATCGGCTCCCCACACGGCGCCGCTGAGCCCGTAGATGGAGTCGTTGGCGATGCGCACGGCGTCGTCGTCGTCCTCATAGCCGATCAGCAGGGCGACCGGGCCGAAGATCTCGTCGCGCTCGATGGTCATTCCCGGCCGCACGTCGGCGAACAAGGTTGGCAGGACCCAGTTCCCGCCCCGGAGATGTTCGGGCACCTGATCATCGGCCGGCAGTCCGCCGACCACCAGCCGAGCGCCCTCGGTGACCGCGGCGGCCAGGAATCCCCTGACGGATTCGTACTGTGCCCGGTTGGCGATGGGGCCGATGTGCGCACCGGGCAGGCGCGGATCGCCGATCTGCCAACTCCTGGTGATCTCGGCCGCGATATCGACCGCCTCGTCATATCGGCTGCGCGGCAACAGTATCCGGGCGCACGCGGTGCACGTCTGGCCCGAGTTGAAGTACACGTTCGTCAGCGCGCCCGTCAGCGCCTCCCTGAGATCGACACCGTCGTCGAGGATGATGGCGGCGGATTTGCCGCCCAGTTCCAATCCGACGCGCTTGATGGTGTCCGCGGCGGCCGCGCCCACCCGGCGCCCCGCTGCGGTGGACCCGGTGAAAGACACCGCCGCGATACCGGGATGGCGTGAGATGGCCTCCCCCACAACGACTCCGTCGCCACATACCAGGTTGACGATCGCGACGGGGGCACCCATCTCGGCGGCTACCTCGCGGATCAGGTCGGTCAGTAGAACGGCGTCCAGCGGGGCTTCCAGGCTGGGTTTGAATACCACCGTGCAGCCGGCGGCCAGAGCGGCGGCGATCTTGACCGCGGCCAGGTACAGCGGGTAGTTCCATGGGGTGATGGCGCCGACTACCCCGATGGGTTCATAGCGGATCATTCCACTGGCCAGCGGTTCCTCCCAGGGAAATTCACGCGCGATGCCGGCGTAGGAGGCGAACACGTCCACCGCCAGTTGAGTGTGCACGTCACGGGCGTTGTCGACCGGTGCACCCATCTCGGCAGTGATGACCGCGGCGAAATCCTGCAGCCGGTCGGCGATTCGCCTCGACACCTCATCGAGCAGGTGAGCCCGGAACTCGGCGGTGGTCTCGGCCCACCACGCCGCCGCAGCGGTCGCCAGCTCGACGGCACGGTCGACGTCGTCGGCCCCGCCCGCCCGCACGTGGCCGGCCACCGCTCCGGTGGCCGGGTTGATTACGGCAACGTCTTGCCCGCGCACCAGTTCCACGGTCATGGCCGTCACGCCTTCGGGGCCGGGGTCCGCCCGGTCAGCTTGTCCAGCAGCCACGCCTGGTAACCGGCGATCAGCTTCTCGGATTCCAGCATGATGCGGCCCTGTTGCACTGCGCCCGAACGGATTCCATTCTGGACCGACTCGACGAGCACAGTGTCCTCGGCACCCACCGCGTTGTCGAAGACCATCATGTCGTCGATCCATTCCTGGGTGACATCGGGGCCGAAGTAGTAATCGAGGAAGCCGTGGCTGTTATCCGGCCCCATCGGTACGACCGGGCCGATGGACAGGTTCGGCAGTCCTGGGTTGATGTTGACTTTCATGTTCGGGAACAGTGCGAAGTACCGCCCCTCGGGTACGGCACCGTCCCGCCCGGTGTAGCCGAGCTCCGGCGCAGCCCCTGGATTCGGCTGCCGGAGCGGCCCGTTCTGCCACGCGTGGTTCGAGCCGAGCACCAATCGGTAGGACGCCATATCGGTGTCCAGGACGTGGCTGAAGCCCGGATGGGCGGTGGGACAGTGGTAGCACTCCAGGTAGTTCTCGATCGCGACCTTCCAGTTGCATCGCAGGTCGTAGCTGACCCTGAAGTGGAAGCGCAGGTTCTCGACATCGATGCCGGCGCCCGCGGTGAGGGCCGGCACATCAGCCAGCTGGGTTTCCAGCGGTTGAGCATCCGGATCGAGGTTGCCGAATAGGAACGGGCCCCACTTCGCGGCCGAGGCCCGACGCAGTCCGAGTTCGGACTGCGGGAATCCGGTTTCCGATCTCGACCGCGGCGCGCCCTTGAGGCTGCCGTCCAGACCGTATGTCCATGCGTGGTAGTGGCATTGCAGAGTGCGGCGCTGTCCACACTCTTCGAGGACCACCTTCGCGGCTCGGTGCCTGCAGACGTTGTGGAAAGCACTGAGGAAACCGTCCCGGTCCCGCACGACGACGATCGGACGGCCCGCGATCTCGGCCGTGATGAACTGTCCGGGCTCGGTCACGTCGGCGGCCCGGCCGATGTACTGCCAGGTGCTGGAGTAGATCAGATCCAGCTCGGCGGCCATCACCGCAGGATCGGTGTACCAGGACAGCGGCAGGGTCTTGCCCTGTTCAAGATCGTGGCCGATGCGCGCCGCGTCCTCGGGGGTCAGCGCAAAAGTGTTGCCGTTCATGTTCATTCTCCCTTTCCGGGTGTTACCGGGATCGGCGGTCGAGATGGTTGCTCCGCTGTGCCCGCATGCATCGACACACCGACCGAGCGGCCACCGTCGGCGGCGAACACCGCGCCGGTGACGTAGCGCGCGTGTTCACTGAGTAGGAATGCCGCGACATCGGCGATCTCCTGTGTGCTGCCGAACCGCCCGAGGGGGATCAGGTCGAGCATGCGCTCCGCCGCGCCCGGGCCGGACAGGATTCCAGCAACCGCGTTGTCGGTGGGCACGAACCCGGGAGCCAGCGCGTTGACGCGGATATCGTGCGGCCCCCACTCCCGCGCCACCGATTTGGTGAAGGCGATCATCCCGCCTTTGGCGGCAGCGGAATGGGCGACCAGGGGCGCACCGGTCCACCCGTAGCTGGCGACGATGTTCAGGATCACTCCCGGCTTTCCGTCCCGGATCAGCCGTCTCGCCAGGGCCTGTGAGGCGTTGAACGTGCCGTACAGCGAGATCTCGACGACGGACCGGAACGCGTGATAGCTCATGTCGACCGTGCGCGCCGCGAAGTTGCCCGCGGCATTGTTGACAAGACCGTCCACGCTGGGCAGCGAGTCGACCAGTCCGGCGACCACGTGGTGATCGCGCACGTCGGCTGCGAAAGTCGAGACGGTCCCTGGGCCGTCCGACAGTCCGCTGGCGGCGGCGCCGAGCTTGTCCGGATTCCGGGACACCAGCACAGCATGGTCACCGTCAGCCACCAGCCGTGCCGCAATGCCATAGCCGATGCCGGTCGCACCTCCGGTCACGATGATGGTTCGGCCGGTCATGCGTCGACGCGCGTCAGCGCCGTGACCATGGCCGGGGTCCACGCACGCAGTGCATCGACGCGGCGGGAATACCGTTGCAGCGGATACTCCAGGGTGAACCCGAGACCGCCGAGGATCTGGTGGCATGCCCGCACCACCCCGAACGCGGTGACCGGCGCCTGCTGCAGCACGTACGGGTCGGCGCCGCGATGGGCGGCCATCTGCAAGCCTTCGCTTGCCGTAGCGCAGTCGGCGATCTTCTTGGCGACGGCATCTATATCGGTCAGCGGTCTACCGAACGCGATGCGCTGCCCCGCGTGCCCACCGGCCAGTTCGAGCGCGCCCGCGCACAATCCGGCCAGATAACCAGTCATCGCGGCCGTCCATGCATCCACCGCCCGGTCGTCGGGCGTGGCGCCGGGGACGGTTGTGCCGACCGCGACCATCGCGATGGCCTGGGCGTCGACATACCGCACCGGATCCACTGCGGTGACCTCGGCCAGTACCGCGCCTGTTGCACCGCACAGCCACACCTGCTGGCCCGCCTCCGCATATCGGGCGAGTGCCGGCCCGTCGGTCACCTCCGGGCTCAGGGCGACAGGGTGTCCGAGGAGTCGGTCGACGACGTCCAGCGGTGCCAACGCACGACCGAGTTCGACCGCGGCGGCACCAAGGAACTGCGGGCCGACCGGTTCGGCCGCCACTTCGAACCAACCGGCTTCGGACAAAAGGCTGTGCAACGGGCTGTTCCGGTCGTCGCAGATCGCGGTCGGTCGCCAGGCGTCCGGGGTCGGCACCGATTCGCAGATCCGGCGGACGGTGTCGGAAAAGTCGCGGATGTCGGATTGCGGTGGGCTCACAGTTGCGGTCATCGACCTATTCCTTCGGCGTCTTGGGATTGGCTGAGTTCGGCTTGGATCACGTCGGTGTGGGCGCCGAGGGCGGGCGCGGGATCGGCATGAGGCTCGGCCGAGCCGTCGATCTTGAACAGGGTGCCGAGCACGCTGACGCGCCCGATACCGGGTTGATCGATGGTTTGCACGAGCCCATTGGCCTGCACTTGATCGGCGTGATGGGCGGCACCGATCTCGCGCACCGGGCCGGCGGGGATGCCCCGGTCACCGAAGCGCTCCAGCCAGTGTGCGACCGTGTGCTGTGCGATGGCCGAAGCGAAGTGGTCTTTGAGCTTGCTGCGTGCGGTGTACTCGTCGTCGTCGGCCGGCACCGCCTGTGGATTGGCCGCCCACGGGTCCTGCACGCCAAGCAGGTCTTGCACCCTCAACCGCTGGGCCAGATTGAGACAGGCCAGCGCCACGAACCCGTCAGCCGCGCGATAACACCGATAGTACGGCTCAAGTTCATCGGATTCGGCTGCCGCCGTGGCGATCTCGCTCAACCGACGGTCGTCGCAGAAGGTTCGGGGATTGGCAGGGGTTTCTGCGGCCAGTGCTACGAACCGTTGCACCTGCACGGCCAGCGATGCCCCCAGCAGCGACACCTCGATCCCGCGGGCGGCGGTGCCGTCACCCGAACGGCGAAAGCGGTCGGTCAACCCGAGTAGCGCCGCTGAGAAAGTGAGCAGGCCGGCGGTCAGGTCGGCCATTGCGATCCCGCCCGATCGCCTGGGCACATCGTCGCCCGGACGGGCGTCGGCCAGCAGCAGACCGGATGCGGCCTGCGCGATCAAGTCGTAGCCCAAGGTGACCGCCTCGGGACCGTCGCTACCGAACGCCGAGACGCAACACCACACCGCGTGCGGGTTGACCGCGGTGACGCTGTCGCGGTCGAGCCCGAAGGCACGTGCCCGGGCCATCGGCATGTTGTGCACGACGACATCGGCGGTCCTGATCAGGGCATTGCTGAACTGTTGTCCTGCTTCGGTTTTCAAGTCCGCGACCACGGACTTTTTGTTGCGGTTCAGCGACACGAACCACTTGCCACCGTCAGGCGTCAGCGGTTCGTAATGCCGCCACGCATCACCCTGCGGTGGTTCGACTTTGATAACTTCGGCACCCAGGTCGGCCAGCAGCATGGCCGCGAATGGTCCGGCCACATACTGGGCGTAATCCAGGACACGGATGCCCTCCAGCGGCATTCGGTTGGTCATGACCACGAGCCGATCCGCCGCCGCGAAATGTTCTTGCGCTGGATGTCCGAAACCCCGCCGGCAATCGTTGTTGCCACAGCGGCGCGGGCGAACGCGGCCAGCTTGCCGTCGAGGACTGCTCCAGGACCATTCTCGATGAGGGCGCGCGGACCGATCAGCTCAACGGCGGTGGCGGCGAGTTCCTGCATCAGCAGCGCAATAGACAGCTTCGCCATCGACGATTCAGCGCTGGCATCCATCCCCTGGGCGAGGCGCTGCGTGGCACGCCTGCCGTGTTCGCGGGCGATGTGCACGTCGCCGCGAATCCGGCGCATCGTGCGCCGTCCGGCTGCGCCGGTGACCAGCGGATCGAGTTCGTCGAGCAGGCGCAGCATGACCCCAACCTTCTCGCTGGTTACGCGCTCGTAGTCCAGCGTGCCCATCAGGATCTGCCAGCCGCCGTCGATCTCACCGACAACCTGGTCGACCGGCACCGCGACATCGGTGAGGGTGAGCTCGCCGATGGTGCCGCCCCCCAGCGTCTGATGCACGTCGATCACGATGCCGGGGGTGGTGATGTCGGCCAGTAGCACCGACAGTCCGCGGTGGCGGGATTCGGTGCTGCCGGTGCGCACCGCGAGGTACACCCAGTCGGCGTGTTCGGCGCTCGAGGTCCAGATCTTGCGGCCGTTGACAATGAACCGGTCGCCGTCCCGCCGTGCGGTGGTGCGCAGAGAACCCAGATCCGTTCCGGCCTCTGGTTCGGAGAAGCCCTGGCAGAAGATCAGTTCGCCGGCTGCGATCCGGGGGATGAACGCCGCGCACATCTCCGCAGTCGCGTACTGCAGCAACGCGTTTCCAATGGTCTTGACGGAGAGTAGGTAGCTGGACATCGGCAGCCACCGGTAGCCCATCTCTTCTTCGGCGGCAAAGGTGACCATGGGATCGAACCCGCCGCCGCCTAAATGCCGGGGCCAGTGCAGTCCGATCAGCCCGGCCTTGCCATACGCGGCGTAGGCCTGTCGCGAGTCGGCGTCCGATGGTGAGCCCTGGGTGGGCGGGACTCCGCATCCGAGGATCGCGAACTCTTCGGCCAGCAGGGCGAGATCCTGGGCGGTCTGTTCGGTGACGGTTTCGGCGGTGGCGGTCATGGGGTGCTGGGCTCCGATGAGGATCGTGACTTTCACTGATTGAAAGTCAACTTTTACTTGATGAATCTTATGAAGGCGTCGGTCGAAATGTCAATGAAATTGGGAACTTTTACTGACTCGAGAATCAGATGTCGAGCACCAGACGCGGCGAACGGGACCGCCCGACGCAGATCATCATCACGTCGTTGGCGGCCCTCTCCTGCGGGCTGAGGATGTCGTCGGCATGCTGCGGCTCACCGGCGATGACTCTGGTTTCGCAAGTGCCGCAATACCCTTCGCGGCATGCCCAGGGTTGGCCGGGCACCACCTGCAGTACCTTGTCCAGGATCGACGATCCTTCGTCGACGGTCACGGTCACCCCGGCCTTGGCCAGCTCGACCTCGAACGTCGCCCGCCCGCCCGCGTCTGTCACACCGGCGGCCGGACCGAACCGCTCGACATGCAGACCGCCTACGTGGCCATTGGCTTCGACGGCGGCGGCGACCGCCGCCAGCAGCGACTCGGGGCCACAGCAGTACACGAGCGTGCCGGCCGGACACCCGGCCAGCTCGGCGGTGATATCCATCCGTCCGGCCTCATCCTCGGGCACCAGCACGGCCGCCGGTCCGTACTCGCAGATCTCATCGCGATACGCCATCGAAGATCGGGTACGTCCGCCATAGACGACACGAAATGCCTTGCGCGCCTTCGCCACGGACCGGACCATCGGCAGTATCGGCGTGATCCCGATACCGCCGGCCACGAAGAGGAAGCGCTTGGCGTCCACCAATGGGAAGTGATTCCGCGGTGGGCTGACCTGCAGTACCGTACCCTCCCGCACATCGCGGTGAAACTCGGTGGAACCGCCCCGGCCCGCCGGCTGTTCCAGGACCGCAACGGTGTAGCCGGTGCGATCTTCGAAATCACCACACAGTGAGTAGTGCCGGATTGATCCGGACGGCAGAGTGAACTCCAGGTGCGCGCCGGGCGTCCATGGTTCCAGCAGTTTGCCGTCCGGGCGCTGGAGTCGGAACGAGCGAACGCCGTCGGCCTCTTGCCGGACGCCGCTCACGACCAGCGTGTTCACCGCAGTCGATCCCGGCAGGTTCCGAAGAGTGAAACGAACTTCCGCATGGCGAGCACCCTACGGACGCGGTCGCGGCCGCGTCAAGACGTTACTGACTTCATAATCAGTAGGTACTGATCAATTAGTCAGTAAGAGTGCTTTCCAGAGAACCGATTTCGGTTGCGATTCCCAGCAGCAACGCGGTCGTAGTCGCGCGGAACTCGGGAGTTGCCCGGCTGACTGGCAGCGAGACGTTGATGGCTCGCAGCGACCCGTCGGGGCGCGCCGGCAGACCGACCGCCAGCGACGTCAGCCCGATTTCGAACTCCTCGTCGGAGACCGCTATCCCATCGTGCCTGACCATCTGCAGCCGCTTCTTGAGTTCCGACCAGTTGGCCGCGGTGTGCGGGGTCGTCTGGTCGTAGGGTCCATGCCCGAGCCGCGCGATCACATCGTCGTCATCAAGCTGTGCCAGCAGCGCCTTCCCCAGCGCCGTGTTGTGCGCACTCAGGCGCAGACCCACCGTCACCTGCGGGGTCAGGATGCGGCCACCGGGGACACCGTCGAGATAGACGACAGATGAGCCAAGCAGGGTGGCGAGATTGCATGTCTCGCCGGTGCTTTCGGATAGTTCCTGAAGCTTTCGGCGGATGACGGCGGACGGGTCGTTGCGCGCGATCAAGGGACCGGCCAACCGCAACACTGCTGCACCCAACCGGTAATTGCGGCCACCGGCGACGGGTTCCAGGAACTCGTGGCTGACCAGGGTGCGGACCAACCGGTGAATTGTCGGCATCGGCAGGCCGCAGCGGGCGGCCAGGTCGCTCTGGCTGAGCTCGGCCTCGGCGCCGGAGAACTGCTCGAGGATCTCCAGGCCGCGACTGAGGGTGCGAACCGCGGCGGCGCCGGTGTCCGGCGCATCTGCTGCTGGCATGGGCCAAAGCTACTATGTGGGCCGGAGCTCGAATTCGAGCACCTCGTCGATCCATTTCTTGCGTTCGGTGGCGCTCGGCCCGCCGCCTCGCACCACGGCCTGCACGGCGAGGCCGTCGAGCAACGCGGTGATCCGTGCCGTGGATACCTCGGGAGCCCGGCAGTCGAACTCCCCCGCGTCATTGCCTTCGACGATCAGGTCGCAGACCGCCGACCGCCACGCATTATCGATATCGCGCATCGCCTGCACTAGGCCCGGGTCACGCAGCGCCGCTGCCCACCCGTCGATCCACAACCGCCAGCCGGGCGCTCCGCCGGCCGGACTGTAGAGCTTGATCACCGCGCGCAACCGCACGAAGGCCGACGTCTTCCTGGCGACGATCTTGGCGAGGTCGTCGAGGTCGCGTTGCATCGCACGGGGAAACGCCTCGGCGAGCAGCGCCTCTTTGGTCTCGAAGTGGTAGAAGATCAGCCCGGTGCTGACACCCATCGCCGCGGCTACGTCGGCGACTCGGGTCGCTGCGATACCGCGCTGCGCGATCTGCTCGACCATCGTGTCGATGATCTCTTCCCGCCTGACCAGAACCCGTTTGCGCGCCACGGCGCTAACAGTAACCTCTCAGGCTCCGCTTTCAGGTGACCACTGCCGGTGTGCGCGTGCACTTCGGACTGACCATCCGGTCAGCAGGGACCCGCGATCCGGTCGGCGAGAAGCTGAGCCAGGTGGCTGCCGTGGCGATCGGTCAGGTCGTCGAGTTGGGTACGGCAGGAAAATCCGTCGGCCAGGATGACCGCCCCCGGGGGCGCCGTTCGCACAGCCGGTAACAACTGCTGTTCGGCGACGGCCACCGAGACCTCGTAGTGGCCCTTCTCGATCCCGAAGTTGCCTGCAAGGCCGCAACATCCGCCTAAATGCATCAGCTCGGCACCCGCGGCTCGGAGCAGCTGCGCGTCCGTGCTCCAGCCCATCACCGAGTGATGGTGACAGTGTGGTTGCGCAACCACGGTGGTGCCCGTCAATGACGGCGGTTGCCAACCGCGTTCGGTCAACAGCTCGGCTAGCGTCCGGGCGGCGGTCGCCACGGCATCGGCACGAGGGCCACCGACCAGTTCGGTCGCTTCCGAACGCAGCACCGCCGTGCACGATGGTTCCATGCCGAGGACGGGGATGCCTCGATCTGCGCTCGGGGCAAGGACTTCCAGTGTGTGGCCCAGGATGCGCCGTGCAGCTGTGAGCTGGCCGGTCGAGATCCAGGTCAGCGCGCAGCATTGTTGTCGTTCGGTGAGCCGCGGGTGTAACCCGGCGGCCTGCAGCACCCGGACCGTGGCGATGCCGATCTCGGGCGAGAAGTAGTTGGTGAACGTGTCGACGAAGAGCAGGACATCGTCTGCGCTTTCCTGCGTGGCTGGGACGTTGCGTCGGAACCAAGACCGGAACGTCTCGCCGGTGAACCGTGGGATGGACCGGCGGTGATCCACCCCCGCCGCGGCCAAGGCGGCGCGGCCGACACCGGGCAGCGCGACGGCCGCATTGACCAGCGACGGTGCAGCGGCTGCCGCCCGCGCCCAGCGCGGCAGCCAGCCCAGGGAATAGTGCGATGCCGGCCGGAGCCGGTGCCGATAGCTCTGGTGTAGCACCTCGGACTTGTAGGCGGCCATGTCCACCCCGGTCGGGCAGTCCGATGCACAGCCCTTGCAGGATAGGCAAAGGTCAAGGGCCTCATGCACTTCCGGTGACCGCCAGCCGCCGCGCACGTCGGTACCGTTGATCATCTCCTGCAGCACCCGGGCGCGACCACGGGTGGAGTCTTTCTCCTCTCGGGTGGCCTGATACGACGGGCACATCACCCCGCCGATTCCCGTGTTGTCCGCGCGGCATTTGCCCACCCCGGTGCACCGGTGTACCGCCTGGGTGAAATCGCCGCCGTCGTGCCGGTACGCCAGCCCGAGACCACGCTGCAGAGCCGGTGCAGCGGGGACGCGCAGATCGGCATCGAGCGGCGATGGATCTACCGCAACACCCGGGTTGAGCAGGTTGTCTGGGTCGAACGCATGCTTGACAGCGCCGAGTAGGGCCAACGCGTCGGGTGAGTACATCAGCGGCAGCAATTCTCCGCGCGCCCGCCCGTCCCCGTGCTCCCCCGAGAGCGAACCGCCGTAGCGGGCAACCAGAGCGGCGGCGGCGAACATGAAGTCGCGGAATACCCCGGTGCCACCGGTGCTCGGCGCCACCACCGAACGCACCCTCTTCGAGATCGACGCCGAACATCAGCCGATCGTCGCCGCCATCATCGCCAACCAGCCTGCCGCGGCCGTCGACGCGATGCGGCGGCACCTGACCTCCACCGGCCGCCTGCTGGTCACCCAGGCAGTCCACGATCAGGGCTCCGCCTTGGACCCCGAGGCGATCTGGGCGCACGCCGTCGGCGGGCACGCCGACAGTTTCTTGGCCTGAGCATCACCAACGCGCGGCCTCAGGCCCTTCTGTTCGGGCCCACCAATCGGGCAGGGTGATCATCGACCGGCAACCCACACATGCCGGCCCAGATCGGCGGCACGCACGCTGGCCCTGAACGATCTGACCACCTCGGGGATCAACGGGTTCGACGCATCGCGGCGAAACACCAGCGACACCTCCCGTTGCGCCCACTTCGACTGCACCGAAAGCACATTCACTCGATCATGCGACACCACCCCGAACGCCGGAACGATGGCGACGCCCAGGCCCGCCGCCACGAATTCGGTGACCAGGTCGTAATACTCGGTACGCAGCGCGACGGTCGGCACGAAGCCGAGCTCCGCGCAGATTCGGTAGGTGGTGGCCTCGCCCGCGGTTCCCGATCCACTGGTGATCCAGTCGGTCTCGGCGAGTTCGGCCCCAATCGTCGCGGTGCTGCCGACCCCAACGCCCGGCGGACTGAGCAGCACAAGAGCTTCAGTCAGCAGCACCTCCCGGTCCAGCCCGTCCGGCCAGGTTCGGGTAATCGCCGCGTACTCGTAGCCGAAAACGACATCCAGTTCCCCGGATTCGACCATGGCGATCGTCTCGGACGGTTCCGCGATGCGAAGGCTCACCTCGACCGAAGGATGCGTGCGGCGCAGATCGGACAGCGCCGCGGGCAGGATCCGCGCACCGGCGGTCGGGAAACAACCAACCTTCACCCGCCCGGCCCGCCCGGCTGCGATGGACCTGGCGTCGGCATCGAGTTCGGCCAGATCCACCAGCACCCGGCGAGCCCGGTCGGCGAGCAGCCGCGCCGGCGCGGTGATCTGCACGCCACGGGGCCCGCGCTCGAACAACGTCAGACCAGTCGTCCGTTCCAGGGCCTCCATCTGCTGGGACACCGCCGACGCGGTGTAGCCGAGTTCGCGGGCCGCCGACGCAAACGAACCCGTGGCGACCACCGCCTGCAAGGTCTGCAGGTGGACGGGATTGAGCACCCGACCATTGAACACCCAAGCCATCACCGAGGAGCACAGCGATGATGGATTTGCTTACCCAGATTGACGAATGGGGACCGGAGAAGATCGTTGTGGTCTCCGATTCCAGGACAGGCATGAAGGGTGTACTTGTCATCGACAACACCGCCCGCGGGATGGGTAAGGGCGGTACCCGGATGGGCCCTGGGGTGTCGGTGTCCGAGATCGCCCGCCTCGCGCGGGTGATGACGTGGAAATGGGCCGGCGTGGACATGTTCTTCGGCGGGGCCAAAGCCGGCATCGTCGGCGATCCGGCCGCACCGACAAAAGAGGAGTTCCTGCGGGCGTTCGCCCGCAAGCTCAGCAACGAGGTGCCGCGCGAGTACGTGCTGGGCCTCGATATGGGGCTCAACGAATACGACGCCGCCATCCTCGCCGATGAACTCGGCGACCGCGGAGCCGCCGTCGGCAGCCCGCACGAACTCGGCGGGGTGCCATATGACCAACTCGGCGTCACCGGCTACGGCGTGGCCGAGTCCGCCCACGTCGCCGCGACGCGCCTGGGCCTGGACCTGGCCGGCGCCAGAGTCGCCGTGCAAGGGTTCGGCGCCGTCGGCCGGGCCGCCGCCCGCCGCTTCGCTGAGTACGGTGCCGTCATTGTCGCTGTGTCGACTTCCGTTGGCGCTCTCCATGATCCCCGCGGCCTGGACCTCGCAGAGCTCGAACGCCTGTCGGCCAGCTACGACGATGACGCAGTCAACCACTACCGCGGCTGCACGGTGCTGCCGGTGGGAGCCGAGCTCGCAGTGGACTGTGACGTCCTGGTACCCGCGGCCCGCCAGGACGTCATCGACGCCAGGGTGGCAGGTGAGGTCAAGGCCAAGCTCGTGGTCGAAGGAGCCAACTTGCCTGCGACCGCGGAAGCGCTGCAAATCCTGGCCGAACGTAAGATCCTCGTGGTACCCGATTTCGTCGCCAACGCGGGCGGAATCATCGCCGCCGGAGTGGCGATGGACGCCCGCTACTCACCGTTCCGACCCGATCCCGACGCCATTCTCCCCTTGGTGGCCAAGCGGATTCGCACCACTACAACCGAAGTTCTCGACGCTGCGGATGGCACCGCACGGCTGCCGCACGACGCGGCCCGAACGATCGCCCAGGCGCGCGTACGGGCCGCGATGCGAGCACGCGGCCAGATCAACGGAAAGGCCGTCCGATGACCGAGTTCCAGCCGACGGCACAACTGCGCGCCCGGTTCGCCGCGGCGCTGTCCCACATGTATGGGCGCGAAGTACCCGCCTACACCACGCTGGTGGAGGTGGCGAACGAGATCAACACCGAACTAGGCGGAGATGCCCGGGTGACCGCCGAACGGCACGGCGCCATCCGGGTCGGGACGCCACGCGAACTGCACCAGGTCGGCCGGATCTTCGCCGGCTTCGGGATGTATCCGGTCGGCTTCTACGATCTGCGCGACACCGGTGCGGTGCCGGTACCGGTGGTGTCGACCGCTTTTCGACCGATCGATGAAGATGAGCTGCAACGCAACCCTTTCCGCGTGTTCACCTCGATGCTGGCCGTTGACGACGACCGGTTCTTCTCACCAGATCTGCGCAGCAGGCTGCGCAACTTCCTCGATGGCAGAACCTTGTTTGGCACCGAACTGCTGCAACTGGCCGACCGCGCCGCCGAAAACCGCGGATTGGCCGCCCCGGACGCCGACCGGTTCGTCCAACTCGCCACCGCCGCGTTCGAACTGTCCACCGAACCCACCGACCGGGCCTGGTACCAGGAGCTGGCCGAGATATCGCCGGTCGCAGCCGATATCGGCGGTGTCACCCGGACCCATATCAACCATCTGACGCCCCGGGTGCTCGACATCGATGAACTGTATCGACGACTGCAGGCGCGAGGGTTGCAGCTCATCGACAAGATCCAGGGGCCGCCGCGCTGGAACGGTCCCGATGTCCTGTTGCGACAGACGTCATTTCGGGCGCTCGACGAGCCGCGCCTATTCCTGGAGGCCGACGGCACCGTGGCCCCGGGAACCACCCGCGTTCGATTCGGCGAAGTGGAACAGCGCGGGGTCGCGCTGACCGCGCGGGGACGCGGCCGCTACGACGAGTTGATGCACCGGACGGACGCCGCAGCGGCGACCGGCCTGTCCTGGCAGGACGCCGGGAGGCAGGTCTGGGAAAGCTCGGACTTCCCCACCGATCACGACGGGATGCGCCGCGCCGGGCTGGCGTTCTACCGCTACCGCCGCACCGCCGCCACACTGCCACCGGCTCACAACCTCGACCGGCTGATCGAATCCGGTGCCGTCACCGCCACGCCGATCGTGTACGAGGACTTCCTGCCGCGCAGCGCCGCGGGCATATTCCAGTCCAACCTCAGCGCCGAAGGCAGCATGCACGGTGACCGCGTCGCAGCCCGTTACGACATCGACTGGCTGGCATCCACATTGGAACGCACGGTGCACATACCTGAGAACCTCTATGCCACCCAAAGCGAACGGTCACTACGTCACCTCGGCCTAGACCCGACCGCCACTTCACCCCTGGAGAACAGCCATGCCCTGTGATGATTTCCCCGCCCCCAACGAACTCGCCGCACAAGCCGCTGCCGTACTGTCTCGGCTGGGGTTACGCCTGGGCCAGCCCGGCCGCGGTGAGGTGATCTCAGGCAGCCCCATCGACGGCACCCAGTTGGCCGTTCTTCCCGCTGCGACAGCTGCCGAGACCGAGGCCGTGGTAACCCTGGCCGCCGAGACGTTCCGGTACTGGCGAACGGTGCCCGCACCGCGGCGCGGTGACGTGGTACGCCGGCTCGGCCAGCTGCTCGGTGAGCACAAGTCCGATCTCGCCGCGCTGGTGACCCTTGAGGCGGGAAAGATCGAATCCGAAGCGCTCGGCGAGGTCCAGGAGATGATCGACATCTGTGATTTCGCCGTCGGGTTGTCGCGGCAGCTGTACGGCAAGACGATGCCATCGGAGCGTCCCCTGCACCGGCTCAGCGAAACCTGGCATCCGCTCGGCGTGGTGGCGGTGATCTCCGCCTTCAACTTCCCGGTGGCGGTGTGGGCATGGAACACCGCGGTGGCATTGGTCGCCGGGGACACGGTGGTCTGGAAGCCCTCGGAGATCACGCCATTGACGGCAGCCGCGTGCACCGCCCTGCTCGACCGCGCGATCCAGGACACCGGTGCGCCAGCGGGTATCCACCAGCTTGTGCAGGGCGGCCGCGAAGTGGGCGGCGTCCTCGTCGACGATCCTCGGGTAGCCCTGGTCAGCGCCACCGGGTCGGTGCGCATGGGCCGCGAGATCGGGCCGAAGGTGGCTGCCCGCTTCGGTCGCAGCCTGCTTGAACTCGGCGGCAACAACGCCGTTATCGTCACTGCCTCGGCCGACCTGGATCTGGCGGTACGCGGCATCGTCTTCGCCGCCGCCGGTACCGCCGGGCAGCGCTGCACCAGCCTGCGCCGGCTGATCGCGCATCGATCGGTGGCCGACGAGATCACCGCTCGCATCGCCGACGCGTACCGCCGTCTACCGATCGGCAGCCCACTGCAGCCCACCACGCTGGTCGGACCACTGATCCACGAGGGCGCGTTCCGCGCCTTCGAGGACGCGTTGGCGAAGGCCCAAGCCGACGGCGGCACCATCGTCGCCGGCGGCCATCGGGTTCTCACCGACCGTGCACCACACGCCTACTACGTCGAGCCCACCATCGTGACCATGCCCCACCAGGGCTCCGTCGTACACGACGAGACCTTCGCACCTATCCTCTACGCGCTGACCTACGACGAATTCGAAGCCGCCATAGAGCTCAATAATGCAGTGCCACAAGGTCTTTCGTCGGCTATCTTCACCACCGATCAGCGCGAGGCGGAGCTGTTCGTGTCGGCGTCCGGATCCGACTGCGGCATCGCCAACGTCAACATCGGCACATCCGGCGCCGAGATCGGCGGGGCGTTCGGCGGTGAGAAGGAGACCGGCGGCGGCCGCGAGTCGGGCTCGGACTCATGGAAGGCGTACATGCGCCGCGCGACCAACACGGTGAACTACTCAACAGATCTGCCGCTGGCGCAGGGCGTGGTGTTCTCATGACGGTCACCGGCGTCGCCTGGGACGATGACCCCACCGTCGCGGCGTGGCCCGGCCTGCCTGTGCTGAACGGCGACCTTACCGCCGACGTGTGCGTGGTCGGCCTCGGGGGCTCTGGGCTAGCGGCGATCAGCGAACTGGTGGAGCGCGGACTGTCGGTCGTCGGCCTCGACGCGAGCCGAGTGGGCGCGGGTGCGGCGGGCCGCAACGGCGGTTTCCTACTGGCTGGCCCGTCGGCGTTCCTGCACCGCGCCGTGCAGCGGTGGGGGTCGTCGTCGATCGCGCTGTACCGAGACACACTCGACGCGTTGGATCGACTCGAGGAACAGCTAGGCCCTGAGGTGATCCGCAGGACGGGATCGCTGCGCCTTGCAGGACTGCCCGGCGATCCGGTGGACGAGGCCGAACAGGCCGACCGAGACCAGGACCTGGCCGACTGCGCCGAACTGTCCGCCGCGCTGCGGGACATCAATGTGGCCGTCGAGAACTATGACGGCCCATTAGGGCGGGGACTGTTCCTGCCCGACGACGCGGCGATGAACCCCGCACGGCGTGCGCTGGGCCTAGCCCGGCGAGTCCGCTCGCACGCCGCGCTTTTCGAGCACTCCCCTGCCGTGTCTATCGCTGGCCGCACCGTGCACACCCCCAGCGGAACCATCAGTGCCGGGACTGTCCTGGTCGCCGTCGACGGCGGACTCGAAGTAGCACTGCCCGCGTTACGTGGACGGGTCCGGACCGCCCGCTTGCAGATGCTCGGCACCGGCCCGGCCGGACCGGGGCGCCTGCCCTGCCCGGTGTACTGCCGCTGGGGATACGACTACGCCCAGCAA
This sequence comes from Mycobacterium sp. 852013-50091_SCH5140682, assembly GCF_001665685.1. Lineage (GTDB taxonomy): Bacteria > Actinomycetota > Actinomycetes > Mycobacteriales > Mycobacteriaceae > Mycobacterium. The sequence goes on from NZ_LZTB01000118.1 coordinate 46,606, forward strand.
GACGATGCTGGGAGGCTGTATGTGGGCGGTGGTCGGGACAAATTCGTCGACACGGAGTGGACCACCGATACCGCTCCCACGCCGGATGTGCAGAGCTACATCGAGACGGTGGCCCACCGGATGGCGGGCGGCCCGGTCACCGTCACCCGCAGGTGGGCAGCCTCGGTGTCCTACACGACAGACGGGCGCCCGCTGTGCACGACGGTCGACCCCGGGGTCATCGCATACGGCGGCTACAACGGCACCGGCAACTTAGTCGGGCCGGTCGCGGCACAAGCCGCGGTCGCGCTCGCACTCGACGGCACACCCGTGCCCGACTATCTGTGCGGTTGAGCCGACACCCGCACCGACTACCGTCGGCCATGGCAGACGAGGGTACTCGTCGTGTCCCTCTCCTGAGTTTCGTCAAGTCTTTTGGCTCCATTGATCGGCACGGATTTTGGCCCCAGTGCTTGTGGTTGAGGGCTGGCGCGTAGGGGTTCTCGGCTGGTTCCTCCGGTTGGAGGATGTGCTTCATCCTGAAGATGGTCTGGTTGACCGATGATGGCGCGAATTTGGAAAGTTCGGTAGTGTGCGAGCGAATCGGTGCATGTCGTTGTGGCATGCCGTCTTTTGTGTGTGAAGGAGAGGTTCGGTGCGAGTCAGCGCAAGCGTGACGGTTGCCCCTGCGGGGGCTTCGTACGCTGCTGCGACGCGCCGTGTTCTTCACCGCGCTCGGGCGGCCTGTAACAAGGACATCCAACGAAATGAGTTCTACCAACACTGATGTGAGGGTGCCGCGCGAGCGCGGCACGCAGGCAGCGTTATATGCGCTATGTGTCAGTTTCTTCATGATCGGGCTGGACGCCACGGTCGTTAACGTCGCTATTCCGGCGATGCAATCGTCGCTGGACGCGACTTTGAACGACATGGTGTGGGTCAACAGTGCCTACGCGCTGTGTTATGCGGTGCCGCTGATCCTGGCCGGACGCCTCGGTGATCAATTCGGGCCCAAGCCGGTGTTTATGGTCGGGTTGGCTGGATTCACACTGGCCTCACTGGCGTGTGCGATGGCGCCCACTGCTGGGGTGGTGATCGCCGCACGGGCCATCCAGGGTGTGGCCGCGGCATTGATTGCCCCGCAGACGATGAGTCTGATCGTGCACCTGTTCCCGGTCGAGCGCCGCGGCGCCGCACTGGGGATCTGGGGCGCAGTCGGTGGGGCGGCGATGGCCGCCGGCCCGCTGGTCGCCGGGCTGATGATCGCCACCGCTGGGTGGAAAGCGATCTTTTTGATCAACATTCCCATCGGGATCGGCGGGTTCATCGCCGCGGTGCGGCTGGTTCCTGATCACCGACCCCACCGCCAGCATCGGCTCGATCTACTCGGTGTGGTGCTCAGTGGGGCCGGAGTGTTCGCGGTGGTGTTCGCTATTCAAAGCGGCGAGCAATACCGGTGGGGCCCGATCGCCGGGCCGATCTCGATCGGCTCAGTGGCGGTGTTCGGCGTGCTGTGCCTGGCCGCGTTCGTGGCCTGGCAGCACCGCAACCCAGCCGAGCCGCTGCTGCCGTTGCGGTTGTTCGCCAACCACAACTTCTCGGCCGCGAGCACTGCGGGCCTGGCGATGGGCGCGGCCATGGGTGGGCTGTTTTTGCCGATCATGGTGTATCTGCAAACCACGCTAGGATATTCGGCGCTGGCCGCCGGGGCGTTGACGGTGCCGATGTTCGTGCTGTCGTCGTGGTGTGCCCGGGTAGCCGGGCGAGCCTCGGATCGGCTCAATCCCGCGCGGCTGGCCGGATTAGGGTTCGTCGCGTTGACACTGAGCATCGCCGTGCTGGCGTTGCTGTTGGGTCCTGGTGTGTCGTTCTGGCTGCTGCTGGGCCCGTTTCTGGTCGCCGGTGTGGGCATCGGCGCTGTGTCGGCACCGTTGGCCGGGATCGCCACCCGCAACCTGCCCACCGATCTGGTGGGCGCCGCCTCGGGGGTGTTTAACACCACCCGACAGGTCGGCGGGGCGATCGGCAGCGCCGCTACCGGGCTGCTCCTGCAGGCCGCCCTGGGCCCGGACACCACCACAGCTACCCAGGCTGCGCTCGGATTTCCGATCGTCATGCTGATCGTGGGTATCGGATGCTGCGCCCTGGTGCCCATCCCTGCATCACGCGCCGCGTGACACATGGTGGCCGGTTGATCGTTTCGCCAACGCCTGGCGGCGGTCAACCGGCCCGCTTGCACCGTGTCGAACTCTTAGAAGTGCGCAGTTGGTAGGAGTCGGTAGGAGTCGGTGCCGGTTTCGAGGATGTGGGCGTTGAAGGTGATGCGATCGACGATCGCGGCGACCAGTAGCGGGTCGGGAAACACCGAGCCCCATTCACTGAACGTCAGGTTGCTGGCCAGCGCGATGCTGGCACGCTCTTCACGTTCGGTGATGATTTGGAACAGTAATTCGGCTCCGCGGGAGTCGATTTGGACGTACCGACTTCATCCAGACACAGCAGATCCAGACGCCCGTAGCGGGCCACCACACGCGACAGAACACGGTCGTCGGCGGCTTCGACGAGTTCATTGACCAACTGCACGGTGGTGACATAGCGGACCTTGCGGGGCCCTGTTCGCAAGCGACCAGCCCCAAACCAATCAGCAGATGCGTTTTCCCGGTGCCGCTATCGCCGAGTGCCCCACGACCGGCTCGCCGGCACCCAGATAGGCACCCGAGGCCAGGGTGGCTAATTGGGCGGCTTCGATGGTGGGGCATCGCGCCGACGTTGAACTCCGAAAGCCGTTTGACGCGAGGAACTTTCGCCTCACTGATCCGTCGGGGGCGGCGCCGCTCGGTGCGGTCATCACTTCGGCGGCCAGCAGTTCAGCCAGGAATGCCAGATAGGACTAGCGTTCGCGGGCGGCGATCTCGTCCAGCCGGGTGGCCTCAGCCCGGATGGTCGGTAACCGTGTTCGCGCGCGGCCGCACCGATCGCGGCTTGAGCGGCTTGGTCACTATGAGTGCTCATGGCCTCAACCCGCGCTTCCGGTGAGCAACTCGTCATAAACCCCGAGGTCGGGTGCGGGCCGGTCACCTCAGCATGGCGCTCCGGCGCACGGTCATGACGAGCCACCAGCCGTGCGGCGTCGAACACTTGCACCGTGGTGGCGCTCATCCGCACCGCCAACCGCCGCCCGGCATATCGTTCGGGGACCGAGTAGTAGCACTGGCGCACCGTGACCCGGGCCCGCAGATCACCCCGACACCGCAAGCCTAAGGCGGGGTCGAAGGGATCCTCCGCAAGTGGCTGCAGTGCAGGTAATTCGGCGGCGAACGCTTCGGCCACCGTGTGTGGTCGGCCGGTGATCACCCGGGCGTCATCAAGCAGATTCCCGGCGGCGATATGACGATTCAATTCTGCCAGCGACGCCACGGCGGGAACCGGCACCAGATGGCGGCGCCGAAACCGGCTGATCTCGCCCTCCACCCCGCCCTTTTCATGATCGCCGTCCTTGCCGGGGCGGCAGAAAACGAGTCGAAACCGTAGTGGCTGCGCAGCGCGATGAAGCGATCGGACTCAGTGCGGTTACGGCCCTTGAGGACCTTCATCACCGCCGGTTTGAGGTTGTCGTACCGGATCCGGTGCGGCGCACCACCGAAATGGGCGAACGCCAGCACATGGCCCTGCAGAAACGCCTCCTGGCCCTGGGTGGTGAACGCAACGTGAAACGCCCGACCCGAGCGCGACAGCCGCATCACGAACATCCAACACTTGACCAGCCCGGCGCCGATGCGGGCCCAGAACTCGGCGAAATCACCTCGGCCTCAGCGCCCGGTTCATGGATCTGGGGCACCGATACCTCAACAGTTCTGAGCCCGAGCTCATTTCGTCGTCGAGCCACATAACGTGACACCGTCACCTCCGAGCAGGTCGCATCGTGCTCGACCACCAGGCGCTGCCAGATCCGTCGCGCGGTATGACGCTGCTTCCTCGGAACTTGCTGATCAGCCAGCCGTCGATGATGCCGGCGTAGGCGTCGATGGCCGGTCTGCACCGAGGCGGGTACTGCTTGCGCGGCGGCGGCACCGCTGAGGCCAACGCTTGGCGCGCCGTACGCCAGATGCACCCGATGCCGATCAGCCAATTCCCGAATCGATAACTTCTCCAGACTCCACATGCCATATTGCTCAACGACAACCGGCTACTCTCGCACCCGTCATCGACGGACCGCTCGGTGACGCAGACCAGACGCCGTAGCGCAGTAGCTGGGCAGGGTGATGCGGCGTTCGTGCTTAGCTCCGGAACTTGCGACTCATGGCCCGATCGTGGAGCTGCGATCTGGCATTTCGACGCCGTTGGCTCTTTCGCCCAGCGCGGCTTCGAGGACCCTGGCCTCGCTATCGGACACGACGGTGCCCGGTCCTATAGACGAATTGTTTATGTTGGCTATGGGCGGTCTTCGCCGTATCACGCATCGCCAGGCGGTCTTTCGGTTAATCCGTGCCGGTGCGCGTACACGACGGCATGTACCCGGTCGCGCACTCCGAGTTTGGCCAGGATCCGCGATACATGGGTCTTGACGGTCTCCTCACCAACGAACAATGAGGCGGCGATCTCGGCATTGCTCTTGGCATCGGCCATAAGCAGCAGCACCTCACGTTCGCGCGGGGTGAGGGTCGATACCTCCGGGGGCACGGGTGTCGGAGCCAGACTCCTGGCGAGCCGAGTGGCCAGTCGACGCGTCATGGCTGGGTCGATCACGGCGTCGCCGCGGGCAACGATCCGGATCGCTGCGACGAGTTCCTCCGCCGGTGAGGTTTTGAGCAGAAAGCCGGACGCCCCGGCTTGCAAGGCACTGGCGAGGACCGTCTCGCTGTCGTAGGTCGTCAGCATCAGGATGCGGGTCTCAACGGCCTCGACTATCGGCCGGATGGCCGCAACCCCGTCCAGTTTCGGCATCCGGACGTCCAGTATCGCGACGTCGGGCCGAACCCGCAGGCACTCCTCGACCGCGGCGCGCCCGTCACCTACCTCGGCCACACACGAGATGCCGGGTGTCGCGTCCAGGACCGCGCGCAGGCCGGTACGGAACATGGCGTGGTCGTCGGCCACCAATGTACGGATAGGTGCTGTCATGATGGCGGTATTGGGATCGAGACCTTCGTGCGCCACAGCGACCCGTCGTCGCTGCCGTCACGCACGGTTCCACCGAACAGTTCGGCGCGGCGCCGGATGCCGGAGCGGCCGCGGCCCGTTGACTCGGGCGAGGTCCCTTGGGCACCAATAGGGTTACTGGCTTCGATGATCACCTCATGGTTCGTGCAGCGCACCTGCAGCCGGGCCGTCCCCGCGCCGTGGCGCAGTGCATTGGTCAGTAGTTCCTGCACGATGCGGTACACGGTGACATCGAGCGACGGCGAAAGGCCGGGCGCCGCATCGGGAAGCGTGACGTCCGCCGACAGTCCGGCGGCACGGACGGTGTCGGCGAGGTGAGAAACGTTGGCCAAGCCGGGTTGTCGCTCGCCGGCACCGTCGGCGCCGTGGAGAAGGTCGAGTTGGCGCCGCAGGTCCATCATGGCCGAGCGGCTGGCTGATTCGACCGCCCCCAGTGACTGGGCCACTGTGTCGGGGTCGTTGCCTAGCGCCAGCCGGGCCGCGCCGGCATGGATACCTACGGCACTCACGTGATGGGCGATCACGTCATGCAGGTCGCGGGCGATGGCCTCCCGTTCGTCGGCCAGGGCACGCTCCATAGCCGCCTGCTGACGTTGTTGCTGCCGCTCCAGCTGATCGACATAGGCTCTGCCCGCCGCCGTGTAACGGCCCACCAACCACGGCACGACGGCGTTGGAGATGGCGATCAGCAGCACCTCCCGCCATGTCCGGGCGGCACCGTTGATCATCGCCGCACCCGACACCGCCGCCGCCAATACCGGGACGACGAACACGGCTACGCGAATGGGCAGCCACGCCCCCACCCGGTAGCCGGCAACCAGGATGCCGACATCACCGATCCCTGCCGCCAGGCCGTGCCGGCTGAGCAACCAACATACCGACAATCTGGTCACCGCTTGACCGACCGCGACGACGACGGTCAAGCGGGTAGGTAACGCCAAAGCGAGGTCGGCCGCGACTAGCAGAGCAGCCATGCCACAGGCCTCTGGCAGGGCGATCTGGAAAATCCCGGATGAGGCGAAGATGCCGACGTCCACCGTGGCCGCCAAGAGCGCGATCACTAGCGACTGACGGGCCAATGACCGCCGCGCATCACTGAGCTCGCCGTCGGCCATGGCAGACGAGGGTACTCGCCGTGTCCCTCTCCCGGGGGAGATGGAATCGCTGCGTCGGGCGATGTTTCGGCCGTGCACAATCCATACCGTTCACGCCATGGACATCACGATCACGATGCTGCTGTGGACTGCCCCCGCGTTCTTGGTGCTCTCGTTCGTCGAGTGGCTCGACGAACGACGCGACCCACAGTACAAACAGAAGTTCTCGGCACGCGACTACGCCGGCAACTGGGCCACCTACGCCCTCAACGCAGCCTTCAAGTTCGCCGGTCAGTACCTGCTGCCGTTCTCAACCATCATCGTCGCGGCATCGCTGACCCCGCTGCGGCTGTCGCCTCGGCATTGGTGGGTCTGGGTCGCCTGCTTAATCGTCACAGACTTCTGCTACTACTGGGCACACCGCGCCGATCACCGGGTGCGGCTGTTGTGGGCGGCACACAGCGTGCACCACTCCAGCAGGTTCTTCAACCTCTCGACCAACCTGCGGCTGCCGTGGTTTCACCCGGTGTCGTACACGTTGCGCAGCCTGGCGTGGTTGCCCGCCGCACTGCTCGGGTTCCCGGTATGGATGATCTTCCTGCTCAATACCGCGGGACTGCTGTTTCAGATCCCCTGCCACACCGAACGTATCGGCAAGTTGTGGCCCGCTTGGGAATTCGTGTTCAACACACCGTCGCACCACCGGGTCCACCACGGCTCGAACAAGCCGTACATCGACAAGAACTACGGCGGCGTGTTCATCCTGTGGGACCGCATGTTCGGCACCTACGCCGAGGAAGTCGAACCAGTGCGCTACGGGCTGCTGCACGACCTCGCCTCGCAGAACCCGATCAAGTACAACTACCTCGAGACAGTAGCCATGGTGCGCGACATCGCCCATGCCAAGACATGGCGCGGCCGACTGGGCTACATCTTCGGACCACCAGGGTGGACCGAGAACGCCGCACTAGCCACACACTGAAAGCGATTCGACGATGCGAATCTCGTTACACACGCTCTTCACTCAGAAGCTCGTCCGTACGACTCAGCGACGATTTCACGCCGACCACTGAAGTCAGCACCGAATCGGTAAGTTGCAGCACCTCGATGGCGCAACGGAAAAGCGTAACGTGCGCGCCTCATCCAAGACTGCGGATGACGACAGTAATCCGTCGTTCATACGCTCGTCCAGCAACGACTTCCGGTACAGATTACAGATCCGAGGCGGAGAAAGTGAGGTTTACGAGTCCGTCAAAGTACCGTGAAAAGTCCGCAGTCGCTAAATAATTGATGTACGCAGATGTCGCTGCAGCAGCGAATAAGTACAGTCTGACCATCACCGGCACAACTCGTTTGTGCACCTCTCTTCACACATATTCGTGACGAAATGACACTTATGGCGAAAGGAACAATTTATGCGACGCACAATGACCATTCTGGCCTTCATATGTGTCGGCAGTATGGCGGCGGCTTCGGCTGTTATTGGAATCGGCAACGCCCAAGCTGCCCCCAGCTTCTGGCTCGCGGAGGAACCGGTTGCCGCACAAGCAGATGAATGCGCCACTATCACAACCAGACTCGACGGTACACGCGCCGACGATGCGGCTGCGGGAGCTGGCTCATGGAACCGGAGCGGGTCACTGGGCCGCTGCAATCGGTATAACCCAGCATCCTCGGAAGCCGCTCATGTCGACTCACTGCCCGCAACTCAACCGACGATCGCAGTGTTCGGCGTTGCGCCAGAAGCGACTCCGGACTGCCCAACGGTGTCCGCGACCTCAGACGGGGCTGCGCCCACGCTGCCCAGCGGGCTGCCTCAAAATTCTCTCCGCGTGTACGAACCCGTACACGGTGACACCGCGACGACTTTTGGAACAAACATCGCCTTCACACCGCGAGAACCTGTCCACCCCAACACTCAAGGCGATCGTGGCGAACCGCCGCTAGGGCCGGCCATTACGATCCCCCTGGGTGAAGATTCCATTGCGCCGCCCCTTCCGCCTTGGTCACTACAGGCAAACAAGACGACATGGACAGCTGATAAGTGACTGGGCGAGATTGCTGGTCACGCCACGGCTCCGACGGTAGACCGTACTTGCGCACACTACAGCTCTGCGCTGCTGCATCCGCCGCGCTCACGGCTGCATCGGTGGTCGCGGCGTGTGGTGCCGAGGACGGCGGGACCGTCATCAACTACTACACCCCGGCAAACCATATGGCGACATTCGCCGCCGTCGCGAAACAGTGCAACGAGCAACTCGGCCACCGGTTCACCATCAAGCAGATCTCGTTGCCCAGGGGCGCCGACGATCAACGTTTACAGCTGGCGCGCCGCCTCGTCGGCAACGACAAATCGCTCGACGTGATGGCACTAGACGTTGCGTGGACCGCCGAATTCGCCGAAGCCGGTTGGGCGTTGCCGTTATCGGACGATCCGGGGGGCAAGGCCGAGAACGATGCCACCGAAAACACCCTGCCGGGCCCTCTGGCCACCGCCCGCTGGCAGAACACCCTGTACGCGGCACCAATCACCACCAACACGCAATTGCTTTGGTACCGTGCGGATTTGATTAAAAAACCACCGTCGACCTGGGATGGCATGGTGGCCGAGGCCACCCGCCTTCGCAACGAGGGTGGGCCCAGCTGGATCGCCGTTCAGGCCAGGCAGTACGAAGGTCTGGTCGTCTGGTTCAACACGTTGCTGCAGAGCGCCGGCGGGCAGGTGCTCTCCGAAGACGGCAAGACCGTCACCCTCACCGATACCCCAGAGCACCGGGCCGCCACGGTGAAGGCGCTGTCCATCATCAAATCGGTAGCCACCGCGCCCGGTGCGGATCCGTCGATCACCCAGACCGATGAGGGTACCGCCCGCCTGGCTCTCGAACAGGCCAAAGCCGCAATGGAGGTCAACTGGCCGTTCGTACTGCCGTCCATGCTGGAGAACGCTATCAAGGGCGGGGTGAGCTTCCTACCGCTAGACAAGGATCCGACGCTCAGGGGCGCCATCAACGACGTCGGCACCTTCTCTCCATCGGATGAGCAGTTCAACATCGCCTACAACGCGACCAGGAAGGTGCTCGGCTTCGCGCCGTACCCCGCGGTGAATCCCGGCAGGCAGGCGCGGGTGACGCTGGGCGGTCTGAATCTCGCAGTCGGCCGCAACACCCAGCACAGGGCCGAGGCGTTCGAAGCCATCCGGTGCCTGCGCAGTGTGGACAACCAGCGCTACACCTCGGTGGTGGGCGGGCTGCCGGCGGTGCGCACCTCGCTATACGACGATCCACGGTTCCAGGCGAAGTATCCGCAGCACGACATCATCCGCCAGCAGCTCACCAACGCGGCCGTGCGACCCGTGACACCGGTGTACCAGGCGGTATCGACCCGCATCTCGGCCGCGCTGGCCCCGATCAACGCGATCGACCCGGAACGGACCGCCGACGAGCTGACCTATCAGGTGCAGCAGGCGCTCGACGGGAAGGGGCTCATCCCGTAACCCACCACGAGCGATCGCGATAGGACGGGCGAAACACCGCTACTCCCTGCTCAATGATCAAGCGGATCTCAGCCGCGGGCGGGCCTCGCACGGCCAAGCCTGCCCGTTGCGGAGTAAGCGGGGGTGCACGCCCACCCGTCGCACCGCATCATCGTCCCGATTTCTCGGGCAGCTCGCAGGCGGTAGTCACGAGTCGGTACGCGAGCTGCGCAGGTGGGCAGATTGTTGCCGCAGGTCCTCCAGTGCTGTTCGGGTGTATGCGCACTCAACAGCCGTGTCGCTGCCAGCATCGGCACGGGAGCCAATCGCGGTAATTGTGTCGACGAGGTCTTCCAGGCGGCCGGCCAGTGGCAGCACTCGCAGCGCTGCGCCGCTGACGGGGGGTGGTTCGGTGACTGCCAATTCGGCGGCAGCCCGCACCTGGTGCGCCAGGCGGTAAGCGTCATCGCGGCGGGCCTGCCAATGCACCCTCCGGCTCGGAGGTTTGGTGGCTTCGTCGAGATAGTGTGCTGCCGCGTCGAGCGCCACATCCAGACGCGCTGTGGCCGGTAGCCGGCGTGCGCCCGGCCACAGCAGATACCCGAAGACGAGCGCCAGCGTCGCCCCCAGGAGCGTATCGGCGACGCGGACGATGGGCATTGTCATGGCGGCGTGGCCGAGGGAAGCGCTCAACAAAGTCGACGTGGTCACGCCGGTGACGTAGAAGGCGTACAGCCTCGGGGCCGTCAGCACGGCGAGTGCCAACCCGGACGCGGCTGCCACCGCGACCACCAAGGCCGGTAGCTGCGCCCAAAGGACCAACGCGGCAAGCACCGCGCCGACGACGGTTCCACCTACCCGGTTCACCGAACGCATGAATACAGACGCGTACTCGGGACGCACCACGACCGCGGCAGTGAGAGGCAGCCACAGAGCATGATCTCCCGGTCGCTTGAGCAGTACCGCCACCCCGGTGGCTACGGCAAGACACAGACCGATCCGCGCGCCATTGGCCATGGCGGTACGGGTGCTGAGAAATCGCAGCACCGAAGCCAGCCGTCGCGGGGGTGATGCCGGCGGTCTCGACGGTTGCGGACTGAGTGCGTCGGCTAGGGCGTACAGGTGCGGATCGCCGTGGCGGGAAACGTCGACACCATCGAAGTTCACTCGCACCGGCTGTCCGCGCCGCGTCTGCTCTGCGGCGTCGCGGATCGCGTGGATGACTTCCGGTGCGACTTCGCGGCCTTCAGCGTAGAGGCCCGCGGCAGCGAATGCCGTCAGTTCGGCGGCGGGGAAGTGGCCGACGGTGCGGGCGGTGGCCGACGCAGCCGCGAGTCGCGTTCGGGCCCGGCGAGCGTCGTCGGTGCCGACCGCAGCGCACAGCTCCGCAGCGCGGGTCAGAACCTCGGCAGCGGCCTCACGCTCGGACTGGTGTCGCCGAAATGGCCAGAGCCCCAAGGTAGTAACGCCGACCGCTAGGGTTCCTGCCAGATACCAGGCACACTGCTGCCACCACGGCAGTGTTGAGCCTCCGAATTGGCCGAATGCCACACCGATGCTGAGCATTACCCCGAACGCCGGTGCGTTCGGGCCCACACCACCGACCAGCCCGGAGACCATGCCGGCGGCGGCAGCTGTTAGAACCAAACTCACCGCCGAGTGCGGCAATAAGGAACCCGCGGCGATGCCGCCCGCGGCGCCCAGGCCCTGAGCCAGCAGAGCGAGCAGTCGGCCGCGGTAGTGCGGTCCTGTGGCGAATGACGCCGCACAGGCGGCACCAAAGTATGCGACACCGATGATCTGAAGCTCACGCAGCAGAACTCCGGTCACCGCGATCATCGCGCTGGCCACCAGGGCATGCAGTGCCGCTGACACTGCCAGCGGGCTCGGGGTCGGCCGCAGCGCAAGGTAGACGCTGCGGGCTAGCGATTGCGAGTGCCAGCGGATGCTCACGGATCTGCAGTATCCCAGTGATCTACATGATTGTGCGCACTCGGCCCATACACGAGTGCCCGCGGCCGCCACCGAGCCGTGACAGGATCTGGCGCACCGTCAGATTCTCGCGCTGGGCCATTTCGATGATCAGATCTGAACGGCTCTGCGAGCCTTGCAGTTTCGGTCGCAAGAATGTCGTCGGGCAGCGGCTTGTCCAGTTCGAACACCGAGGGGTCGGCCGTTGATTGAGATGCTGCTGGCGCACCGGACACTGCCGGCCGCAGCCTTGCAGGCGGCGATGGCCTCAGCAGTGCGGACGGGGCTGGTGGACCCTCAGGTGGTGCTGATTGAGGCCCGCCGCCACGGTGGCGGTGAGGACTCCACCGAGTTCGTAGTTTGTTGACTGGAAGCGAAGGCTAAACCCCGATGAGTACGCGTAGTGACGAAGCTGCCCTCGCATCCACCGGCGCGGCCGCCCGCGGGCTACGGTTGCCTACGCTGCGCAGCGAAGTCGCCCGCCAGGCCGAGATCGCCGGGCGAGACCGCCAGTCATATCTGGTGTTTTTGGCCGAGCTGCTGGCCGCTGAAGTCGCGACCGTGCCGAACGTCGCAGGGCTCACCACATCGCCGACGCGAAATTCCCGAGACTTAAACGACTCTCGGAGTTCAACGTCGATGCCGTCAAAACCATCGAACCAGCCGTTCGGTCGGCAGTGGCACCGATGCGCTACTGCGCGCTGACCTCTATAGCGATCTGATAAACGCCCGGATGCCCGCTCACATCGAGTTCCTCAGCCGCGTGGCGTCCACTCTCGTAGAAGGGCTCACGACCGGTCGCTAGGCGCAGCGCGGCGACACTCTCCCACTCTACGAGGCTGACCAATCCGAACCGCGCGCCCGCCGATACCGCGCGAAGCAGGCGCAACGACCGGAAACCCGGCTGCTGGCGCATGAACTCAGCTCGTTCTTGCCACGCAGCGAGGAAAGACTCCAGCTTCTCGCTCTCGATCTCGAAGACGTTGACAACCGTGATCGCGCTGGTATCCGTTTCGGACTCGGTCATGTCGTCACCCACGCTACGCGACCGCGGGTCCAGCCGCGCGCATTCTGCCAGCGGCCTGGACGGTAATTCGGCGCGACTGGGTCGTCTCATCGTCGTGCCACTGTCTTCACGATCAACATCCGGTCGCGGCCCGCCCCTTGTCCAGGCCGGCAGATCCGCTGCTTGACCTTCGTGCCGCTGGAAGGGTGAGCTACGTGTGTGGGTGCAGTGACGTCGCGATTTCGGTGCTTGGCCGCGATGCGCCGCCAGCTATTCATCCCGGTCACCTATCGATTTGAGGACAGCCATGACTGCTGAAGAGGATTCGATGGATGTTGTTGGACCTTGGGGCCGGGCGCTGGATCAACTACGTGAGTGGGACCCAGAGTGGGTCGCGGCCTGCGCACGGATGAGCACCAACCCGTGGACCAGCGGAGTGTTGGACACCAAGTTCGTCGAGTTGGTCAGCGTCGCGCTGAACGCGTCCTGCACGACGTTGGACGCGGAGGCGACGCGACGTCATATCCGGGCCGCGTTGGCCGCGGGCGCCAGTCGTGCGGAGATCGTCACCGTGTTGAAATGCGCCACGGTGCTGTCGATTCACTCCTGCAGCGTGGCCGCACCGATCTTGCTTGAGGAGGCCCGAGCGGCCGGCCTCGAGCCCGAGATGGCGGCGGAGAGACCGGCGACACCCGCGATTGATGCGATGCGCGCGGCCGGTCAGTGGAACACCGCATGGGATCCGTTCCTGGAACTCGATCCGGGGTGGACCGACGAGGCCATGGCAACTGGGATCGGTATCTACGGTTCGGATGTGCTGTCGGCCAAGGAGATTGAGCTGTTGAGCATCGCGCTGGATGCTTTCTACACGCACATGTATGTTCCCGGGATTCGCCGTCACATCCGCGGCGCTTTACAGGCCGGGGCCACCGTCGCCGAGATCATGGAAGTGCTCAAGCTATGCGTCGCCCAAGGGGTGCAGGCCTGCAACCTGGCAATCCCTATCATCGCGGAGGAACTCGAAACAGCAACCGGCAGCACGCATTCCGACTAACACCACCCTGTCGGCGAGTTTGGCCACGCCTGGATCAACTTTCCGTTCGGCATACTGACGGGCCCGCCTATCTCGGCACGCGGCATCGCAACCCCGGTTGCCGAACCGGTTCAGAGGATGTCGCGAGTGTCCGCAGGCGTCTCGATCTGCGTGTGCGAATGCCCGCCTTTCTCGAAGGAGCGGAAGCCTTCGTAGGTGAGGAATCCGCGCTGCCCCTCCACGCGGTTGGGTGGAAGGCCGAGGTTGAACAGCGTCTCATCTGTTGTGTCGTAGTAGGTTCCGAGTTTGAGGATTTCGCGGGTTTCCTCCGGCGTTGCGATTGGTCGGCCGATTTCCTCGGCGATCCGCACCATTTTGCGGACCATCTCGACGGTGGTGAATCTCTCGCCTTTGACCGGTCCCCAAATGTTGTCTTCGATTCCGGCGCGCACATGCTGGCCGAGCGCGATACACACCGTCGAGATCGGCCACACCATGCGGAAAACCGATTGATAGGTGAACACCGATCCCTGCGGCGCACGCCGGATCAGCTCCATCAGATCGAAGGGATTGGCCCCAGCGGTGCCGCCGCCGACCATGCTGTAGAACCCGTTGACCGGTCCCATGTAAAGACCTTGACGGATGAGACGTTCGACGATTTCCAGCGAGTGAACGTGTCCGAGCGCGAAGTAAGCCTGGATACCGTTTTCCCGTAGCCGTCTGAGATGTTCGATATAGAACTCCGGGGTGGCGTCGGCCACCATTTGGGAGTACCTCCACATCATCGCGGCATCGGCCATGTGGGTGCCCTCCACATCATCGACGGTCAGCATTGAGGTGACGTCGAACAACGATGAACCGATGGCCACGGTGACCTGGTCGGGCTTCGGGTCGATTTCGGCGAGCATGTGCCGGGTGTCGTAGGCCTGCCATCTGGCCACGTCACCGCCTTCGGGGGAAAAAGAGATGGAGCCGCCGACTTGGAGCACCATGTCGGGCACCGCTTCACGCAGTCGTCCGATCTGATCGGCGTACTCCGCGAAGTTCTTCGAAATCTTGCCGGTCTTCGGGTCGCGCACGTGGATGTGCAGAATCCTCGCGCCGGCCTCCCAGCAGTCGATCGCCTTCTGCACCTGCTCATCCCAGGTCACTGGAATGTCCTCGGGAAAGTCCGGGGGCACCCACATCGGCCCGTACGGAGCGGCGGTGATGATCAAGGGTGGCTGATTTTCTGGAAGCAACGAACGATCGGTGAAATACATCCCAACCTCCTCGACAGGGCAACCACCACGGCAGCGATTTCACGTTGCCCGCGACAAAATGCCCGCAGCGTCAATCTACAACGCGCGACAGTGATCGACCTGGCCTTTCCCGGTTGTTCATCTACCCTGCTGTCGCCTCGCTCCCGTCAATGTGACCGCCGCACTGTGCCAGCATCCAGACCAGAACAACCCGAGGCGAAGGAGGGTTTGATTGCCAGGTCTGGCCGAACCCGCACTGAGTACCGCACCGGTCCTTAGAAACGCACTACGACCCGCGCCGGAGTGCTCCAGAGCGTAGCCGGATCAAAACGGCATCCTTTAGGGCAGCGGCTACTGCTGGACACCAGCATTCGCCGTCGGCCAACAGGCTGCAGCCCTTGACGCCGACCCCGAAACCGACTGGCGGGCAGCAACATCCGCCAACGCAGAACAGTTCCTTCAGCGCCGCTCGTGAGCAACAGGCACCGCTCGCCGTCCTACCGGACGCTCCGCGCGCAGAATGCGCGACCTCGGTCCAGTGGTATGGCTGGCGAAGCAACGGGCATATGCGGTGCCGCGTTATGCCGAGTGCAAAACGGTGCTGCGCGACGACAAGACCTTTCTGTCGGGCCACGGTGTGGCACTCAATCCGATCACCAACCGAATGTCGCGAGGCACCACGCTCAACAGCGACGGTGTCGAGCACGAACAACGCCGCAAGCGCGTCGCGCACCGCATGCTGCCGCGCGTTCTGCGGGCCATCAGTGGCACCGTCGACGACACGGCCCGCAGCGTCGTCGACACTACGCTGGCCAAGGGCGATACGACGGTGTCAGCGACCTCGCGGCCGAGCTACCGTTGGCCGTCGTGCCCGATCTCATCGGCTGGCCGCGCGATCAACGTGATCACCTGATTGCCTGGGCTGGAGCAACATTCGATGAACTCGGTCCGCTCAGCTGGCAGGCGATCAAAGCGGTACCCAACACCATGCGCATGTTGCACTTCGCCCGGCGCGTCGTTCGCGAGCGCAACGTCATCGGGGGCTTCTGGTGATTGACTGGGCCCAGCGTGCACCCGGGTTGTTCCTGCTCTGCGCCGTGCTGGCGTTCTCCCGCTCGCTGGCCTTGCTCTGCCTGGGCGCCATCGGCTGGCAGGAGGGCCGGCAAAAATTCAGCTACGCGGCTAGCACGGAGGGTGGCGTACGCTCGACACTCTAGAAACTAAGTCAGTTCCGGAAGTTCCCGGATTGGCGAAGCCCGATGCGGCAGAACTGGCACTCGATGCAGCCGAACGACTGTTCTCCACCGATGGCTTTAGCCGCACGCGCATGGACGGCCTCGCGCAAGAGCTCGGCATGAGCAAGAAGACGATCTACCGGTACTTCCCTGGAAAGCGCAGCCTCCTCGCAGAGGTTCTGGAGCGGCAGTTCGGACGGATCGAGAATGCACTGGCGGAGGCGGCCGAGGCGTCGGTCGGCAAGCCCTTCGAGCACCAGGTGGGAGATTTCCTAATCGCCGCTGGGGGCGAGCTGTCGCGGATCCGCGCCCCCAGCTGCTGTCGGGCCGCGGCGATCCGATGGTCAGGTCGTTTATCGAGCAGCGCGTCGATGAGGTGGTATATCAGCGGATCGGCCACCTCTTCGACGCTGGTTACCGGCAGGGCGCGCTACAAACGCCACCCGAATTGCTCACCGTCATCGTCTGCGCCGCGCTGGAGGCGCTGCTCACCTCTGATCTGCCGCCGCGGCTCGATCGGAGCGCGGCCGATCTGCTGCGCGAAACAGTCGACGTGGTGCTGCGAGGCGCCCTGGCCAGTGGCAACAGCACACATACCGCGGCCCGGTCATCTACGTCGGGCAGTGACACAACTCAAAGGAGGTCCGAATGACGAATAGTCAACAGAGCTGCAGAATCGTTCTGACTACAGACGCGAGCTGGTGGACCGGTGCCGGCCCATCCCAGTCGCTGAGGGCCGGTAGCGCACCCATCGGCGCCGAGGTGAATCGGTGAACCCGAGTGCGCAGGCCGTGGTTGTCGGAGCCACGGGCGAGGTGGGCGCCGCCATCGTTGGGCGGCTACGGAAAGCCGGGGTGCCGGTGGTCGCGGTGGGGCGCGACCGTGAACGCCTCGAGCTATTAAGAGCAACCGACGACGGGATCACTGTCTGCGTTGCCGACATCGGTGATGACTCCGCAGGTGAGGCGATCGCCGCCGCCGTGTCAGGGCCTGTCCGGATGGTGGTCCAGACGGCAGCCGTGCCGCCAGCGGGACCCCTGGCCACGATCAGCCCAGATGCCCTCGGCCGGTCGGTGTCGTTGAAGCTCGGCGGATTGTTGCGTCTGATCCGCGCTGTTGAAGACCGGTTTACCGAGCGTGCCCGGATCGTGGCCATTGGCGGGCTCTTCGGTTCAGAACCCACGCCGGAAACCTGCTCGGCCGGTGTCACCAACGCAGCCCTGGCCAACCTCATTCGCCAGCTCTCCGACATGTACGGACCGAAGGGGGTGACCGTACACATGATCGCCCCGGGTGCCCTGGAAACCGAGCGTCTCCGCCGGCTCGCCGGCACGGCAGCCCAGGCGCGTGGCGTCAGCGTCGAGGTCGTCCTCGGTGAATACCGGGCTCACTCATCACTGGGTCGGCTGACCACCCCCGACCAGATCAGTTGGGCAATAACTCAACTGCTGGCCCCCGAAGCCGACGCGCTACACGGTGCAACGCTCAACTTGGACAGCGGCTCGCGCCGGGGTCTCTTTTAGGCCGTCGCACCGGACCGGCCACGGCCGGGATGGTTCTCGGATTGGACCGGAACCGACGTCACGCGATTCAGGCGTCATGAGATTAGGGAAGGAATTCTGCTGTGCACACCATCGATCTGGCTTATGTCGAGCGCGGCGTCCACGAGGAACTGGTCGCCCAAATCGCCGACCAGGAAGGCTACTACGAAGATGAGGGTGTCCACGTCGCGATCCACAACGGGATTGGCTGGGGCCCGGAACGGCTGCGCCGCGGCGCATCGATCGGTTTGGGCCGGGCTCTGCTGCACCGACTGACGGGGGGCATCGGGTGGAAGGTGCTCAGCGTCAACACCCATCGTCCGCTGTTCTGGTTTGTCGGAAATGCCGATGTGACATCAATGGCTGATCTGCGTGGACGCCGGGTAGCGGTGCACCCCGGCCAAACCGCGCCTGGCTGGTTCACCCGGATCGTTCTTCGCGAATACGGCTTGGACCCCGACAACGACGTGGAATGCGTGCCGCGGCTGCCGGTTAACTACCAGATGGACCTGCGACAGCTTCGAGACGGCTCGATCGACGCCGCATGTGTCGGCACAACGTTCTCCCCCGAACAAGTTGCCGAGGAAGAAGGGTTCCACGTGCTGGCCTGGGTCGGCGACCATATCCAGATTCCTACCGTGGGCATCGCGGTGGACCCCACCCATATCCCGTTGGACAGCCCCGAATTGCAGGCGCTGGTGCGCGCCAATAACCGGGCCCTCCATACGATCGCCGACCAGCCCAGCCTGGCCGTCGACTACCTTGCCTCGTTCCTGGACAGGCTCACCCGTGAGGAAGTGCAACAGTATTTCGAACACTACATCGGCCCATACTTCACCGGAGACGGGCAGGTGGACCTCAATGTCGCGCAACGCGGTATCGACGCGGTCGCGTCCGAACTCGGACTCGCCCCGATAGCCGCTCACGAGATCTATGAGCCGCCCCGGTGAGCCGCGGCACACAACATCGGCACTGGCGTCGCCACCCCGGGACTTCCCGGCGAAAGTCGTGAGCCCCCTGAACGGCGCAGCCCGCAATCACGGCGGCAGCCTGTCCCTGACGCTGCGCGCGCCGACGTCGGCGACCAACCGACCTTAGACATCACGGATGACCACATCGGCGACCGTGCTCCTCCAGACGGTACCGTTCAGGCTCTCCTCGATGCCTGACCACTCAGAGCGGCCCGACCGCTCGGGGGAAACCACCTGGGTAGACACTATGACGTGGCCCTTTCTGCGACAGTATTCAAAGTCGAACTTGGCGTCTCCGATGTCGATCACGGTTACTACGCCGATCACACGCTGACCGTGGCCCGGCATCCCAGTGAGACCGATGAGCGGATGGTGGTGCGGTTGTTGGCGTTTGGCCTGCGCGCACACCGGCTCAGCGACGTCGACGGTGGGTTGGCGTTCGGGGCAGGCCTGTCCACCCCTGGCGTACCGGACTTGCGGCTCGCCGACTACACCGGCCGGATCCTGGAGTGGATCAACGTCGGCCAGCCCGACGAACGCGTCTTGGGCAAGGCGGTCAGCCAGGCGGACCAGGTGCTGCTGTTCCCGTTTTCCGCCGGCGTGGCCACCTGGTGGCGCACCGTCGGCCCCAAAGTGGCGGGGCTGCCGAACCTGTCGGTGGTGCAGATACCGCACGCACCGGTGCAGCAACTGGCCCAGACTGTCGATCGACGGGTCTCGGCGCAGGTGATGGTGATCGAAGGTCAGGTGACGATGACCGTAGGCGGAGTCGACGCCACCTTCACGCCCGAGCCGTTGCAGTGAACGTCTGAGCCCGAGGTGTCCATGGCCGCCGGTCCTCCCGTCGTTTTCGGTTGCCGCGTAGCGCTTTCCGTCCGCTACCACCGAACGTGGTTGCCAAGTTTCGCAGTAAGGTGCGTCGCCATACGAGATGTCCGCGGCCGGTGACAGGATCGAGATATGACGAAGAACGCGGCGCGGCTGATTCCCAGAGGTACCGACGAATCGCGCCATGTGGTTGAGCGGGTCCAGGTTGTCATGGACCTGACGTCGCAGCTGAACGTCCTACGGCACTCGGACCTGGATAGTCGCAACTCGTTGCTGAAAGAAATCCTGGGTCAGTCGCTGCCTGAGACCACCACAATCTACCCGCCGTTTTATTGCGACTACGGGCTAAACCTGCGTCTGGGCGACCGCGTTTTCGTCAACCAGAATTGCTCGTTTTATGACCTTGGGGGCATCACAAACGGCGACCGCACAATGATCGGGCCAGGCGTCACGCTGTGTACCGCCGGCCATCCCGTAGAACCGGCGGCGCGGTTCGACGGCATCACTGTCTCCCCGATCAACGTTGGTACGAATGTGTGGATCGGGGCCACCGCGACTATCGCTCCTGGTGTCACCATCGGTTCAGGATCGGTCGTTGCCGCGGGCGCGGTCGTCGCAACGGATGTTCCGCCGAACTCACTCGTTAGCAGCGCTGGTCAAATACACCGACGAGATCTTGGCGATGCCACCCAAAACGTGTGAGGGCCAGACCCTCAGCATGGGGCGAAGGGGCTTTCCAGCAATTTTTGTCTAAGCGACCGTGGCGAACTCAGGGAGCCACACCGGTGACTGACGTTCCCGACAGCGAATCGGATTCGATACCCGCTACCAGGTGGTGCCATCAAGACCGGGAATCACGCACCGCCCGTCCGCGGCCACGCGCCCGATCACCATGCTGTCGTAGCCAGTGCAGGACGAGTTGAGCGGCTCGCAGGTATTGATGGACGTGATCACCTTGCCGGCGCCGCACGGGGTCCCCGGAGCTGGAGGGTCGGCTGCGGCGAGGGCACTGCTGAAGCTGAACGCAAGCATCGCTGCAGACGTTACGACGAGGGAGCGGGTCAAGTAAGACATCATCGGTACCTCTTCTGTTGATGGCCCCGACGTGCCTTGATGCTACGCCCGAGGCGGACGACTGCAGCTGTGCTGAACCGGAGGTGGAGTTGACCAATCCGACGGGACCGAAACTTCCCCCGGCGAACTTGCTCCGGTGAAGGCCTTTAGCGTTGCTCGTAGTGGATGGGTAAGAGAGCCCACCATGTCCAACGAATCCAGACGCACCTGAGCGCGGAGGATGGTCTCACACCAATGTGATTGGATCCCAAGAACCTCGGCAAAATCAGTTCCGTCTCCGATCTGAACTGCTTGGCTGTCCCCCAATCGGTGGACAGAGATGTCCTCCAGCGCATCCGCTGGTCGCCGGATACACACGGCCCTGACCGTGCGGGACGCTGTACTCATCACAGGCTACGACGCATCGACCCGGCTCGAAAGGACATCACAGTGACCGCCAGCCCCATCGACGTCATCGAGTCCTCGAAGTCAACCGACCGCACGAACGTCGGTCTATCCGCGGCCAAAGGGCGCGCCATCGTCCGCACGGTTCTCGAGGTGGCGGCACCATTGATTGCGTTCTACGGTCTTCGCGCCACCGGACATTCGGAGTACTTCGCGCTGCTGGCCGCCACGATCGTCGCCGGTATCCCGGTGGTGTACAGCCTCGCCAGATCACGCCGACTCGATCCCTACTGCGGCTACCTCATGTTGATGTTCGGGCTGACTCTGACGGTCGCGCTGGTCACTACCAATCCCCAGCTAATCCTCGCCGGACAGACCCTAGTCGGGGCCGCCGCGGCCGTGATCTTCCTGGCCAGCTGCGCGCTCGGCAAGCCAATGACACAGTTCATCGCCGCGAGGTTCATGCCGATGACCGCGACCTCCGGAGACCGTATGCCGGCGGCGCTGCAGTCGCTGCACATCCGGCTGACCGTGATTGTCGGTGTCGGGCTACTGATCCAGGTGGCCGTCCTCCTGGTCATCATCTTCACGCTGCCCTTCGACGTCGCCAACGGCTTGGTGAACCTCATTGGTTACCTCGCCGTCCTCGTCATCGGCGCGCCCGTGGCCCTCATGATCCGCCGGTACAAGAAGGAACAAATCCAACCGCCCGCATGAACACTGGTGCCATACCTGTTGAGAGCCCATCCAATTCGCTTCAGGATCTGGTGCACGCTGACGAGTCGGCGACGTCCCATCAGGTTTCCGGCGTCGGCCACCGCGGCAGCGGGCTCGGAGACCGACGGGAACCCGCGCTGGTGATCTCACCGGCGCAGTGTCAGCCCATTCCACAGCCTGCAGAAGTGGCCGATCGGGAGCCGGCGGCACGGCTTCTGGATCCGAGTAGCTCACCACGCGTCGCCACTTTTGACGCCAGCGGTCACCAATGATGTGGGTGAGGTTGCCTTCGGCGGGGTCGAAGTCGAGGAAAGGCAGTGCCAGGACAAGATCGTGCTCCAACGAACTGACTACAGCTGAGATCGCGGCCACGAGGTGATGGAAGGCGTTCATCGCCATGACGACCTTCCCCGGCCGGAACGACGACCACGAGCCGAACTCGTTCATCTCGCTCTCTGAAACGTCATCAACCACTTCGGGGTTGGTGGCCCGCCCGCGGACCAGCCTTGCCCCTTGATCGCACGAGAGCACGAGTAGTTTGGTACTCGAATCCGCTAAGCCCAGCCTGTGTCTGACGGGTACACGCACGAGGCAATGGGCGGAAGTGCCGATCTAGCCCAGCGTGTCACTGAGGATGCGGCAATATGAAAACCACTTATTGATGCTGAGATCTATTGCCTCTAACGGCCTTCAGCGAGCGTTCACCCCATACACCCACGGTGAGGGCATTACGCGAGGATGTCAGCGATCGAGGGCGGACTTGCATGAGCGGGATCGTTATCAGCTACCGGCGGGAGGACACGGAGGGATCGGCGGGCCGACTGTACGACCGCCTGGTCGAGCGGTATGGCCGAGAGTTGGTCTTCATGGACTTCTATTCCATCGGGTCCGGGGAAGATTGGGGGGCCGAGATCGACCGCGTCATAGCCCGCAGTTCAGTCCTGCTTGCACTCATCGGCCCGCGATGGGCATCAGCGACCGACCAGAATGGACGCCGTTGGCTCGAAGTCGAGGGCGACTACGTTAGACGCGAGATCCGAACCGCCCTGCAACAGGGCATCCACGTCGTGCCCGTTCTTGTGCAGAGCGCGCGCATGATTGAATCCTCGGCTTTGCCGGCGGATCTCGCGGGTTTGGGTGCCATGCAGGCCATTGTCCTTGACTCATGGCACTACGACCGCGACGTGGAGCGCCTGTCGCGGTTGCTCGACGCGGCTATGGATGTCGGGGGCGAGATACCCGGCCTGGATCCTCGGAGGACGGCGGTCGCCGCTTTCGTCGGGTGTGCAGAGAGGGGCCCCATCGGCCAACCGTGGCGGGTCACGCAGTGGGCCGAGTACCTGCACGAGTTCGGACGCAATGGCAGATCGTTCCTCCCCCGCTCGGTATACGCGTGGTTCTGTAACGGAGGAGGGGCCTGCTACATCGTGCGGGTGGGCGACGACACCGCACCTCCGGCTCCCGAGGTGCTCCGAAAGCGGATCAGCGGCGCCCTGTTGGACCTTCTGTCGTTCGGGGAGGTCACCATCCTGGCCGCCCCGGACGTGTTGTGGCTCTACGAGGCCAATCTGTGCGACCTCGAATTCGTAAGAGACTGCCAGATCGCAATGATTGCCCACTGCGGACGCATGCTCAATCGGGTGTCCCTGCTCGACGGCCCGCGGGGGCTTTCTCCGCAACAGTTCGCCGAATTTCGCGAGAGATTACTCCCGGACGACGCGAAGTTCGCGACTCTCTATTACCCATGGATCGTAGATAGTTTTGGGCAGTACAACCCTCCCAGCGGTGTCGTCGCGGGTATGTGGGCCGGTAGCGATGCCGCCGCGGGTGTGTGGGCGCCACCGGCAAACAGGCCACTCCAGGGCGTTAACAATTTGGAGGTTGTGGTCGGCCGCCACGACTGGGATCTGCTGCAGGCCAAGGGCATCAATGTCCTGCTGCAGGTTCCGGGGCGGGGCATCGTGGCCTCGGGGGCGCGGACGCTCGGCGACAAACACGATTCCCACTCTCGCGACTTGGCGACCGTTCGTCTCGCTGGGGCTCTTGGGGAGCTCGTCCGTCGGGCCACCTCGTGGGCCGCCTTCGAGCGGAGCAATAAGGCCACGTGGCGGCGGCTGACCGAGACGCTCGAGGCCATTTTGCAGACGCTATGGCAGCAGGGTGCCTTCGCAGGTGAACGTCCATCCGACGCGTTCTTCGTCAAGTGCGACGACGAAGTAAATGTGGCCGAGGTGATCGATTCGGGCGTCATCCAGGCGGAATTCGGATTCGCGCCGAAGATCCCCGGCTACTTTGTAAAGATGCAAATCGAGCAGCCCTCCGGGGACGTGACGCACTTCGCCTAAATAAAGCAGGGGTCGTTACCGCTCCCCTTCGGCAAACTCGCACTAGTTGAACAGGCAAGACGCGACCTCGAAGAACGCTTGAGGAATCACGGCGTGGCAAGGGCACGTGCACAACGCGAATCGGTAACTTCAGTTGCCGCCGCCTGCGCACCCACGCTGGCTCAGGTTCGGCAGCCCCGCCACTTTGGGGGCGACGGTACCGGTGCAGCAACTGGCCCAGACTGTCGATCGACGGGTCTCGGCGCAGGTGATCGTGATCGAAGGTCAGGTGATGATTACCGTAGGCGGAGTCGACGCCACCTTCACGCCCGAGCCGTTGCAGTGAACGTCTGAGCCCGAGGTGTCCGCCACACCTGGGTCATCAGCAACGAAGGCCGTCAGCTCCGCGCATGGTCAGGGTTGAGGTTCTTTTCGACGTGTCTGTATCTCATCGATTCGGCATCGACTCATCGGCGGCGTCCGACGCTGCGGCGATCACCTCGTCGAGCACGTCGCGCGAATTCGCCAATTCCCGCATGGCACGGTCCAATCGGTCCCGCTCGGCCCGCAATTCGGCCAGCAGTCTCGGAGTGGCCTCTCGGGCGGGTCCGCCGTCCGTGTCGCGCATGCACGGCAGCAGACCGGCGATGGTGTTGCTGCGCAGTCCCGCAGCGAACAGCTCCTGGATGTGTATCACCCGGTCCACTGCCGTCTCGGCGTACTCGCGCTGCCCGCTGGGCGTCCTCGCGGCTGCCAGCAGCCCTTGCTGCTCGTAATAGCGCAACGACCGCTCGCTTACCCCAGTACGTCGAGACAGCTCGCCAATCCGCATGGTGCCATTTATACCGTCGAGGATTGACTCTGACATCGGTGTCAGCTCCTACCGTGCCGGACATGACGACACTCCCCTTCACGTACAGCCCCATCACCGAACGCCCACCATTGGCCTGGCCGAACGGCGGCCGTGTGGCGGTGTACATCGGCCTCAACATCGAGTACTTCCATCCCGACTTCCCATCAACCAGCATCTGGCCGGGCACCGCCGACCTGAAGCCGGATGCGCTCAATCACGGCTGGCGCGACTACGGCACCCGGGTAGGCATCTGGCGCATCATCGATGCCCTGGACCGGTACGGCGTGCGTGCCTCCGCCCTGCTCAATTCCGATGTCGCCGAGCATTTTCCGCAGATCGTGGCGGCCGGTAAGGAGCGCGACTGGGCCTGGCTTGCGCACGGACGGACCAATTCGGTACTACATACCGGATACACGCTGGACGAGGAACGCCGCCTCCTCGAGGAGATCACCCACACGATCGCCGCGGCTACTGGACGGGCACCGCACGGCTGGATGGGGCCGGGGCTGACCGAGACGCATCACACCCCGGCACTGTTGGCAGACCTCGGCTATCACTACATGTTGGACTGGACCAACGACGATCAGCCTTATCCGCTGACCGTGCCGGGCATGCTCAGCGTCCCTTACTCCGTCGAGCTCAACGACCTGCTGATCTTCGGAAAAGGTTTCACCGGAGCCGAATTCGTGCAGATGGTGATCGACCAGTACGAGCAACTGCATCGGGACGCCGCAACAGGTGGACGGGTCCTAGCACTGGCGCTGCATCCGTTCGTCATCGGGCAGGCATTCCGGCACCGGTACTTCGAGCAGGTCTTGGAATTCCTGGCCACCGCGCCGGATGCGTGGCTGACCACCAGCGATGACATCGCGGCGCACTATATGTCGAGCGGCGCTTAACGTTTGAGACCGCCCCGCGGAACCCAATCAAGTTGACATATTCAACTTCTCGGCGACGCCTCAGTACTGGCGGATATCGAGCCGCGGATCTCACTGAGGGAAAGACGGGCCGAATCCTGGATGCGCCAAGACCCCGGCTGACGCCATGCGTGCAGTCGTCCCCTCTCCCCTCGCTACATCACGGGCGCATGCACTCAGCTCCTTTGCCGAAACCTGATTGAATGAACATTCGAGATCATGTCTTCTCCCCTCGCGGGGGGTCAAACGCGGAAGGCAGCGCTTGTGCGATCGGGCCTGACCATCGGCGAGTTCGCCACGCTGACGCGGCTGAGCGTGCGGACTCTGCGGCGCTACCACTCGACCGGGCTCCTTGAGCCGGACACAGTGGACTCCTCGACCGGCTACCGGTATTACACAGCGGAGCAGATTCCCACCGCGCAGGTCATCCACCAGCTGCGTCAGCTCGACGTGCCGCTGGCGGAGGTCCAGTCGATTCTCGCCACCAAAGACCCACAGGAGCGTGCGGAGGTGGCCGCACGGCATCTTCGCCGACTTGAGGGCGAGCTGGAACGGACGCGCGCTTCCCTGGTCTCGCTGCGCCGCCTGCTGCGCCCAGATCGGGCTGCGCTCGACGTCGAGTTGCGATCGGTGCCGGCCCGCGCTGTCGTCGGAATCAAAGGACGAATCAGACTTGATGAGTCACTGCAGTGGTACGACGCTGCGATGGCGTTACTGGACGCCGAATTTCCAGAGGGGGAACGCACCGGGCCACCGGGCGGCCAATATTCCAACGACTTGTTCACCCACGGCGCCGGGTCCCTGGCCGTCTATCGCCCAGTGCGTGATCCCCGGCCGGCCGGCCGGATCGAGGTCATCGAGTTGCCCGCCGTCGAACTCGCGGTCACGGTCCACCCCGGGCCGCATGACGACATCGATGTCACCTACGGCTGCCTCGGCTCGTGGGTCGTCGACCATGCGTTGGCCGTTGACGGACCCATCTACGAGATCTACACCGTTGGGCCGCGTGACACCGATGACCCGGCGAGCTGGCGCACCGACATCGGTTGGCCGGTATTCCATCTCGCCGGGGCCGCCGGTAGCGCTTCCGCTAGTTGTTGAAATCCGCTCCGCGCGAAAGCGTCTCGTTCACGCGGACATCGGCAAGAGCCTGCTGCAAGGTTGCGACAACGGTGTCGTAACCGTCGCTACCGAGCACGAGTCTTCGAGGCGGCGGATTCTGAGCCATGGCGGCGATCACAGCGCGGGCACCGCGTCGCGGATCGCCGGGCTGAGCACCATCCTGGTCGATCATCGCCCAGCGAACCTGCTCGAGCATGTCGTGATACTCCGGGACTGACTCCTCGACGGGCTGGTCCGCGAAGCCTGCGTAGGCCCGGGTTCGGAAGGCCCCAGGTTCGACCGCCATGACGTGAATGCCCTGTGCCACAACCTCATTCCGCAGCGCTTCGGTGACAGCCTCGACGGCGAACTTGGCCGCGCTGTAGTAACCGAAGCCGGTCACCGCGCTCAGCCCGGCCACCGAGGACATGTTGATGACCCAGCCGCCGCCGCGGGCGCGCATCCCCGGAAGCACCGCACGTGTCACCTGAACCACGGCGAAGAAGTTCAGTTCGAACATTGCTCGGACCGCAGCCTCGTTCATGCCCTCGATCGATCCGTACCGCCCCCGGCCGGCGTTGTTGACCAGCACGTCGATGCCACCCAGGAACTCCTCGGATGTGCCTACCGCGTCCCGGACCTGTACCGGATCGGTGACATCCAGTTTCACGACGTGCACACGTTCGCCGTACTCGGCTGCCCATGCGCCAAGTTCCTCGGGGCGGCGGGCGGTGAGCACGACCCGGTCCCCTGCTTCGAGCGCCGCATCGGCGTAGGCCATGCCGAATCCGCCCGGGGTGCCGCCGGTGATGAACCATCGCCTGGTCATGGCTCGATCACCAGCCGGCTGATCAGGTCGCCGTCAAGGCCGAACCGGTAGTAAAGATCGGTGACTCCGCCGGGGAAATTGCCCTCGAGGTGCTGCACGACCTCGACCCTGTCGGCACCGATGGTTGTGGCGCCCACGAATTTCGTCGTGTAGGTGTACTCGCTGGCAGAACCGGTCAGCCAGGCACGGATCTCATCGTGCCCGACGTAGTTGCGGTGCTCGTCGGTCACGACGGCATCGGTGGTGAATGTTGAGAGCACCTCGCCGGTGTCGCGGGCATCGTGGGCAATCAGGTACCTCTTGATTGTGGTGGGCAGGGATTCCCACTCCGTCGGTGTGTGGTGTTCGTGAAGTGTCATGACCCCAAGGTGGCGGCTCCCGTAGGGAGAGAGTCAAGGACCGGCCACCGAAGTCGGCATTGGCTGCTGCCGCCATCGACTTAGACACCGTCGATGTCAGTTTGGATGCGTTCAAGGGTGCGGCGGCAATTGGTGCTCATGATGGGGTTGCTGTCGATGTAGTACCAGACAGCGCCCATGGCCTGTAGGAACGCCCACCCGCGTCCCCGTTGCCACTCCGCGTCGTCGCACCCGAGGTCATTTCTCAGCAGTTGACGACGGGGCGCGTCGAGCAAGTGCCACGCGCTCACCAGGTCCAATGCGGGATCTGCGGCCTTGAAGCCGCTGACGTCGAGAACCCCCGAGAGGCAACCCCCGGTGGTGAGGATGTTGGGCGGGATCAGGTCGCCATGGCTCATGACGTCTGGTGTATCTCCACGAGGGAGAGCTCGGACCTCGTCCCAAATCCGGCGCATGCGAGGTACGTCAAGCAACCCCTCGCTGTTGGCCAAACACAGTTCGATCCACTCGTCGTAGGACCCCAGGTACCCGCCGCGCCCCTTGCCGTCATAGGCGCGGCCGCGGGTGTCGATGGCGCGCACGGCCTGGATGAATGCCACCAAATCGGTTGCGAAGAAATCGGATTGAGAACAACTGTCGGCGGTAGCCGGATCCCCTGGCAGCCAGGTGTAGACCGACCACGGCAACGGATAGCCCGCTCCGGGTTGTCCGATCCCGAGCGGCGTGGGGGTGACAACGGGAGTGCGCCCACTTAGTTCTTCGGCGGCCGCCGCCTCCAGCTCAAGGTCTTGGCGCACCGACTCGATGTCGTCGCTGGGTTCGAGGGGAAATCGCGCTACGACGTGCGCTCCAACCCGGAATATGGCGTTGACAGTGCCAGCTCCCGGCACCGACTGGATGGGCAGACCCGCCCACTGAGGGAACTGCTCGGCGATGAGTCTGGCGACCGACAGCGGCGAGACCGACAGCTGACCGGGATGCATCTCCACCGCGGCAGCGTGTCACCACTCCCCGGTCGGATACAACCAGATATCGGATGAGGGCAGCGGTGCTGTCGGACCGTGTTGTTACTTGGTCCGTTTCTAGATGTGTTCGTCCTGAGCTGCCGCTCCGGTGGTGCGTTCTAGCCGATGGCGAAGTCGCCTTTCCTCCAGGACCACGCGGTGAGCTTCCACGCCTCGTCGATTTTGCGCAGGGAGAACGTCCACCACGCGGTTTGGTTGACGTGCTTGCCGGGGAGGTTGTACTCAAATGTGACGGGTAGCGCGAAGTCACCGGCGACGTCGACGTGCCGCGGTTCGCCGGTGCCGATGTGCAGATCCGTCACGCTCAGATGCCCGGCCTCGATGAGGGCGTCGGCGTACCAGTCCTGCGCGGCGGTCGGGCCCTGCCATACATGCGGCGCCAACCCGTCGAGGATCTGCATCGGGTCGGCACACGCAGCCGCCATCGCCTGCACGTCGCCGTTATTGAAGCCGTTCACGTAGGCGTGCACTGTGGTCATCGGGTCGTCGGGGTCGGACATGGGAGAGGTGCTCCCTTCGCGCGGCTTGCGGGAAGTGCGTAGGACTGTCAGGCCATGGTGACCAGGTTGCGCCAGAAGTTCTGAAGGCTGTCGGTCCCGCCGAACAGGGTGGTGAAGTTGGTGGAATCGCAAAGCACGATGTCGCCAGACCGCTGCCCCGTCGGCGGCATCCAGATCAGCGTGTTGAACTCCGTGTTGCCTTCATCGATGAACGGGTGTGGTCGGGTGATATCTACCGGCTGCCGGCCGAGCACCCGCAGATCGTCGCTCTCCGGTTCGGTGAGCTTGTAGTGCGGAAGATGCGGATGGAAGTTGAACGTGGTGACGTCGGCGAGCAGATCCGCGCCATCCAAATCCCGAGCCTGGTTAAGCGGCGCGATCTGTGTGGTTCCCTCGACCACGGCCGGCCGCAGTCCCCAGGTGTTGTGTACCGGGACGTTCAATCCAGTCATCAGCGAGCGGGTGTACTGCCCGAATCGCTGCTGACGGGGCACCAGTTGGTCACCGTGGTGCAGGTACTCGACTTGGCGCTGGTTGAAGTCGTCGGTGAAGCCGACGTCGTGGTGCGGGGCGAGCATGAGGCAGGTGCCCTCCCGCTGTAACCAACGCCCGATCGCCTCTAGTTCCTCGGGCGCGGCCTCCTGTTCGGAGAGCAGGTGATCGAGGCCGAACACGAGCAGGGTGTCGGTGTCGTCGAGGATGCGCTCGTCGATCGGGAGCTTGTAGCCGGCCTGGTCAATGCGCTGGAACACCGCCACCGGGTGCCCGGTGATCTGTCCGGCGAGTTCCTGGAAGGCCAGGGTGGAGCGGTGGAACAGCTCCAGGGTGCCGGCGATGCCCTGAAGGAATTGCGCGGCGTCGTATTCCGGGGTCTCATAGGCTGGCCACAGCACGTTGCGGACCTCGGTCATGGTCGAGAACCGGTTGTACATTTCCGCCGGATCGCGTTGGGCTTCCCAGGGATAGCTCCAGGTCCAGTAGATGCTGACGCGCCTCCCGCCGGTGTGCGGGCGGGTGATGTGGTTCTGGTTGTAGGTGCGTGCCGGTGTGCTCATGATGAGCCCCCTTCGCAGTGGTTAGGTATTCAGCGTGGCCAGATAACGCAACCCGTTCATGCCGGGCAGGAAGAAATAGGCGCCACCGCGCAGCCGGGTGAAGGCGGGAATTCCCTTGTGCACCTTGCGGATCGGCCGCTTGGGCACGGTGAAGTCCAGCGTGCCGTCCTGGGTGCCGCAGATCGGGTCGTGCTCGTTGCCCAACTCGTGGAAGGCTTTGTCGTTGATCCACACGTTCTGCGCGAACTCGAACTGACGCACCAGGTCGGCGCAGATGATGAACGCCGCGATACCCCGGTCCACCCCGTCGTCGGGTGCGCCGTCAGGCAGTGCCGGACCGTAGGTGGCGCCGCGGCGGATCATCCGTCGCCGGTTCATATTGTGGGCGGTGTCGCGCGGATTGAGCCGGCGGGCATGGGCGCCCAGCGGGCAGGCGTAACCGAACGGATCCGCCTCCTTGTAGTTGAAGTCGTTGTTGCGCATGGGGTCTGCGCCCAACTCGGGATTATCGTGGTTCGGGGCGAGTACGAGTGGGGCACCGCTGCGCCAGCGGCCCATGAACTTCGCCGCCAACAGATCCTGGCCCTCGGGGGTGTCGGCGTTCTGGCTCAGATACTCGCGGAACACCGCGACGTGCTCCTCAAGCCGCCGGTAGGCCATATAACTGCCGTTGCGGGACAACACGTCCGGCTGTGGCAGGTTGCTGACCGGTCCGTTCTCGTCCGGGTAGCCCAGGATGAACTCGCCGGGTTCGAGCGGGTCTCCGGATCCGGGGGTCGGTTCTTCGCCGGAGCCCTTTATCACCGGTTGGGAGAGCCGGTCCCGGAATCCGAAATGGTCATGCGCGTAGTTGAACGGCGGTGTCGCGTTGAGATCGAGGTGCGACAGACTGCGCACACCGTCGGTCCGCGCGAGCAGATCGTCATGCGCTGCGACGGACGTGCGGCACTGCTCATCGGTGCGGGAGAACAGGATCGCGATCGCGTGCAGATCCTCGCCCGCGAGCCCGCCGACCCAGTGCCGCGGTGCAGCGTCGCCGGTGTCACCGAGAATGTCGGCCCGCGCCGCCATGCCCTGACGGAAGGCGTCGGGGAAACTGGCCAGCGCGTCCCCGGGCACGCCCAGGGCGCGCAGCCCGGTCCAGGTGAACGCCAGGGTCACCCAGCGGTCGGACTCGTCCATCGTCGACACCGCGTCTGCCGCCGACTGGACCTTGTCCAGCAGCTCTGTGAGCCACGCCCGCCCGCCCGCGGGGGTGTCGAACGTGAGGAACTCGTAGCGGCCGGTGATCGCCGGCGTGCGGGTCAGCAGGATGTGCTGTATATCGTCGAACTGCAGAGTCGACGCGCACGTCATATCGCGCGCTGACCCTTGGCCCACGCCCAGGCTGCGACCCGCCACCCGTCGTCGAGCTTGCGCAGGGCCACGGTGAATTTCGCTCCGGTCTGGACGATCTGGGTGCCGTTCAGGTCGAACGTCATGAAGGCCGGCGCGACGACATAGGCGGCGTCGCCGGTGGTGTCGTTGTGCTCGGGTTCACCGATGCTGACCTGGTATCCGGAGGCGCCCAGGTGTGCGCCTTCGGTCAGCACGTCGCGGTACCAGTCCGCGGCTGCGGTGGGCCCTAGCCATAGGTGCGGGGCCATGCCGTCGAGGATCGACCCATCGGGGGCGAATGCGGCTGACATCGCGGCCGGGTCACCGGCGTTGAACGCGGCCAGGTAGGTCTGGACAGCTTCCACTGGTGTCGCGTTCATTGCATCTGGTCCAGCATGTCGGAGAACGAGGCCTTCAGCCGCAGCGCCTTCTTGATCTCGTCGGCTGTCACGTACGGGTACTCGCCGTACTCGACAAAGCTCGGCACATGATGCTCGCGGACATATTGGACGAACGAGGCTGGATTCTCTTTCCAGTCCGCCGGGAAATCCACCAGATTGGTGAACACCGTGTCGATGCCGGTCTTGCTGAACAAGGCCACTGCATCTTCGGTGTACTTGTCGAAGTCGGTGTCGAAGATGCCTTGGTACTGGAAGTACAGATCTTCACCGACCGGGATGAGTTGCCATTTCAGGTAGTGCAGTTTCAAGACTTCCAGCACCGTGGGATCGGCCGTTACCGCTGCCTCCAGTGTTCGGCCGTGCTCGCGGATGGCCTCTTCACGGCCGGGTATGACCTTGGCGAAGATCGTGAACCCGTAACACGCGGGGGTTCGGGGGAAGATGGGGCCGTATCGGCCGCGCTGCTCCTCGAAGTAGCCCTCCTTGGGGATGGCCATCATCGCGGGTTTGGTCCAATCCTGATTGCTGGGCATCACTAGCTCCTCGTGGCTACTCGACCCCGATGAGCCGTGACAGTAGCACCGCCGCGGCGGCTGCATGGGGCAACAGCGCGTAAATTGTCCAACCCGTCACCGAGCCGACCATCGACCCGTCCAGCGATGCCAGGCTGGGCCGTCCGGTCTCCCCTCGTCGCCGGTGCCGCGGCAGCAGTATCGATCGGGATGTTCTTGCGACGTCAAGCATTTCGCACCGTCACGACGATCGCTTCTCGCACCCGCGACTGCGTAAAGACACGAGCAGATACCACCGGTCTGCGTACAGTACGACTACGGCGGCAGACCCGAGTCCCTCGCAGCTGCAGCCCGAACATCAAGGCGTCCCGGGACGGTTGGCAGCAACACCTACCCGACGGCCCGGCACCGAATCCGCAAGAGAAGCGAGGTCAGCGCCATGATGGAAGTGCTGCAGCACGCCGTCCCGATCGCCACCCTGATCTTTGTAGTGTCGAGCATGGTCGCGATGGGGCTGGGGCTCAAGATCAGTGAGGTCACCGCCCCGCTGCGCAATCTGCGTTTGGTCGCCATGTCGATGCTGGCCAATTTCGTGCTGATGCCCGCAGCGGCAGTGCTATTGGCGAAGGCGCTTCGCCTGGATGAACCCTTCGGTGTCGGCTTGTTGCTGCTGGGTGTCGCGGCTGGTGCGCCGTTCCTCCCGAAGTTGGCTCAGATCGCCAAGGGAGACCTGGCGTTCGCGGTGGCGTTGATGGTCGTGCTCATGGTCATCACGGTCGCTTACCTGCCGCTCGTGCTGCCCCTGCTCTTGCCGGGGGTTTCGGTCAACCCGGGTCAGATCGCCCGTTCCCTGGTGGTGCTGATGCTGGTCCCGCTGGCCATCGCACTGGCGGTCAACGCCAAGCTGCCCTCTGTCGCCAAGGCCGTGAAGCCTTGGTGCGACCGGCTGTCCAGCCTCGGACTGGTCGCTGTGGTGGTGCTGCTGGTGGTGGTCAACTTCCGCAACGTGTTGTCAGTATTCGGAACTCGCGCGATCCTGGCTGGACTGCTGTTCATCGCCATCGGCTACGGGCTGGGTTGGGCCCTCGGCGGCCCCGCTTCAGGCACTCGGCCCGTGCTCGGTCTCGGCACCGCTCAGCGCAACATCGCCGCCGCGCTCGTGGTGGGCGGCCAGAGCTTCACCGATCCCAGCGTGGTGGTCATGGTCGTCGTCGTGGCCATCGTCAGCCTGCTCGTTCTGTTGCCGCTGTCGAGGCGGCTGGCTCGCAACGCCGCCGGAGCGCAGTGACCGAACCCCAGGCCATTCCCATATCTCGTTGAGATCCCTTGAGTACCAGCATGATTCAGTATGCGATTTAGACATACCCCAACTCATCAAGCACAAGCAGATCCAATCGCGTGGAACCCAGCTTTGGTCGCAACCCAACACGACGCCACGTTCGCCACCGAATGCGCCAACCCAATCCGGCGGAAGCCGATGTCGTTAAACGCCAACTGCCACAACGTAATTACGGCCTGCGAGCAGAAACCGCGTCCCCGCCACGCGGGAACCATCCAGTACGCCACCCCCGCCGACCCGTCGTGGAGATCCACGCCCTTGAGCGACACACGGCCCATCAAGGAGTCACTGGCGCGCCTCATCCGCGGAATCGCAACGCCGCACATGCCAGCGTTGGATCTCGGGATCCACGAAAGCCTCCACGACAGCCTCGGCGTCAGACAGTTGCCATGGCCGCAGCACGGCTGTCGTTGCTATGGGCACCGACGGTTGAGGCGACTGGCGCAGTGGCCCGGCCGCGATCGCCGGCGGAATCAAACTCGGTACACCCAGCATCATTGCGCGCAGAGCCGCCCGAGACCACCAACACGCAGCACATTGACCTCGCCGCCGCAATGCTGTCTCGAATCTCTCCGGACCCGCGGCGCCCACGGATCGGGCACCCGGCCGGTTGGCTATCGACAGCAGTTCGGGTCAAGGACCACGCACAAGGCTTGCAAGGCTTCAGGTTTCACCCGGTGAAAGACGTTCATACCGCGCCGGTCGGAGATCACCAACCCGGCCTTGCGCAGCTGGCCCAAGTGATGACTGACCGTCGATTCGGCCAGATCCAGCACCGCGGCCAGATCCCCGCTGGTCTCCTCCCCAGCGCGCGAACTGAACAGCAACGACATGATCTTCACCCGCATCGGATCGGCCAGCGCCTTCAGCCGCATCGCCACCTCCAAGGCATCGGCATCGCTGAGCGGCCCGGCAGCCACTGGGGCGCAGCACACCGGGGCGGACATGTCGATCACGGGCAATGCCTTGGGCATGGCACCATCCTGCCACAATCCTTGACATATATCGAAAAGGTGGCAGGCTGAGCCTCGACGCATCAGTTCGACATATGTCCAAATCGTATCTGGAGGATGATCATGTCCCGTGTTCAATTAGCGCTCAACGTCGACGATCTCGACGAGGCGATCACGTTCTACACCAAATTGTTTGGCGTTTCCCCGGCCAAGGTGAAGCCCGGCTACGCCAACTTCGCAGTGGTCGAGCCGCCGCTGAAGCTGGTGCTGCTGGAAAACCCTGGTAAAGGCGGCACGATCAACCACCTTGGGGTCGAGGTCGAATCCAGCGACAAGGTGCACGCCGAGATCGCTCGACTGACCGGTGAGGGCTTGTTCACCGATGAGGAGATCAGCACCACCTGCTGCTTCGCCACCCAGGACAAGGTCTGGGTCACCGGCCCGGCCGGGGAGAAATGGGAGGTCTACACCGTGCTGGCCGACTCCGAGACCTTCGGCACCAGCCCCCAGCTCCTCGCCGACGGCGAGAACGCTGAGGGTGGGGTGTGCTGCGGCGGCACCGCCGCCGACACTGAACCTCAGGAGGCGAAGTCGGCGTCCTGCTGCTGACATCAGATCGGCAGCTGTAGCGCTTTCACCACGGGTTCACTTGACCACAGATTCGATATCCATCAATATCGATGCATGTCGAAATCATCGGATCGGGTCGACGACGCGTGTTGCCCACCCGGAGCGCTGCTGCGTGAACCGCTGTCGGCTGCCGAGGCCGCGGATATGGCGGTCAAGCTCAAAGCGTTGGCTGATCCGGTGCGCCTGCAGCTGTTTTCGGCGATCGCCAGCCACGCCGGCGGCGAAGCCTGCGTCTGCGATATCTCCGCCGGGGTCGAGGTCTCCCAACCAACCGTGAGCCATCACCTGAAGGTGTTGCGCGACGCCGGTCTACTGACCTCGCAGCGCCGGGCGTCGTGGGTGTATTACGCGGTGGTGCCCGATGCCCTGGCCAGCCTGGCCATCCTGCTCGGCACCACGGCAGGAGTTCCGTCATGACCGACACCACCACCGCGCCACCGGTCGTCGGCAAGCTGTCCACCCTCGACCGGTTCCTGCCGGTCTGGATCGGCGCGGCGATGGTCGCCGGACTGCTGCTGGGCCGCTGGATCCCCGGGTTGAACACCGCGCTGGAACGTGTTCAGATCGACGGGATTTCGCTGCCCATCGCGCTGGGCTTGTTGATCATGATGTATCCGGTGTTGGCGAAGGTCCGCTACGACCGCCTCGACACCGTCACCGGTGACCGCAAGCTGATGGTCGCCTCGCTGCTGCTCAACTGGGTGCTCGGCCCCGCGTTGATGTTCACTCTGGCGTGGCTACTGCTGCCGGATCTGCCGGAGTATCGGACCGGGCTGATCATCGTCGGCCTGGCCCGCTGCATCGCCATGGTCATCATCTGGAACGACCTGGCCTGTGGTGACCGCGAAGCCGCAGCCGTCCTCGTCGCACTGAACTCGATCTTCCAGGTCATCATGTTCGCCGTGCTGGGATGGTTCTACCTCTCGGTCCTTCCCGGCTGGTTACACCTGCCACAGACCACCATCACCACCTCGCCGTGGCAGATCGCCAAATCCGTGCTTATCTTCCTGGGCATCCCTCTGGCCGCCGGCTACCTGTCCCGCCGCATCGGCGAAAAGACGA
The DNA here is from genome assembly GCF_001665685.1 of Mycobacterium sp. 852013-50091_SCH5140682. GTDB lineage: Bacteria > Actinomycetota > Actinomycetes > Mycobacteriales > Mycobacteriaceae > Mycobacterium. The sequence continues at coordinate 83,549 of NZ_LZTB01000118.1, forward strand.
AGGGTCGTACCTGGTACGAGTCGCGGTTCCTGCCCATGGTCGGGCCGTGGGCGCTCTACGGGCTGTTGTTCACCATCGTGATTCTCTTTGCCCTGCAAGGCGATCAGATCACCAACCGCCCGCTGGATGTGGCCCGCATCGCACTACCGTTGCTCGCGTATTTCGCCATCATGTGGGGCGGTGGCTACCTGCTCGGCACCGTGTTGGATCTGGGTTATGAGCGGACCACCACGCTGGCGTTCACCGCCGCGGGCAACAACTTCGAGCTGGCCATCGCCGTGGCGATCGCGACCTACGGCGCCACCAGCGGCCAAGCCTTGGCCGGGGTGGTCGGACCGCTGATCGAAGTCCCCGTGCTGGTGGCCCTGGTCTACGTCTCCCTCGCGCTACGGAAACGGTTCCACCATCACACCTCCCAACACCTCCCGACCGGCTCGACGACACGAACGGAATGATCGACGATGACTGAAAGCCCCGTGACCCACCAGCTGCGCGACGACCTGTCCATCGACCAGAAACTCGCCCTGAGAACCGCGGCGACCCGGCTGGAAACCGAGTTCGCCGACACCTTCGGCACTGAAACCGTTGAACGGTTCCTGCACACCTCCTACGACCAATTCGCCGGGCGCGCCAGCATTCCCAACTTCCTACCCTTGCTGGCTGAGCGGTTTGCCCGCCAACGGCTGCACGCCCTCGCGAAGGTCGAAGGCAAGATCAGTGACGGCAAACCCACGGTGCTGTTCCTCTGCACCCACAATGCCGGCCGCTCGCAGATGGCACTCGGATACTTCACCCACTACGCCGGCGCCAACGCCGTCGCCTGGTCCGGCGGGTCCGAACCCGGCAACGAAATCAACCCAGCTGCCATCGAAGCTATGCGTGAGGTCGGGATCGACATCACCGCCGAATACCCGAAACCCTGGACCGATGAGATCGTGCAAGCCGCTGACGTCGTCATCACCATGGGATGCGGGGATGCCTGCCCGATCTTCCCCGGAAAACGCTATGAGAACTGGGAACTGCCGGATCCGGCCGGCCAAGGCCTCGATGCCGTGCGCCCGATCCGCGACCAGATCGACCAACGCATCCATCACCTGCTGACCGAGCTCAACGTCCCCGTCGACCGATAACCTACGAAAACCCCGGGGACACAACCATCACGGCTGACACGTCCGTGCTGTTCGTCTGCGTCAGCAACGCCGGGAAATCGGTCATGGCCGCCTGACTCATGCGCCAGGCCGCCGCCACCGTCCACGATAAAGCGACCGTTGCACGCGTTTATTTGTTGCGTAGCGCGCGGCACCGAGGGGGCCGGTATCGCCCATGGGTGCACTACGCACATGTGACAAGGAGTCGGCATGGGCACTATCGACGAACTCGGCGCGGGCTGTATCGGATTCTCGGCGCACGCCCAGGGACTGCCCACCGACAGATTCGCTCGCAGCGATGCGCCTGGAGGTAGGGCGAACACCGCCGGCACCTTCAGCCGTGATTTCCGGTCCGAACAGAACCTGGCGAACGTCCGAGGTTTGGCAGCCATTGCCGCCGGACGACGAATTCGCGGCAACCGCCAAGTTCGCACAAGAAGGCGGCATCGATCTGTGGCGTGAGACGTCCACCGAGTGACCAACGGATACTCAACTCGGCCTACGCTTGTGCTCCGATCGCGCTCAGCTGCCACGCGCCGCCACCCAGGAGCTCCAGCCGCCGTTGGTGTTGTGTTTCCAGCGCGCGATGATGGCTGACGCTGACCACGACGGCGTCGGGCAATTCGGTTCGCAGTTGCTCATACAGCCCGAACGCCAGGCCCTCGTCGAGAGCGGACGTGGCTTCGTCGAAGAACACGGCGACCGGGCGCGCCAACAGCACCCTGGCGAACGCGATGCGCTGTTGCTCGCCTGGCGACAGGAGCTTCACCCAGTCGCGCTCCTCATCGAGCCGATCACGCAAGTGCGCCAACGAAACCCGGGCGAGAGCGTCCCTCAGCGACTCGTCCGGGACGTCGCCGGATTCGGCCGGATACGATACTGCCGTCCGCAGATCGCCGAGTGGTAGATACGGCATCTGTGAAAGAAACATCGTGGCCCCGTTGTCCGCCGGTCGAACCCACTCACCGGTGGCCGCAGGCCAAAGTCCGGCGAGACTGCGCAGCAGCGTCGTCTTCCCGCTGCCCGACGGACCGGTGACGACCAGTGATTCACCTGGTTCCAAACGCAGATCGAGGGCATCGATCAACAGGCGCCCTCCCGGCGTACACACCGTGACCCCAGCCAGGGCAACTGCGCCGCCAGTGCTTGGCAGTGCCGCCAGGACCGGCAGTTGGCGGGCCCGCTCGTTGGCTTCAACCAACCCATGGAGCCGGATGATCGCGGCTTCGTAGCTTGCGAACTGGCTGTAGGCGTTGCGGAAGAACGACAAACCCGACTCGATCTTGCCGAAGGCGCCGGCGGACTGGGTGACGTCGCCGAGCTTGATCGTTCCGGCGAACAATCGCGGTGCCTGCAACACGTAGGGCAACGGCAGGATGGTCTCGGTTACCGAGTAATTCCATCCGATCAGCCCGAGCGTCCTGCGGACGTAGTGACGATAGTTCGAGATGACGACGGAGAATCTGCTCTCCAGGAGTTTGCCCTCCGCGCGTTCGCCACGATAGAAGCCGACCGACTCGGCGGCGTCGCGCAAGCGGACCAACGAATAGCGGAACGCTGCATTCGTCTGCTCGTTGCGGAAGCTCAGCCGGATGAGCGGATGTCCGATCCGGAACGCGATTACCGATGCGATGAGCACGTACGCGATGGACGACCCAGAACAACGCTTTCGGAAGCGCGACGCCGAAAACATTGAGAGGGCCTGAAAGTCGCCAAAGGATCAGCGCGAACGACGCCACCGACACCACCGAGTTGATCGAGCCGAACAGCAGCATGCTCTGCGAGTAGTACGTCGGAACATTCGGACTCGTACCCACCCCGGTGGTGAACACATCGATGTCCTGCTGGATGCGCTGATCCGGGTTGTCGACGGTGGGCTCCACGAACCGGCCTCGGTAATACGCCTGACCCGCCAGCCAGTCGCCGGTGACCCGACGGGTGAGCCACACCCGCCAGCGGATGATGAAACGCTGCGTCAGGTAGGTGTCGAACACGATCCGCACGATGTGGATCGTCGCCAAGATGCAGAAGGTGACGATGGCCATCCAGAAGCCGTGGATGCCGGAGTCGCGTTCCGCCGCGTTGTGCGCACCCGTCGCGTGGAACGCGACCTGCAGCGCCGAGAACAGGTCGTTGTTGTAGTAACTGAGCAGCACGGCGAGACGCACTTCCAGGATCACTGACAGCAGCAGCACCGCGAGCATGCCCCAGGCGGGCCAACTCCCCCGACCGGTGAAATACGAACCGGTGACGCGCCAGAACCGCTTCGCCCAGGTGAGGTATCGGATCAGCAGAACACCAAGGGCGAGAACGCATATCGCGCTGATCAGCCAGGCGTGGACGATCCACACCGCCGATTCAGCAGGCTGGTTGCCCCAGTTGATCGACGGGGTGAACATGGGCCCGGGAACCGGTGGTCAGTGGCCGGGGCACGTGAAAGTGGTCAGTGAGCCGGCCGACGCCGTCCTGCGAGAAATGCCCATGACAGGGAAGCTAGGGCACGGCCGATGGCCGGTCAAGTGCTGTGTGCCCTCCGCCGGATCGCGGAAAAGCCCATCAAGAAAAGGTATTTCGGACCGCACAGACCGAGTGCCATGGCGGCAACGGTCAGCACAACGGTGTTGAGGTCAGCGGCCGTCGCAACGAGAAGCGCGGCCGACGGCTCATTGCTGAACTGAACGAATCCGCTCAGCGCCCGGAAGGCGAAGACACCTGGCACCAGCGCGACGACGGAAGCGAAGCCGATGGCCGCAAACGGAATACGCAGCCGCGTCGCAGCCGGCGACAACAACGCCCCTACCAGCAGACACGACACGAATGCGGCCACCGCCAGGTTTGCGCCCCGATTTACCGCCCACCAGTGCAGCGCGTGAGCGGCCATCCCGACCAGCACCGGCCACGCGGTCATCCGCCACGGCATCGACCAATAGACGGCATATGACGCGGCGGCCACGCCGGCGGCAACAAGGTCGAGATACCAATTCGCAGAGTTCGACGGTGCGGTGACCGCGATGGTCTGACCGAAGGCCGCCAGCCCGAGCAGAAGGCCGCCTGCGATGCCGGTGAGCAGCAGGGCCGAGAATCCGAGCCGGGCGGTGCCCAGTGTCATGCGTAGATTCAGCAGGTCCAGGGTGCCGTTGAGAATATGCGGTCCGGGCACCAAAACCATTGCCGGACACAGGACGACGAGCCCAGCTCCAGCTCCCATCCCCAGGTTCGCAGCGACACCCCCGACTGCCCCCGCGATTGCAGCGGCGACGAATGCCTGTACCAGCGGCCCGACCCCACGCGCGCCGAGCCAGCGTCGCGCGAAGCCACCCGCAGCTGCAGTACAGGCGATCAACAGGACCGCGAGTGCGCTGGTCACGCCAAAGATCACGCTCAACGCACACGCGCCGGTGGCACAGGCGGCGGCGAAGATGACGGTCGCGGAAGCGGGAAGAGCGCTCGCCGTCTTAATTGCGGACTTGACCTCCGCCACCTCGAGCGGACCGTCCTCCCCCTGGTCGACCACCGTCATGAGCGAGGCCACTCGGCACATGTTCACGGCATCGGGCTTCACGGAGACCGCACGCATCACATCGCGCGAGTCCGCGGCGGTCAGCGTCAACGCTGACCACGTCAGGTCGATGGCCGCCTCGACACCAAGCCCCCGATTGAGTCGCTGCACCGCGGTCGCAACCATCTCGGTGGACTGGCCGTTCTCGAATAGCAATGCCGCCGAGGCCAATACGACGTCATAGCGGTCGTGCCGGTCGGTCACGGGATCGGATTCGGTCACCGGACGATTCTCACCCCGATGCGCGCGCCGACCTTAACGTTTGTCGAACATCAATATGGCCAGGGCCCGGCGCTGCTACCGTTCCGCCATCGCACCGCAAACAGGAGACGACCTGCCGTGCCCCCTCTACTTCGCGAACTCTTACTGGCCCACCGTCGGCTGATCGCCGTCATCCTGGGAGCCACCCTGGTCTCGATGCTCATGAGTCTGGCCCTGCCATGGCCTCTGAAGGTAGTGCTGGACAACGTCGTGGCCGGCGACCCGCCGCCGGCGTGGATCGCGTGGCTGGTGCCCATGATGGGCGGCCACGAGAAGGCACACATCGCCGCTGCGGCGGGCGTGGCCACGGTGGTGATCGCCCTCGTCAGCGGGGCCTCCTTCTATGTCGCAAGCTATACAACCGAACGACTGGGCCAGTGCATTGGAAACGATCTCCGCGTTCGGCTGTACCACCACCTGCAGGAATTATCCCTGGCGTACTACGACGCCAATCGGGTCGGCACCATCCTGAGCACCCTGACCACCGACGTTCAGACGATCCAGAATTTCGCATCGACTTCTACGCTCAACATACTGACGGACACGCTCACCCTCGTCGCGATGGCCGTCGTGATGGTGATTCTGCGCTGGGATTTCGCGCTCATTGCACTCGCCATCACCCCGGTGCTGGTCATCTTTCTGGTCCGCGTCAACAGGGCCATCAAGGTGGCGGTCTCTGAGGTACGGACGCGGCAGTCTGATCTCCTGGCCACACTGCAAGAGGGACTCCAGTCCATCGAGGTGGTGCAGGCGTACTCCCGCGAGGACTACACCGATCGGAAGGTCCAGACCGTCAGCCAGGAGACCGTCTCCGCGTGGCTCAAAACCCGGCGGGTGTCAGCGCTGCTCACTCCGGTCGTCGGCGTGGTCATTGCCGCATGCACCGGGCTGGTGCTTTGGCGCGGCGCTCTTCTCGTGTTACACGGAGGTATGACGGCGGGGGCACTCACCGTCTTTCTCGCCTACCTCGCACGGTTCTTTCAACCGGTACGGACGCTGTCGCAGATGACGAACACCATTGCCCAGGTATCGGTGGGCTTCCAGCGTGTCACCGCGGTCTGCGATGCCGACGTGACCATCCCGGAGCGGCCCTCGCCCATCGATCCGCCACCGTTCAAGGGTGCGATCACCTTCGAGCATGTCTCGTTCAGCTACGACACCAAGGCTCCTGTACTGCAAGATATTTCGTTCTCGGTCGAAGCCGGGCAGATGGTCGGCATCGTCGGCCCGACCGGTGGCGGGAAGTCCACTCTGGTAAGCCTTATCCCCCGGTTCCGCAACATTTCCGGCGGCCGGATCACCATCGACGGTGTCGACATTTCTGACTACACCCTGCACGGGTTGCGCACCCAGATAGCGTTCGTCCTGCAGAACACCGTGCTATTGCGTGGCAGCATCCGCGACAACATCGCATTTGGCTGCCCGGACGCCAGCGAGCAGCAGATCGTCGAGGCCGCGAAGCTGGCCAATGCCGACGAGTTCATCGATCGCATGCCTGACGGCTATGGCACCTTGGTCGGCGACCGTGGCTCGACGCTCTCCGGTGGCCAACGCCAACGCATCGGGATCGCCCGCGCACTGGTTCGCAACAATCCGATCCTCATTCTCGACGAGCCAACGGCGGCATTGGATGCAGAGTCAGAGCATCTCGTCGTCGAGGCCCTGGAACGACTCATGGCCGGTCGCACGGTCATCACCATCGCGCACCGCCTCAGCACGTTGCGCGACGCGGACAAGATCGTCGTCATCAAGAACGGCGTCGTGGCCGAGGACGGACCGCCCGAAGAGCTCTTGCGCCGCAACGGCGTCTACGCCGAGCTGCACCGGCTGCAGTTCGAACAATCGAACTGAAGCTGTCAGTTCACTGAGAGTCGTCTTCGCACAGCGGGATTGGGCTGCGACCAAACTCCAGATGAACGGCAGGTAGCAAACAGGGATGGCTGCCCAGTTCTTGACAAACCAGCCATGCGACGCCCGCCGTTGTTTAGCATCGGCATTATCCACCGGTCTGGTTGGAAATCTCTTCGACAATCACATACTTAAGGAGCTTCGCGATGCTGGTCATGCGGGATCATGATGTTGAGGATTACAAGGCGTTGCGCGATATGGACGCCACCGACGTCGGAGAGTTACACGCCGACGATCGCGCCTGCCTAGAAGAGCTGGGCCAGTACCTGGTGACCACCGATGCCTGGCAGCGGTTCGGAATCTGGTTGCTGCACAAACACTTTCTTCCTGAACCGGGCGAGGTGTTCGTCGAGCAGACCGTGCGTTCACCGCGTGGGACCAAGACCTCGCCCATCGACCGGTCGGCGTTCGGGCAGCTGAGTGCGACAGCCGTCCGTTTCTACGATCAGGCCGACGGCCTAGGCATGGTCGGCATGGAGTTCGCGGAGCCTGACGATTTCGGCGACACCGAACCCCTGAGCGACGACGACGCCATCGTCCTGGCCGGCATCGCCGAGCGACTGCAGGCCTACGACAAGACCGAGCGCTTCGGCGTGCGGTTGATCCGAAACCCGTTGGGGCTCACGGACGAGGAAATGCTGCACGAAACCACCGACTCCGGAGACCGGACGATGAACTGCACGGTCGGCGACCGCGCCGAGGTGCTGGTCCAGCAGAACGTCACCCAAACTGCGTGGAAATGGCGGGTGGTGCACGGCGGACCCGAAACCATCGTGATGCAGGACTGCACCGCCGGCTGCGTCAGAGTCGGTGAAGGTCACGACACCGCGCACACCGCGTCGGGGACCGACGACTTCGACAACCCGACCACCGGTGAGCCTGACACCGCGTTCTGAGGCCATCACAGAGGCCCCTCACCCAGAGCTCTGGGTGAGGGGCTCCCTCGCGACAAGTCGTTGCGGGCGTGGGACTTCGACGCCAATGCCCACGTCGACGCCGCCGCGGTGCACACCTTGGCCAAGTGCGAATGGGTCGTTTCATACCAGCGGCCGCCGAAGTGTGCACCCCCGCCACACCGCTGGTCGTGAGCGCCAATCGTCGTTGGCTACAGCGTGATGCCGTAGCGCTGGTTCTCCGCAGGCGAGGCCAGCCAGTATCCGTAACGTTCGGCGGTCTGTTGCATGCGGGCAGCGCCGTCAGCGAACGACCACTCCACTGGCGCATCGTCGGGGGTGGCGGCGTCGCGCAGGAACCGGGCCAGCCGAGGTGTGCCCCCGATCAACTGAACGGCGTCTGTGGTTCCGGGGTTGTGCAGGGCGTGCGGCACGTTGTTGGGGATGTGGACGTAATCGCCAGGCTGGGCGGTGACCCACTGATGGTTGTCATCGGCGTCGATTCGCAGGACCTGCAGGCTGCCGCTTTCCAGCAAGAACGATTCGGTCTCGTCGTGGGCGTGCAGCGGAATGTAGCCGCCGGCGGGGATGCGGCCACGCATGGTGGCGAAGTCCTGGTCGTCGTCGTCGAGTGGGGTGAGGAACTCGATGGCAAATCCGAGCAGGTCGACTGTTCGTCCGGTGGTGGGGTTCTTCTCAACGAGCATGGTGCGCCTTTTCGATTGGAGGGGTCTGGGTCAGCGGGCAGCAGGCAGGGCCGCGGTGAGGGCTGCGATGGTGCAGGCGATCGCAACGGAGATGACGGGATCGCGGGGTTCGGCGCGGCCGGCCAGCACCGCCCGGTCGACCGCCGTGGTGATCCCGGCGACGGCGAACCCGGCCGCCACGTCGGCGGTGAGGACGTCCACGAGGGCACCGGTGTCGAGGAGTAGTTGACGAAGATCGGCGATCAGGACGTTGTCGGAAGCCGCTTCCCGGCTGGCCGGTGCCCATCCGTAAAACAGAGCATCGTGCAGAGCCAGCTCGTCGAGGTAGCCGTTGACCACGGCGATCGTCCACGACGCCAGCGCGGCTTCTAAGTCGGTGGCATGGGCGCATGCTGACCGCGCCTTATCCCGGATCGAAGTGGCGAAGCGCTGTTCGACGGCAGCAACGAGGTCGTCCTTGGAGGCGAAGTGGTGATAGACCGCTCCCTTGGATACCCCCGCGCGGTCGGCGACATCGTCGATGCTGGTGCCGGCGACGCCGTGTTCGACGAACAATTTCGATGCCGCATCGAGCAGGCCCGCTCGGCGCTCGGCCGGGGGCAGCCTGCGTCTGACCGGTCCGGCCGGCGTCATGGCACCGGCACCGGGAGATGACGACGGGTCCACAGCTCGAACCGCTCGAGGTAGACGCCCAGCAGCTCCTGCACCGACTCCGATGCGAGCATCCCGTCGTCGTCGAACATCTCATAGCTGCCGCCGAGGTAGGCCTCGGGTTGTTGCATCGTCGGCACGTCGAGAAACACCAACGATTGGCGTAGGTGGTGATTTGCGCCGAAGGCCCCCAGCCGTCCCGGTGAGAGACTGATGATGCCCGCCGGGCGGCCGGCGAAGACGTTGGCGCCATGGGGCGCCGACCCGACGTCGATCGCATTCTTCAACGGCGCAGGGACCGACCTGTTGTACTCCGGGGTGACGAACAACAGCGCGTCAACCGCACGCACCTGGTCCCGAAAACGACTCCACGCCAACGGTGCTGGACCGTCATCGAGGTCCTCGTCATACAGCGGCAGATCTCCGATCTCCACAACCTCGAAGCGCAGGGAGGCCGGTGCCAGCCGCATCACGTTGTGCACCAGCTTGCGGCACATCGACTCCCGGCGCAGGCTGCCCACCACTACCCCCACCCGCATCGGGGGTGGCGCTGCGTTCGCCGACTGATGCTCTGAGCCCATGCCGCCACGCTAACATACCGACGGTCGGTCGGTAACCGCCATTTAACGGGGTTAGCCCGCGAATGATCCGCCCCACCGACGGATTCGTGGTCAAAGCAAGCTGTTTGAGGCGAGTAATGACTCCTGAGTTCGTGCTCAAACGACTCCGGAATCCCCAGTCAAGGTCAACTGATGCACTGCCGCACACGGACATACGCGCAGCGTTGTCGCGAGTGGCAACTCTGAGGACAACGGCGGTCACCGACCCGGCCGTGACAGCGATGCGGCGGATCAGCTTCACGAATCCAGCGTGGCATATCGAAGCGTCCGCGAACCATCGCATGACATGCGATCTTTAACTGCTCGCAACCTCTGATACTGCAGCCGTAGATCGGGTTCGGTGGTTTTCGCGGCGCTCGTAGTGGGATTGCCGTGCTCGTTGTTGGTGTCGTCGGCGCGACCGTGACCAGGCCAGCAGGGATGTGACGGTGTTCCCGGTGACCTGGCGCGTCGGAGAATCGGCGAAACTCGTTGATCAGCCGCAACCCGCACCAACTTGTCGCCGTGGCGTTTCGGAATAAATTCGCACCCAGTCAACTTGGCTCGAGAGTCGCCCTTTCCCCGACTCAGGAGCATCCATGACCCGTCCCGTCCGCGTCGCCGTGCAGGTCCAGCCCGGCGGTACACCCGACTACCGCACGTGGCGCGACGCCGTCCTGGCCGCCGACGACCTCGGTGCCGACGTGATCTTTGGTTACGACCACTTCCACCGCCCGGCGATGGACGCCATCGTCGATGGCAAGCCCGTCCTGTTCGACGAGCAGCCCGACGTTGCCAACTTCGAGGGCTGGACCGCGCTCGCATCGTGGGGTGAGATCACCTCCCACGCCGAGATCGGGCTCCTCGTCACCGGCGTCGGTTACCGCAACCCGGACCTGCTCGCCGACATGGCGCGCACCGTCGACCACATCAGCGGCGGCCGGCTCATCCTCGGCCTCGGCGCCGGATGGTACGAAAAGGACTACACCACTTACGGTTACGAGTTCGGCACCTTCAGCTCCCGCTTCGATCTGTTCGACGAGAGCCTGCTCCGCATCGAGAAGCGGCTGGCTGCACTGATACCGCCGCCCGTGCGCAAGCTGCCGATCCTGATCGGCGGCACGGGGCCCAAGCGCTCGCTGCCCGCGGTTGCCCGGCACGCCGACATCTGGCACGCGTTCCAAGACCTCGACGGGTTCCGCAAGTCCAGCGACCGCGTCGACGAGCTGGCGGCGACGTTCGGCCGCAACGGCGCCGACATCCTACGCTCGACGCTGTGGCAGAACGCCGACAGTGCCGATGCCTTCCGCGAAGCCGGCGTCACGTTGTTCCAGACCGAACTCACCGCTGACAACGGTTACGACCTCACATCTCTCAAGCAGGTGCTCACCTGGCGGGATAACGGGTGATCACAATCAAGCCGGTGCAGCGACAGACTGCCACCGGCTCGGCCGCTCGTCCTGAAGCTCACACAGGACCCGTCACTCAGTGCTCGAATATGCGGGGTCAACACGGAATGCGTTGTTTTACAACGCATTCCGTGTTCAACCACGCAAACCCTTCAGCGAGATTTTCACTGTCGCCCACTGCTCTTGGAGACACCACTGGAAGTAGCCGGTGCAAGCACTCCCCGCTCCCGCAGCACCCGCGCCCAGCGCCGCCCAACGGCCGTGCTGATGTCACGGCTGAAGATCGACCAACGGTCTTGATGCCCGAAGCAATCGTGCAACCTTGTGACGTATTCGCGGCAACGAACTGCCGCATGTCGGTGCAATGGTCGAACCGCACCTCGTACGGAAGCTCGGGTACCAAATGTTCCCAACGATGTTGCAGTAGTGATCCTTTGAGGGGATGCCTCACTCGCTCGTATCCGGGGCACGCGCTGTCCACCTCAGCCGATCCGATGCCCACGTTGACGAAGAATCCATGCCACGACATGGTGCCGTTGTTCTAGTCGGCCTGAAAGTTGATCATGTCGTAGAGCGGTCCGCGTTCCCGCTGGAAGCTCGAGCCGGATACGTCGAAGCCGCGCGCTTGCAGGAATGGGCCGACATCGGCAGAAACCATCGTTTCGTAGGCCCGTTGCAATGAACCGTCAGTTGTCCCCTCGCCCATGATCCAAGGCTAGGTCGCCGACACAGCCCTTTCGCGCACCAATTTTGGGATAACGACGGAGCACGCGCCCCAAGCCACCACGGGACCGTTTTCGTGTGTCGCCTAACGCTTTCCGCTCGCTGCCGCGGAGCAACGCCGCACCGCCGAGTTGGCTGCGCTGTCGGCGGCTGAGTCGCGAGAGGGTCCGCGTGTGGCAGGCCCGCGCTCCTACACCGTTTGCACCATAGGCGCCCATCAAGACGCATCTTTCGCCCGACGCCCGGGTGTTCATGGGAGCCATACCTTTCGAGGTGAGCCGGTCACCGGCCCGGCAAGGCACCTGAAAGGCACCTAGTGACCACTGCACTGTTGACCAGGCCCGACGCCCGCCTTACCGATGTCCCCGCGGCCGCTGTGCCGCAGCCCAGCCTCCCCCACACAGCCACTGCCGTGGCCGAGGGTTGCGCGCCCCGCTTGCCGTTGATGCGGCGATTGCTCAAGCACCCGCGCGTGATGCATTACAACCGACTCATCGTTTTTGTGATGATCGTCAACCTCGGATGGGCGCTGTACGGGGCCACCGGCGGGAACTGGTGGACATCGCAGCACACCGACTTGTCGGCCATCGCCTTCATGGCGCAAACCAATCTGGCAGCCGCTGTGCTGTTTCGACAGCAGTACATCCTCAATGCGGCGGCGTGGCTGGCCACCCGGGCACCGACGTCGTGGCCACTGCAGGTGCGCTGGGCGCTGGGCAAGTATTACCACCTGGGCGGTCTGCACGTGGGCACCGCGGTGGCCGGGACGTTGTGGTACCTGGCACTGGCGACCTCGATGATCCGCGACGCCGTCGCCGGTGTGGATCATGCGTCGGGCGTCAACACGATCTTCGTCGCCACCCTGGCCACCACGTTCTCGGTCATGGTGGTGATGGCGCTTCCCCGGCTACGCGCCGCCCAGCACGACCGCTTCGAAATCACCCACCGCTTCTGCGGCTGGACGGCGCTGATCCTGATGTGGATCAACACCCTGTTCGTCATCAATGGTGACCGCGGCGACCGGTCGTTCGGCGCGGCCATGCTGACCGCCCCGGCGTTCTGGTTGGTCGTGGCCAGCGCGGGGCTGGCCATCTGGCCGTGGCTGCTGCTGCGTCGCGTTCCGGTCAGCTGCGCGCGCCCGTCGTCACACGCGATGATCGTGAGCCTCGATCACCGCGGGATTCCCCCCGTCGGCACCACCCGGGCGATCAGCCGCCACCCCCTGGTGGGCTGGCACCACTTCGCCAATGTGCCTGCCGCCCCGGGCACGGCCGGCTACCGGATGCTGATTTCCCGTGCCGGCGACTGGACTTCGGAGTTCGTCGACAAGCCGCCCACCCATGTGTGGGTGCGCGGCATCCCAGCCGTCGGCGTGGCCAATGTGCGCCGGTTGTTCAGCAAGGTGGTCATCGTGGCCACCGGCAGCGGCATCGGTCCCCTGCTCGGCCACCTGTTGGACACCTCGGTTCCCGCGCAGCTGGTCTGGGTGACCAAGAACCCGCGCCTGACCTACGGCGAGGGGTTCGTCGAAGAAATCGAAGCCGCCCAGCCCGATGCAATCATTTGGGACACCGATGCCCTCGGCAAGCCCGATGTGCTGCAACTGGCCTATCAGGCCTACGTCGAGTCCGGTGCCGAGGCCGTCATCTGCGTCGCCAACCGCACCGTCACCGAAGAGGTTGTGCACGGGTTCGAGCAACGCGGAATACCGGCGTTCGGTCCGATCTGGGACTCCTAGGCGATATACCCCCTACCGCGTTCGCCAGTCTGGTAGCGACGGCACCTCAAACCAGCGCACCGAGCCACAATTGACAGGTAATACTGCGCAGTTTAATCTGCCTATATGCCGCAGCGTTCCCAGTCGCAATCACGAACCGCCGTCCGGTCCGCCTACAACCTCCGGCTACTGGTCAGCCGTCTCCGCCGCCGGCTCAAGGAGGTCTACGACAACCAGGACCTGACTCCATCCCAGATATCGGTGATTAGCCGCCTCTCACACGGCGGTCCGGCATCAACCAGCGACCTGGCCGTTGCCGAGGGTGTGCGTCGGCAATCTATGGCCGCCGTAGTGAACGCCCTTGAGGAGCGCGGAGTGGTGCATCGCCAATCCGATCCGCAGGACGCAAGGCGACAGTTAATTGTCTTGTCACCCAGCGCCGTCGAGGCACTGGAGGGCACTCGCCAGCTGCGCGATCAATGGCTTGCCGATGTTCTGCAGCAGACCTACAGCGACGATGAACTCGCGGTCATCGACCATGCCCTGGTTCTGCTCGATCGAATGTTCACCACACCAACCGAATCGGAGAGGGCACGTTGATGGGTTCTGCCACGGCACTGAACGAGATGATCCACGCCTCCGAAATTGTCGTGATGCCAGGAGTTTTCGACCCATTCAGCGCCAAGCTGGCCGAACAGGCGGGTTTCGCCGCCGTGCAATGCAGCGGGGCAGCCATTTCCGGGGTGCACTTCGGCCGGCCGGACTACTCGCTGATCTCGTTGGACGACATGCTCGCCTGTACGGCGCGCATCGTGCGTGCTGTGCGTATCCCGGTGATGGCTGACGGAGACAACGGATTCGGCAATGCCGTCAACACCCACTACACGGTGCAGGCCTTCGAAGATGCCGGAGCCGCGGGCGTGAATCTAGAGGATCAGGTCACTCCAAAACGTTGCGGACACCTCGACGGTAAGCACATCCTCGATCTGCACGAAGCCACCATCAAGATCCGGGCTGCCGCCGAGGCCCGCAGTGACCCCGATTTTGTCATCAACGCGCGCACGGACGCGCTCGCCGTGGAAGGCATCGAAGGCGTAATCCAGCGGGGCAACGCGTATCTCGACGCAGGGGCCACCATGATCTTCGTCGAAGGTGTGACCTCGCGCGAGGAAATCCGTCAGGCCGTCGCCAACATCGACGGGCCGGTCGCAGTGAATGTCATCGAGGGTGGAAAGTCGCCCCACCACCTGACGTTCCATGAGTTGCAGGACCTGGGAGTGGCACGGGTGAGCCTGCCAGGGGCACTGCTGATGGCGGCACTGGGCGGCATACGGCATGCACTTGAGCGCATCCAGGCCGACGGCAGCACCGCCAATCTCGATGACCTGTTCGTGCCCTTCCGCGAAGCACACGATCTCATCGGCATGCGCGACATCGAAGAGCTCGAAAAGCGGTATCTCGCATGATGACCCAACCTCGCACCATCATCGACAAGATCTGGGACCAGCACGTCGTCGAGGAGCTCGAAGATGGCGCCTCACTGCTGTACATCGACCGCATTCTGCTGCACGATCGCAGCGGCGGCCTGGCACTGCGATCGCTTCGAGATGAAGGGCGCGAAATATTCGACCGAAGCCTTGTTTTCGGAACCATGGATCACGTGATCGACACCCTGCCAGGGCGAAACTCCTCCACTCCGGTACCCGGCGGGGCCATGTTCATCGAGGCATTCCGAGCCGAAGCGCATCGGCAGGACATCACCCTGTTCGATATCGACGATATACGCCAGGGTATCTCGCATGTCGTCTTTCCCGAACAAGGGATCGCGCTGCCGGGCACCACCATGATCTGCGCCGACTCGCACACCCCCACGCTCGGGGCCGTCGGCGCACTGGCGTGGGGAGTCGGCGTCACCGAATGTGAACACGCCCTGGCCACACAGACCCTGGCGATGCACCGCCCAGCGACCCTGCAAGTCCAATTCCACGGGGCTGCAGGCAGGCACGTATACGCCAAAGACCTTGTCCTGGCGTTGATTGCCACCATCGGGGCTGCAGGGGCCACCGGGTATGCCGTTGAGTTCGCCGGCGAGGGCGTCGAGCAACTCGACGTCGAAGCACGGCTGACCTTGTGCAACATGGCAACAGAGGCCGGGGCACGCACCGGACTCGTCGCACCCGACGCCACGCTGCTGTCCTATCTGGTCGGCCGCCCCTTCTGCCCCACCGGCGATAGCTGGGAACTGGCCACGCGGACCTGGCTGGACCTGCGCACCGATCCGGGCGCCGTCTTCGATCGCGTCGTACAACTCGACGCCGGGTCGTTGTCGCCGCAGGTGACCTGGGGAACCAGTCCACAGCACGCCTGCGGAATCGACTCTCCCGTACCGGATCCGGTAGACACCTGCGATCCGGCCGCCGCGCAGCGGGCGCTGGACTATATGGGGCTGCATCCCGGCGTATCACTGACCGGCTTGGCGGTCGACGCTGCTTTCATCGGCTCGTGCACCAATGCACGACTGAGCGACCTGCGCATCGCCGCCGGAGTGCTGCGCGGCCACACAGTCGCCGACGGCGTGACCGCGATCTGCACCCCGGGATCGACCGCTGTGCGCCGAGCAGCCGAGGCCGAAGGCCTCCATCGGGTGTTCATCGATGCCGGGTTCCAGTGGCGCGAATCAGGCTGCGGATTGTGCTTTTACGCCGGCGGAGACCGCTTCGCCCCCGGCAGCCGCGTCATCAGCTCCACCAACCGCAACTTCGAGAACCGGCAAGGCCCCGGGGTGCGAACGCATCTGGCCAGCCCGGCCACCGTAGCCGCCTCCGCCATCGCCGGATGCATCACCGATCCAAGGCAGGCATGACCGGTGGAACCCTTCACCCGTGTTACTGGTATCGCCGCACCGCTGCTGCGCGCCAACGTCGACACCGACGCCATCAGCCCATCTCATTTCAAACCCGCCGAGCTGTCCAAACACGGATTCCGCGACGCACTGTTCCTGGACTGGCGGCACAGCACCGACAGAACCGCCGAGCCCGGCTTCGTCCTCAACCAAGACCCATACCGCCAGGCCACGATTTTGGTGGCTGGCCCGAACTTCGGCTGCGGCAGCTCGCGGGAAACCGCTGTTTGGGCGTTACGGGATGCCGGCTTTCGCGCTGTCATCGCCCCGAGCTTCGCAATGATCTTCGAAACGAACTGCATCCGCAATGGCCTTCTACCCCTAGCCCTTCCACAGGACCTCCACCGACAACTGACCGAGGAGACCTTTGTGCCCCACAGCCAACCTCGCATCGAAATCGACCTGGTCAACTGCCAAGTCGGCGCCGTGGCAGGCCCACGCCACAACTTCACCGTCGATCCCCGCGCCCGCGACCAACTGCTCAGCGGCCTCGATGCCATCGGGCAGACCCTGCAGTACCGCACTGACATCGAACGATTCCGCCACAAAGACCGGCAACATCGTCCCTGGATCTACCCAACACCGTCTCCTGAAGCACCCATCACATGGCCCTGATCTCCCTTGACCCCAACGCCGCACTGGTCCTTGTCGATCTGCAGAAGGCGATCGCCCAAGCAGCACCCGCGCAGCCTGTCATCGCGCACGCAGCACAGCTGGCCAAGGCCTTTCGCAACCACGGGCTCACCGTTGTGCTCGTGCAGCTGGCATCGCGTCACGGCTCGACCGCGCCCGGGCGTACCGACATGCCCCCACCCCAAGCCCAAACCTGCACATCACCATCGGACTGGCATCACATCGTCGACGAGCTGGCCGGTCATCCCGACGACATCATCGTCACCAAACGGAACTGGGGAGCCTTCTATGGCACCGACCTCGACCTACACCTGCGCCGCCGCCACATCAGCCAGATCGTTCTCGGCGGCGTAGCCACCAGCATCGGAGTCGAATCCACGGCACGCTCAGCCCACGAACACGGCTACCACCTCGCACTGGTCACCGATGCCATGGCCGACCTAGACCCCGCCTCGCACCAGCACAGCATCGAAAAGATCTTCCCTCGCCTCGGCCAAACCACCACGAGCGCAGAAATCCTCACACTCCTGGCCGAGCGAGAGACATCCCATCCCCTTCCCGCGCAGCCGTTCGTCCCGCCGGCCCAGCCAGGTGAACCCGGGCGTCGAAAATGCCCACACCCCTAGGTTAGCGATGTCAACGACGTCGGGATTCCGCTGGCACACAGCGTACGAGTGCTGGCTCTAGTCACCAGGAGAATCCACCGGCGACATCATGCGTTCTAACTCGGCGCGCGCCAGCCGCTTACGGAATTCACCCGCATAGGAGGGGTCCCCGGCATCGTGCATGACATTCGTAATCCACACTGCGTGCACCTGCGTATCCCAGATGTAACGCAGGCAGGTCTGCGAGTAATTCTCGAGCGGGACCGAATCAGCCTGTTGCACATAGTGTGTGACCGCGCGTGCGAACACTTCGGCGTCGTAGAGCGCCAGGCTCATCCCCCTGGCGCTCATCGGCGAAACCAAATGGGCCGCATCGCCCAGGAGATACAGCGCCCTGTACTGCATCGGGCTGTGTACGACGTTGCGCAGCGGCACGATTTGCTTGCCCGTGATTGGCCCGGTTGCCCCTTGCGGCCCGCCGAATCGGGCGCCGACTTCGCTCCAAATCCGCTCGTCCGGCCACTGCTCGAGGCCATCGGTCAGGGGGCATTGGAGATAGAAGCGGCTCAGATTCGGCCCGCGGGTAATTTGTGCGGCAAAACCTCTGGAGTGCACAGCCATCACCGCGGGTGGATCCGCTCGAACCGCGGAAAGAAAAGCGAGCCATGCGTATCCGTGCTCGTACGAGTAACTCGTGAGAATACCGGCGGGGATAGATTGACGACTGATTCCACGGTAGCCATCGCAGCCAGCTACGAAATCACAGTTGATCACCTCGTCGGTGCCCGCTGCATCCAGATAACGGACGGTCGGCCGCGGCGACTCCAGTCCGTGCAGGGCGACGTCGACTTCGAAACGCAGATCGCCGCCGTCGCGCAGGAACACCTCAATCAGATTGCCGACCAAAATCTGCTGGGGACAAAAGATTCCGGGCTCGTCGTCAAGGACATCCAGGGCTCTCCATATCCGTTCCTGTCCGTCGACACGCAGCGGCATACCCTCTGAATCGAAGTCATCATGGGCAGCCTGAGCTTCGATGACTTCAGCCAAGCCCCATTCCCGGAACATGCGGACGCCACGACCGTCCAGTGACCCGGCCCGCTGACGCTGCTCGACGTGCTCGCGGCTGCGCTTTTCCAACACGACGCAATCAATACCGTTGCGAAGAAGGAAGTTACCGAGGGTAAGTCCAGCCACGCCGGCGCCGATGATGACTACGACAGTGTCTTGTTCGCTGCGGCTCACGTGTGTTCAACGCTCCTGATGTGTCATCGGGCACCCCGGGCGGGCGCACTGCTCGTCATCACTTTGGCGTCTTTTTTGATTGCTTCCCACCGATAACTGGACCAGCGATGCTGAAAAGTCGCCAACCGCGGATTCGTATCGCGCGGTCAGATGCCGCGGGGATCCAGCGTGGCTTGGTATCGGCCGGGAGTTTGACCGACGATGGCAGTGAACGCGTCGATAAAGCTTGTCGGGTTCGACCATCCGCACTCGATCGCGGTGTCGGTTACGGACCGGCCGCTGGTGAGATGGGCCAGAGCGTGGTGTATGCGCAGAATGGTTCGCCAGCGTATGAAGCTCGTACCGAGCTCATCGTGAAACAGGCGGCTCAGAGTGCGTGCACTGGCGCCGGTGGTGCGCCCTAGTTCGGCCAAGGTTGCCGACCGCCCCGGGTCGAGGCGCAACAGTTCTGTGACGGCTCGCAACCGGTCATCGCGCGGTTCGGGCAGATGCAGCGACTGGTCCGGGGCCTCGATCAGCTCATCGATCACAACGGCGCGGAGCCGGTCGACCGCTTGAGCGCTGCGCGACTTTTGCTGATCAGTCATCGCTAGAAGTGCCTCGCGCAGAAGAGGACTCACCATGAAGACGCCGGGATATCCGATCAGAGCCGCGCATGATTCGGCGGGGATCACGACCAGACGCACATCGGTCAAACCGTAGAAACGGTGGGAGTGCTCAAACCCCGGCGGAGTCCACGTCACCCTGGTAGCTGGGGCCACCCACGTGCCCTGCGCTGTGGCCGTAGCCACGACACCAGATGCGGCATACACCAGCTGGCCGTCAGTGTGGGAGTGGGCCTGCATCTGGAAGCCGTGCGCAAGCCAGCCAGCCCCATGGAACGCCTCCATAGGGGCCGCCAGCATTGCTTGGCCACTGTTTTCCATCACCGGCGACCCTATCTGCACCCAGCCGGCTAATTAACCGGAAGCCGGCACCTCATTCGCCTCATCTATTGACGCACTCTCGCGCGGGGCGCGGCGGGCGCGGCTGTCCTGGAGTGCTTGCTGTGCGGATTCGAGGGTGATTTTACGTGGATCGATACCCTCCCGCTCGAAGCCTCTCACCGCGATTGGTAGGTACAAGTACTTCAGCGGGAGGAGACGCTCGGCGACGGCGTAGAACCGCCGATACATACGCATAAAGCGGCGAGAAATATCCTCATCCTCGGGGGTCCACTCAAGATTGAACAGCTCCTGCACGTGGGGCGGATAGCTATTGACGACGACTTGCCGCCGCCCTGCCCACCATGGCCACACAAATTTCTTCATGGCTGGGGGCCACCACCACGGCGCCAGGCGGCGCTCCATAAATTGTTCCAGCATGACCTGCGTGACCTGAGATTTCACCAACCGATTACGTTCGATGTCGTCGAGGTACCGCTCGAAATCGTCGTATGTGTCGGGCTGAGAACTATCATCCACCCCCAACAGGCTGTACCACTCCTTGGATTCCTCAAATATCTGCTCTTTTATCGCCCGCGGCATGGATCCGTCGAAATACAGCTGCTCAATGATTACTATCAATAGATAATGGAAGAAGGTGACATGCGCAAAGTAGAAGGTTTCGGAATTCAAGGCGTGATACGTACCGTCATGCAGAGTGCCCTTGACGGGCTTGTGCATATTCCGAGTCTTCAGTCCGTATTTCTTCGCTTCTTCCGGAGCGTCGTACACCGTGCCATAGATGTACTCCCGAGATCTCCGGGTTCGTTCCTTATATATTTTGGCGCGGGCGCTGAACGAACTGTCACCAGTGAAAAGAACAGAACCCGAGGTTGCTTGCGCCATCTGGGGCCACGCCCCCGCAATTGGGCCCATGACTGGGCCGCCGAAAAATACCACATCGAGACGCCCCCAATACTTCCATATCAGAGAACCAGGAGGAATCGGATGCTGACAAAGATCTTTCCGAGACAAACTGTCGTCGCCGGTACGTTCTGTCACCTTGACTTCGTCCGGAATCACCAGCTCCGGATCGAACGTTGTCTGCATGATTTTCTTGAGCGCCTTTAGCCCCCGGGCCGCCATGTCAAACTCCTTGCGTTGCCGAACCCCATTACTTGGTGAACCTCAGTCTTCGGCCGTTCATACTCCCCGTCGCCGGTAGCTGATCGACTGTGCTCTCAGCATAGGCACCGCAATGTCGGACTGCGTCCTATTGCACATCAGAATTGATGCTCCCCGCGCCGGCCAGGGTGTCCACGCGGTGATCCAGTCACGCGGTTTGTCGATGGCGGAAATTTTGCCAGTAGCGGTTATGTTTTCATGAGATGAATCACGTCCAGCTTGCTTCCGGCCTCAATGAAAGTGCCGATCATCGCAATATGTCGGCCGGGCGACCCGATAACGGATGCATTCTCGTTCACTGCGGCGGTCGATAGCGTCTGGGCAGCCTTTGCTGAAAATGCTGCGTCTGAACGGGTTCGGGGGGGTCGAGTAGCGGCAGACGCGACCACTCTTTCGCGAAGCCCCGGCGTGCATCAGCGCTTGCTCATGCGCAAGATCAAGGCGACCGCGTCCTCCGAATGGGCTGTTGGATTCAGAACTTCTCGCAAGAGCAGGCCACGAAGCGCGGCAACGACGACGGTGGCCATGCCCAGCGCTTCCTTGGTGTCGTGCCCTTCGCGTTCCGCGAGCGAGGCGAGCACCGTGGTCAGGTCGTCCAGCGAATCGATGAACTCACGAAAGTGCCCTGGGTTGTAGGCGGCAAGTCCTACGACGTGAAAGAAGCCGCGGATACGTGCAACCTGCTCCGGGCGGGTGTAGGTCCGCCAGATCGCCGTGACGAGGTCATCGAAGGTGCCCTGCTCGGCGGTCTTGAGAAGCACCTCGTTGTCACGAGATCGCTGCGCGGTGAGCATCGCCGCCAAAACGCCCGAGAGCGACCCGAAGTGGTACCGCAGGAGGGCGTGGCTGGTGCCGGCACGGGCAGCGACCTCGCGCAACGACACGTCCGGCGAAGGCGGGCCGCCCTCGAAGGCGTCGAGAAGCCGGGCCAGCAGACGCTCGCGTGCATCACTGTGTTCAGCATTTGACAAGACCACTCCTGCAGTTTATCCATTGGATAAGACTATTCCAATGGATAAACCGATGACCGAGTTGTGGAGGACCTTCGATGAGCTCCATGTGGCAAGGCTGTCTGGCCGACACCGACTATTTCGAGATGCGTTCCAGCGGTGGGCATGACTACGGCATCTGGGTTACCACGCCACCCGGCTACAACCCCGCCACGACGAAAGCGCCTGTCGTGTATGTCCTCGACGGGAACTGGGCCGTCGGCCAGACAGCTCCCCTCATCGTCACGCAGATGGACCCCATGCAACGGATCCAGCCCTACATCCAAGTCAGCGTCGGCTACGCGGGCGAGGAAGCACAGGACTGGGATCGGCTGCGCAACAGGGATTTTGTCCCACCCGGTGAGCCGATCGCCAAGGAGCTCATCGATGCCGTGGAGATGGGGCTGCGAGCGGGCGCTCGGACACGCGAGGAAGCCGACGCCTACCTCGCCGCATTGCGCGATACCCACGCCGATGTCTTCCTGAGCTTCCTCACCGCGGAACTGCACCCGCGGATCAAACTCGACTTCGGCGCCGCCACAAGTGGTCACGGCCTTTTCGGCTACTCATATGGCGGGCTTTTCAGTCTCTACGCCTGGCTCAGCGGCAGCCCGCTCTTCGAGAGCATCGGGGCGGGCAGCCCCGGCGTCGTCGCCGACGACAGTCGGATCTTCGCCCAGCTCGGCGACTTGGGCGACAGCCCGCGTGCCGCCAAGCTTCACCTGACCTTCAACGATCGAGAGATTCTCGGAGACCTGGCCGTCTACCAGAGCCTTGCGAAGAACACCGCGACCGTCCTTCACCGCCTCATTGCACGCAACGAAGCAGTCACCAGCGAGATTCTTCACGAAACACATGTCACTGGTCTGCAGGCTTCATTCCTCAGCTACCTGCGGACCTGCCGTCGCGTACGCCTCAGCCGGTGAATTCGACGGCGCCCAAAGCTACGTCAAAGTTGCGCACCCCGTGGCGGGCGAGCCCCATGATTATCAGCCCGGTTCCCTCCAGCCAGTGCGCCATGTGTAAGCCGCCGACATCCAACGGTCGCAGCCGGAGGCTCTCGATGAATCTCGACACATGCGACTTGGCCTGCGCATCGTCGCCGGCAATGAACACATCTGGCCTCTGACCCTTCTCCAGGACGTGCCCGAAGACGGTGTTGAATGCCTTGACGACGCTGACGTCAGCCGGAGCAGCCTTTGCGACTTCCTGGGCGATCGAGGTGTCATCGGGGATGGCGAGCCCGTCTGCCGCGGCATTGAAAGGGTTGCTGATATCGACGATCACTTTGTCGGCCAACGCATTTCCGTACTGGGTAACGACCGGAACCACGTCGGCGTACCCCACGGCCACGATGACGATCTTTCCGGCTGGGACGGCGCCGACTTTTCCGGTCGTGGCATGGCTGCCAAGAGCTGCGACGAGATCGGATGCTTTGTCTTGATCGCGGCCGATTACCTCGACGAAGTTACCGCCCGCTACCGCCAACGCGCCGATGGTGCGGGCCATGTTGCCGGTGCCGATTATGCTGATCGTGTTCATGAGTTGTCCTGTTCTGTAGTGCATTTCGTCCAGTGACCGGGACCCTCAGACCTCGACGAGGTCACTGGTGGTGGTGTGGTCAATTCCCAGAGCTGCGTGCCTAGGAGAGCCGCAAGGCGCCTCTGCATCTGGACGCCGGCTGGTAGTGGTCGCCACCAAATGGTCAGCTCGGCGATTTTTCCGTCCGCATCGACCAGGATGTGGTCCATCCCGTTGACGACGGTGTCTTCGATTCGCAGCCGGAAGAGCACCGCATGGTGCCTCTGGCCGCTGAGCACTTCCCCATAGGTGAGGTCGTTCGCCACCGTGCCGACTGCCCGGATAGCTTCGAGAACTGCCGCGCGGCCGGTGGTTGGCTCATCACCGAGCGGGCTGTACATGATTACGTCATCGGCGAAGATTCCGGCAAGAGCGTTCTCGTCGGCGCCGCCGTGCATGCAGTCGACGAAGGTCCTCACGGTGTCACGGTGTGCGGCGAACGCGCTCATGGTTGCTCCTCGCGACATTGGTTGGCTGGGTGGAAGATTGACTTAGTGACCACGGCGGCGGGAGCAGGCGCAAGATGTTTCCCCGTCGCTGCCGTCGTCGCTCACTCAAATCGCGGTGGTGCCGCCGTCGACGACCAATTCCATACCGTTGACGTAGCTTGAGTCGTCGGAGGCTAGGAACAACGCGGCCGACGCGATCTCGCCGGGCCGGCCCGACCGTCGCCGTGGGATCACCGACTCGAACTGCGCCATCATCGCCTCGTCCATCACCTGCTCGAGCGCCGGCGTGGCGACCTGGCCGGGGGTAAGCACGTTCACCCTGATATTGCGGTCCCTCAACTCGGACACCCATACCCGTGCATAGGCGGGAAGTACCGCCTTGCTTCCCGCATACACGCTCCAATTCGGGTAACCGCGCAGCGATGCATTCGATCCGGTCATGAAGATCGAGCCACCGTCGTTGAACAACGGCAGCGCCTTCTGGACCGTGAACAACGTCCCGCGGGCGTTCAGCCAGAAGGCGTCGTGGAAATCCTCCTCGGTGATTTCACCGAGCTTGTTCTGCTTGCCCACTCCGGCGCTTGCCCACAACACGTCGATCGAGCCCTTTTCCTGCTTGACCGTGTCGAACAATCGATCCAGATCATCGAGGTCGGCCGAGTCACCCTGCACGCCAGTCACATTCCGCCCAATCTGTTCGACGGCCTGATCCAACCCATCCTTGCGTCGGCCCGTGATGAAGACGTGAGCTCCTTCGTCAACGAACAACATGGCTCCGGCCAGCGCCATCCCGCTTGTCGCACCGGTGATTACCGCGACCTTGCCCTCAAGCTTCCCCATGATCACTCCGTCCGGTTCGTTAGTGCCAATGTTATGTACACCGATCTGAGTACTTACGCTAGCGGCCGGTTAGCCGGGTTGCGAGCTATGTACACCGATCAGTACCAACTGAGCTACGCTGGATATATGGCGGACTTGGAGAAGGGCCCGCGCGGTCTGCGCCGCGGCAGGGGGGCACGTGAGCGCATCCTCGGCGCGGCGCGACAACTGTTCCGCGATCAAGGCATCAACAACACCGGCCTGGACCAACTCTGCACAGTGGCGCAGGTGTCCAAACGGACGTTCTACCAACACTTCACCGGCAAAGACGAGCTGATCGCCGAACACCTCCGCCGATTCGATCCCGACGTCCTGCCCGATGTGTTTGACCGTGCCGAGCTCACACCCCGCGAGCGACTCTTGGCTTGCTTCGACATTCGCGCGCCGCTGTGCCCGTTCATCGCCGCGTCCGTCGAGATACCGGATCCGGATCACCTGGCACGCCAGCAGGCCCGCGACTACAAGTTGGCCTTTGCCGCTCGGCTCACCGAAACTGCGCGAGAGGCCGGCGCCGCCGACCCCGAACAGCTCGGCGAACAACTGGCGCTGCTCTTGGATGGCGCTTCGGCGCGCAGTCGAGTACTTGACACCGATGCCTTCGCAACTGCCGCCGCCATCGCAGTCGTCCTCGTCGACAACGCGATTCCCGCAGCAGCGGTGCCCGAGGCGGAACCTACTGCGTCGGGTTGCCGGTGACGACCAGCGATGTAACCAGGTCTCCCGCGATCTGGCGCAGCTCCTCCGCCGTATAGCCGGCACGTTCCATCACCGCAAGGCCCCTTGTGGTTGTCACGACGAGCCTGGCTGCTGCTCGCGGGTCGACGCGCAGCGAACCCAAGCCGCTGTCGAGTCTTTCCAAAGCGGCGCAAACGATCTGGCCGAGATCGTCCAGCATCGTTCGGACGGCACCGGCGACCCGCGACGAGTCGGCCGCCGCTTCGATCGCCGTACGGGTGGATAGACATCCCTGTACGCCAGCGCGGGTGATGGCGTCGATGCAGTATTCGAAGAACGACCCCAACGCCGACGCCGGATCTGCCTCGTCGAGCGCTCGCGCGGCGCCGTCGAGAAACCGCGTCGCATAGGCGCCGAACACCCGCAGGAAGATCTCGTCCTTCGCCCCGTATGCGTTGTACAACGACCCCCGCTGTACGCCGGTCGCGCTGGCCAGGTCCCCCATCGTGGCCGAGCGGTAGCCGAGCTCGGCGAACACCGCGAGCGCCTGGTCCAAGACGACCTGTTCATCGAAGCGCCGCACACCGACCATGACTGCCCTCCATCGCCGACTTCAGCGGTCGGCGGTCAACTCCTGATACAGCTCCCAGGATGCCCTCAACGTGGTTGCACAGCAATCTGCCCCCTACCGGGTCGACCTCCCACACCGCGGTGCCTGTGAAGGAGAACGGCCGACCGTCCGGCACCGTCCCGAGGACACCGTTGTTGCGTCCGTGGACCCGCCAGCGTGACGCCACCCGGGTGCCATCGACATTCTGGAACGACTCGACCACCTCCAACCGCAAGTCATGGACCTGCGTCAGGAACTGAGCGATCCACGCCTTGAACGCCTCCCGCCCGACGATCGGCACTCCGGCGTTGACGATGACGAAGTCCTCGTTCACGAATCGGTCCACAGCTGCGGGATCGTGCGCATTCCACACGTCGTTCCAGAACGACTCGACCAGTTGCACGGACGACGACATACGGCATCTCCAAAAACTATTCTTGACAGTAGTGTCAAAGATAGCAGGCAGTCTTCGGGTGGGTCGACTTCCCGACATCGGAGACCCGCCCCACTCGGGCGAGAATGGCTGCGACACTTGTGGTTTCGCGTCAACGCGACTTCATGCGGTCCTGAACGTATGCTGCGGCGCAGGTCGACGAACCATGCGACTCAGTCGACCGCCGGCAGAGATCTGGTCAGTTACTTCGCGGCACTACGTGTCAGGCCGTTCGTGGATACTGGCCACCAGGTAATGGCGGAGACCCGAAGGTTGTCGGTATGGAAGGTCCTGGTAGATCGAACCCGGCGCAGGCGTGGGGCCGCGACCACCCACGTACGCGGCTGGTCGTCCTTCATCTCTGGGACGGAAGGTGTGGGCATTGCGGCACATCGTTATTGTCCTCGGAGGAAGTGCCCGGCATCACCGAAGCGCCGTACGAAGTTGATCACGCTGTGCCCGCATCGGTCGGCGGCGCTGACGACGTCAGCAACTACATCGCTGCATGCAGGTCGTGCAACAACTATCGGCGCGCAAAGCCCATCGCGGACCTACGCGTCCTCGCCGACCTCGACGCGGTGCTCGAGTTCGTCATCCACGACGAATTCGATGTCTTCGTCCAGCGAGTGTGCCAAGTAGACACCGTGATCCGCGACCACGCTTACTTCTCGACGGTCCTGTGTTTCGAACATGGCTGGCACATCAACGATTCCCCATTTCAGCGTCGGTGTTTCGCTCGGTGCCAACGACGATTCCCGGGCCCGCTCAACCCTGAATGGTGGAGCCGGTTCGGAATGTTGTCACATCACGTCCGGCTCGTCGTGGGCGAGAACCTCTACATCCGGAGAATGGTGCGCGGGTATGACTGGTGGAGCCAGCCACAAGGTTGGGATATGACGCTGCCCCGCTACTGCCACTCCCCGTTCGACATCAGCCAGGTGCTATGTTCGGTCGACAAGATCGGCGCACGACCGACGACAGAACCCGCACCCGAATATCTCTTCGGCGCCAGTCATCAACTCAGCCCGACTAACCAGCGCAGGGCGCTCCGCCAGTCGGAGCGACTGGGTGTGGCCAACATGCTGGCGATCGCCGACTTCGTCGAAAACGGTATAACGTCGCCGGCACTTCTGAGCTTGTGGTCAAGCAAGCACTGGCCGACCGATCTGCTGTTCTCACATCTCAACGCGATCAAGAGAATTCAGACTCAGGGTCAGCTCCGGGCGCATCTGAAGGCCTTGCGTCGTCTACGAACTCGTTTCGAAGCCGAGACGTACCTTCGAGAACTCGAAGGCATGTGACAGTCCGCCGCTACTGCTGCGCCTCGCTCCACCCCGCGCGATCCAGCTCTTCGCCGTCTAGATCCGCCGGTTGAGCTTCGGATTGCCCGATCGGGCAATCATGACCGCCCGAAGTGAAGAATCTCCTTGCGGGAAGACTCGCGCCACGTGGAGGTTGTTAGCGTCGGTCATGCGTGACCATGCGGCCGCTCACTTTGACGGGGAATCGCGTCGTCCGCGCCGCGTCGAATCGCTTCCCTGCGCCCCTCGAATCACTGATCCCGTCGTGAACCCCCAGCTGTCCAAGACCACTCGCTCAATGGTGATTGATCTCCAAAGTGCGGCGGGAAATCGCGCCGTCTGGGAGATGATCCGCGACCGTACTCCGACGGTTCAGCGCAACGACGAGGGCGGAATGTCGTCGAGTTCCGGCTCTTCGACGACCGGCAGCCCAGGGCCTGTCAGCAGCCAGCCGACGCCCGCGCAGACGGCGGGTAGAACG
Source organism: Mycobacterium sp. 852013-50091_SCH5140682 (assembly GCF_001665685.1). Lineage (GTDB taxonomy): Bacteria > Actinomycetota > Actinomycetes > Mycobacteriales > Mycobacteriaceae > Mycobacterium. The sequence continues at coordinate 112,015 of NZ_LZTB01000118.1, forward strand.
GCAATTACCGAAGCGCTCGAACATTTCTCGCAAGCTGCCTTCCGCGATATTCCCGACTGGTCGCTGGCCGCCGAACCGGAGCGGATCACCCTGATCGACAAGGCGACGGATCTCAGCCTCTTCTGGGTTGGGCCGCGCGACGAAGCGGCGCTCGAAAGATGTTGGGCAAGTTTTGGCGCCGGATTCCAGGCCGCCGTCGAAGCCAACCCGCATCTATGGGCGCGCAGTATCTTTCGCGGTGTCGACCCTGACAACGTCCCGCAAACCAAGGGACGGTATCCGACCTTGAAGAGCGACATCCTCGGCGTGGTCAAAACCAACGTGAACGCCAACGAAGACAAGGTTGCCGCCGAGTTTGCGCAGTTTGGCATGCTTCCACCGGCGAACCTACTCCGCGCCGACAGCCCGGCCCGGAAGACGCTCGACGCACCCGCGTTCGCGGTCCAAGGCCCCAGTCCGACCGACAGGCTGCGGGAACAATCCCGGCTCGCCAAGGTGGTACTCGACTATCAACGATGGCTGACGGACCTCAGCCAGGTCCACGTTGGCCGCGACGCCCGTGCCTTCGACCCGGGTAACCCTACCCAACCGCACGAAGACCTTGTCCTCTTCGAGGGCATGACCTCGTGGGAGCTGGTCAACCGCACCTGGCAGCACGTCAGCGGGGAAGTCGCGCTCATCCTCAACGCATGGCCCGTGCTGTACGCCGCCAGCATGCGCGGTGGCCTTCAGGCGATCTCCGAACAGTCCTACAGCAAGGCGCCCACCGACAACGGGCTGGGCGCGGACCCGCTCGGTGCCAGCGAACAAGTAAACGCGGGTCAGGAGCAGGTCCGTGAGCTGCTGACGAACGTGCTCCAGAATATCGGCAAGATGCGGGACCAGCTGGACAGTGGGTCCGCGGACGCGCTTGATTTCACTCCGGTCCATCGAGCGCTCTGGAGTGGAAAGCCAGGGCCTTCAGGGCAGCAATGGTCCCGAGGAGTGTGGCTCCCGGTGCTGAATGACGAACGTCAGGTCAAGGAGGACGCCGAGGCCGCAATCAAGCTTGGTGTCGATCTCGCGCTGATGGTCGCAATTATGGCCGGGACGATCGGGACCCTCGGCGGAGCAGCGATAGCAATCGGGGTCGCCGGTGCGAGCGCATTGCGCGCCGACGTCAAGTCGGATCGCCTTGGGCAAGCAGCCGGCGCCACTGTTGCTGACGAGTCGTCGCTCGTCACGAAGGAAGCAGTGAGCGCCTCGGCGGCCGAAGCAGAATGGCAGAAGATCCAGCTCGGCTTCGTTGCGGTCACATCCGCGCTGGGAGCCGGTGTGGAGGCCGCGGCCAGCCAGATCGACGCCGCCGCATTGCGGGAAGCGCAGAACGCGACCGCCGCGGAGGACAGCGGCCTCGCCGGTGCGCGGCAGAAGCTCCGTGACACGGGCACCAAACCGGGTCAACCCGTAAAGCCACCGGCGACGCCCGCCGAACCCCCGACCACTCCGCAACCCGCACCAAAGGGCAGCGGTCTGCCAGCCCATCAGGTCCCGATCGCCGAAGTGACAACCGAGACGAAAGTGACTGACACAGGACTATCACTTGAGCTGACGTTTGATGATCCCTCCGCCGGCACCTGGAGGATCGGCGAAGTCGGTGTCTCCCTCGACGAACAGGGAGTCCCCAGGGCCACCATGTCACTGAATGCCAGGGCCACCATCAAAGGCGAGCAGGTTTCCGTCCGCTTGGTTGACGCCGCCGGTAATGAGGTCTCGCTGACGAAGCACGCGATCGACGAGGCTCGAGCGCAGTACCAGGCTGAATTCGGCAAAGATATTGGCGCCTTCGACGGCCAACTTGCCAAGGAGAACCTCCGGAACTTCCGGCTCGAGTACGGGCGCGCCCGCGCTCAACTGGGCGGGGACCCAAGCGCCGCGCCAAGTAGTCTCGACGACCAGGCTGCACAGATCGCCATTCGCCGGATCTCGTTCGGCAGACACCGGGCAACCGCCGGTTACGGCGACTTCGAGATATCTCTGGGCAACCATGTCGAAGTCAATTTCGGAGGGGCGGACGGCGTGATGAAAGTCCCGTCAACGGTAGACATCCGCGCACATTTGAAGCCACTCAGTGTCGCACCGGCCAAATGAACACGATCAGCGATGCGGATCGGCGCAAGATTGAAATCGCCCTCGGCCGCCCCCTAGACTCCTTCGCGGTTATCGATGACCTCCACGGCGACGTCCGTCAGGCGCTCAGCGCCGCCCGCTCCCTGCCCGCGGAGCTGGTTCAGCCATTCCTGAGCGCGATCACCGCCCCCACCCAGCAGCGCGCAATCCCGCGTTTCATCGAAGCTGTCGTCGAAGGGGATCAAGATGCCGCCACCTGGGACCGGTCAGGGGTGGTGCTTTTGCGGATCTCGGTCGCCGACCTGGTGCAGGCCCCTGTCGCCGTGCTGCTCGATCGCTTGCCCGTTGAAAGCGGGGAATGGGTGAGGATGCCGTTGGACCGGCTCAGCTGGGCCAGAGGGGACGACACGGTCGGCGCACCTGCAGTGTGGTGCGACGACCTCGACCACACAGAACCGAGTCGACCAGGTCAGGCCACCGTGATCATGGCCCGCGAACGGGTCACGCGCATCACAGACCCAGTTCTGACTGCTCGCCGCTGGATCGCTGCCAGGCTTGCGTACACCGCCAGCCGCGGGTACGACGTTGATACGCTGCCGTCGCTTAGCGAAGACGCCGCGATCGCCGTGCACGCACTGAATCGGGAACGGACGTTTGACGCCGCGGCTGGTGTGCCGGGCTTCCGCGGGCCCGACTATTGGTTCAGTCCGGACGACCTCGCGATGAATTCCCACGTCACTCCCCCTACGGAGTGATACGTATACCCTCGCTAGGCAACGTTTTCGCGTCGTGCGGCCAACAACGACAATCAGCCCAATGAGACGGGGCGGTATCCCACATCGACCCGCGCGCTACGCGTTTGAGTGTGCCGACGGAATCGCTGTGGGCGGCGCCCCGGCCACGCGCACGCATCGGGCGGTCATCACGCACACTAGGACTCGCATCCGACGCCGTGGAGGAACGATCCTGGAATGAGCTCCGTCGCCGACTTCGACTTCATCGTGGTGGGAGCAGGCAGTGCGGGCTGCTTGCTCGCCAATCGGCTCAGCGCCAACCCTGACCACCGTGTGCTCTTGATTGAGGCCGGCGGCAAAGACAACTGGTTCTGGATCAAGGTGCCGGTCGGCTACCTGTACACCATCGCCAACCCGCGCACCGACTGGTGCTTCACCACCGAGGCCGATCCAGGCCTGGCCGGCCGCAGCATCATCTACGCGCGGGGCCGTGTGATCGGCGGCTGCTCGTCGATCAACGCCATGATCCACATGCGCGGGCAGTCAAGCGATTACGACTTGTGGGCACAGACCACCGGAGACGACCGCTGGCGGTGGGGTGGCCCAGACAGTCCCGGCGAAACACTGGCGATCTACAAAGAGTTGGAAGACTACTTCGGCGGAGCCGACGAATGGCACGGCACCGGCGGTGAGATCCGCGTCGAGCGGCCACGGGTGCGCTGGAAGATCTTGGATGCATGGCAGGCCGCCGCTGCCCAGACGGGCATTGCCCCGATCGAAGAGTTCAACCGAGGCGACAACTCCGGCAGCGCCTACTTTCACGTCAACCAACGACGTGGCCGTCGCTGGTCGATGGCCGACGCTTTCCTGCATCCCATCGTCCACCGACCCAATCTCACCGTCTACACCCACACCCAGGCCTTGCGGCTGCTGATGGATGACCAGGTCCACGAGGATCAGCGTCGTGGTGCGTGGACCACCGCCCGGCACCGCGTCACCGGTGTGCGGCTGCTCAAGGACGGCCGAACGATCGATGTGCGCGCCCGCCGCGAGGTGATTCTGAGCGCTGGAGCGATCGGGTCTCCGCATCTCATGCAGCTCTCGGGTCTGGGCCCGGCAAGTCTGCTCGGTCAGCATCAAGTGCCGGTGGTCGTCGATCTGCCAGGAGTAGGCGAAAACCTCCAGGACCACCTGCAGCTGCGAACGGTCTACCGCGTACAGGGCGCCCGGACGGTCAACACCTTGTACCGCAATTGGATCACCCGCGGTGGCATGGGACTTCAGTACGTGACGCTGCGGTCAGGGCCGATGACCATGCCGCCCTCCACACTGGGGGCTTTCGCGAAAAGCGACCCGGCGCTGGCCAGTCCCGATTTGGAGTGGCATGTGCAGCCGTTGTCGTTGCCCAAGTTCGGCGAACCGCTTCATCGTTTCGGAGCGATCACACCCTCGGTATGCAATCTACGACCGAGCTCGCGCGGTCATGTGCGCATGGCCAGTGCAGATCCGCTGAGCCATCCCAAGATCTTGTGCAATTACCTGTCCACCGACGGTGATCGCCAACTCGCCGTACGCGGCCTCCGGATGACCCGCGAGATCATGGCGGCGCCGGCGCTGGCCCCCTATGAGCCGCAAGAGCTGCTGCCCGGCCCGCAACTGGTGAGCGACGAAGACCTGCAGCAGGCCGCCCGTGAACTGGGTACAACGATCTTCCACCCGGTGGGCACGTGCGCAATGGGAGCCTTTGACGCCCAAGGCCTTCCGCGGTCACCCGCCGCGGTGCTCGACACCGACTGCCGCGTGTATCGCGTTGCCGGCCTTCGAGTGGTCGATGCTTCTGCGATGCCCACCATCACGTCCGGCAACACCAACGCGCCGGTCATGCTGATCGCGGAGCGCGCAGCGAGAGCGATCCTGGGGTAAGCAATGCGCTATACCGCCATGCAAACCTCACTTTCGACCGCACGCCTCAACATGGAGCTTCGCGACGAGCGCGACGCCGAATGGAATTACCACCTACTCGGAGAGCATGAAGGCGGAGTAACCGAGCCACTAGAGAGTGTGCGCGACAGGATGGCCGCGCAACGGATTCTGGCCGAGCAGAACGGCATTGGGCTGCTGACGATTCGCCGGCGCGCAGACGACGAACCGCTGGGTTATTGCGGCCTCATTGTCGGCCGCTGCACACTCGATGAGCCTGAAATCGCCTACGAACTGTTCAAACGCTTCCACAATCAGGGCTACGGGACCGAAGCCGCCCGCGCGGTGATGGACGCCGCCTTCGCCACGGGTCGCCGCCGGATCTGGTCGACCGTCGGCGGGTGGAACACACCCTCGCTGCGCGTCTTGGAGAAGATTGGATTTGAACGCCACCACGAAACCATCGACGATCGCGGACGTCCGCTGATCTACCTCCTACGCCAGGCCCCGTCAGCCGATCGGTGAATAAGTAGGTACTCCGACAGCCGGATCTGCCTGAACTTAGAACTCCAGTGTGTAGGTGTTGGCCAGATCGTCCTGGATGACAGACGCGTCGCGGGTCGTGGTGTCCACGCTGAGCGGGTTGGCGAGGATGCGGGTCTCATAGCGCCACCCTTCCGGCAACGTCAGGCGCCGAGCGAGGTCGGGCAATCGTTGAGCGGAAAGCTGTTGTAAACAGTGGCCTGCAGCCCGGATTCGCCACTGCGTAGCAAAAGCACCTCGCCATAGCGCTGACCGAACACGTCCCCGGAACGTTCAGCCATGGCGTTCCTCCGCTTTCAGCTGCCCTCGCTGGCGCAGCCTACCGCGGGCCGCCCACGACGTTGAGGACGTTTGGCCCCGCGCTGGCTGGGTACAGAGGCGTGGTGGCGTGCACAGCCCGTAACGCGCACTCGAACTCCCCCACGACAGGAGGACTACCGCCGTGGCCGAAATGATCATACAAACTCCCGAGGAAGTGGTTGCGTTCCTCAAAGCCCAGCACGCCCTGATCGAGGACATGTTTGATCAGGTGCTGCTCGCCTCAGACCCGAAAGCTCGCGAGAAGCCCTTTGTCGCGCTACGCCAACTGCTCGCCGTGCACGAGACAGCCGAAGAGATGATTGTCCATCCTCGGGTACGCCGCGAGTTCGATGGCGGAGATTCCATCGTGGATGCGCGATTGAAGGAAGAGCACGACGCCAAGGAGCAGCTATCGCGGATCGAGTCTCTCGACATCACCTCCCAGCAGTTCATCGACGAGCTCACCAAGCTGCGGGACGCGGTGCTCGAGCACGCCGAGCACGAGGAAGACGAAGAATTTCCCAAGCTGCAGCAAGAACTCGACACCAATGACCTCAAGCAGATGGCGACAGCGGTGAAAGCGGCTGAGGCTATCGCGCCAACCCGCCCGCATCCGGGCGTGGAATCGGCGAAACTGAACTTCGCCGTGGGCCCGTTCGCGTCGATGCTTGACCGCGCCCGCGACGTGATCAAACAAGCGATCGGTTAGCGGCCCCGCTGCCGATCGGCTGGCTGGCCGATATTTAAACCGTTGTGGCACAGTTAGTTCGATGACGGTAACGGCTGGAGGCTGACTCGGTATGGGAACTACACGCCCCAAGGTGCTCATCATCGGCGGCGGGTTCGGCGGCTTGTTCTGCGCCCGCCGCCTGGGAGGCCTCGACGTCGACGTCACGCTGCTGGACCGGGCGGCGTGCCACGTGTTCCAGCCGCTGCTCTATCAATGTGCGACAGGCACTTTGAGCATCGGCCAGATCAGCCGGTCGCTGCGCGAAGAACTCGCACGTCACCGCAACGTCACCCCCCTGCTCGGCGAGGCCATTCGGCTCGACGCCGACGGGCGGCGCGTCACGGCTCGTCGACCCGACGAATCGACATTCGACCTCGACTACGACTATCTGGTCATTGCAGCCGGCATGCGTCAGTCGTACTTCGGCAAGGAAGAATTCGCCACCTGGGCACCTGGCATGAAGACTCTCGACGATGCACTGAGCATCCGCCGTCGAGTGTTCGCCGCCTTCGAGATCGCCGAGACATTGCCGGCCGGCCCGGAGCGGGACCAGTGGCTCACTTTCGTCGTCACCGGCGCCGGCCCCACCGGTGTCGAATTGGCCGGTCAGATCAGGGAACTGGCTACTCGTGCGCTGGCCAATGAGTTTCACAGCATCAATCCCGAAGATGCGCGTGTGTTGCTCGTCGACGGAGGTGACCGGGTGCTGAAGAGCTTCCCACCGGCACTCGCTGACAGAGCGTCGCGGACGCTTGACGAATTGGGCGTCGAACTGCACTTCGGCGTCCATGTCACCGACGTCCGACGCGACGGTGTCACCGTGAGCTCAAAGGGCGGTGGCCCGGACAAGGATTACGCCACCCGAACAGTGCTGTGGACGGCAGGCGTCGAAGGCGTTCCCTTCGCGCGGCACGCCGCCGAGGCGCTGGGCGCTCGCACCGACCGGTCAGGACGCATTTCGGTCAACGCCGATCTGTCGGTACCCGGACATCCTCAGGTGTTCGTCATCGGGGACCTGGCCGGCCGTGATGGTCTGCCCGGCGTCGCGGAGAACGCGATGCAGGGCGGGCTGCATGTCGCCGCCTGCGTCAAGCGTGACCTCGCCGGCCGCGGACGCAAAGACTTCCGTTACCGCGAGCTGGGATCCGCGGCCTACATCAGCCGTGGACAGGCCGTGCTGCAGGCCGGGCCGGTGAAGCTCTCGGGCGTCCTCGGGTGGCTCGGCTGGGGATTCATTCACATCGCCTTCCTCACCGGGGTGCGCAACCGCTTCAGCACGGTCGGAACATGGATGGTGTCCATCGCGCGGGCCAACCGCAGCGACCGTTCGTTCATCCTGGGCGGGTCCAGTCATCCCGACGAGCCCTACACCTGGGAGTCACCGGTGCACCAGGGTTACCACTCGCCGGGCAAGAATTCGGAGAGCAGTCAGCCGGCATAGCGAAGTGCTAGGGCGCGCTGCCGCCGAAATAACCCATTTCGTTATGAATGTTTATCTCAACTGTCACATGGGCAACTCTAGTAACGGCGGTTGGCGTCGCCGACCCCGTCCGAACAGCAGAGAATAGAGTCGAATGGAACATTGGAATGAACACCATCCTGTACGTGCGTCCCACCGGCGTCGCCCTTGAAACTCAGGCCTTCAGCCAAACCGACATCGCCGAGCTCATCAAGGACTATGCGCTCGAGAGTCTGACCAGCACTGACCGGCAGTTCGACTTTTGGTTCGCCCCGTCAACACAGTCATGCCAAAACCGACCCAACCGGCGCGCCACTGAATTGCTCCTAGCCACAACACTGTTCACGCCGAAGACTGTTCCGCTACTGCGCGGTGGCGTGGTCGTGGCGACCCATGACGCCGACGGCAACCTCGACGGGCTGAGCTGGCAGCAGCTGGACCTGCTCGCGCACAGGAGCCACGCACTGACCGAGCGCGACCGTCGCGTACTCACCCGCCGGATCGCGCGCCGGCTTCCCTCTCGCGACATCGCGCAGTCTTGGGGTCAGCGCGCAGCGACCCATCCCGTCCGCCACGGCCGCTGAGGACACACCGCGCCTTTTGCCGCGCGGACTCCAGGAAAATTGTGCGGCACGGAATCGAATACGGCCCCAGCTCCGGTTCTGGCACCATTGGCGAGGTGGATGCGCACTCGGATCCGGGTCGCACTGATCCGTTCGAAGATGCGATTGACAACGCGTTGAGTTCCTTGCCCGCCAATCTCCGTGCGTCGATGAGCAATGTCGAAATCGTCATCGAAGACGAGCCGCCCGACGGGCAGCGGCTGCTCGGCCTGTACCAGGGCATACCGCTGCCGCGAAGGAACAGCGCCTACGGCGGAGTGCTCCCCGACAAGATCAGCATCTTCCGCGGCCCGATCACGCGACTTGCTGCCGGCGATGCGGATCGTTTACGTGCAGAAATCAGGCACGTCGTGCTGCACGAGATTGCGCATCACTTCGGCATCAGCGACGCGCGGTTGATCGAGCTCGACCGCTACTGACGCGACCGACCGGCTACCAAGCCGTGCGCACGATGCGCCAGCGATGCTCAAACACCTGCGCGGGCCGCCCTGCGGCCTTCACTCAATGTCACCTTCACGCAATCAATCGCTAACCTACGCTACCGTAGGTTACGGTACCGTAGGTTCTAGACCGAGTACCGAGAGTGGATGAAGGGACTGACCGATGGATGCCCAAACAGCCGTGCTGTACGAATTGGAACCGGTTGTCGCACAGAACCTTGACCGCCACCTGGCGATGGCGCGGGAGTGGTTCCCGCACGACTACGTCCCCTGGAGCCGCGGAAGAGATTTCGCGTTCCTCGGCGGGGAAGACTGGCAGCCGGAAGACTCGCCGCTGGATCCCGTCGCGAAGGTGGCGATGACCGTCAACCTGCTCACCGAGGACAATCTGCCGTCGTATCACCGCGAGATCGCCACCCGGTTCTCCCGCGACGGTGCCTGGGGCACCTGGATCGGACAGTGGACGGCAGAGGAAGGCCGTCACAGCATCGTGCTGCGCGACTACCTGGTGGTCACTCGCGGCGTCGACCCTGTGGCCCTGGAACGCCAGCGGATGGAGCACACCGTTGCCGGCTACGACGCCGGCGACAGGACTCCCCTGGCTGTCTTGGCCTACGTGTCATTCCAAGAACTCGCCACCCGAGTCTCGCACCGCAACACCGGCCGCGCGTCAGGTTGCCCGGTGGCCGACCAGCTTCTTGCCCGCATTGCGGCCGACGAGAACCTGCACATGGTGTTCTACCGCAACCTGATGGCCGCGGCTCTGGACATCGCACCCGATGCGGCGATGGCCGCGATCCGCGACGAGGTCATCAACTTCGCGATGCCCGGCTTGGGCATGGCCGACTTCGCCCAGAACGCCATCACCATCGCGAAGGCCGGGATCTATGACCTGCGCGTCCACCACGACGACGTGCTGATTCCCGTGCTGCGGTTCTGGAATATCTTCGACCGCAACGACTTCGGCCCGCAGGGTGAGCAGGCTCGGGAGGAACTTGTCGGATTCCTCGGGCTACTCGACGAGCGCGCGCGGTATTACGAGGAAAAGCGGAAGCACCGCCGTACCGCTTAAAGGCAGGGCGGCTGCCGGTACCTCTCGGCCTCAGCGGCCAGACTCATGCCATGACCAGATTCCGTGGTGTTGACGGGCAGTTCGCCGCCGCTCGGGGCAGGGACGCCGTCGAACATCTCGGCCTCGAGTCGGGTGTGGTCGATGAAGTACTCAAGGTGCCGCAGACGTGGGACAGCCGCGGCGACGGGGACATGTAGCGCCGGTGCGCAGTGCCCCGACACGTCGAGGTTGTGTGCCGCCGCGACGTTCGCGGCCGCCAGCCAGCCGGTGTAGCCACCGCATCGAGTGACGTCGAGTTGCAGGCAGTCCACTACCGGCGCCAGTTGGCGCGCGTCGTAGCGGTTGGAGATGTACTCCCCTGCGGCGACGTCGCACCGCACAGCGCCGCGCACGGCAGCCAGCCCGTCGATGTCGTCACTGCTGACCGGCTCCTCGAACCAGGTGGCACCGAGATGGTCGAGTGCGGCGCCGATCCGGCGCGCCTGCCCCGGGCTGTATCCGCCGTTGGCGTCCACCATGAGTTCGACCGTGTCACCGGCCAACTCGCGTAACCGGTTGACCCTCTGCAGGTCTCGTTCGGTGTGAGTGCCCCAGCATTGGCCGATCTTGATCTTCATCGCGGCGCATCCCGCGTTCTGCCACACACCAACCTGTTCGGCGAGTTGGTCATCGTCGAGGTTGGTGAATCCGCCCGACCCGTAAATGGGTACGGAGCTACGACAGCGGCCCAGCACCGCCGAGAGCGGCAGCTCACGCAGGCGGGCGCGCAGATCCCACAGCGCGATGTCGACGGCGCTGATCGCCTGCGTGGCCAGCCCGCGCGTTCCGCAGTTGCGGCAGGCGCGGTGCATGGCGTCGAAGGCACCGGGTACGTCGGCGGCGTCGCGGCCGACAACCACGTCGCGCAGGTGATGGGTGATTACCGCCGCAGCGGCCGGGGAACTGTAGGTCCATCCGAGTCCGACGAAGCCCGCAGCGTGCGCGTGCACGACGACGGCCGTGGTGGCATCCCATTCCAAGGTGCCGTCGGCTTCCGGACCTTCGGTGGGCACGCGGTAGACGGCTACCTCGAGACGCTCGATCTGCGTCGAATACATGTGCTACACGGCCTTTCTCGACTGAAGTCAGGATGTGACGGCGTGGTGCTTCATCAGGTCGGCAGCCCGGGCCGCGAGCGCCATGATGGTCAACGCCGGGTTCGCTGCGCCCTGGGTGGGCATCACACTGCCGTCGACGGCGTAAAGCCGGTCCACGCCGAAGACACGGTGCTCGGGATCGATGACCCCGTCCTGCTGACGCCTGGCCATCCGGGCGCCGCCGACCAGGTGCGCGTAACGCTCGACGGTCATGACCTCTTCCGCACCGGCGGCCTTCAGGATGTCGGCCATGACCTTGCCCGCGGCCTCGATGAGCTGTTTGTCGTTGTCGCACTGACTGTAGGAGAAGTGCGCGACCGGCAGCCCGTGCCGGTCGGTCTCATCGGCCAGGGTGACTCGGTTGTTCGGTAGTGGCAGCAGCTCACACAACGCACCCAGCGTGGCCCAGTGCACGTAGTCTCGCATGTATTCGCGTAGCGTCTGGCCCCAATGCCCTTGAGCGGCAACGTGTTCAGACCAGGTTATCGGCAGCGGGCTGACGGTCTGGATCGAGAACCCGCGTCGGTAGGGCTTGCTGGGGTCGGTCTCGTAGAACTGCTCGCTGCTGACCTCAGGTGGCGGCGCCTTGTACATGCGGACCTCGTCGTCGAACCGACCGGCCACTTGTGGGGCGCCCTGAACCATCAAGTGGCGGCCCACGTGATCGTGACCGTTGCCCAGCCCGTCGGGATAGCGCGCCGAGGCCGACAGCAACAGCAGCCGTGGGGTCTCGATCGAGTAGCCGGCGATGACGACGGACTGCGCGAGCTGCCGGTGCAGCGTGCCACCGTGGAGATACACCACACCGGTGGCGCGCCCGATGTCGTCGTCCACCAGCACGCGGCTGACGTGGCAGTCCGGCCGAACCTCGGCGCCGTGCGCCAGCGCGTCGGGAATGTGGGTGATCAGCGGACTCGCCTTGGCATTGACCTTGCACCCCTGGATGCAGAACCCGCGGTAGATGCAGTGCGGCCGATTACCGAAGCGCCCGTTCGGGATGGCGACCGGTCCGACCCGCATGTCGACACCGAGTGCCTTCGCGCCGCGCAGCGCGATAAGCCCGTTGCCGCTGACCGGATGCGGGCTGTGCGGATAGCGGTGCGGGTCGCCCCACGGCCAATGCTGGCCTGCCACCGGCAGTTCGGCTTCGATCTGCTCGTAGTATGGACGCAGGTCGGAGTAGCCGATGGGCCAGTCGACACCTACACCGTCGGTGGTGCCGGTCTGGAAGTCCGAGGGATGAAACCGCGGGGTGTAGCCGGCGTAATGCACCATGGACCCCCCGACCCCGCGCCCGGAGTTGTTGGATCCCAAGGGAACCGGGTCCGATCCACCGATCTGGCGAGGATCGGTCCAGTACAGGCCGTGCGAGCCACGCTCGTCGCTGACCCAGTCGCGGTCAGGATCCCAGAACGGCCCGGCGTCGAGCAGCACCACACTCCATCCGGCGCGGGCCAGCCGTTGTCCGAGGGTCGCTCCCCCGGCGCCGGCCCCGACGATGACCACATCGACCTCGTCGTCGGGAAGGTACTTGCGCATATCGGCCCGCAACCGGTGATTGCTACGAACACCGTTGTTGGGCAGCAACCATGCCGATTCGTTGCGGCTTCGTACGGTACTGCCGTCACCCATCGGTCCGCCCTTCAGGCAGGTCGGAGTCGGCGCGTCGCGCCCGCTCCACCCGATCGACGAACGGAACGGGGTCGATATCGCAGTGGTCGGCGACCTCGTACCGTTCGAGCGCGTTGACACCGGGATTCAGGTAACCCCGTGGGTAGGCGGGGCCGGGGAACCCCATCTCGTTCCACGCCCACGGGTGCGAGTAGAACGCTGTGCAGGCATACCGCGTCCACAAGCTCCACACATGGCCGGCGGGCCGGCCGTGCCAGCGTTCGGCCGCATCCGCGAGGTCTCGGACGTCCTGCAGCAGCCGCGCCTGTTTGCTGATGCCTAGTTCGCCGTACCCGGCGCGGTAGCGATCGCGCGCGTCGCCGTCGAGCGCGGCCAGGGAGTCGCGCCAGGCCTGGCCGTCTTCGGGCATGTCGTCGTAATGCCATCCGTCGGTCTCCCCCGCCTCCAGCCGGGAGTCGATCAATTCCAGTACCGGGACTTTGGGGTCGGCGTCCTGCGCCAGGAGCAGGTCGAGCAATGGCTGCGCGATCGCCACCTCCTCTCCCGTGAAGAACGACAGGCTGGCCGGTAGTGCCAGCCGTCCGAGCACGACGCCTGCGGTGACCTGGTCCCATTTGTCGGCTTGGGCCAACACGTCGAAATCCGGGAAACGGCCTCTGCCTTGGGGCGTCACGGCGCGGTGGTGTGCTGGGCGAAACGGCATCAGCGACTCCCTTCCCCGGGCAGCGGCAGGTCCTCGCGGCGCAACAGCGCCGCGAGCAATCCCATGCCGCCGACCAGCGATGCCAGCAGTGGCGCGAATGCCGGTGGTCCCGATTCCAGGTTGTACCGGGTCAATCCGCCCGGCCGCTGGCAGATGCCACGCCAGTGCAAGTAGGCGCCCTGCACGCCGTTTACGACGATCAGCGCGCTGGCGACGGGCAGCACGGTGTGGGCCGCGCGGCGGGAGAAGAACCCCGCCAGTCCGGCGGGCACCGCGGTGGGAACGATGACGACCGGCCAGTACATCATGCGATTGCCGAAGCTCGCGCCGTCATGGGAAAGGTAGATCTCGGCGGTGGTGACCGCGGCTCCAGCGGCGGTCATTGCTGCCAACGTACGTTCGAAACGTCCGGTGCGGATGGCGTGCACCGCGGCGCGTAAGGGTTTCATGAGCGGTCCTTCTTCTCGCCTGGAAAATATTGCTGCACTTTCTGTTTGATTCCCTGCTTGATGAAGCCCGCGCTGTCGTCGTCGCCGCCGATCACCGCGTCGACGAGCGACTTCGCCTGCTCGAAGGTGGCGTGCGGCGGGATCGGCGGCACGTTCGGGTCACAGCGGACGTCGAGGACGGTGGGCCGATCGGCGGCCAGGGCCCGGTCCCACGCATCCCCCAGCGCCGCGGCGTCATCGATGTTGTCGCCGTGCAAGCCGAGGCTGCGCGCGAACGCCGCGAAGTTGACGTCCGGAAGGTTCTGGGACGCATCGAATTTCGGTGAGTTCTCCATCGCACGCATTTCCCACGTGACCTGGTTGAGGTCGTTGTTGTGCAGGATCGCGACGACGAGGCGTGGGTCGTCCCACTGCTTCCAGTACTTGCTGATCGTGATCAGTTCAGCCATGCCGTTCATCTGCATCGCCCCGTCGCCGACGAAGGCGATGCCGGGCCGGTCGGGGTGCGCCCACTTGGCGCCGATGACGTAGGGCACCCCGGGCCCCATCGTGGCCAGAGTGCCGGACAGGGAACCTCGGACGTCGCCGCGGAACTTCAGGTGACGGGCGTACCAGTTGGCCGCCGAGCCGGAATCTGCGGCAATGATGGCGTTTTCGGGCATCCGCTCCGAGAACTCCCAGAAGATCCTCATCGGGTTGAGTGGCTCGGCGTCGGTCATGGCCCTGCGCTGCACGGTGGTCCACCAACTGTCCACCCACTTCTCGATCTTTTCGCGCCAGGATCGGTCGGTCTTGCGCTCCAGCAACGGAATCAGCGCCCGCAACGTGCTCTTGGCGTCGCCGACGAGGTTGATCTCATAGGGATACCGCATACCGATCCACTTGCCGGAGCGGTCGATCTGCACGGCGCGGGCCTGGTCGAGCTCGGGCAGGAACTGCGTGTACGGAAAATTGGAGCCGATGGTGAGCAGGGTGTCGCATTCCATCATGAGATGCCAGCTGGCAGTGGTGCCGAGCAGTCCGATGGATCCGGTCACCCATGACAGGTCGTCGGGCAGCACGTCCTTACCCAGCAAGGCTTTTGCAGCGCCGGCGCCGAGTAGTTCGGCGACCTCGGTGAGTTCGGCGACGCATCCCCGAGCGCCCTGCCCAACGAGCACCGCGACTTTCTGACCGGAGTTGAGCAGGTCGGCGGTCCGGCGCAGTGCGTCGTCGTCGGGGACCACACGCGCCTCTGACATCCCGAGGCTCGAGGGCACCTGTTTGAACGCGTGCCCCGGTGGTTCGTACTGCAGCTCGAAGACATCCGAGGGCACGATAATGGCTGTCGGCGCGCCCTCGCTCAGCGCGATGCGGATAGCGCGGTCGATGAGATTCGGCAGCTGCTTGGGCACCGTGCACATCTGTACGTACTCGCTGCAGACGTCCTTGAACAAACTGATCAGGTCGATCTCCTGCTGGTAGGAGCCACCCATCGCGGAACGTTCGGTCTGGCCGACGATCGCCACCACCGGGACGTGGTCGAGTTTGGCGTCGTACAACCCGTTGAGCAGGTGCACTGCGCCGGGCCCGCTGGTGGCCACACAGACACCGACCTCACCGGAGAACTTGGCGAAGCCCACCGCCTCGAACGCGGCCATCTCTTCGTGCCGTGCCTGGACGAACTGTGGCTTGTCGTCAGCGCGTTGCCACGCGGCGAGCAGCCCGTTGATGCCGTCTCCGGGGAACCCGAAGACTTGATTCACGCCCCATTCCCGCAAGCGGCCGAGTAGCACGTCACCGACGGTGTCAGACATGTTTTCTCCTTCAAAAGTGTTGTCGTTTTTGGATTTCCGTCACCGCCGAGGTCAGTGACGGTGGCGGGTGAGCGCGGCCCCGCCCGCAGTGAGCGCCGCACCGGCGGCGGCAACTGACAGTGAGCGCGCGTGCCGCGAAACCCACAGCTGCGGCGACCGGATCATCGAACGGTCGTCGAAGGACCCGTGCGCACCGTGGTCGCTACCCGGGTGCTCATCGAGGGCCTGCCACAGGTTGTTCGGCCGGTCGGGATCGACCGGCTCGCTTGTCTGCTGCGAGGAGTAGCCGGTGCGCGCCAGATAGCGGTCGAGGACCGCCGGCATCAGCCGCTGTCCCAGGATGGTCAACGCCGTGCTGGCACCGACCCAATACTGCTTGCGCTCTGGATGGTCGGCGGCCCGCACGATCGCGCGGGCACCCACCTCGGGTTGGTAGATCGGTGGCACGGGCTGGGGGTGCCGCGGCAGCCGTGACAATACCCAGTCGAACTGCGGCGTGTTGAGCGCAGGCATCTGCACCACCGTGATGTGGATGTTGCTGCGGTCATGCAGAAGCTCGGTGCGCACGGACTCCGTGAAACCGTTGATGCCGTGTTTGGCACCGCAGTACGCCGACTGCAGTGGAATGGCGCGCGCACCCAGAGCGGAACCGACTTGCACGATCGCACCGGCGTTCCGCGGCTTCATCCGGGCCAGCGCCGCCATCGTTCCGTACACGAAGCCGAGGTAGCTGACCTCGGTCACGCGTCGGTACTCCGCCGCAGCGATCTCGGCGAATGGCGCGAACACCGACGTGAACGCAACGTTCACCCAGACGTCGATCGGTCCGAAGGCGTCCTCGACCTGGGTGGCGGCGGCATCGACCTGGTCAAAATCTGCCACGTCGGTGGGCACGGTCAGCGCTGTCCCGCCGGCAGCCTCGATGTCATCGGCGGCTCCGCGCAGCCCGTCGTGCCCGCGGGCCAGCAGTGCGACGCGATCACCACGCTGCCCGAAGGCCTGGGCAGCGGCACGTCCGACGCCGGCGCTGGCTCCGGTGACGACGACGGTGCGCGGCGAAGTGGTGGTCATGACGGTTCCTCTCTGTTTTCGGTCGGCGGGGAATCGGTGTGCGGCGGCTTGGCCACGCGCAGTGAGGATTCGATGAGCAGGGCGTGCACGAAGGCCTGCGGGATGTTGCCGCGGAGCTGACGTTGCTCGACGTCGTACTCCTCACAGAACAGGCCCGGCGGTCCACAGGCGGCCCGATTGCGTTCGAAAAAGCGTGTGGCGCTTACAATGTCGCCCTGTTGCTGACAGGCCAGCGCGGTCCAGAACCCGCACAGCACGAAGGCTCCTTCAGCGTGTGCCAACGGCTGGCCCTCGTGGTGAAACCGGTAAACGAACCCGTCCACTTCAAGTTCGTCGAGGACCGCGCGCAAGGTGGCGACGGTACGCGGGTCGTCGTGCGGGACGGCACCGCGCAGCGCCGGGACCAGTAATGCGGCGTCGACTCGTGAGTCGTCGGGAGCACGTTGCCACCGCCCGCTCGGGTGCACGCAGTCTGCACTCGCGGCGAGGATGGTGTCTGCTAACAGCTCGAATTCGGCGGCGTCGCGGGTCGGTGCGCGAGTGGCGATCGCGCGCAGACCGGCCACGCACGTCAGCCGGGAGTGCGCCCAGCGTCGCGGCTCGAGTTCCCACACACCGGCGTCGGGTTCCTGCCAGCGGTCCGCGAGCGCCGCTGCCGCCGCGGCGGCAGCCCGGTAGCCATCGCCGTCCAGGTGGTCATGACGTGCTGCCGCGGCGAACAACAGCAGCGCCTCGCCCAAGACGTCCAGTTGAAACTGACTGTGAGCGTGGTTGCCCAAAACGTCAGTGCCGCCTGGATACCCGGGGAGATCCAGCGAGCGTTCGTCGGGTACCGCCGTACCGTCGACGCAGTAGGCAGGTTTGAGGTCAGGGCCGTCGGCGAGTAGCCGATCGGTGACGAATGCGATCGCGTCGTCGAGCAAGCGGTGCGGTCCGTCGAGCGCCACAGCCTGGCCTGCGTAGCACTGGTCACGGATCCACACATAACGGTAGTCGTAGTTGCGGCCCTGCTCGGCGCGCTCGGGCAGGCTCATGGTCGCGGCGGCCACCATGCCACCGTCCGGTGCGGTCATGCCGCGCAGCACGGCGTACGAGTGGCGCGCGTCGCGGGCGGTGACGCTGGCGTCGAACGTGGGACAACCTGATGCCCAAGCTTTTTCGGTGCCCAGCCACAAAGCGTCCGCGTCGAGCAGGCGCCGTTCACCGGGTCGATCGGCGACCTCGACGACGACGTCATGGTGACTGCCCTCCTCGACCTTTAGGTCACAGCGCAGGCCTACGAGCCCCGCCTCGTCACAGGCGCGAGTGGCGTGTGCGGTGCCCTTCAGCGTGATATGCAGGGGCCCGCACTCGGCGTGCCAGACACCACCGTGATCCCGGATGAGCTCGGTCATGCCATACCGCCCGAATCCGGCCGCGGGTGCGAATGTCATTGTCGCGCAGGCATCGCCGTGCACCGCGATGAGCCTGCGCAGCAAGACCGCGCGGTGCGGATCGCCTGGGTACGCGAGCGCCTCGCGGCATTCGGTGATGCCGTCGGTGGTGACCCAGCGAGACCGCCAGATCAGGCTGCCGTCTTCATAGTGCCCGCCCCAGACGAACCGTCCCCTCGGCGTGATCGCGAAGGCGCCGTTGCCTCCGATCAGATCCGCGAACACCGCGTCGCTGTCCCACCGCGGGGCGCACATCCAGCTGATCTCGCCGCGCGGGCCGATCAGTGCGCCCCGGTGCCCGTCGGCGAGCAGTGCATACTCCCGCAACACATGTGGTTCGGCGATGCCGCCGCTCATGAGTCGCGCCGTCCACCAGCCGACATGGCCGAATCGGTGCGGTGTCGCCTACGCCGCCGCGGTACCCACGCCGGGCCCTGTATCTGGTCCGGAAGAATCCACATCGCGCAGGCGATGCTCCAGCAGAGAAGGATCATCCACAGCAGGATCGCCGGCGCGGTGAAACCCATTGGCCCGGGATCGTGGTGCACGGCGGCCACCGAACAGATGATCATCAGGGCCACGGCGGCGGCGCCCATTCCGAGAGTGAACACCTTCGCCGTCCGGCGATGCATGAACGACAACGCCGCCAGCGCCGCGATAACCAACATGACGACACTCAATGCCGGCGTGAGCGGCACACCGAGCACCGACCATCCGTCCTGCCGGGGACGAACGAGAACGCCGATCAGACCGACCACGCCGAGCGCTCCCGTCACAGCCGCTTCGCCTGCGAGTAGTAGGCGGCCCTCGCGCCAATGGGAAGGGTTGAGACTGACCCGGCGTAAGCCGGCCGTCTGCGGTGGCATCGGACCGCGGGTATCTCGCGCCATGCTGCCTCCTTGATCCACTGATCTCGACAAGTCGGTTACCCAACCCGCCGTCATTTACCCGGCCCATATGCGATGTATCCAGATTGGATGATTTGCAAACCGGACTATTTGCGCTAATGCACGACACTCGTCCCGGATGTATTCTGGCCACGCCATGAGTGCCAAGAGAACGCGCGCGACGGACCGGGCTGCCGTCCCGCGGCCTGACGCCGACTACGTCGCCGCGCTCGAACAGGCCACTCGCGGGCTGCTGGCACTGAACGTCTTGGTGCTCGAAGAGATCGAGAAGCGCGTAGGGCTGCCGACGCTGCGCGCGTTGCAGTCGCTGCAGCGACTCGGCCCGTGCCAAGTGACGGAATTGGGCGAAGACCTCGACATGGTGCCGTCGAGCGCCAGCCGTCTCAGCGATCGGCTCGCCGAGGCCGGGTTGATCACTCGCAGCGTGGCGCCGCACAACCGGCGCGCGACGATTCTGGAGCTGACCGACGTCGGGCGTGCTGTTCTCGACGAAGTCGTCGCCGCGCGTGCCGAACGCTTCGGCGGAATCACCGAGCACATGACCGAACTCGAGCGCGAGCAGCTTCTCGCTGGGGCAGCCGCGTTTACAGCCGCGTACAACCGGCTGGCCAAACGCTCCGGCACCGACGCTTGACGTCGACGAAAACGGGTATCCGCCCAGTAGTTGTTCCGTGGAAGCAGAGTTTGGCAGGAGTGGGTGCGATGAGCGGTGCCGACAAGGCCAGGAACAAATGGGAGCGGGCCAGGGGCAGGGTCAAAGAGACATTCGGGCGTGCTGTCAACGATTCCGAGATGGAAGCCCGGGGCAGGGCTGATCAGCGAATGTCACACCTGAAAGACGCGGGCGAAAAAGTCAAAGACGCATTCCGTCCGCGGCGCCGCAGACAGCCATAGCCGTAGCGGATTGCCAGGGCTTCGTCCCGATCACGAAGCAGCGTCGACTGGCACAGTCGACCACCTCTGCCGCGCGCAGCGCCGCCCTCGCGGACCTGTGACTGCGGAGTCGGCACATCCATCGCCAGGGTTGCCGGGGCTGCGCGACCGGCTCTACAGCCCGGACGGTACGACCTTGTCGTTCACTGTCACCGTGACCTGACCGGTCTTCGGGTCGTACGCGATCTTGCCGTGCTCGAACGTTTCCACCAGCAAGTCGTCCACTGCGTTCTCGTCACTGGTGGGTGCGCCCAAAGGACCCACCGAGCCGTTCTCCCCGGTGACCGCGGGCGCGCCAGCTGGGTCGCGTGGGACGTTCCACGCCTCCCGGATCTTGCCCCAGGTGATGTACGCGGGCGTGCCCGCGTCGGCGTTCTTGGCGGTGATCACGCCACCCTGGAACTGCTGGAACAACACGCCGCTCTCACGTGCTCCTGCATTGCGGTCACCCGTCAGTGGCTTACCGAGAGCATCTTTCTGATGCTGGGTTGCCGACTGGTACTTGGCAGCGATCGGGCCGGTCAGCGTCACCTCGACGTCTCTATCCCCGATGAGCTTCACCTCGGCGGGCGGCGCTGGTGCGGCAGCAGTGGTGGTGGCGATCAACCCGACCTGCGGTGACGCCGACTCGTCGACGCCGTTGCCAGTGCTGCAGCCGACAGTGATGAGCGCGGCGGCGGCTACGCCGGCGATGGCCGTATTGCGGGATGCGATCGTCCTCATGGTCTTCCTCTCGCGTCTTCCTGCGGTGTGGTCACGTTGCTGAACCGCTCGTCCGGCCCGGACTGCAACCGAACCACCTGGATGGCGGGCAATTGCGGTCCTCGTAGCTCCGAGCCGACCTACGACGCGGCCATAGACGGCGAGCCCGAGCACCTGTGTAGAAGATCACGAATGTTCGATGAAATCCACCACCAATTGCACCGCTCGCCCTTCGATCTGTGTCTGACATGCCGACGGCGGACACGAAACAGCCGCAGCGGCGGGTGAATAACTTTGGTCGGCTCGATCTTTGGCCACCTGCGCAGAGAGCGGCGACGACGCCCCGAAATCCCCTACGAACTCACGGTCCGGTCACCGCGCCAAAGTACTTCTGGCTCAGCGCAGCATACGTTCCGTCGTTCAGTGTGATGTTCAGCCACTGGTTGATCCACTGCTGCAGGTCTGTCGCGGGGTGAGTGATGAGATAGGCCTTTTGCGAGAACGTGAACGGGCGATCCAGACTCACGCCGCAGAGCTGAGGATTCTGCCTTGCCTGCCAACGGATCTCACTGGTGTCTGTGATCATGGCGTCGGCAACACCGCTGACGATTTGCGAGAAAATGGTGTTGTTGTCCGGATAGTTCACCACTAGAGCGTTGTGCAGATGATCTTTGGCGAATTCGGCATTGGTGCCTCCGGGGTTGACCACCACGCGAACACCCGGCCGGTCAATCTCGGACAGGGTCTGCAACTTCGAACTGTCAGCACATCGAACGATGGCCGCTTTCCCATCACGCAGGTACGGAGAGCTGTAGAGGGCTTGCTCAGCGCGCTTCAGCGTGATGCTGATTCCCCCCATGGCCACATCGCACTTGTTGTTCAGATCGTCGACCAGGTTTGCCCACGTGGTCGGCACCATGTCTACTCGGACTCCGAGTCGACCGGCCATATCGTTGGCCATATCGATGTCGAGGCCGCTCCAACTGCCTTGGGGATCACGGTAGGTGAATGGGCGGTAGTCACCCGTACTGCACACGCGAACCGTGCCGCGCTGCAGCACTTGGGACAAGCCGCCGGGCGCCGGCGTGGCTGTGGGCGACGTCGTCGTACTCGATGCACATCCCGCGGTCAGCACCAGCATGCCGACCAGTGCGACCATCTTGACCACCCGCATTACGGTGACCGGCCCTCTCACTCGGGACGCGAAGGCGCCTTTCATCGTTCGCTCACTCAAACTACAGGGCAACCAGCGACGCTGAGCACAATGCGCACAAGCAGAAGATCGCGCACTGTGCGGCTTGTGCACGCAAGCGAGCCGCGACCAGCGCACCGGGTGATAGTTGCTGCGCGCCGAAAGATTCGGTGCGCAACGACAAGTCAAGGAGCACAGACATGAACAAATACACGCTGGTCTCTCGGATCGCTGGGTTCTTCCGCACCGGATACCCGACGGACGCACCCCGGCTGGGTCATGTGGCATTGATTGCGATGTGCCCCGCGGCCGCCAGTGTCGTGCACTCCACCGAGACGAGCCGAAACAGGCTCGGGTGGGCCACTTTCGCGACCACCGTCTCCTCGTGACACACTCAATTCAGATATAGGAGCCGCCATGGACCGGGCAGGGTACGAACGCCTACGCTCCGCACATCTCAGCGCCGTTCAATCGGCACTCGACGATCACATCGGCCGCCTCGACTGGTCGGCTGATCGACTCCGTCGCCACCGCGACCAGGCCCTGCGATCGCTGCTCGGCTACGCACGGGAACGCTCGCCGTTCTACGCCGGGCGGCTACGCAGGCTCGACCTCGATACCGTGACCGCCGCCGATCTGGCATCGGTGCCGGCACTGACGAAGGCGGAGGCACAAGCCGAGTGGGACGCTATCGTCACCACGCCGCGTCTCAATCGTGCTCAAGCAGAACATGTTCTGAGTGACCAGGGCTGGTTCTCCTACACCTCTGGCGACCAGCAGGTGTTCAGTTCTGGCGGCTCAAGCGGGGTGCGCGGGGTGTACGTGTGGGACTGGCAGTTCTTCGTCACCACCGCATGCCTAGCCTGGCGCATTCAGGCCCGCGACGAGCGCCGACAAGGACCGGTGCCGAATGCGCGACTGGCTGTGCTCAGCGCAGGACTGCCACCTCATGCCAGCACGCCGCTGTTCGACGTGCCCACCGCCGCCAACATGCAGACTGTCGTCATCGAGGCCGGCGCACCGTTCGACGAGGTACTTTCCGCCGTCGAACGGTACGCGCCGACGCATCTGGTGGGGTACGCCAGCGTCATCGGCCGGTTGGCGCGCGCCTCGCTGGCGGGTGACCTGCACATCCGCCCTGTCCGGGTGAGCACCAATTCCGAACCACTGCCTGCGGCGGACCGCGACGCGATCGTCGCCGCCTGGCACGCTCCCCTTCACAACCTTTGGGGCTCAACGGAAATCGGTGTGCAGGCGGTCGGCTGCTCGCAGGGACCCGGACTGCACGTGTGCGAGGACGAGGTGATCCTCGAAAGGGTCGACGGACGGACACTTGCGACCTGCCTGTCCAACCGCACGTTCCCCTTCATCCGCTACGACCTCGGCGACGAGATCACGATGACGTCCGAGCCGTGCGCATGCGGCATGGCCTACACACGCGTCGCCGACATCAGCGGCCGCCGGGACGACGACTTCGCGTACGGCCCACATACGGTGCCTGCCAGCGCCTTTCGACATGTCCTCGGTACCGACCCCCGCATCGTCGAATACCAGGTGGTGCAGACCGAGAGCGGCGCCGACATCCTCGTGGTGGCCCGTGCCGGCGTGACGGACCTGTCCCCCGCGCTGGCCAAGGCGATGCAGCGTTTCGGCGTCACCATGCCGACGGTTCGGATCCGCGAGGTCGAGCGACTCGAGCGCAGCGAAGGCAGCGGCAAGCTCAGGCGCTTCGTGCCACTGCCAAGGCCGCAATCGCCGGTCTGACGGTCGTGGTCAGGTCAGACCCGAAGATCGGCCCCAACTTCATGGGCACCGACATCAGCAGGCACAGCACGGCGGGCACTGCGCTGGGCGAGCGCTACCGATAGCGCCGTCGCGAGTACCAACACCACGAGCGCCCCGAGACCCACCGGAACGGACGTCGTCCACACGCCGTTGAGCAGCAGAAGCGCCGGGATCGTGCACGTCGGGATACCCAGCAGAATCACGAACCATCCGGTGAAATGCCCCAGGTCAACCCGCCCCGCCCTGGTCACACCGAGCCCCAGCATCACGAAGAACAACGTCCATATGACGGCCCAGGTCGCCCAGATGACGGCGAACACCGGGTCTGTGCCGACGCTCTTGACCGCAAGGAAAGTCACCACCACCGCGACGAACGAGCAGTACCAACCGAATCCCCGCGCATCGATGTCGAAGAGCTGGATGAACCCGAACCACAGGTAGGTGAACCCGAACAGATAACTCGGCCAGGCCGCGTTGATGACGGCAAGATCGCCGCCCGACTGCGCCAGTACCAGCGTCGGCACCACGATCTGAGCGGATCCGACGAATATATTCAGCGGCGCGGCGCCGCGCCCGTCGACGGCTCCGATGGCCACCAACCCGTTGACGAGCAGCACTACCCCGACGAATAGCAGTCCGACATTTCCCATCAGCGGCCGTTCCGATCCACGGACGGACCGCACTGGCTGATGGATCCGAAAGCAGCTGGGCGCAAGTGGCTTTCATGCAGTGACGCGATCGCATTCGGGCGGTGCCGGGTGAAGTTCAACATGTGTCGTGACCCCTGTCGTGTGACGGCGAGTTCTCGACAGCGTAGAAACGGCCGCATTGTCGCGGCTATGGGAGG
The DNA here is from genome assembly GCF_001665685.1 of Mycobacterium sp. 852013-50091_SCH5140682. GTDB lineage: Bacteria > Actinomycetota > Actinomycetes > Mycobacteriales > Mycobacteriaceae > Mycobacterium. The sequence continues at coordinate 136,532 of NZ_LZTB01000118.1, forward strand.
AATCTCCCATTTGATTTCACCCGGTCGCCACGCCATGGGTGTCGAGGTCGCGCAGCATTCTGCCGGATAGCAGCCCCCACGACATGGCCTGCGACACGCAGGACGCCCGGTTGCTGGCGCCGAGTTTGGCAGTCGCACTCTCCAGATGGTGTCCCGCCGTGCGGACGCTGATGAACAGCTGCGTCGCGATCTGATTGTTGGTCAGGCCCCGGGCGGCAAGGGTGAGGGCGTCGAGTTCGCGGGGGGTGATCCCAAACGGCAGTGCGGCACGGGTGATCAACATGACGGCGTGCAGGCTGTCCTGCCGGAACCGCGGCGCCGTTCCGATGTGCCGCACATGCAGCCAGCCCGTTCCGTCATGCCAACGCGTCGTGGTGCCCCCCACCGTGGCCGACGCCATCTCACCGACAAGCGCCTCATCGATGGGCGAATCCCACTGGCCGCCCAGCCGCAGCAGGTGCGCACGGCCCGTCCGGTCAACCGCCCAGGCCTGAGCTTCCGGCCCCATCAGTTCGGCCACCATGCGCGGCCTCACCGAGAGGTCGAGGTGTTCAGCCATCTGCAGGCGCAGCGTGTTGATCTCGTCCACGTCGTTATCGCTGGGATAACGCGGATCGTCGCAGTTGACGTGGATGGTGCCGGCGTAATTGCCGTCAGCGGTCACCAACCGTGCCGACAGCCCCTCGTCGAACCCAGCCGGCGCGAAGACTCCCGTCACCGAGTACGTAGTCCGGTAGGCCGGAAAATCGCGCCACCGGAGCGCCCCAAGACTGCGCCTGCGCATCGCGTCGAACAGCGGATCGTGGTCGACAAACCAGGTGTTGAAGTGATCCATCACCTCATTCGGATAGCCGTGGTTTGCGATGGAGAGATGCCGACGCTGAATCGGGTCCCACAGGCAGATCGCCGACGCCGACGATGCCACCCGCTTACCGAGGGCGTCCAGCACCTCGCTTGCCCGGTTCTCCATGTTGGTGTCACTGTCCAGCATCGCGGCGTAGGTGCTTGCCATCGCCAGAAGTCCCTTCCTGCAGTTCACCCGAACTGGTCCGCCCTACGTGTCACGGACCGCGGCTCCGCGGATTGTATTCGTCGAGCTGTGAATTTGTGCTGCATTCACGGAATTCGTTCGGTATTTGCCGGTTCTCCCGCCGCGGAACGCCGTCACCGTCGAAACCATAATTGGCAGCGCATGTTTGGTGCACCAAATGGGAGATTCCTCCCATAGCCGGGGTGCCGCGGCCGTTTCTACGCTGGCGAGAACTCACCGTCACACGACAGGGACCACGACACATGCCTAAGCTCACCCGACACCGCCGTAGCGCGCTGACCTTCGAGCCGCTCCCACCGGTACCTGCGCACCTATCGTCCAGCCACCGGATCGACGGGCTCACATCATGCATCTGACACCCAAGGACGAAGATCGGCTCCTGCTCTTTCTGGCCGCTGAACTGGCCCGTAAGCGGCGGGCGGCCGGCCTGGCGCTGACCTACGCCGAGGCGCGGGCACTGATCGCGGATGAGGTCGCCGAGTCGGCACGAGCCGGCGGCACCGTCGCCGAGGCCGCTGCCCACGGCGCCAGCCTACTGACCGACGACGACGTGCTGCCCGGCGTGCGCACGCTCCTTGGCTCGGTCCAGGTAGAGGCGTTCTTCGAAGACGGACAGAAGCTGGTCACCGTGCACGATGCGATCACGCCGGGCACCCGGAGCGCAGCCGAGCTCGCCGTCATTCCCGGTGAGATCCTCACCGCTGAAGGCGATCTGGAGCTCAACGCAGGCAGGCAGACCGCGACGGTGACGGTGGAGAACACCGGCGACCGGCCGATCCAGGTCGGCTCGCATTTCCACTTCTTCGAAGCCAACCGGGCACTGCGTTTCAACCGGAGCGCGGCCTTCGGGATGCGTCTCGACATCCCGTCGGGTACCGCGGTTCGATTCGAACCCGGTGAGGCTCAAGATGTTTCGTTGACAGCGTACGCCGGCGAACAAGTCGTCATCGGACAGAACGATATGACCAACGGCCCGACCAAATCCGAACCGAGTGGAGAGCTCATGAGCAACCTGCACCACCACGGCTTCCTCGATTCGGAGGCCTGAGATGACGCACCGAATCAGCCGACAGCGCTACGCCGAACTGTACGGACCCACGGTCGGCGATCGGGTCCGATTGGCCGACACCGAGTTGTTGGCCAAGGTCGAGGCCGACGCAACGGTATACGGCGACGAGGCGGTCTTCGGCGGCGGCAAGACGATGCGCGAAGGCATGGCCGTGCACGGTGATATGACCAACGACGAGGGCGCGCTGGATTTCGTCATCACCAACGCACTCATCATCGATGCCGTGCTGGGTATCCGCAAGGCCGACATCGGGATTCGTAACGGCCGCATCGCCGGGATCGGCAAGGCGGGCAACCCACGCACCATGGCAGGCGTCGACCCCGAACTGGTCATCGGCGCAGGCACCGACATCCGTTCCGGCGAGGGCATGATCGCCACTGCCGGCGCAATCGACGTTCACGTGCACTTCGACAGCGCCGGACTGGTCGAAGAAGCCATCTCCAGCGGTATCACCACGATGATCGGTGGCGGACTCGGGCCCGTGACGGTCGGTATCACCTCGTCAGGACCGACCAACCTGGCCCGGATGTTGAAAGCGGCCGAGGCCTTCCCGATGAATTTCGGATTCCTCGGAAACGGCAGCGCGTCGAGCACCGCACCCCTGATCGAACAGGGGCTCGCCGGCGCCATCGGCTACAAGATCCACGAGGACTGGGGCGCAACGCCCGCGGCGATCCGCGCTTCCTTGGACGCGGGCGACGAATTGGACCTGCAAGTGCAGATCCACTCCGACACCCTCAACGAGGCGGGGTTCTTCGAGGACACCATGGCCGCCATCGGCGGCAGGCCCATCCACACCTACCATGCCGAGGGTGCAGGCGGTGGGCACGCACCCGACATCATGCGTGTGGTCGGCGAATCATACTGCCTGCCGTCGTCGACCAATCCGACAAACCCCTACACCCTCAACACTTTCGACGAGCATTTGGACATGGTGATGGTGTGCCACCATCTCAACCCGCGCATCCGCGAGGATGTGGCATTCGCGGAGTCGCGGATCCGCCGCGAGACAATCGCGGCCGAGGACGTCCTGCACGATCTGGGCGCCATATCGGCTATGGGCTCGGATTCCCAGGGCATGGGGCGGATCGGTGAGAGCATCGCGCGGACATGGCAACTGGCATCGCACATGCGGGCCACCCGTGGGCCGCTCCCCGAGGATGTGACCAGCGGTACGCCTGCCGACAACGCCCGGATTCTCCGCTACATCGCGAAGCTGACCATCAACCCGGCCATTCTCTTCGGTATCGACCACGAGGTCGGCTCCCTGGAACCCGGCAAGCTTGCCGACATCGTGTTGTGGGAGCCGAAGTTCTTCGGTATCCGCCCCGAGGTCGTGTTCAAGGGTGGATTCCCTGCCTGGTCCGTGATGGGTGAAGCCAATGCTTCTTTGATGACCTGCGAACCACTGAAATACCGACCCCAGTGGGCGGCGTATGGTCGCACCCCCGCGGACGTGTCGGTGAACTTTGTCGCCGAGGGAGCCATCGCAGGCGGGCTGGCCGGAAAGCTGGACTTGCGGACTCCCCTGGTGGCCTGTCGCGGTGCGCGGTCTCTGACGAAGGCAGATCTGCTGCACAACAATTACCTGCCCGACATCTCGATCGAGCCTGATACCTACCGCGTGATCGTCGACGGCGAATTGTGCACCAGTACCCCGATGACAGCTGTCCCGCTGGGCCGGCGTTACACCTTGAAATAGGCTGGAAGACAACATGAGTGATGTGCTCAGGATCGGTATCGGCGGTCCAGTCGGGTCCGGGAAGACCCGACTGGTGGAGATGTTGGTTCCCGAACTCGTCCGAAAGGGTCTCAGCGTCGCGGTGATCACCAACGACCTGGTGACCGACGAAGACGCCCAGCGCGTCCGGCGCAGCGGTGTCATCGACCCGCGCCGGGTGCGGGCCGTGGAGACCGGGGCGTGCCCGCACACCGCGATCCGGGAGGATCCGTCGGCCAACTTGGCCGCCGCGCGGTCGCTGGCCGCCGAGTTCGAGGACCTCGACCTGATCCTCATCGAGTCGGGTGGCGACAATCTGGCCGCCACCTTCACCGCCGACCTGGTCGACTACTGGATCTTCGTGATCGACACGGCAGGCGGTGACGACATTCCGCGCAAGAAAGGCATCGGTCTGCTGCAGGCAGATCTGCTGGTGGTCAACAAGATCGACCTCGCCGACCTGGTGGGTTCCGATCTCGACGGGATGCGGCGCGACTGTAGTATCGCCCGGCCGACCAAGCCGACGGTGTTCACCGACCTGCGCTCCGGAAACGGGTTGGACAAGTTGACCGAGGTCCTGCTGCGTGACGCCATGCTCGTCCCGAGCCGCCCGTGATCGAGCCCGGCGAATTGTCCGTCCACGCCGTCACCGACGACACGGGGCGCACCCGCATCAGCAACCTCCGGCAACGGTTTCCGCAGCGGGTCACCACCGCCCTGCATTCCGATGAGCGGTTTCCGCACGCTGCGGTGCTGTGTGTACAGAGCCCCAGTGGTGGGACATTCTCCGACGACAACCTGCGCACCACCGCGGTGTGCGCATCGAGATCCCATCTCCTGCTCACCACCCAGGCCGCCACCCAGGTGTATGCCGGGGACGGCCCGGGTGCCAAGCATCGGCTGCAGTTCACCGTGGGTGACGACGCAACCCTCGAGTACCTGCCGAAAACGGTCATACCGCAATCAGATTCCGAGTTCGACCAGAATCTTGAGATCGATATCGCGCCGAGCGGGACGTATATCGGATGGGAAGCCGTGGCTGCGGGCCGGATCGCGCATGGTGAACGATTTCGATACGCGCGCAGCGACTTTGCCGTCACGGTGCGCAGCGAAGGAAAGGTGGTGGCACGGGACCGGCAGCGGTTCGCTCCGTCGGTCGCGCAGTTTCTCGACGGCGACTATGTCGCCACCATGATGGTGCTCACCCCGGGTCGGCGACCGGTCACCGATGTGGTTCGAAGGGCCCTGGCCGGCCTGCCCGATGTGCGTGGCGGCGTCGGTGAGTTGCCGGGCTCTGCAGGAACTTTTGCTCGCCTGACCACAGACCGCGCACCTGCGCTACGCCATGCCCAACAGACTGTCCACGCGGCCGTGCGCGACGCCGTCCTGCCCCACTGAAAGGTGCCACGATGCTGAATGCCGGAGCCATTCTCGGCAACGCGACCGACCCGCGGTTCGCCGGGCGCAAGGTGCATCACGTCGATATCGGTTGGGGGGACGCCAGTAAACATCGTCAGCGGGTCACCACCGATACGGGGTCGGAGGTGATGATCGTCCTTCCCCGCGGTACCTTCCTGCACGACGGCGCCGTGATCAGCGATGACGGGGCCGAGATGATAGTGGTGCGTCGTCCCCCCGAGCCCGCCATCCGAGTTCGATTCGCGGACAACACCGGCCGCGCCCTACTGATGTTCGGTCATATACTCGGCAATCAGCATGCGCCGGTCGACGTGGACGACGACGGGCTTACCGCGCCTCTGTTCACCAGCGCCCACGCGGCCCAGCACCTGCTCGCCGACCTCGGCCTCGTCGGCGAAGTGGGCGAGGTCGCGATGGCCCGCAACGGTTGGTCCCGTACTTCCGCGGATAACCATGCCGGTCATCACCACTGATCCCGACGTCGGAGCGGCACTCTGGATGCAACTGCACGACAGCGCTTTTCCGGCGGGGAGGTTGGTACACAGCCATGGTTTGGAAGAATGGCTGGCCGCACACCCCGACGCCGACGCCGCCGCCCTGGAGGCCACGGTGTTCGGCTACCTCATCCACGGCCACGCTCCGTTGGACGCCACGATCACCGCTCACGCCTGGCGTGTGGCCGACTCACCGGACCGTCTTGCCGAACTCGATGAACTCGCCGCCTCGTACAAGCTCTTCGGCAACGCGAGGACCGCGTCGACATCGATCGGCCGCCAACTCGCCGCCACCGCAACCGAAATCGGCATGGTGAAAGACGATGCCTACATCTCCGGCGTGATCAGTGGAACCTTTCCCGGCCACGCGGCGGTCGTCGACGGCGCGGTCCAAGCCCGGCTCGGGATCCCCCGGCACGTCGCCGTGCTCGGTTCGATGCAATCGATGATGGCCTCACTGCTCAGCGCCGCGGTGCGGCTGGGTCGATTGGGCCCACTGCAGAGTCAGCGCATCCAGTTGCGTGGTGCCGAGTTGGCTGTTCAGCTGTCAAAGGAGGCTTGCGAGCGCTCACTACACGAACTGTCCAGCACAACACCCGCCCTGGAGATCAGCGGCATGCGTCATGAAGAAAGGACGTCGAGGCTGTTCGCCACCTGAGCGGCGTCGCGTCGCTAGCTGCACCGGTATTGACCGTTGAGCACACAATTCGACGGTGGTGAGTAGAAGCCGCTCAGCACGCCTCTGATCCCACCCGTTGCGGTACCACCCGGGGCAATGATGCGGTTCCAGTTCGCGGGTCCGATCACATAGTGCGTGCCATATTGGGTGAAGGTGCTGCTCCACGTGTGAGAGATGGATTCGCCGGGCGGCAAGTCGAATTCGAGTTTCCAGTCGGTGAGCGGCACGGTGCTGGCGTTGGTGATGACAAAGCGGGCGATGAAACCGGTCTGCCATGTCGATGTCACCGACAGGGTCGCCGCGGCAGCGGCCGCGTGAGCTGCGGGCGGGATGGCAAGTCCGAGGGTGACCGCCACCATTGCCGACAAGATCAGGTGAAGCGCTGTACGCCAGCGCTTCACATAGTTGCCCACCTCGACCACAACGGCCAACACTAACGCCAACCCGACGGTACCGTCCCCCGTAGGACGGGTGGGCTGCAAGACCTTTGCTCAACTGAGACCGCCACGAGATTTTTGCCTCGTTCCGTCCTGAACCAGCAGACCAGCTTCTGCGGTGAGCACAATGCGCACAAGCGACAGATCGCGCTTTGCGCGGCTTGTCCGCACAAGGGAGCCCCGACTGACACACCTGGTTGATAGTTGCTGTGCACGCCGAAAGCTCGGCTCGCACCACGAAACCCCACCTGGTCAAAGGAGCATCACTATGAACGGATACACCTTCCTCTCGCGGATGATCAGCTTCTGCCGCGCCGGATACCCGGCCGACGCACCACGGCTGGGTCATGTCGCCTTGATGGCGATGTGCCCCGCGGCTCACAGCGCCGCTCGGTCGTCGGCGGTCAACCGAAATGGCGTTGCGTGAAGCAGTTCTCGCGGCAACCGCACCATCGCGTGCCAGCTGGGGACTCTGCGTTTATGTTGCCGAATCCCACCAGCTGAGCAACCGTGTCCCGTACAGCGTGATCCACTTCGAAGCCTGTCCGGCTGGAACATCGACTTCGAACCACACTCGTCCCGGTTGCCGACCGGTCTGCAACCACCTGCCATCAGGCTGCCTGGCCGCACGAACGATGCCGATCGCCTGGCTGATCCGAGGATCCGGCATGACGTCATCGTGCAGAGCGGCCAGACGGAAGTACTCACACGCGTTGAGGGCGCTGTAGGACCAACGAATGGGGTAGATGAAGTCGTTTACCCATTGCGCCACCGGCTGATTCGTCGTCAGCCGGTTAAGCAGCCGGCGCTCGAGCAGATACTCCTCGCCGCGGTGGCGCGCAGCGCGGGTGTCGGCTGTACCGCCAGTGGCCGCCTCGAAGGCAAGTAGCCCTTTCAGTGAATTCAGCGTCGAGTGAAACGAAGACCGGTGCGCCCCGTCAACCCACTCACAGTTCCACCCGCCATCCGGCAACTGATGCTCGAGAAACCAGTCAGCGATCCCATTGACGTCCGCACCCAGCCACACTCCGTTGGCCAGCGTCCACGCGTTGATGCAACAGTCCACCTCGCCTGACCAGTAGGGCGAGCCGTCGTAGTCCCACCGGCTGTGCTCAGCAAGCAACTCGGCGGTCCGACGTTGCCGCAATACCGATACGTCAAGACCCCACTCTCGCAACGTGTTCAACGTCCACGTGGTGGCGGTCCACGGCTGGCCGGCTTCGGGCGGCTCGGCGGCGGCGAAGTCGTAGTCCTTCGGAAAGAAGGAACCGCCGGCCCACTGGCCGTCGGCATCTTGCGCGGCGAGTAATTTTGCGCCGAAGCCCTCAGTTGCGATCCGTGTCCGCGTCGCCGCCCACACATCCGGCGCAGCGTCGAGTAGATCGCGCTCTACTTGCCAACGCAAAGCCGGGTCGGAGTCCAACAGCCAGTCGGTCACGGGGCCGCTTGTCATGAGGCCACGCTAATCAACAACGAACACCGGCGCGTGCGATGGTGCTCGTATGACAACGTTCGTCGTCGACGCACAGGTGGCCATCGACCTCGCCCGTGGCGGCGTGGCCATTCCGCCGCAGCACAGCCTTGCGGCTCCCACGTTGCTGCGCTCGCAGGCGCTGGCCCTGGTGTACGAATCGGTGCACCGCGGCCAGATCGACGAACGGACCGGCCGAACGATTCTCGACGGTATCCGGGGGCTGCGGATCCGACTCCTCGGCGATCGATCATTGCAAGACCACGCCTGGCGGATCGCCGCCGAGCTGAACTGGCCGGACACGTACCGCGCCGAGTACATCGCATTGACTCAGCTGCAGGCGGATGCGCTGGCCACCGCCGACGGTCAGCTCGCCGCCGCGGCGCGGGCATTCGTCGACACCGTCACCCCCGACCACATCCTGCGACCGTAGAACCGCGGATCGGCTCAGCCCTTGTCGGGCACGAGGATCGGACCGTCCGGGCGCCGATCACGCCGTCATGCCCGCCTTGCCACGACGTACAGCCGCTGCGTGGTCTCACCGCGCGATTCATGCGGTCCCCGTAGATACCACTCGATATCGGTGAGCCCCGCCGCCTGCACTGCCGCGAGAACCCCTGTCACGTCATGCAGCACGACATCCAGGGCAGGCACCTCGGTCTCGAACCAGTTGGTCACCTGGCGTATCTCGTCACCCACATGCACAGCGAGCACCAGCAGGCCATCAGATGCCAGTGGCCGGGCGAGTGCGGCGACTGCGCCGGGCAGTTCAGACGCGGCGAGGTGGATCAGGGAGTACCACCCGAGTACGGCACCCCACCCGGCAGCAGTCGCCGGCCGCATCAAACGGCGCAGATCCCCCACCTCGTAGTCGACGTCAGGATGCCGCTGCTGCGCCTCCGCGATCATCTCCGGGCTGAGGTCGAGACCGTGGGCGTCCACGCCGGCGGCTGCGAGGTACGCCGTCACGTGACCCGGACCGCAACCCGCATCCATGATCGGCAGATCACGGGCCGCCGCGGCCACACGGTCGAGGAGCCAGCGCTCGAAGGGCAGCCTTTCGAGTTCCTCGGACAGCTCACGCGCGTAAGCGGGAGCCACGGCACCATAGGTCGCCCGTACTCGGTCGTCGCGGGCCTCAGGCGAATCCGCGATAGGCGCCTCCCGGTCGACCGCCGGGCGCTGAGGTGTCTCCCCTGTGTCGACCGGGCCCAGCTCGTGCACCCATCGGTAGTCCTGCTGACCCGGTCGCCGGTCGAGCCGCCGTACCAGCGGTTGATCCCGTTTGCCCATCCGTTCCAGGCACGTCTCGACCGCGCCGCGGTCGGAGAACGCGAACAGCCGCTCGGTGCGGGTGCGCAACTCTCCGGGTGCCTGCGGTCCGCGCAGGAGTAGCACGGTGAGCACCGCACGCTCGTCGTCGCCCAGTTCGAGAATCTCCGACAATGTCTGGTGGTACTTCAGGGTGCGCCGTCCGGTATCGGACCACACGATGCGCAACAACCCACGATCCTTGAGCGCCCTGGCCGTCAGCTCTACCGTCCGTTCGTCAAGGTCCATGACCGGCTCGCGGCTGCTGGTCTGGTTGCAGGCGGTGCGCAGGGCAGAGAGCGTCAGAGGGTACGACGCGGGAACCGTGACCTGCTTCTCGAGAAGGCTTCCCAGGATCCGCTGCTCGACCGGCTCGAGGTCCATGCGCAGACCCTACTTCGGCACCGTCCGTGCGGTGATCCAACCGCCGTATTGTTCGACACTTCAATGGTTTTCAGTGGGTAGAGGCTGGCAATACCCAGCCTTGGAAACCGGTCTGGTGGTTCCCAAAGTGGGTGCACGGCCATGCCGAGCAGGTTTGAAACCCGCCAGTTTGGATAGACGGACCGTGGAACGGACGGTAAGTGCGCCTGGATATCAAGGCTTGGCGAAAGGAGCTTGACGTGGCGTTTTCACGGATCGCATGGAAAACGACAGCTGCTGCTACTGGGATCGCGACGGCAGGAGTGTTGGCGGCCGCACCGGCGCTGGCCGACCCCGAAGCGGTGCAGTTCGGCCAATCAGCAGAGATACCCAGTCCCGGTGGAGCCATCGAGTACACCGTGAGCAACTTGCAGCCCAGTGGCCACAATGACGGCATCTGGTACGCAGACGTCACCGCACAGGCGGTCAGCGGCTTCCCCACTCCCAACATTTCCGATTTCAACGCACGGGCCGTGAACAGCTCGACCTATGCGGACATGAAGGGTAACGAGATTGACGGTCTACCCAACCAACCGATCGCGCCGGGTAGCCAAACATCAGGCCGGGTCTACTTCGACGTACGCGGCGGGACTGCCCCCGACAGCGTGGTCTACCGCGACGCCGGCGGCACCGACAAGGTCGTCTGGAAGGGCTGACCGCCTCGGCCTGTCGATGCTCAGGTCGGCGCAGAAGCGTCATGTAGCAGGCGCTCGACCGTAGCGTCGTCAACATCGGTGAAGAACGCGCCGACTACATCTTCGATCTCATCGAATCCCTCGGCGCAGAAGAGCACCGGCTGGTAGTGCGTGATGTCGTACGTCTGAACGCCCATCCGGCCGACATCGAGCGGCCGGAGTTCGGCATGTTCGATCTGCTGAATTTCGCCGTATGAGGAAAGTAGCCCTGCGCCGTATGTGCGGACTTCCCCGTGCTCGCGCACTACACCGAACTCCAGGGAGAACCAGAACACCTTCGAGACGAACTCCAGCGCCTCAGCCGTTTCCACGCGCCGAGCCGCCCGTCCGGCCAGCCGGTACAGGGCCGCGAAACGATCGTGAGCCAGGCAATTGCCATGACCGACCACCTCGTGGATCAGGTCTGGCTCAGGGGTGTAAAGCGGCACGGAGTGGTGTCGGAGGTACTGGGTCGAGTGGAAAATGCCATCGGCGAGGAATCCGTAGAACTCGCGCAGTGGCACCAGGCCGGCTGCCGGCACGTACTGAAAGCCGGTGAGTGGTTTGAGCATCTTGTTGATGTCGATGAGTTGCGGAATGTGATCCTCGGGAAGTTGGAGCCGCTCACGGCCCTCCAGATAAGCCCCGCAGGCCAGGCGCCGGTGCAGTTTGTGGAGCTCAGCGCAGGCGATCCGCCAGACCTCCTGCTCCGCGTCGGTATATGTCGCGATCGGCGGTGGTGTGCCAGGCTGCCAATCCATGGCGAGTGCGGCTATCTCGTTGCGCCGCGCGCGGTATTCGGGGTCGACCGCGCCCGGGTGGTCGGCGGCCAGGTGAACGGTGACGTCATCCCCCGAGCGCGTCACCGGTGCATAAAGCTGAGCTTCCTCGAACATTGCTGCCTCCCGGAGATCCGGGCGTCGCATAGCGCGGCGTCGCTGGTGGCCGGGCGCCGCTACGGCGGACCGTCGCGGTAGCCAGCCGGGTTTTATCGTCCTGCAAACCAGGATATGCGCGCGACGGGCGCGTCGACGGATGCGCGCTGGTGCGCGTCAACCGATTTCACTCGCACATCAGTTGCAGCAGCCCGGGACTACCGCACCGAATCCATCGGGATCGGCGGACTGACCAGACGGAAATGCGACCTACTGCGTTCCATGAATCGCCGCTCGTACGTACCCTCGATCTGTTTGCCGTCCAACTCTCCCGTCAGCACCAACCGGTCCTTGTCCGGCTGGGTGGCGCGCAGCACCACCTGAGTCGAATCCGACTCCGGCTTGCGCAGCTCGAGGCGATCGCCGTCAATGTTGAGCAGCCACCTGGTGGTGTATCCCGCGGGCTCCTGGCTGACAAACCTGACCACACCGAGCTGGCGGACTTTGTTGCGGTCGGTGATCGCGACGTTGACCCACGGCTGCGGAGTCGCCTGGTTCAGCGTCGCTTCGCGCCCATCGATAGTGAATGATGTTGCGCGCCAGACACCGTCGAGCGTCGAGCTCGGCGTGTGATAGCCGATGTACGCCATGACGCCACCCACTCCGGTGATTGTCAGCAGCATGGCGGCGATGCCGAATTTGGCAATCACACCGGCTCGCCGCAGCCAGCGCTTGTCCGCCCAAAGGGGTGACCAGAGTTCCACCGGGCGGGTCCCACCGCGATTGAAGACGACCCGCACCAAGTTCGGCCAAAACGGGCATGTGATAGCGATTGCGACCAGGAACAATTGGGCCGCAACCAGCTTGACCGGCACGTCATAGGTCATGTTCAGCAGGAACACCTGTGCTGTGGAGATCACGGACCCGAGGGCCCCGAGCACCCAGGTACGGTTCCACAGCAGCAGTAGTCCCGACAGCAGTTCGATCAGTCCGATGGAGACCGAGTAAGCCTCGGATGCCCCGACGAAGCCCCACAGCGTGTTGAACAGGCTGGTGTCACCCGTCAACTGCAACTGATGCTCAGGCAGCGGCATATAGCCCATCTGGACGGGAATCACCTTGCCCCATCCGTAGAAGATCATCACCAGGGCCAGCCCAAAGCGCGCGAACACCAGCAGCGAAGCGGCCAAGCTCCGATAGTTGGGGCGACGCCGATCCATGACCGTCCACAACGCGGTGATCGGCAGTGCCACCGCAATCCACCCGAGCTGGAAACACCACATCCACAACATGTCTCCGCCGGCCGACCTGGTGATCTCGACGCTACGACCTCGAGTCAGGTAGCTACCGATCTGCGCGAGTATCCAGAGCAGACGCTCGCACGGATAGTGGCCCTCGTCAAAACCCACGACACTGCCGAATACCGTGACCAACAGAACCACACCACCGGTGACGGCAAGCATTCCACCACCGACGGTGAAAAGTAGTCGGAAACCCAGTTTCTGAAGCGATGTCCACTGCGGGACACTTTCGGCGATAACGGGTGTTTCCGTGGTGGGAATCGGCGAGTACGCGGCTCTCGTCACGGTAGCTAGGGTAAGGCCCATTTTGCTTTTTCGCGCGTTAATACACGAGAACCCGCCAGCCGGCGATACCCCAAACACCTTGGCATTAAGCCGATCTCGGTTGCCTATCGCCGCGCTCCGCGTGGATACAGATACGGAAGAATGCAGAAAGAGCAAATAATTGGGGTTGCCATCGACAATTTCCCCACAACCGGTTCACCTGCAATATCTTCTGTTCTGAATGTCGACGTCGCGTCACGCCAGTTCATCCCGATGAGTAAGCTGCCGGCACGCTGATCGGCGCGCGCAGCGTTGCCAGAATTGAGCTGTTCTGAAACATCAGGGGTCAACGCGACCATTGCGAGGCCGCGGATTCCGACCAGCTGGTCGCTGAAACCAATCGCGATTGGTCCGGAACAGGTCAGGTGATGGTCAGGGTGTCACCGGTCGTCGTCACCGTCTTCGGCGCCAGCGGCTGCTCGGCCGGCCCCTTGACGACAGTGCCGTCGACGTCGCTGAACCTGCTGCCATGGCATGGGCAGTCGATGGTTCCGTCGGCGACTTTCGCCACCAGGCACTGCTTGTGCGTGCAGACCGCTGTGAACGCCTTGAACTGACCGGGCTGCGGTTGAGTGACGACAACCTTGGGCTCCTTGAGCACGACGCCCCCGCCCACTGGCACGTCGGTCGTCTTCACCGATACGGGTGCCGCGGCAGCCGTCGAGCTCGGTTCACTGGTCGCGGACTGGCCGCCCGACGCTGACGGTTCTTTACCGCCGCACGCGGTGACGGCGATCCCGGCAGCGACCGCTCCGGCACCGATGAGAAGGCCGCGGCGGCTTGCCAGGCCCGGCTGCTCGTGTAGTTCGGGTGTGTGCCCGGTCTCTGTCATGTGCCCAGCCCTTCGTTGCGCCTAAGCCATGGTCGCAGACGAGCGCTCTTCAGACGGCAAATCTCGGCATAGTCGTGCAACCCCCGCGGCAACTTGGCAGGCGCCTACCGAGATGCCCTGCAGCCCAACGCAATCAGATGTCGGACCGCGCGTCGGTGCCTTCTGGTTCTGCGGGCACCGGACCGCCGATCGGGCGTCCGGTGCTCCGATCCGGTGCGTCGGTCGCCGCCCAGCTCGCGAGCATGCGCAGCTTCTCGTCGGAGGCGGACCCGGGGGCAGCGGTGTATCCGTTGAGCACCAGCCGGTCGTCGCCGGTGGAGCGAACGTCGAGCGAGTCGTAGGCGAGGTCGATCGGGCCGACGACCGGGTGATTGAAGTGTTTGAGTCCGGTGCTGTGGTTGCGCACATCGTGGGCGCCCCAACGGCTGCGAAAAGACTCGCTGCGGGTGGCGAGTTCACCGACGAGGTCGGTGAGCTCCTTGTTGTACGGGTCGCGGCCCGCCTCGGTGCGTAACAGCGCGACCGTGGTGTCCATCGAACCCGCGTAGTCCGGGAAGAAGTCGGCGGCACGCTCGTCGAGGAAGTTGAACCGGGCGATGTTGGCTTTCCACGCCGGTTCATCGAGCACCGGTGCGTACAGCGCCCGGCCGAGAGCGTTGGTCGCGATGATGTCGAGTCGCCCGTTGCGGATGAAGGCGGCCGCTCCGGTCATCGCGTCGAGCAAGTGCTGCAGGCTCTCGGGGAGCCTGGCAGGTGTTCGACGGCGCGGGCTTCGTGCAGGCTTGGCGGCGCGGGCCAGATGGAACAGGTGGGCAGTCTCGGCGTCGTCCAGCAACAGAGCGCGGGCGACGGCGGCGAGCACGTCGTCGGACACACCCCTGATGTGTCCCTTCTCCAGCCGGGTGTACCAGTCGGTGCTCACCCCGGCGAGCACGGCGACCTCTTCGCGGCGCAGTCCAGGAACGCGCCGTTGAGTTCCGCCCGCTGGGAGTCCGACCTGGTCAGGGGTGATCCGGGCACGGCGACTGGCCAGGAAGTCACGGATATCGGCGCGCTGCGGGGTGCCGCTGGTGTTCACACATCCGACGGTACGACGAGCCGTGGCCGCGATGGGGGTTGCACTTGTACCCCCTCTGGTTGGACCTGCCGCCCACGGTGGAATCGGAGTTCTCTGGTTGAGGTGATCACCCATGAGTCAGCTCTCGGAATCGATGCCGCAGGCCGGACCAGACCCGCGGTCCGGACCCTGGGTGCGGCGCTGCTGGGCTTCTTCACCATCACGCTGGATGCCGTCGTGATCAACGTGACTCTGCCGACCATCCGCCACGATCTCGGTGGTGGTGTGGCCGGGCTGCAGTGGGTGGTCGACGGGTACACCCTGATGTTCGCCGCTCTGCTGCTGACCGCTGGGTCGCTGTCGGACCGGTTGGGCGCCAAGCGGGCCTTTGGTGGCGGCATGGTGGCGTTCGTCCTCGCCTCGGGGGCATGCGGGCTGGCGCCTACGCTGGGCATGTTGGTTGCGGCCCGGTTTGTGCAGGGCGCAGCGGCGGCCGCGATGATGCCGGCGTCGATGGCCCTGATCCGTCAGGCCTACCAAGAGCCGCGGGCGCGCGCTCGTGCCGTCGGGATCTGGGCGATGGGCGGAGCGGTCGCATCGTCCTCCGGTCCGGTCTTGGGCGGGATGCTCACCCTGATCGACTGGCGACTCATCTTTTTCATCAATATCCCGGTCGGCGTTATCGCGCTTTGGCTGCTGACCCACACCGATGCCTCTGCGACCCGACGCACGCCGCTCGATCCGATCGGCCAGCTGACCGGCGTTCTGGCGATGGGCGGATTGACCTACGGCGCCATCGAGGCGGGCTCCCGCGGGTTCGCCGACTGGGCGGTCATTGCTGCTTTCGTCATGGCTGTGGTGTCGCTGATCGCGTTCACTTGTTCTCAGCACGTGGTGGCGCATCCGATGCTGCCGCTGGAACTCTTCCGGTCCCGCACCGTAACCATTGTCACAGCAACAGGTTTCGCGTTCATGGTGGGCTATTTCGGCCTGCCGTTCGTTGTGAGCCTGTTCTTGCAACAGCACCGCGGCCTGGACGCCGTGCACACCGGCATCGTGTTCCTGCCGATGATGCTCGTCGGTCTGATACTGACACCGTTCTCCGCATGGATCAGCGAGCGGTTCGGCCGCCGCACCGTGATCGCCACGGGTCTGGCTCTGATGACCGCCGGGCTCGCCGCGGTGGGCCTGCTGGGTGCCACCGCTCCCCTGTGGCTGCTCGCGGTGCTCATGCTGCTGGTCGGACTCGGCGGTCCGACGGTCTCCCCGCCGGCCACCGCGGTGCTGCTCGACACCGTTGCGCACCATCAGGCCGGCGTCGCATCTGGCGTGTTCAACACCAGCCGCCAGGTCGGCGGCGCCCTCGCAGTCGCGGTGTTCGGCGCTCTACTCGCCAACCCCGACACCTTCGTCCGCGGGGTGCACGTGAGCATGCTGATCGCCGCCGTCGTTACCGCGGTGACCGCCGTTCTCACGCTGTCCTTGCCCCGCACCACCCAACACCACGTGGAGGCCTGATGACCGCTACCACCCCGAAGAGAGGAACCAACGATGAGCGATGAACAGAACACCGGCTGGACCGGCGGCCAGCGCGCTTTCGGCGACTTCGCCCCCGGCATGGTGCATTACACCGACCGCGTGCTGTTCGACGAAGTGTGGGAACGGCCCGATCTGTCCAAACGAGACCGGAGCCTGATCACGATCGCGGCACTGACCGCGATGGGCAAGATGGACCAGCTGCACTTCCATCTCGGGTTCGCCCGCCAGAACGGGGTCACCGACGACGAGCTGAAGGAAGCCCTGCTGCATCTCGCGTTCTATTCCGGTTGGCCCAACGCCATGGGCGCGACCACGGTGTTGAAAAACATCGTCGAGAAGAACGGGTGAGGTCCCGACAGGAAAATGGTTGGACGCCACCACGTTCGCGTTGCTAGGGTGCGATAGACCGTGACGGTGACGCGAGGAGGTGAGACCCATGTATGCAGTGACCAATGGGTGTTCTCACTCGTGTTCGCGGTTGGGCGATTGAGCTAGGTGTCGCCGGGAGCGCCCGAACACGGCAATCCCGAAAGGCAACCGCTATGCACATCACTTCTGAGACATCGTCCAACGGTGTCATCGAACGCTCCTTCACCCTGGATGACGTCACCGGTGTCCTCTGGTCACCAGAATCTGTTCCCGCCGACGCCCCCGTGGTCTTGGCCGGTCACCCGGGCGGCCTTCACAAGAGGGCCCCGGGACACGTCGCCCGGGCCCATTCCTTGGTGATCGTTGAGGGTTTCCATGTCGTCTCCATCGACGCACCTGGCCACGGTGACCGACCACGAAATGCCCAGGACGAGAGCTGGATCGCGGAATTTCGTCGGGCCCGGGCCGAGGACAGTCCCTCGTTCGGCCGTATCCTTGCCGAGTACAGCGCCTCTGTCGCCGAGCGTGCCGTTCCCGAATGGCGGGCAACCATCGACGCCGTGCTGGCTCTACCCGAGATCGGCGCACATGTTCCCCTCGGCTACTCGGGCGTGTCTCTGGCCGGCGCGATCGGGATACAGCTCGCAGCGGTCGAGCCTCGGATCACCGCTGCGATCTTCGGATGGCTGTCCGGGCATGACGCGCTGCTTGCGGCGGCAAGACAGATCAGCATCCCGATCGAATATCTGTTGCCGTTGGATGACAACGAAATTCCACGCGAATTCGGTCTCGAATTGTTCGACGCCTTCGCCTCGACCGACAAGGTGTTGCACGCCTTCCCGGGCGGGCACGACCGGGTACCGACAGATGGCCGGATCGACACTCGGTTCTTCGCGCGGCACCTCGGGCGGGCCGCAGGCCGGCCTGCGGCGTGACGTGAAACAGGGGTCTGCGGCCGGGCCACACCCGGTCGCAGACCACCTTGGCCGAGATGCGTAACACCCTGCATATCGACCGATCGAATATGTACTCTCAGACTGCGGCACCGACTTGGAGCAGCGCACGTGAAGCGTTGGGCAACATGATGAGCGTATCTACCGAGACGGCTCTGCCTGCGGCTTTTGCCGAGCTCGACACCAAGATCACCGCGGGCATGACGGCCTACCGCATACCGGGTGCTGCCGTTGCCGTCTGGGCAGGCCGCCACGAACATGTCAAAGGCTTCGGTGTCACCAACGTCGACCATCCGCTACCTGTCGACGGTGACACGGTGTTCCGGATCGGCTCGACCACAAAGACGTTCACGGGCACCACCGTGATGCGCTTGGTCGATCGGGGCGACGTGGACCTGGATGCGCCCGTGCGGCGTTACCTGCCCGACTTCGCCGTGGCCGATCCGGCTGCCAGCGCCTCGGTAACCGTGCGTCAGCTGCTCAATCACACGTCGGGCTTTCTGGGTGACGACATTCAAGCGTTCGGGCGCGGCGACGACGCAGTGGCCCGCTACGTCGCGGCGATGACGCGCCTACCGCAGCTGACACCTCCGGGCACCGTGTTCGCCTACAACAACGCCGGTTTGGTGGCAGCCGGACGGATCATCGAGGTCGTCGCTGACTCGACCTACGAGTCGGTGGTGCAGAGCCTGCTGCTCGAGCCGCTGCAGATGGCCCACTCCCACTACTTCTCCGACGAGATCATCGGCTTGAATGTGGCTGCCTCGCACACCGTTGTCGATGGCAAACCGGCTGTCGACACCAGTTTTTGGACGTTCCCACGCAGCTGCCACCCAACCGGCGGACTGATGTCGACCGCACGAGATCAGTTGCGGTACGCGAAGTTTCACCTTGGCGACGGCACGGCACCCGACGGCACCCGACTGCTGAGCCCGCAAGCGCTCGCGGCAATGCGGTCCAATCCGGGCGCCGGCGGCACACTACAGGTCGATCTCACCGGCATGGGTGTCACGTGGATGCTGCGCCCGTCGGCGGAGAACGTCACGATCGTTCAGCACGGCGGCACCTGGAACGGCCAGCATTCGGGGTTCTTCATGGTGCCCGACCGCGATTTCGCCATGACCGTGCTCACCAACTCCGAGGGCGGAGCACAGCTGATCAACGACCTTTTCGGCGACGACTGGGCGCTGCGCCGGTTCGCGGGGATCAGCAACCTGCCTGCCACAGCCGAGGATCTCGGCGCCACCGACCTGGAGCCCTTCCGGGGGCGCTATATCGCCCAGCATGTCGCCGAATCGGGCGATCCGGGGCAGACGGTCATCGACTTCGAGGTGGGAAGCGGTCGACTCGACGGCACGATGACCGCCGACGACATCACGGGAAGCAATCCGAATTCGGAGACCAGCCACCGATTGGGCTTTGCCTTCTATCGACCGGACTACGGACTCGACCTGGGAGCTGACGACAAACCGATCGGCACCCGCTCCGATTTCGTACGCGGTGCCGACGGACGCATCACCTGGTTCCGCAGCCACGGGCGCCTGTTTCGACGCCAATAGCGCACCTGCGCCGTGAGCGCACGCCCCAGATATGCGCTGCGCGTCGGCGGGCCCGTTACGTAACATCGATTCAGGCAATCGGCATTCCTACGCAACGCAAAGGTTCTCCATGTACACAATCGATTGCACTGAAGCCCCCGTGGCGCCGCCCCGAACGGGGCCGCGCAGGTTCGCGGGCATCCTCACGATCGCCTTCACCGTGCTGGCCCTGGCAAGTGCTCCAGTACCTGTTGCCAACGCCGATCCGTGCCCGGACGCGGACGTGGTGTTTGCCCGCGGCACAGGCGAGCCTGCGGGCGTCGGCGGTATCGGACAGGACTTCGTCGATGCTCTGCGCGCCAAGGCCGGCCCCAAATCGGTCAACGTCTACCCGATCAACTACCAGGCCAGTGCCGATTTCGGCGACGGCTTCCAGTTCGCACTCACTGTCATCGACGGTATCCGGGACGCTACCAATCACATTCAGACCGTCGCTGCCACCTGCCCCGCCACCAAGATGGTGCTCGGCGGATTTTCCCAGGGTGCTGCCGTGGCCGCGTTCACCACGTCGGCCGAGATCCCGGAAGGCGTCCCCGCAGCTTTCGTGCCGCCGCCGATGCCGCCCGAGATCGCCGACCACGTCGCCGCCGTGGCGTTGTTCGGCAAACCCTCGAACCAGTTCCTCAGCGACGCAGGCGCACCGCTGATCACGATCGGCCCGCTGTACGTGCCCAAGACCATCGACCTGTGCGCCAGCGGTGACAGCGTCTGCGACGGAGCCCCACCCGGGCCGCCTAGCGGAGCGCACAACTCCTACATCGCCAACGGCATGGTCGACCAGGCCGCCCAGTTCGCCGCCGGCCGACTCTGACGGCGAACTGGGATACGCCGGCGGGTACTAACTCTTCGCGCCTCGCAGGCCCGTTCGCGACGGCAGCGCCTCTTTCCTCAGAGTGCGCTTCGCCGGGTCAACTGAATAGTGCGCGCGCTCTGAGAATTCATTCGGCCCTACATGCAGGACCTGCAGTCTCGAGGTGTCGAGCCCCAAGTTCTGCGCAACCCTGAGCGTCTGCGCTTCCAGCTCAGCCTGCGAGGTGGCGGGCGCCCCTTCCATCGTCACAACGCGATGGACGTGATGTATTGCGCCCTGCGGATCGAACAGCAGGCAGCAATTGATCGATTGCACGTTCTGCGAACCAGTGGACGAGAAGTTCACGGCGCACCTATCCCCAGTAGTCCATACGCGCGACAAGATAAGCCTCTTGATCTTCGCCGGTTGCGGTGGCGAAGGTGATGGAACTGATGTGGTCGAAAATGACCGGAGGCCAATTCGTCCAGGCGCCGAAGTCGATGTCCTTGTCGGATCCGTCCTTGAGCCGTCGCCGGTAGTGCATGATGCCGGTGTAATTCGCTCCCCCACCGACCTGGCCTTGCAGGGCTGTTTGAGCACCCAACGTCGCCGGAGGCAGATTCACCTGGACGGTGTTGTAGCCGGGTGGCCAGCCATCCATCCAGTGCCAATCGATTCTTGTTACGGTCATGCCAATCACCCTCCCTGGCTTGTCATCTAGGTCTTCGCCTGCGGATCATCACCGCCTGCGCAACACCTAGGATCGGGCTCGGCAGTCACCGGCGACTAGCGTAGGGCAGTACTCACTTTTCGGCTTTTCCCTTTCGATACGTCGTAGCCTCGACACTTCTTGCATGCCAGACACATCGGGCGACACCACAAAATGCCTCTGACATTCGCCATTGCACCGAATCGACCGGAGTGACGAGGCGACATCTGATTCGTCGATTCGTCGTCAGATCTGAAGTCGCCCAAGGCGTTATCGCAGCACGACCTGCGTCGCACAGATCAGGGACACGTCGTCCCTTCGACATCCGGTTGATACGCAGCTATCCCTCCGGACGGCTCTCCTAGTATGGTAGCGTGCCGCTGATTTCGATCGTCGTTTGCGCTATACGGGCACTACACATCGACATTACGACCACAGACGACGTGCAGCGCGAACTAGCGGGTTGACACGATCTGTTCACGCAGGATATCGCCGTGACCTGCGTGCCTGGCGAATTCTTCGATCATGGCGAGCAGCGTCCACCGCATGCTGACCGTGCCTTCCCGGGGATTGTCCTTGGTGTCGTCGAGGGCGAAGCGCGACGCGATCTCTCGCGAACGCCGGCTCGCCCGCTCGAACTCCGCGATGACGTCCGTGATCGACTCATCGTCACCGACAAAGAATGTGCCCTCGTCGCGGTTTGAGTATCCGTCGCACTCGGATTCGTCGAGTCCCGCCCAAAACCGTTGAAACCAAATCCGTTCCGCGGCGGCGGCATGCTTGATCAACGATATCGGCGTGGTCAGCGATGTGACGAGCCGGCTGCGGGCATCCGCGTCCGACAGGCCGCGTACGGTCTCGATGAGCGCTTCACGGTTACGGTCGAGCATGTTCTCGATGATCGTTCGCTCGTCACCAGTGGTAATGCGGTTGGTAATCATCAGGTTTCGCTCCTTCTATCGTTGGTCGGATCGGTTGGACCCGAACGTTTCAGCAGTGGCACCCAGTGCATCTCGGGACGGCACCGCGACGAGTGAAGAGATTGACTCCGGCGTCAAAAATCAAGCGTCAGTGGGCTTGTCGCGAGCAAAGCCGTCGTTTCGGCACCTTTTCTGTGCGGAGCTGCGAGCATGATCGCGGAGGTATCCGCAGGCGGCAAACACCCGAGTGATTTTCTGGATCCGAGGAGCAGCAGATGAGATGGTTGACGCGTTCCGGCGTGCGCAGAATGGTCTTCGCGACAGGAATCGCCGGGGCGGCCGTGATGGCGGCGGCCCTTCCCGCGAATGCAACGCCCACTGTAGCCGGTCAAGCGGGCGTACCGATGCCCCTGGGTCCGTTCTCGGTGAAGAACGATCCGGGGTGCGACGTATTCGGGTGGCAGCATCCGATGTGTGCCGGCGGCGCCTTCGACACACCTGCGGACGACGGAATCCCCGGCGACAATGCGGCATTCGGCGGCATACCGGCGCCTGCGAGCGTACCCAATGTCGACGGCTCGCTCAGTCCTCCCGGCATGCCCGGGGATGTCTGACCCGACCGGTCCCCATGGATAACTCATAGCGCCGGAGGGCGTTCTACGCGACGACAGGTCAATTCCAGTCCCCGGGTAGAGCGCTCAGAAGGAGAATCGCATGAGCTTGGACAACATTTCGCACCTCGGCGCGCAGGGCGCCGACGAACTGGTCCCGTCGCGCTACGCAGTCCAGGTCGGTGACATCGAAGTGCTGGTGATCAGCGACGGGGTGCTGCCGATAACCGCCTCGACGTTGGCCACCAACGTCGAGTCGACCGAGCTGGCGCACTGGCTGGACGACAATTTCCTGCCACCGGAGGTGGTCGACTGGCCGCTCAACGTGGTGGTGGTACGCAGCGGCGACCGAACCATCCTCGTCGATGCGGGGCTGGGCTTGGAGTTCCCGGACTTCCCGCGGGCCGGGCAGACGGTCCAGCGGCTCGAGGCGGCCGGGGTCGATCTCGCATTGGTGACCGACGTGGTGCTCACCCACATGCATATGGACCATGTCGGCGGGTTGCTCACCCAGGGGCTGAAAGACCGGCTGCGCCCCGACCTGCGGGTCCACGCCTCCACGGCCGAGGCCGAGTTCTGGGAAGCACCCGACTTTTCGCGCACCACCATGCCGGGGCCGATACCGGACGTGCTGCGCAGGGTCGCTTCGCAGTTCCTGGACGAGTACCGCGGCCAGTTGCGGACATTCGAGACCGAATACGAGGTGGCGCCGGGCGTGCTGATTACCCGCACCGGTGGCCATACCCCCGGGCACAGCGTGGTCCGCCTGGCCTCCGGTGGTGACAAGCTGACGTTCGCGGGTGACGCCGTCTTTGCGCCCGGATTCGACAATCCAGAGTGGCACAACGGATTCGAACATGACCCCGATGAAGCGGCCCGGGTTCGCATCCGTCTGCTCAGTGAGCTCGCGGCGACCGGTGAGTCGCTGGTGGCCACTCACCTACCGTTCCCGTCCGTGTGCCGGGTCGCCGCGGCCGGCGACGTCTTCCGGTGCGTACCGGCCGTCTGGGACTACTGACCGCTGCCGGCTGTTCTGATTTCTTCGGCGTAGTGCCGAGGCGGTCGCCCCGACACGTTCGGCGATGGGGCGACCGCCTCGCGATGCAGGCTACGTCGGCGTGACGTCACGGCATCGACCAAAACGCTTTTGGGGTCACTGTGCGGACACCGCGCACGTTGTCACCGGGGCGCTGACCGGGGCACCACTGGCATGCGCAGCCGCCGACAAACCCATCGCACCGCCGATGACGACAGCGACGGCGGCGGGCACAACAGCGTGGCGCCCCAAGCTCTTGACGAAGTTCATGGCAATCCTCCTGTGTGGGTGAACGTTGTAGCCGGACATTACGAAGCGGGCCATGCCACGCGCGCTGTTGTGCGCACAACCTGAACAAACGCGCAATCAGCGGGCTTTTCTGCGTTCTGCTCACTGCTCCGACCACGCACATCGGACGGGCGAACTGGTGGCCGGCGAAGGCTCGATGAGTTTCTGGGCCGCCGCCGGTCTGTACCGGCATGACTGACGACACCATGACCGCCGCGTGCACCATCAACGCGCCGGCGCAGACCGTGTTCGCCGTGCTGGCGGACCCGACCACCCATCAGGCGATCGACGGCACCGGCTGGGTGCGGGAGTCGCTGGACGGCAAACCGCTCACCGCAGTGGGTCAGGTCTTCCGGATGGCGATGTACCACTCCAATTACGGAGGTATGCACTACGAGATGGCCAACCGCGTCGAGGTCTTCGAGCCGCCGCATGCGATTGCGTGGCTGCCGGGCCAAGGTGCCGACGACGACAACCTCGAATTCGGTGGTTGGATCTGGCGATACGACCTCAAGCAGGTCGCGGGTGACCAGACGGAGGTTACGCTGACCTATGACTGGTCGGCGGTGCCGCAGGCCATTCGCGAGAACATCGGGTTCCCGCCCTTCGACCGGCAGCACCTCGACAACTCGCTCAAACACCTCGCCGAGCTGGCGCAGCGTCGAACCTAGTACGCGCGCTGTCGTTCCGCGCATCGCTCACGACACCACGACGGCGAGTTGCGCTGCAGCAGAGCGGTTCCCGGACCCGCGCACACGTGCGGGACGCCGGGAACCGCGACGCATGCCCATCGCCCGCCCGATTGCATCGGTGACACATTCGGCGGCATCCTGCAGCAGCATGTGGCCGGCAGTCGGATGGTGGAGATGGAGAGCGCCGGGAATGGCCGCGGCAAGGTCACGCGAATGCGAGGGTGGCGTAAGGACATCGGTGCCCCCACTGACGACGAAAGTCTTGGCAGCAATGGATTTCAGGGCGTGGTACACGTCGTAGCGCTTGAGGCTCGGCAGAAAGCCCGCAGCTGTCGTCAGCGACGCTGTCCGCAGGGCTGCAACCCCCACAGCGGCAGCGACCACTCCGGCCATGGTGCCCTCACCCGAGAATCTGCTCAGCGCCTCACCCAACGGACGGATGAGCGCCTGGACGGCCTTGTCCGTTGCCCTTTGCGGCATGCGGTGAACCAGGCCGAACAGCGCGCCGGTAGCGGGCGTTGCCAGCAGGCGACCGATCCCCCGCTCGGCGATGCTGCCCGCCGCAGTTCCCACCAGGACCAAGCCTGCAGGCTCGACAGGACGTTGCGACGCCGCGCGACCGAAGTATGCGAGCGCCGTCATACCGCCCATGGAATGGCCCGCCAGAGTCAGCGGGCCGGTGATGTGCACCGCGGCCAAGACCTCTGCGAGATCGGCAGCGAGTTGGGTGATTTCGTAGGTGGGCATGGGCGCATCGGCCGACCTCCCGTGGCCGCGGTGGTCGTAGGTGATGACGCGAATCCTGCCGCCGTAACGGCGGCGCAGTTCACCCACCTGCAGCCCCCAGCTCTCTTGCGAGAGCAGAAGACCGTGCAGCAAAACGATTGTCGGCGCATCGGCGCGTTCCGCAGGGTAGTCCGATACTGCGAGGCGGACGCCGTCTTTCGTCGTGACCGTCCGCTCGACACAGCCGTCATCGCGTGCAGCCGCCGGCCCGAACACGGTGGGCACCAATGGCTCAGGGGCAACCGACATGATGGACTCCTCGGGACGTGTGAACGCCGGTAGGGTTCGGCATTTCGCTGCGCAGAACCTAAGGCGGTGATGCACGTGGCGGCTCGCTTCTGCGCGCAACCTACGCAACTGGCCGATTTGGAGTTTTTGCGCATTGACCGCGTCGCGTGGCTCTCGAATATTCCTGCGGCGATTGGAGATTCGAGCAGACCACCGCCATCTGAGCACAATGCGCAAAAGTCGCATAACGCGTACTTGTGCGGCTTGTGCGCACAAGCGGGCCATCGCGCGGGCGGTTCCCTAGCGTCGTGAGCACAGACGACCAAGGCCCACACCACAAGGAGCGACAGATGACGACGCGGCCTCCGAACCAGACCTACGACCCAGGGTCCGCCGCGACCATGGCCGCCGGCGTTCCCCAGACGGTGACGATGCGCGCCGCGGCGGCAGAGTCGGCCGCCACCCATTACGCGTGGTCGGCCGAGCCGCCGGAGCCCGCCGCGCCACCGCAGGCCCAACAACCGCACCACCGGCCCATGCGCCGGCGGGCCCTGCCCCTGATCGCGGGGGGCCTGGCGGTCGCAGCGTCAGTCGGTTTCTTCGGCGCCCTGCACGCAGGCCCGAGCACGGCCGTCGACACCACCCACACCACCACCCACACCGCTGCGGCGCCCGCGGCGGCGCCGGTCGCGACGCCCGCACCGCAGGCGCCGCCAACGCCGGCGGTAGCGGCGCCCACGCCCGTCACGCACACAAAGCGCACCACCACGCGTCACCCGATGCCCGCAGGCCACACATCATCATCAAATGCCGTCAGCCGGCCGTCGCCGTCTCCGCAACCCCAACCCCAACCGAACCACGACAGCGTGTCGACGCCCGGAAGCTGGAATCGGAACTTCCTCTCCTGGTTCACTCATCGTCACGACCATGACGGCCGCTGGATGCACAACTTCGGACACGCGAAATGACCACGATGACACCTACAGCACAACCCGACCGGGACAGCGATCAGCGGCAGATCGGGCGCCTGCTCGACAACCTTCCCGTCGGCCCCGTCCACCGCAGGGCGGTCATTGCCATCGGGCTCGGCCTCTTCTTCGAGGTCTACGAGATCTTCCTGTCCAGCACGATCGCCGCCACGCTGAAGACGCACTACGGACTTGGCGGCACCGCGCTGCAGCTGCTGCTCGCGTCGTCGTTCCTCGGAATGTTCGTCGGTGCAATCGCCTTCGGCCGGATCGCTGATCGCATCGGGCGCCGGCGAGCCTTCCTGCTCACCCTGGTGTGGTTCTCGGTGTGGAGTGTCATCGCCGCCTTCGCACCGAACGCGTGGCTGCTGGTGGCGGCACGCTTCATGGCCGGCATAGGTGTGGGGGCCGAATATCCCATCGCCGACTCGTATCTCGCCGACGTACTACCGAAGGCTCATCGAGGGCGCATGGCCGCATGGGCCTACACCTGCTCCTTCCTCGCGGTCCCGGTGCTGGGTTTCCTGTCGCTCTGGTTCGCGGGGCGCAGCCTCTTCGGCGTCGACGGTTGGCGCGTCCTGTTGGTGATCGGCGCCATCGGCGCGCTGTTCATCATCGTGCTGCGCCGCAGCCTGCCGGAGTCACCGAGATGGCTGGCCGGTGCCGGTCGCATGGATGAAGCACGGGCCGCACTGCGGGCGTTCGCCGGCGGTACCGATCCGGCGCCGCAAAGCCCGGCGGACCGCGATGAAACCGATGACGTCGTCACGGCGCCCTCTGCACCGGCTGCGTCGGCTTTCGAGCGACTGCGGCAGTCGCCCTACCGCCAGCGGCTGATCATGCTCGGCGTCTTTCACCTGTTCCAGCCCTTCGGCTATTACGGGTTCGGCACGCTGGCGGTGCTGGTACTGGTCAGCCGTGGCTACGACGTCACGTCGTCGCTGCTGTTCACGGCCGTGTCGTTCATCGGCTATCCACTCGGTTCGCTCATGTCCATTCCGCTGCTCAAGCGGTTCGAGCGCAAATACCTGATCATGGTGACGGTCGTCGTGATGGCGATCTGCGGTGTCCTGTTCGCAACCGCGACCGTTCACGCGCTCATCGTCGTATACGGATTGCTGATCACCGCATCGAGCAACGTCTTCTCGAACATCTACCACGTGTATCAGGCGGAGATCTTCCCCAGCGATGTGCGCGCAACCGCAGTCGGATGGACATATTCGGTGTCGCGGCTGTCCAGTGCGGCGCTTCCGTTCATTCTCGTCCCGGTTCTCGACCACTACGGGGCCACTGCGATGTTCGCTGTCGTGCTGGTGGCACTCGCCGCCACGATCGCCGTGATCGCGCCGATCGGACCGCGTACCACGGGCAAGAGTCTCGACGACATCAACCCGACATGACCGGTCTACAGACACGTGACCGGAATGCGGGTTTTGCTCATTGTGCTCAGGGCGGCGCGTACGCTCAGCCCATGGTCAGAAGGCTGCACATGGATGTGCGGCTTGCCACCCAGGTGCTGCTGCTACAAGTCGCTGTAGTGACGCTCACGCTGGGCATCGCGGGCGGCCTGCTGGCCTTCATGAGTCACGAGCGTCTCGCCGCCCAGTACGAGGACCGGTCGCTGGATATGGCACGCGCCATCGCGTTCGCTCCCGCGGTCCGCGCCGACGTCGCGCGCTACGACGCTGCCCCGCTGGTCCCGAGCCCGACGCTCACAAACGAGCTGGCGAACGGTCCGCTGCAGCAGCTGGCCACCGAGATCCAACAGCGCACCGGCGTGTTGTTCGTGGTGATCACCAACAACCAGGGCATCCGACTCTCGCATCCCAACCGCGACGAGCTCGGCAAGCACGTCAGCACCGATCCTACCGAGGCACTGGCAGGCCACGAGGTCGTGACCCGTGAGTCGGGCACCCTCGGACCGTCGGTGCGGGCGAAAGTACCTGTGCTGGCACCGGATTCGGATCGCGTCATCGGCGAGGTCAGCATCGGGATCTCGACGTCCGCGGTGCACCACCAGCTGTGGACAGATGTGCGGACCGCAGCGTTCCTGGTCGGCCTGGCCCTGCTCATCGGCGTGGTCGGCTCGTATCTTCTCGCCCGGCGCTGGCGTGGACTCACCATGGGTTTGCAGCCTTCGGAAATGGCAGAGTTGATCCGCAGCCAGGCCGCGGTGCTGCACGGTATCGACGAGGGCGTGCTCGCCGTCGACACCGCCTGGAAGACAACGTTCGTCAACGACGAAGCCTCCCGACTGCTCGAGGTCGGACGCGAAGCGGGCAGGCCGGCGGACGAAATCGGCCTGACCCCACGGGTGCTCGAGGTGTTTCGCGCGGCGGACGCGACCCCGAGTATCGCGACCGTCGGCGACCGGATCGTCGTGGTGTCGTCACGACCCGTCACCCGCGACGGCCGCGAACTGGGCACCGTGCTGGTCGTACGGGATCGCACCGACGTCGAATCGTTGACCCGCGAACTCGACGCCGTACAGCTGATGAGCACGGTGCTGCGTGCCCAGCGTCACGAGTTCGCCAACCGGCTGCACCTGCTCAACGGTCTGCTGCACAGCGGCCATGTCGAGGAGGCAGCGCAGTACGTGGAGGAACTTCTCGGCTCCGGCCCGATGGGCTCGGCGCTGCCGGGCATCGAGGCTGTCCGGGATGCGTTCCTGCAGGCATTCCTGGCCGCGAAGGCGGCGGTCGCCCGGGAAGCCGGCGTCACCCTGACGATCGGTGAGAACACCTGGGCGCCAGGCCGACTCGCCCTGCCGGTGGATGTGACGTCAGTCCTCGGCAATCTGCTGGACAACGCCATCTACGCAGCACGCACCGGCAAGAAAGCCGACAAAGTCGTGGAAGTCGAACTCCTGCAGGATGGTTCGACCCTGCACATCACCGTCGCCGACACCGGAAACGGCGTTGCCCCTGATTTCGTCGAGCACGTGTTCACCGAGGGCAAGTCGACCAAGCCGGACTCCGGTATACCGGGCGGACGCGGCATCGGAATGGCCCTGTCCCGGCAGATCAGTCGTGCGCTGGGCGGCGACATCCGGCTGTCGAGCCCAGGTAACGCCGATGCGGAGTTGTGCGGCGCAGAGTTCATCGCCCGGCTACCGGGTGTGATGGTGGAGGAGGAAGCCCAATGGGTGGCACAGAACTGACGGTGCTGGTGGTCGACGACGACTTCCGGGTGGCGAACATGCACGCGGGTATCGTCAACGCCTTGCCGGGGTTCTCGGTGTCGACGACGGTGACGACGCTGGCCGCCGCCCACAAGGCCGCACCGGTTGACCTCGCCCTGGTGGACGTCTACCTTCCAGACGGCTCAGGAATCGACTTCGTCCGCGGATTACAGTGCGACAGCATGGTTCTGAGCGCGGCGACCGATGCCAGGACGATCCGCGCAGCGATGGCGGCCGGCGCGTTGAGCTATCTGGTCAAGCCGTTCGCGCCTGCGGACCTCGCCGCCCGGCTGTCGGGGTACGCACGGTATCGACGAATCCTCTCCGGGACCAACCTAGGCGGCAGCGAAGTCGACTCGGCACTGGATGCCCTGCGACCCCGCATCGCCCCTGTGCAATCCCCCACTGCCGTTGCCTCGCCGACCAAACAGCTTGTGCTCCAAGCACTTCGTACCTCGGGTCGGGCGATGTCGTCAGCTGAGGTGTCCACGGAGATCGGGGTATCCCGCGCAACGGCACAGCGGTATCTCTCGACGTTGGCCAACGCGGGCGAAGTCAAGATTCAGCTGCGCTACGGCACGACAGGTCGGCCGGAGCAGGAGTTCGTGGCCGTCGACAAACCGCCGAGTCGCCCTGTGCGGTAAGGCGAACGGTCCCCCGACCACTAGATCCGACGGCCGAGTTCGGCGACTCCGGGCCCGGACAGCTCGGAGAGTGCAACCCGGCGACCGCACGCCGCAAGCAGTACCGACACCGCAGGCCCTTCAACCGCAGGCCCTTCAACCGCAGGCCCGTCACCGACGACGAACGCGGCATCGGTCCCGATCAAGCGCAGCCCCGTCAGCCGCTTGCTGCCGCCCGACAGTCGATCGTGGGCGACGTATGCCACGGCCGCGCCGATGTGGTCGGTGGAGTACGTGTGGTGCAACCCGAGCGGGCGACGGATGTCCTCGCCGTGCACGACGATCTCGACGATGCGCGATATCGTGGGAAGGGGCGGGGACGCGGTCGACCTCACCGATGCGCGTAATGCCGCCAGCAGTGCGGACGGATCGCGATCGCGGCCGGCCGTCACCTGCCGTTGCACGATCCGGTCCGCACTGAAGCCCGCGCGGATGAACTCCCCGATAAAGCCCCGCTTCGTCAGAACCGCCGTTGCCGCCAGATGCGCCACGACGTCGCGAACCGTCCAACCGGCGCACAGCGACGCGACGCCCCACTGCTGTGGCGTGAGCCCGTTCAAGTCTTCGACGAGTGCACCCCGCTCGAGATGCACGTCGGCCCACACCCCGCCCGTGTCGCCGGCCATGGTGGCCTACCGTACTCAGTACTTCACCCGGAAGCCGCCGATGAGCCGGATCGTGTTGCCGTCGGGATCGGTGATCGCCGACAAGCGAACGCCCTTGGCCGCGTCGGTGATATCACCAGGCTGCAGGCCACGTCGTCGCAATTCGTCGAGATGACTCTCAAGATCATCGACCGCGAAGTTGACCAACGTCGCGCCGGCACGCTGGCCGTCGATGAAAACCTGCACCCAGCCGCCGGGCACCACCTGCCACTCGAACAGACTCGGCATCGGGTTGTTGTCTGCCGGCCGCCCGAAGAACGATCGGTACCACTGTTCGCTGCGCTCCAGGTCGGACACCGGAACAACGGCCAGCACATGCTCGATCGACATCGACACTCCTTCCTCTCGACACGCGTACACCTATGCCGACCACGACCGCGCCGAGAACTCATCGCGCACGCAATCAGGCAGCCGGTATTGCGCGCCCTGACCATCAGGTTCTGTCATCCAGGACCAAAGGCCCTACTGTGGATCCCCGCCGAGGACTGCAATGGTCCAATGACGACTACCGCCCTCAGCATGCCCACTACATCTGACACGACATCTGACACGACATCTGACACCACCGACGGCGTGCGTGCCGCGGTCGTAACCGCCTTCGGTCAACCACTCCGTATCGAGCGACTCGATCTACCAACACCCGGCTACGGTGAGGCGCTGGTCAAACTCGAAACATCCGGCGTCTGCCACACAGATCTCCATGCCGCACATGGTGATTGGCCGGTCAAGCCACAACCACCGTTCGTACCGGGCCACGAGGGATACGGCACCGTCGTAGCGCTCGGCGACGGTGTCGACGACCTCAGCATCGGTGACAAAGTCGGCAACGCCTGGCTATGGTCGGCCTGTGGCCGCTGCGAGTACTGCCGCACAGGGTGGGAAACCCTCTGCGAGAGCCAGAAAAACGGTGGCTACAGCGTCAACGGAAGCTTCGGCACGTACATGCTGGTCAACGCCGCCTACGCGGCGCGGATCCCCGATGGTCTCGACCCGTTGGAGGTGGCACCGATCCTGTGTGCCGGTGTCACCGTCTACAAGGGACTGAAAGTAACCGACACCAGACCTGGCCAGTGGGTGGCGATTTCAGGCATTGGCGGGCTCGGACACATCGCGGTGCAGTACGCCCGCGCTATGGGATTGCGCGTTGTCGCCGTGGACATCGACGATGCCAAACTTGCCTTGGCCACGCACCTCGGCGCGGAACTGGCCTTCAACGCGGCCACCTCCGACGTCGTCGCCGAGGTGCAGGCGGCTACCGGCGGCGTGCACGGTGTGCTTGTGACGGCGGTGCATCCGCAAGCGTTCGGCCAGGCAATCGGCCTGACGCGACGCGGTGGGACGATCGTCTTCAACGGGCTGCCTCCCGGCGAGTTCCCGGCTCCGATCTTCGACATTGTCCTGAAGGGCCTGACCATCCGCGGGTCGATTGTCGGCACCCGTCAAGACATGGCCGAGGCGTTGGACTTCTATGCACGTGGTCTCATCCACCCGACGGTGCACAGCGCGAGCCTCGATGACATCAACGAGGTTTTCAGCCGGATGGAGCGCGGCCAGATCGACGGCCGCATCGTCATCGACTACCGTCGACCGCCCTCCGAGTAGCCGACCAGGAGTGGCAGTGTCGGATCGGCACTCCATTCCTCCAGGGATCCGTCGTAGACACGCACGTTCTCGACGCCGGCAGCGGCAAGGGCCAGTGCATTCACCGTCGCTGAAATACCACCGCCGCAATACAGAATCACCTCGCGGCCCAGGTCTGTTCCCGCGTCCCGGTAGCGCTGCGCGATCTCGGCCGGCGGGCGTATGAGACCGTCATCGCTGAAGAGTTCGCGCGCCGGCACGTTGACGCTGCCTGGGATGTGACCGCGGCGCGTGTACCGCGTCGGCTCCGTACCCCAGAATGCGGCCGGCGACAGCGCACAGACCAAATTCCCTGCGCTGCAGTCGATACCACGCAAGTCATCAAGTTCGATCCACGCGTCGCGCACCGGGTGCGCCCGCCACGGCGCGACGGGCCGGACATGCGTGGCACCAGACTCCAATGGCAGTCCCGCGGCGCGCCAAGCGCTCAGACCACCGTCGAGCACTCGCACCGGGACCCCGATCCAGCGCAGCAGGTACCAGACCCTCGCCGCCCAAAAACCACCGGTGCTGTCGTACACGACAGTCGGTGTGTCGGGGCCGATGCCGAACCGAGCGAGGCGTTCGGCGAGGCCCTGCGGCGGCGGATGATGGTTGTGGGTCACGGCAGGGATTGCGAGGTCGGAGTCGACCTGCACGTGGATGGCCCCGGGCAAGTGTGCGACAGACCAGGCACCGCGACCACTGTCTGTCCGGAAGTCGCCGTCGAACCTGGGTCGGTGCAGGACCAGGCTTGCGTCGAGAACCACCGGTGCGGCAGAACCTGTCAGCTCGCCGAAGAGTTCCTCAGCACGCACGAACGGATCGGGGCTCACAGCACCTGTCCCGCGGTGGTGAACGAGCAGTCGGTGAACGCCGCATCCCAGTGCTCGGGTGTGGCGAGGATACCGTGCTTGGCGAGCCAGTGAGCATACGGTTCTACCAGCTCGGGACGGACAGTGCCCCAGGCGTTCTCGTAGAACCAGGTGCCGGAGATGGCTTCGAGCGAGCGGGCGATCACAGCGTCCGGGAAGTAGGGTGTGATGCTGCTGAGCAGTCTGACCGCCTCCTCTGGGTGCTGCGCGGCGTGCCGGAAGCCGCGCTCACTGATCGCCCGAAAGTCGGCCAGCAGCACGGGGTCTCGGTCAGTCAGATCGGCATGTGCCCCCAGAAGATAGCTGTGGTAACCGAAGGGCAGCTCATCGTCGACCCGCCAGACCCGCTCCGGTCGGTCCGGATGCTCGCTGAGCAGAATGTCCCACGCCCAGTAGGAACCGAAGGTGGCATCAGCCGCCCCGGCGGCCAGCTCGGCGCTGGTCAGTTCACGTACACCGACGTCGACCATGGTCACGGCATCGGGGTCACCGCCCGCACGCGTGACCAACTCGCGGACCAGCGCCACCCCGCGTGGCGTCGGATTGAGTGCCACCCGCCTGCCGGCCAGCTCGGCCAGGCTGCCGATCCCACTGCTGGCAAGTGTGCGAATCGTCTCCAGGCCGCGCTGGTTGACGGCGGCGATCGCCCGCAGTGGCTCGCCACGTTCGGTGCGCATCAGCAGGCGGTTGGTCGGGAACACCGCGAGATCCACCAGGCGACGTCCGAGGTGTTCGAGGCTGTCGCCGATTCCCGGGTCCACCGTGCGGATCTGGAGGTCGATTCCCGCATCGGCGTACCAGCCGCGATGTCTGGCCAAATAGAACCCGGCCGAGTTCGGCCATGGATGAAAGTACTCCAGTGCCAACGAGAGTGATGTGGTCATGACGTCCTTTGTGAAGCGGTGAATTCAAATCCGGTCGCGGTCGCCACCGCGATCATGTCGGCGGACTCCCTGGGCCTATACCGGGCGATGAAGTCGTCTTCCTGCACCGCCCATCGGTTCCAGTGCGGCCGGTAGAGGTCGCCGTCGCGGTGCAGTGCCCGGAGCTTGCGGACGGCGTCGTCGGCATCGACCCAGATGCCGAGATCGGCCAGCGCGCGCCCGGCCGGTGTGAGCGTGCCGATGCCTTCGATGATCAGGCGCTGCTCGCACGTGACGGTGTGCCAGTCCGCGGGTGCATCGCCGGCCCAGTCCCAACCGCGCCAGCGTCCGGTCTGCCCTTCGGCACGCGGTGCGAGCAGCGATCGGTGGACATGCTCGGCGGCCCAGCGCAGTCCGTCCCATCCCGGGTATATGTCGTCGAGGCGCACCACGAGGCTGTCGGCCCAGGCGTCATGCAATTGCGTTGCGAGCGTCGACTTACCCGATCCTGAACGGCCGTCGATCAACACCGTGCGTGCTCGTGCCGATTCGAGTCGAGCCGCGATGTCATCGAGCGCCAATGAAGTTCCAAGATCCGGTGGCGACAGAGACACTGATGGCGGCGGCAGCGATCGCCAAACCTGCTGCGATAAGCGAGAACTCACGCGCAGCGAAAGGTGAAGGCCGCGCCCAGCTCCGAGCGGGATAGGCGCCGAACCCGCGCGCCTCCATCGCCGTGGCGAGTTTGGACCCGCGTCGTACCGCGAAAACCAGTAATGCGAAGCACTGCCCGGCGACGCGGCGTAGCCGGGCATGATCGGCGACCCCCCGGGCGCGGCGGGCGTATCCGAGGTACTGCCAGTCTTGACCCAGCAAGCCGACCAGGCGCAGGCCGGCCAGCGCACCGAGCACGAACCGGGCCGGCAGTTTCAGCACTTGTCCCAGCCCATCGGCCAGTTCGGTCGGATCGACGTCGGCGAACAGGATGACCGACGGCAGCGCGATGGCAAGTACCCGCAGAAAAGTGGCCAGTGCCAAGGCGATCGACCCGTCACTCACAGTGATGAGCAGAAGGTGCCAATGCACGGTTCCACCGGGCTGGCCGTAGAGCACGATGGTGATGGCCGTCAGTGCCGCCGCGACGGTGATCACC
This sequence comes from Mycobacterium sp. 852013-50091_SCH5140682, assembly GCF_001665685.1. GTDB lineage: Bacteria > Actinomycetota > Actinomycetes > Mycobacteriales > Mycobacteriaceae > Mycobacterium. Next base: position 172,196 of record NZ_LZTB01000118.1, read on the forward strand.
GCACCGCGCTTGAGCACCGGCTGCAACCGGGCGCCGACGGCGAAGAACAAGCCGAGTTCCAGCACCAGCGCGGTCAGTGCCGATACCCAGTCGATGGGCAGCACCAGTCCAGCCGCGATGAGGACGGCAGTGAGTAGCCGGGCGACGGGGTTGACCGAGCGCGCGGCGGCGATGTCCGCTGTGGTCATGACGTCGTCTCCGTCGCGGTGTGCCACGCATCCAGCTCGATGCGGGTATCAGCCAACAGGCCCGCGAAATCGAGGTCGTGGGTGACCGCCACGATTGCCGTGCCCTCGTCGGCGACCTCGGCCAGCAGCCCGATCAGTTCCTCCCAGGTCCTGCGGTCCTGCCCGAAAGTCGGCTCATCCAGGACGATCGCGGCGGGGCCCGTCGCCAGCACGGTCGCCACCGACAGCCGACGCTTCTCACCACCGGAGAGGGTGTAAGGATTCGCGTCGGCCAGGTGATTCAAGCGCAGCCGGTGTAGCAGTTCGTCAGTGCGGGAGGCGATTTCGGCTGTACCACGCTTGAGCGCCCTGGGACCCAGCGACAGCTCGTCGCGGACCGTACCAGTGAGGAACTGGTGCTCGGGGTCCTGGAAGACGCTGCCGATCCTGGTGAGCAACTCCTTCGATCGCCAGCGGATGGGTTCTGGCCGCGACCGTGGTGGCGCGAGCGCGGCGTCGGCTACGAGTCGTCCCGCCGGCGGCGCGAGCAGCCCACCGAGGGTGAGCGCCAGCGTCGACTTGCCGGCTCCGTTGGGGCCGGTGACGACAGTGGTTCGCCCGCGCCGGATCTCGAATGCCAAGCCGCCGTGCAGCAGGGCTCCACCGCGATATCCCAACGCCAACTCAGAGGCGCGCAGGAGCACACCGTCGTCCGCGCTGCGCCGTCTACCGATCTCGGGCAGCGGTATGTCGGGCACCCAGACACCGGACCGGACCAGGTAGTCATGTTCGCGCCGGATCGTGTCGTCGGGTGTGCCGTCAGCGATCACCGCGCCGTCGGCGCCCAGCACGATCACTCGGTCGACAACCGGCAGCCACACCTCGGTGCGGTGCTCGATGACGATGAGCGTCGCACCCGTCCGACGCGTGGACTCGGCGATAGTGTCGCGGACCTCGATCACGCCGGCGGGGTCCAGATTGGCCGTCGGCTCGTCCAGCAGGATCAGGCCCGGATGCATGGCGACCACACCGGCCAACGCCAGGCGCTGCTTCTGTCCGCCCGACAGCTCCGAGGTGTTCTGGGAGAGCGGCACATTGAGCCCGACGGAGTCGAGCGCCTGACCGACGCGGGGCCAGATCTGAGCCCGCGGGACGCCGAGATTCTCCATGCCGAACGCCACGTCGTCGCCGACGCGGGAGAGGATCACCTGCGAATCGGGATCCTGCAGCACCATGCCGATACGGGAGCGCCGTTGGGCCGGAGGCGCACCGTCGACATGCAGATATCCGGCCTGCCGGCCTTCTTCGGCGCCGCCGAGCAGTCCGGCGATGCCGTGCAGCAATGTGGATTTGCCCGCGCCGGACGGTCCGAGCAGCAACACCCGCTCCCCGGGTGCTATGGACAATTCGAGATCGCGCACGGCCCAGCTCCCGCGCGTCGCGTGCTGCCAGCCCCAGCCGCGCGCCGTTACGGCAGCACCTATGGCATGCGACGAGCCCGACTTCGTCCCCGCATGTTCGGGCAGAACCATCATCGAGCCGGGCTCGGATCCACGCGTCCTGCCGCGAAGCGGCTGAGGGCTCCCGTCCTGGCGAGGCTTCTCACGACGAACCAGGACAACAGTCCGGCAAGTGCAGCGCCAGAGACAATCGCGGAGACCACATAGACCGCAGCGAAACCGAATGCCGAACCGGGATACCACAAGATCAGGTCGTTGATGGCCAACGCGAGTCCGGCAACTGCCCCCGAAAGCACCGCGGTGGGCAAGCCCCATCGCCGGTAGAGGAACACCGCGAAAACAAGTTCCGCACCCAGGCCCTGGACCAGGCCCGATTCGATGGTGAGCACACCCCACTGGTTACCCACCAGAGCCGATACCGAGGCGGCGACGAGTTCGCCGTAGACAGCCGCTCCCGGTTTGCGGATCACCAAGGCGGTCAGCACACCGGCAAACAGCCAGCCGCCACCGAGCAGTGCCTGCAGCCCCGGCACAAGCGCGCCCAATGGTGCGCTGACCGGATTGGACGCGATGTTCCACAGCACGAAAATCAGTCCCGCCGCGGCCGCCAGCACGCTCGCGACGACGATGTCGACGACACGCCATCGCAGTACAGGGTGGGCGACGGTCGGCGGTTCGTGTCCGGCCTCCGCGGTATCGGTGGGCTGGGTGCTCATAGGTCTCCTTCAGGGCAATCACGCGGGCACGCGCAAGGGCATCAGTATGGACGGCCCTTCCGAGAGTCGTATGGCTTCGCATCACCATGAGTATTTTCTGTATACAGAACTGCCCGAAATGTATTCTGAGCAGAACGCGAACTTGGAGGGCACGTGCAACGGACGCCATTTCACAGCGCATTTCGTGCCGATCTGCTGGCGGGCCGGTTCTCCACGGCCGAGCCACTGAGCGAGAGCGCCCTCACCGCCGCATACGGAGTTTCACGGACTCCGGTACGAGAAGCACTCAGCCGGTTGGAGCAGGAGGGCCTGATCACCCGATCCGCCCGCGGCTACCGCATCCGCTCCGGCACACCCGACGATGTGATCGAGATCTACGACGTGCGCATCGCACTGGAGAAGGCCGCCGCCGAGGCAGCTGCGGCTCGCCGAACCGAACTACAGGTCGCGCAACTCGCACAGCTACACCAGCACGCGGTCGCCGCGAAAGATCCCGCCACAGCCCGGCAGTTCAACTCGCAATGGCACGAGGTGCTTTGGGCCGCATCGCACAATGCGACGCTCAAGGAGACACTGACCAACCTGGTGGCGCGGCTACGCCTTTGTGACCGTGAGGCGATACACCGCGACGATCTTGCCGACGTGGTCGTCGAACACGTGGCGATCATGGACGCCATCCGCGAACGTGATGGCGAAGCCGCCAGCGCCGCCATCACCACGCACCTCCAACGGACCAAGCAGGAACGCCTCGACACCTTTGCGCGCCTCTACAGTGCACCGCCACTGTCACCCAACGAGTTTCGCGACAGGTAGCGACCAGCGGATCACCGCGCGCGCGACGCTGCGACAATGGGCACATGGTCGAGCAGAGCATCTGGATGCAAAAGGTCGCGGCCGACCCAGGCCATTCCCAGTGGTACATCGAGCGGTTTCGTTCCATGGCGCGCGCCGGCCAGGACCTGGCCGGCGAGGCTCGCCTGATCGACGCGATGGTCCCCCGCGAGGCCCGCATTCTCGATGCCGGCTGCGGCCCCGGGCGCCTCGGCGGATATCTCGCGGCGGCCGGCCACACCGTGGTCGGTGTCGATGTCGACCCGGCGCTGATCGCGGCCGCAGAGCAAGATCACCCCGGACCACGCTGGCTCGTCGGTGACCTCGCCGAGCTCGATCTGCCTTCTCGCGGAATCCCCGAGCCGTTCGACATCATCGTGTCGGCCGGCAACGTGATGACATTTCTCGCCCCGAGCACCAGAGTTCAGGTGCTCAGCCGTCTGCGTGCGCACCTGGACGACGGCGGCCGAGCGGTGATCGGCTTCGGGAGCGGCCGTGACTACGAGTTCAGTCAGTTTTTCGACGATGCGGCCGCGGCAGGATTCACGCCGGACGTGCTGTTGTCGACCTGGGATCTGCGTCCGTTCACCGAGAACTCCGACTTCCTCGTCGCGATTCTTCGGCCGTCAGCGTAGAGACTTGGCGAGGAAGACCCGGTCGAACCCGGCTTCGCAACGCCGCTCGACCTCGACATAACCGAGGCGCAAGTACCACGCGATGTTCTCGGTCATCGCGACGTTGGTGTACAGACGCGTCTCGTGATAACCCAGTTGCCTTGCCCTGCAGTCGGCTTCGGCGAGCAGCACCCGCCCGTAACCCCGACCTTGGGCGGTGGGCGCGATCGCGACATTCTCGATCAGCAGATGGCCGACGGCAGGGACCAACACGATGACGCCGACAATGCCATCGACGTCCTGCAGGACGCTCACGTGGTCGGTGGTGCGCACGAGTTCGTGGTAGTCGACCGACATGGGTGCAGGCTCGCGGCCGATCCGGCCAACGTAGGGTGCGTAAGCCTCGGCGACGATTCGGCTGATCGACGCCGCGTCAGCGGGTGTCGCACGGCGGATGACGCCGTTACCGCACATCGCCGTTACCACACATCGGCCCGAGCCTCCCATTCACTCGTTCGCCACAGCAGGGGCGCAGAAGTCAGTGCGCCGCGGCCGCCAACGCGACCAGACCGTAGGCCACCGCGAAGCGATGGCCCAGCTGCCCCCGCACGTTACCTCGCCCGACGGCGACGCGATGACCGAGCTGTTCGCTGACCGCACGAACGAGTTCGTCGTCGCCGGCACCACCACCGACGAGCAGCACGCCGCCGGCGTCGGGGGCCACCTTCTCGATGCCCCGCATCACATTGCCGCCGATCACCATCCGCTTGGCAGCCAGGCGCCAACTGCGCCATTCAGCACCGGAGAGCCGCGACGTGAATGGCAGCAGACCGCTCGGCGCCGCGGTCAACAGCCAGCCTGTGCAGCGGCCGTCGACAGGTTTGTCGAGGAACCGGCGCCGGCCGTGTTCGTCCTCGACCAGCTGGACGGTGACGGCAGTGAGCGCCTCCGCACGTTTGGCGTATTCTGCAGCGCTCCTTGATATTTCGAGTGCAGTGGCGGTAGCGGTGGTGAGAAGTTGCCCTGCTCCGGGCAGAACCATGCGGGTGTCGTCGGTGACGGCGTCCACCGTGCCCCCACCGACGTCGACGACCACCACGTCACCAGTGACGCCGGGTGTGGTGAGCGCGCCTGCACGAGCTGCCGCGGCCTCGGAATCAATTCGGGTGACCGGAACTCCGAGGGCGCCGCCGAGCGCATCGACATCCGCCGGTGCCCGGCCCCCGCCCGCCAGGGTGGCCATCACCAGGCTGTCCACCACCACCGCACCGCGGCGCGAATTGGCTTGCGTTGCAATGTCGGCCAGGTAGACGAGCAGGGACTGATCACCGCCGATCGGTTCGGGTTGCGGCGCGGTCGGCGCCGGACGCGGGGCACCGTCGAGACAGACCACCGCACACACGCTGTCGAACAGCGCGTCCGCAACGGCACAGGCGTCCGCACGTTCGTCATCGCGCAGCCCGAACACGTCGGAGAGCCAGAAAGGATCGGTGAGCCGCTGCAGCGGTCCCGCTCCCTGCCGCACTTCCACGGCGACGAGGTCTGCCGAAAGCGCCTGCCGCACATCGACATCGTCGACCACCGGTACCCCGACCCTCAACCGGTTCGACACGAGCACCGCCTCGTCGTTCGCGGTCAGCACCGCGACAACGTTGCGGCCCGCCTCGACGGCCGCGTTCACCCGGCCGGCCACCGCGCCGTAGGCCCATTCCCTGGTCGCGCACGCGACGACGGGACGCTCGGACGCCACCTCGCCCAGGCGTTCCACGGGCACAGGTATGCCGACGCCGGCGTCATCTCCTGCGGTGGTGGCCGCCGAACGCGTCACGACGGTGAGCCGGCCGGTGGGGTGTGCCGCCAATCGGACCCGTTCGACGGCCGAGGAGACCGGTGGGGTCGGCGCGAATGCGGCTCTGTCGACCACCAGTCCGTGGGCGTCGGCCAGACGGCGCACCAGCTGCGCAGCGCCGTGCACAGCGCGCAGCGACCCCTTCCCACCGCGGGTCGGAGTACGCGCGCTCGCCCGCACGTCGGCAACGTCGGCTCCGGCGCAGAGCACCACCTCCGTGGTGGCGTTACCGATGTCGACACCGGCCCATACGGTCATCGCAACAAGCCACGCCGCCGGTACACCGCGGCCGCCTCACGCACGAACTCCGCACAGGTGTGCGCCTCCTGGGCAGCGAGTCGGTGGGCCACCGCCTCCAACTCCTCGAACGTGGAACGCCCCGGCCGCAGCGCCTCGTACGCGGCGAGCATGTCCTCGGCGCTCAGCGCAGTCATCTCGGCTGCCCGCCGAAGGTTCTGGGCCAGTTGGACCGACCCCGCCCGTTCGGCGGTATCGGCCTGACCGAGCAGGGTTTCCCGGCTGATCCGGACGTCATCGAGCGTGAGGTCTCCGTTGCGGGCGGCGTCGACGGTGACGTCGTGGACGCTGCGGCCCGAGTGTGACGTGGCAGTCATCGCTTGAACTCCAATTCCACGTGCGGGGTGTTGTCGTTTCCGTTGCGGCAGGCCGACTCTCGGCGCTCGATCGCGACCATCGCGACAACCTTGGTGTGATACCGAGCGGTGATCGCCTCCTCGGTGTAGGCATTGCGCATCGGGGCGGGCGTCGTGCCCTTGGCGTGCCTGCCCGCATTGATGCCGATGAGCCGGTACATCTGCGGGGTGATCAGCGGTGCGATGCTGAGCAGTTCGAGGTTGGCCAGAGGGGACAGGTCGCGACGATGGATGATCGTGGTGCCCTTGGCCTGTAGTCCGACCGAGATCCCCGACCCGGACAGCCGCGCCGCGGATTTTCCCATCGCGCCGAGATCGATGCTGTCGGCGATCCGCACCAGCCGTGGCACGCACTGCTCCTCCTCGAGTCCGGCGAAGATCTGCTCAAGAGCCTCGTAGATGGTCATGCCCGATAGGGTGCGAAACAGCTTGGTGCCGAACGCAGGTGACACCCCGATGACGACTTCCCGCGGATCCTCGCCCACCCGCGCCGCACCGCGGCCGATCAGCCGGTCCGGTTCGGCGAAACTCGCCTGCTCTCGCACCAGGTCGGTGACCGAACGGGCCTGTCGCACGCTGTCGATCTGTGCCTGCCGTTCAGCCGACGGCCGGTAACCCGTGCCCGGCCCACGGTAGTCGTTGGGGTCGGTCAGCACCGACAGCACGTTCATCTCCTCATCGAAGATCGCCGCGGTCTGCAGGTAGTCGCCGGAGATCCGGGCCCGGGCCATGCCAAGCACGCGATCGGCGATGTCGGGGAATCCCGTCTCGGCGAGCGCGGCGACCACGTCGAGAACGGTCAGCCCGGATTGCTCGATCATCCTGGCCGCGCTGAGCACCCTCACCCCGTCAGTGCTCGGTAGATCTTTCGAACCTGCCGCTCCCACAACAGCTTCCACGTGTTCGTCATCGAAGTCGGCGAGCCCGAGGTATTCGAAGACCGCACGGGTGGCTTCGGCCGCCTGTCGGCGCATGGCCTCCAGGGTGGTCGGGTCGACCGACCGCAAGCCGCCGTCGACACCCCAGTCGCGTTGCAGCACCAGGTAGTCATCCAGGTCGCTCGCGTTGAAGTTGGACGGCCCGAACATGTTGTCGTAGGCCATCACCGAGCCGAACCCGGAGAAGATGAAATCCGATCCGGACAGCAGCACGGGCAGCGTCCGGCTGGTGCGGCGCATGGTCGATTCGGAAACCAGGGTGTCGTTGCCGCTGCATGATTCCAGCCCGCGAAGCATGACCATGAGGTTTTCCGCGATCAGCTCGCGGACGCCACCGGGTACCGACGCCGTGATCGACGCGCCGTCGATACCGCCGTTCTGGACGCCCTGGGCCCCGATCCCTTTGGCCAGCGCCACGCATCGGGACTCCAGGTAGTTCATCGACTTTCGCTCGGCCTCGCCCATCAGGACTTCGGACCCGGCACCGCTGGACAACCGCATCTTGATCCCGCGGGAGGCGTAGCACGAGGTCAGGAACGCTTTGGACCACGGGGTGTCGTCACCATCGGTGAAGACCTGTTCGGTGCCGTACACCGACACCGTCTCGGCGTACGAAACCAGGCCCCGCACACCCATTTCCAACTCGCGGGCCTCCTCCACCGAACACTGGGTCAGCGCGCCGGGGGCGGGCACCTGGGAGCCGATCAGCAGTCCCACGGCAACGGCCGGGGCATCGTCGAGCACCGGGACGGTTGCCTCCAATTCCCGGAACCCGTACACCACCGCAGTCGCGGCGTCGGCCGCGATCAGCAACGGGTCGTCGAGGCGATTGGTCACGTGGGCCTGGTTGGCCGGAGTGCGACGGGCCCGCATCTTCATCATCGCCATCTGAATTTCGACCGGCTGCAGCATCGCGACCACGCGCGCCATCTTCGCCGGGGTCAGTCCCGCACAGACTCTCAACACCTGCTCGCGGGGAACGCTGGAGTCGACGATCATGCGCGCCAGATCGACTTCGGCCATCGCCATCGACCGCGGCGCCTCGGCATGGTCGATCGCGTACCGCACGATGAACTCGTCGATCGTGTCGAAGTCCGTGGCCTGAGTCGAATCCATCTCCAGCACGGTGCCGTCGTCGCCCACGACCCAGGACGGTTCCGGGTCGTGGGGTGACAGATGCGAGATCATCCCCAGTTCCGGGTCGGCTTCGGCGAACCCGTCGAGGTTGACCCGCTGCTCGTCGAGCATCCGGATCCGCCCGAGCCGGTGATCCTGCTCAAACTCGGTGCCGCTCAGGTACATACCGCTCCCCCATACCTCTCTCGTACACGACGGGCTCAGCATCGATGGGCCTCCGGGGCGAGACCACGGTCTGCGTCCGGCTGCCACCAACATGTTGATGCAGTGCTCACCGCGGCGGTACCGCTGTGACGTGGCCTACAACAATGTGTTGGAAAGTCGCAGAGAGCCTCTGACAGTCGGCCCGCCCTTCTCGCAGACTTGCGCCGAACTACACGCAGCCGCCGCCCGCGACTGCGCTGTGAGAGGAGGAATCAACCCATGACCGAGGTTGTCAACGCGGACAACACGCCTCGCGGCGATACGTCACCGGAGCGCCATCCGGCCAAACTGCGCGGGCACCTCGGCGTGCCCGCCATCGTGCTGATGGTCGTGGCCGCCGCGGCGCCGCTGTCGACCATCGGCGGCAACGTGCCGATCGCGATGGTGCTCGGCAACACCACCGGCATCCCGGTGGCCTTCGTCGTCGCCGGCGTGATCTTCCTGCTCTTCGCGGCCAGCTTCGTCGCGATGTCGAAATACGTCACCGAAGCCGGCGCCTTCTACGCCTACATCCGGGAGTCACTCGGCCGAGCGGCCGGGACCGGGGCCGCCGTTCTCGCGCTCCCGGCCTACATGGCGACTCTGCTCGCCGTCGCCGCCTACGACGGTGTCATCCTCAACGGCCTCATCACGCGATTCGACGGACCGAACATCCCCTGGTGGGTGTTGACGGGCCTGGTGCTCGCGGTCGTCGCCTGGCTGGGCTACCGCGATATCGACCTCAGCGCCAAAGTCCTCGGCGTCTTCCTGGTCTCCGAGGTCGCCATCCTGCTGGTCCTGGACCTGGTCATCGTGGTGCGCGGCGGCGAACACGGCATCACCGGCGACTCGTTCACCCCGCAGGGCATCGCAGGCGGATTCGGCATCGCCCTGCTCTACGCGCTGTGGGGTTTCGTCGGCGTCGAGGCGACCGCCGTCTTCCGGGACGAGGCCAAAGACCCCGACCGCACCGTGCCGCGCGCCACCTATTGGGCGGTGGGCATCGTGGCGACGTTCTATGCCTTCTCCAGCTGGGCTCTCATCGAGGGCAACGGCGGGCACGACGCCATCCAGGCGGCCAAGGACGATCCGGACAATTTCATGGTGAACACCGCGCAGCAGTACCTCGGGATGGTGGGCCGCGACCTCAACACCGCTTTCTGGTTCGTCAGTGTTTTCGCGTGCGCCTTGGCCTTCCACAACATCAGCTCGCGGTATGCGTTCGTCCTGGGGCAGAGCGGAGTCTTCTCGACGAAGATCGGCCAGGTGCACCCGCGGCACGGTTCGCCCTCGAACTCCTCGCTGGTCATCACCGTGGCATCGTTCGTGATCATGGCGGTCCTCGCCGCACTGAAGCTGGATCCGGTGCTGCAGATCTTCGGCCCGCTGGGTGGCCTGGGAATCCTGGCGCTGGCGATCCTCTGGTTGCTGACGACCGTCTCGGTGGTGATCTTCTTCCGCCGCCGCGGTGGATCCACCGGCACTGTGGTGCTCGCATCGGCCGCCACCCTCGCCCTGGCCGCAGCCTTGGTGCTGGTCGTGTCGAACCTGACCCTGGTGGTCGGCGGGACAGCGACCCTGGCCGCGATCTTCGGCGTGATGCCGCTGGTGTTCTTCGGCGTCGGCATGCTGCTGAGCCGGCGGGCGACCTCGGAACTGTCGTCAGCTCCATGAGTGCCGTCGCCCACCGACCGTTCTCCTGATTCCACTGCCGTCCAGGGCGCTGATACCGTCAAATCCGGTGTCGGCGCCCTGCAGCAGTCTCGTCGGCAGCGGTACCGAACAACCGAGCCGAATGCGGTCGATCAGCAGAAGGGACGACATGTCGCGGGACACGCCGCTGAGCGTCGCGGCGGCCTTGACCGTTCCGCCGCTGGACCAGGGTTCGGTCGTCGCCGGGCATCGCGGGTTGACCCGCGAAGTGCACTGGGTGGACATCAAGCACGCTCCCGCCGAATCTTTCGTCCGCGCCGGTGACCTCGTCCTGACCACCGGCGCCGACATCCATCAGCCAGGTGTGCGGGACTTCCTCACCTACGTCGTCTCCTCTCGGGCTGCCGGGGTTGTGGTGAACCCTCCGCCAGACGTCGCCGTCCACGAACTGCTGGCCTCACTGGTCCCGCTCGCGGATCACCACGAGTTCCCGGTGGTGCTGCTGCCCTGGGAAGTCGCCTTCTCCGAGGTTCAGCGAAACCTGCTGCCGTTGGTCAGCCCGCTGTCGCCCGAGGCGCAGATCGAGATGGCCATCGGCCGCCGTGAACACGAGCACGGCTCCTGGGCCGACGTCGCAGGCGTCTTCGCGCACGCTCTGCACGACTTGGCGGCCGCGGCCGGCCTCTCGGTGAGGTCGTCGGTGACCGAGGACCTCGTGATGTGCCAGTTCTCGTCGGCTCAGCCTGCGGCGACGGTCTCGGCGTTGGTCGCGTCCGCCCAGGAGCTCAGCGCACTGCCGGAGCACCTCGTCAGTTGGGTTCTGCTACCCGCCCTGCAAGGCCAAGCCGTCACCGTCGCGCCGTCGGTGGCGTCGCCCGTGACCGAAAAACCTGCAGGCTCATGGCAATTCGCTGAAGTACTGCGTCAGCATCCGAGGTGCATGGCGACCATCCTGCAAACTCTGCAGCCGTTGGTCGACTACGACAAGACCCGCCGCGGCCAACTCGTGCACACGTTGGAGATCCTCCTCGACGAAGCCACGAACATCAGCGCGGCCGCCCGGGCGCTCTTCCTGAACCGGCACTCCCTCATGTATCGGATCAAGCTCATCGAGGAACTCACCGGCCTGTCGCTGAAGAATCCGGCCGACCGGTTCCAGCTGGAGGTGAGCGTCCGCGTTCACCGGATCAACGAGGCACGCGTCGCCAGCCTTCGCCCGTGACGGCGTGATCCTCACCGGCCAACCGAATCCGCAGCAAAAGTCCAAAGAGCTGCCAGATCCATCTCAGCGTCCTAACAGTGCGCCGCTCATAACGTCCCTCGTGCATTACGAATGCGACCCGATCGGAGGACGATGAGCAAGCTGGTCGGCAGAGCCGCCATAGCAATCGGCGCGGCAGCCATTCCGGTGGGAATCTTGGCGACCGGCGTAGCCTCGGCGGACGACTACGCAGGTAAGACCTACGCCGACGCTCAGTCAGCGCTGTCGGCCGCGAGCATGAAGGGCGTCATCGCCACCCGCTCGGGCGATACGCTGCCCGACGACAAGTGTGTGGTGACCAGCTCGGAAAAGGCGCCCTGGATCAAGGGCGACAAGTTCGCCGCGGTCACCGACACCGTGCTGCTCAACCTGAATTGCAGCGCCACGGTGGCCTCCGCAACCCAGGCCGGCAACTCCGCGGCCAGCCCCGAAGGACGGGCGGCGATTGCGGCCGCACAGCAGCAGGCCGCCCAGGATCAGGCACAAGCTGCGGCCGACCAGAACAACAAGAAGCACTAGGCGGTTACGACTGCACCTGGCCCAAGGTGACCTGAGCGGTCTGGGAGGCCCCGGACGGGTCGTCGTAGGTCAGCGTGATGTTGTCCCCCGGCGCCTTGGCACGAACCGCGGCGACCAGCGCGTCCGGACCGTCGATCACCTGATCATCGAGCTTGGTGATCACCGCGCCCTTGGGCAGGCCGGCCTGGGCCGCCGGGCCACCGTCGACGACGCCGGCGACGGCCGCGCCGTGGCCGTCCTTGGCAGTCGCCAGCTGAACACCGAGGGAGGCGTGCTGGACGGTTCCTGTCGAAACCAGTTCGTCGGCAATGCGTTTGGCCTGATCCACCGGTATCGCGAAACCGAGCCCGATCGACCCGCTCTGCCCGCCACCCTGCGAGCCCTGGCCACCGCCCAGTGAGGCGATCGCCGAGTTGACCCCGATGAGATCGCCGTTCATGTCCACCAGCGCCCCTCCCGAGTTGCCCGGATTGATCGCGGCGTCCGTCTGGATGGCGCTCATCACCGAGTGCTGACCGGTCTGCTCGTCACCGGTCGCGACGGGGCGGTCGAGTGCGCTGATGATGCCCGTTGTCACGGTCCCCTGCAGGCCCAGCGGTGAGCCCACCGCCACGACGTTCTGCCCCACCTTGAGATCCTTCGACGAACCGATGGTGATCGGCGTGAGCCCGGAGACGTTCTGGGCCCGAACCACGGCGATGTCGTCGGCGGGGTCTGCTCCGACGACGGTGAACGGCACCGTACGGCCGTCGGACAACGTCACCGTCGCCTGGGTGGCCCCGGAAACCCGGCCAGACGGTCGTGCGGACGGCCCGTCCGACGGATCCTGGGCGTCCGGTCCGTCCTGGCTGTCACCTGGCAACTGCCCACCAGGGAACATTCCGCCCGGCAGGCCGGGGATCCGCATGCGTGGTCCGCTGTCGGACGTCATCGGGCCCTGGTTGCCGGCATCCTGGGCGACGGCAGCCACGACGTGATTGTTGGTCAGGATGAGCCCGTCGGCGCTGAGAACGATGCCGGAGCCCTCCTCACGCCCCTGCCCGGTTTCGATCTGCAGTTTGACCACACTGGGCAGAACCTTGGCCGACACTTGCTCGACCGATCCCGTGGGCGCTGAGTTTCCCGGCTGTGCGGGCGCGGAACCCTTTGCCGGCGCCGGCTTTCCGATGTTCGCCGGGGCGGGCGCCTGCGCGCTGGGTGTCGCGTGCCCCGCATGGTCCACCACGGCGACTGCCGTCGCAGCACCCGCAGCCATCGCCATCGCGGCTGTACCGACGACCAGAACACCCACCCGAGCACGCTTGCGCGGCTGCGGGTTTTGCTGGGCTTGCGGTTCCTTGAACGGGGCAGCCGCATCGGGGTACGCCACATACGGCGGCGGGTACAGCCCGCTGACACCGGACGAGTTGGGCGCATAGTGGTATCCGGACTGGTTCCACTGTTCCGGATTCTGGTTATCAGACGGCTGTTTCGGGCGCCACTCATCGTGGCTCGGCTGTGACGAATTCCTCGACCAGTCACTCATTGCGTGGCTTCTTCTTCCTCGAGACGCAGATACCCATGCGCCGTGCCGGCGCCTTAAGGTAGGTTGCCTGCGCCGACTGAGGCTTTGCTGAGAATGAGTTCGGTGCCGGCCAAGACTTTTGGCGAGGTCAGACGAGCAGTTCGGCCAAAGTGGGCCGCAGCATTCCCCGCCGGCGGAGCAACCAGGGATTACGCTGCGAAAGTTGTTGTCCTGAGCCGAGCGGAGAACGCATGCACATCGGTCGTGTTGCAGTGAATGTGCCGCTCTGCGCTCAGACGAGGATCCGATGACAGCGCCGGCCGCCGACCTGCGCGCCGCTGAACGCTGGTTTCTGGACCGTGGCCTTCCGTCGGTTCTCACGGCACGCGGCCGACTGCGGGCGGTGTGGCCGCGATCGGCCCCGGCCTTGGCCGGCCTCGCGGTGATTTCAACGTGTTCGGCGATCATCTACCTGCTCACCGGCACGACGACGCTCGACGTCGACGAGGTCGACATCACCCCGGTGCAATGGGTCGCGCTGACTGTCGTGACACTCGCGGTGCCCCTTGTTGCCGCCGTCGGCTGGCTGGTGGCACGGATGACCACGGATCGCAGTCAGTCCGTCGCGTCGGCGACGTCACTGGTGATTGCGTTGGTCTGCAGCGTCATTGAGCGAGACTGGGCGTCCTTGGGGGTGACGGTCTGCATCGTCGCAGCGGTGCTCGCACTCACCGCCTCTGGGATCGGATCAGTCCTGGGCTGGGCGGCGCGGCTCACCATGACGCAGATCGCGGGGATCGGTGAACTGATGGTCGGGTCGCTACCGGTCGTACTCCTCACCGTGCTCGTGTTTTTCAACACCCACGTGTGGCTGATGGCCGCGACGATCACCCCGTTAAGGATGTGGCTGGCTGTTGGCCTGCTGGTCATGATCGCAGTCGCGTTCGTGGTCTCGCGCCTCGTCGAGCGAGCCAAGCCGATCCTGCAATCCGCATCAGCATCTGCCCGCCACGCCGACCGTTTGAAAGGGACACCGTTCGACCAGATGGCCGACCCGGGTGAACCGTATCCACTCACGCGCGGCGAGCGATTCAACGAGATTTTCGTTCTCGCCGCCACCCAGATCGCGCAGGTTCTTATGGTCGCGGCCGTCACCTCGGGAATCTTCTTCGTGCTCGGCCTCATCGTGCTGAGCCCGGAAGTGGCCGACAAATGGACCCGCGGCGGTTCCGGCTCTGCCAACATCCTCGGGCTCGTGCTGCCGGTCCCCCAGGCGCTGGCCTACACCACGCTGTTCCTGGGATCACTGACGTTCATGTATGTCAGCGCGCGGGCAGTCACCGATGCCGAATATCGAGCGACCTTCTTCGACCCGCTCATCGACGACCTCAAGCTGACGATGGTGGCGCGCAACCGGTACCGCTACAACACGCCGGCATGACGTATCGGCCGCCGGCGAGTGCCCGATGACCGGTGAACCGCGGACAGGGCTGTAGCGTGGCGGCCGTGAACTCCTCTCGTGTGACCCGTTCCGTCGCCTTTGCGGCCTGCGCTGCGTCGGTCGCCATGACGCTTGCCGCATGTGGCTCCGATGCGGGCAGCCCGTCGGCAAGTACGTCGAGTGCTCCGGCCACACACATGTCCTCTGCCGCCACTGCCCCGTCGCCGGTCAGCACCACCGCACCCATTGCCAGCACCTGCCCGACGGCAGCGCCGGCCGCAGGCGGCAATCCCCAGTGGACGCTGACGGGCGCCACCGGCAGCGTCGGCGTCACCGGTTCCACAGACACCACGGCGCCGGACGTCAAGGTGGGCGCACCGTTCAGCGTGACCGAGACGCAGGTGCACACGCTGGTTCCCGGCGACGGACCCGTCGTCGCGGACACCGCAACGGTCTCCGTGTGCTACATGGGAGTCAACGGTCGTGACGGCAAAGTGTTCGACAGCAGCTACCAACGCGGCGAACCGGTCCAGTTCCCGCTCGACGGCGTGGTGACCGGCTTCAAGAAGGCCATCGCCGGACAGAAGATCGGTTCCACCGTGGCGGTCGCCATGACGCCGGCAGACGGTTATCCCGACGGTCAGCCCGGCGCCGGGATCCAGAAGGGCGACACGCTGGTGTTCGCGATCAAGATCCTCGACGCCACGAGCTGACCTGCCGCGGCCCTCGCCGGGGCGCCCACCGCCGTCGTCATTGCTTGGTGCGGAACGTCTTCCAGTCGCCGATCGCAGCCAACCGACGGCGTTGCTGGGTTGCGGCTCCGCGGTCGAGACCATGGTTGCGGTCCTCGAGGCTGCCGATGACACGCTCGCGGTGCTCGACCGGATTATGGTCGTCGTACTTGAACTTCGCCTCGACGCGCACAACGGACAGTCGAAGGCCACGGATGCCGGGCAGCATGCGCCCGTACGGACCATCGTCGACGGCCACCTCGGCGTGCCGGCCCTCGGGCTGGAAGTCCCCGAGCTGAGCAGCCAGAATCGACACCTTGCCCTCGGCATCGTCGACCACTGTGGGCCGGCAGACGAACTGCACGGAGGTGTAGTAGCTGGTGGGCACGCCGTCCTCGTCGGGGCCGCCCGCCTTGGCGCGCCAATACGTCGGGATGTACGCGTAATCACCGATCACCACCAGCCGAACCTCGCGGGCAGCCTCCAGGTGCGGCCACACCGGATTCGGCCGGGCCAGATGGACCAGCAACTCTTCGCCGGCCGGGGTGAAATGGGTGGGCACCACCACCGGCGCCTGGGTGGGGTCGGTGTTGTTGACCGCCAAAATCCCGAACTGGTCGGTGTGGGCAAGCCACTCCTGCCATTCGGCGGTTTCCAGTGCGGCATCCCATGGGTGGATCAGCATGCGGACTCCTCGGCTTTCGGTGAGGTGCTGGACATAAAGCGTTGTTCTACAAGGACATTCGTGCCCAACCCGCGCAGCCGGGCAGCGAGGTCATCGGCGGCGGCGTGCAGTTGCACATCGGTCATCGCACCGAGCGCGTCGAGGATGAACAGCGCCGAAGTCGTGTTTTCCCGAAGCTGGGTGCGGCGGGCCTGACGCCAATTCCACCGCCGACATGTCACTCCAGCGTCGTCGCACCACACGACTTCGCCGGGCTCCGGATTCTCGACGATCTCCAGACCGTCGGCCATGGTGTCGAAACTCTCGTCGCCGGTGGCGCGGATCAGTTGCGGCGACCCGTTGTACCGGGACAGGTCTTCACCACCCACCGGAACCTGATGCAGCACGGAGATCGCGTTGTAGATGTCGGTGAGCCGATTGACTCGCGGCAGACCCGAGCCGGCCCGCCGCGTGAGGGCTTCCACGCTGTTGCGGGTGCGTTGCGGTTTCGCCCCGAACGCCCGATACGCCTCGCGCCAGGCCGCGATGTGCGGAAGCTGATCAACGGGAAGTTCGCTGATCGATTGCGCAGCAAGAGATTCGGCCTCGCGCAGGAGCATCTGGCCGGCGTGGTCGCTGGGCCCGGGCACCAAGCCGTCGACCGCCAGCAGCACGGCGCGGTAATCGGGTCGCAAGGCGAAAACGGCGTCGTCGATTCGCGCGCCGGCGAGGAACGCCGCCAGAGATTCAGCCATGACGGGGCTCCGAAGGTGCAGATGCTCCACCCAGCCCGGGTTCGAACACGGCCAACGAGAATCGCGCCGGGGCTGTATGCGGATTGGTATACGCGTGATCGACATCGCCGGGAAAGGCGATGGCATCCCCGGTTTCCAGTGCGATCACCTCATCGGCGACGTCGACCGTGATCGCGCCCTCCAGGACATGGACCAGTTCCTTGGTATCGGCGGAGTGCGCCTCGCTGACATGCCGGTCCCCCGGTCCCAGCGACCAGTCCCACAACTCCATGACGTCCGGCGGGCTCGTGCCTGCGACCAGCACACCGCGCCCGCCTGCCGCACCACTCCACAACTCCGCGCCGTCACCGCAGCGAACGACCTTGACCGACTTCGGCTCCGGTGGCTCCACGAGCGCCGGGAGCCCCACGCCGAGAGCGTCGCTGAGCCGCAGCAGCGTTCCCACGCTGGGATTGACGGCACCCTGCTCGACGCTGACCACCATGCGGCGACTGACCGACGCGACTTCGGCGAGATGGTCCAAGGTCCAGCCGCGCGCCTGACGCTCCTGCTTGACCCGCGCACCGATCGCTGTTGCGAGTTTGGCTACCGAATCCACGGAGTGCACCATAGCGCACTAGCGGTGCATGACACCACACCTTTGACTGCCCGGGTGGCGTCGCGCGCACCGAAACACCGGTACTGCATGGCAATGAATACTCGAGGGTGAGGGGTGGCGGCCACCGCTTCAGCGGTGTGGCCACGTCCACGATAGATGCAGACCAAAGTCATTGGCTAGCAGCTGAATTCAGCACCGTCCGAAGCCGGCGTGCTGACCGCAAGATCAAGGCGAGCAAGGATGAGCCGACGGCTGGTGCGGACGTGTTCACGCATCACACGTTCGGCAGTGTCACCGTCTTTGGCGAGGATGAGATCCAGCACGAAGTGGTGCTCACGATCGGACCGAAGGGGCCGCCCGGGCAGGCCGAGCGACGTGTTCACCAGGCGCGGATACGCAAGCTGGTTCATCAATGTTCGGTAATGACTCTGCAACTTGGCATTGTCGGCACCGACGATGAGCAGGTTGTGGAACTCGTCGACCAGCTCGGCGTAACGGTCCCGATCATCCGATGTGACAGCTTTGTCGAACTGGCGCAGGTTCTCTTCGAGCTGATCGACTTCCGGTACCCGGCCTCGCTGGGCGAGCAACCGGGCGGCGGCGCCCTCGAGCAGTTCCTTCATCTCGAACAGTTCCAAGATCTCGCGCCGAGAGGGTGCCGTCACAAAAGTACCGACGCGGGGCCGGATTTCGATCAAGCCCTCGGTCTGCAACTGCTTGAAGGTCTCACGCACCGGGGTCCGCGAGACCCCGAATTCCTCGGCCAGCGCTAGTTCGGAAATGTTCACGCCGGCCGGGATCTCGCCGGCAATGATGCGACGACGTACCTCGGCGATCAACCTGCTCTGTATTGAGCCTTTGCCGGATTCGCCACTCTTCACCGTGGGTTCCTCCCCGGGGTCAACTGACTGGCGGCAATGTGCCGCGATCGAGAAACTTACCGGCACCGGAAGACACCTGCGGCCGGCCATGGACCACTCGGCAGAACGATACTGTGCGGCTCATGGGCTGCGGTCGCTTGCATACCTCTACTTCCATCCCGGCGCCGGAAATCGTCGGCGGCTGAGACTTCTGCTGCGGCGGACGCCAATACGTCTTCGACCCAAGGCATATGACTGCGCGAGGTGAACAAGAACGCTGATTCCATGGTTACCTACCGACACCACGCCGCGGTGTGCGACAACTCTGGCTGATCCGGTCCCCTGGCGGCACTCAGGACGTCAATGAGATGGTACTGCAGGTGAATTCGGCAACCTGCCCGGTGTCATACCCGCTATAATCCTGCTGCGCTGCGCCGCAGCTCGGTATCGGTGCCACAACCGGGAAGGATCCCCCCGCCATGCCAGTGACTTCTTCGATTGCGCGACGGGCGGGACTGCCGATGGCCGGCGCTGCCGCCGCGCTCATGGCCTGCCTGCTCATGCCTGCAACGGCGGGCGCCGAGCCCGTCGACGCGCCCAACTGCACGGCCGCAGACCTGGCCGGCGTCTCCGCGGGTGTCGCGGCATCGGTATCGGCCTATCTGTTCACCCATCCGGACGTCAACGACTTCTACACGAGCCTGCGCGGCCAGCCGCGCGACCAGATGGCGACTGCCGTGCGCACCTACTTCGACGGCAATCCGCAGGCCCATACGGATCTCCTCGGTATCCGCCAACCCCTTGTCGACTTCCGCAACCGTTGCGGCATGTCCGAACCCGACCAGCCACTGCTGGGGCAGTGATGTCGAGAGCTTCGACCACGCGACGCTCACGCCGATCCTGGATCGCGGCGGCGTTGGCGACAGCCGCCATTCCCGGTGCAATCGTGTTCGTCACGCCCGCGGGTACCGCCGCTGCCGACGTGTGCGTGGGTGCGGGCCGCCGGATCAATGTCAGCGGCTGCGCGAACATCGCCGACGCCATCGCGCCCTATGTCCCGCCGCCCACGTACTACGCACCGCTACCCGAGGACGTCCCACCACCGCCCGTTGTAGCCGATGCAGCCGCTGATGGGAGGCGGCGGAGGGGGA
>NZ_LZTB01000119.1 GCF_001665685.1 Mycobacterium sp. 852013-50091_SCH5140682
ACGGTGGCGGCTTCGTCGTGGGGCAGGGTGATCTGGTAGGTGGTGTGGTCCTCGTGCACGTCTTTGCGGAACGCGCGTTTGGGTTCCGGGCGCGGCTCCGGTTCGGGGCGGGGTTCGAGTTTCACCGCGGTGCGCAGTTGGGTGACGGTGGCCACCGCGGCCAGTTCGGCGTAGTGCGCATCGGAGCCATCGGCGGCTCGCTCGGCGATCACCCCGACCTGATCCAGCGACAGCCGGCCTTCCCGCAACCCCTCGACACAGAGCGAGAACTCCTCGGCCCGACGCGCGACCGTGACCATGACCCCGGCATTGTGCGGCGTGGCACCGGTTTTCCAGGCCACCAACTCGGCGATGGACCGGGCGCCGGTGGCACCGCACAACTCATCGCGTTCGAGTTCGGCGACGATGTCGACGATCCGTCCGTCGATCGCGTTGCGCTGCCCGCACAGTTCCGACAACTCCTCGAGCAACACCTCCAACCGCTGCACAGGGCTCACCGCGTCAGCGTCGAAAGGTGTTGCGTCCGATGGCATGAACCCATTCTTGCACTCAGGTCCGACAAGTTTCCTCGGCCCGAAACCATTCGTGCGCAACCTGATCGAGTGACACGACTCACCGTTGACCCTGCGGTGGGGGCGTTGGTTTCTCGCGATTTTGCGCCGTGGACGCAGAGTCAGTGTGCTAACTGGCCTGGATCGGCGGGTGCGCTAATGACCCCCTTCGCCAGTCGTCGATGCGAAGCCTTCGTGAATGAGCTTGGGGCCGAACGGCCAGGTTTTCTCGGTGCGCGCATAGATCAGGAATCCGATGGCCCCGAGGATCATCCAGCCGACCGACAAACTGATCGACTGCCACGTCGACGATACGTAGATGTACACCCAACCAGCGAAGGCGACCAGGGTCGGGACCGGGTAAAGCCATTGCCGGTAGGGACGATTCAGGTCGGGCTGCCTGCGGCGCAGTACGACGATCGCGGCGACCTGGGCCAGTGACTGGATGATGACCAGCGTGGCGACGGCGGCGTTGATGACCACGGTGAGTGAGAACAGCGTTCCCACAAGGGTTATGGCAGTCATGGCCACGACGCCGGCGGTCGGCAGCCGCAGTTTCGGATGCACCCGCCCGAACACCGGCAGGAACACGTGATCACGGGCGGCTTCGAACGGTACCCGGGATCCGCCGAGTAGGCCGGCGTACACCGAGCCGATAGCGGCGATGACGATCAGGCCCGTCACGACGTCCGCCGCGGTCGTACCCCAGGCTTTCTCGAGCACCGTCGATGCCACGGACGTCGCGCTCTTCAATTCCTCGAGCGGAATCGCGCCGAGCACACCGATCTGCATCAGCAGGTACAGGCCCGCGATACCCAGGATCGAGACGATGATCGATCGCGGAAGTGTCCGGCCGGGATCGATGACCTCCCCACCCAGATATGCGCTCGTGTTGTATCCGAGGTAGTCGTAGATCGCGATGATGAGCCCTGCCCCGAGTCCTGCCCAGAACGCTCCGCCGGCCTGAAATGCCCCCGGGGTGAATGCGAATGCCTGCGTGTGGTCGAAATGACTGAATGCCGCGACGATCGTGGCGAGCACCGCGAGGAGCATGACGATGAACAGTCCGGTGGTGAGCTTCCCGATCTCACCGATGCGGCGGAACAGCGCGGCACCCACGATAAGCGTGATGACCGCACCGATAACATGACCGAGCACGGTGAGGCCTCCGTCTGAGACAACTCCCGGGATCAGGTAGCCAAGGTATTGAACGAGCCCGATCACCCCGGTCGACATGATCAGCGGGATGAACAGCACGGCGCTCCAGACGAACAGGAACGGCATGAGTCGGCCAGTCCGGTATTGAAAAGCCTCACGTAGATAGATGTACGTTCCACCGGCTCCCGGCATCGCTGCGCCCAACTCGGCCCAGATCAATCCGTCGGCCACGGCGAGCACAGCGCCGATCAGCCAACCGAACATCGCTTGCGGGCCGCCCATCGTCGCCACCATGGCCGGGATGGTGACGAACGGCCCGATGCCGCACATCTGCGTCATGTTGATCGCCGTCGCCTGAAGCGGGCCGATCTTGCGTTCCAGACCGGGCGCTGGGGCGGCCGGCGCATTCACGTGATAACCGGGATTCGAAGTCACTGCCAACCTCCGCACTAAGTGTTAGTAAAGTTTCTTAACACATAGAATCTGTCGGGGGAAGATCCCAGATTGGGCCGTCGCCACACGAGATGGAGAATCTGCACGTGACGATCAACAGCGGACGTGAGATAGGCACACCCGCACACATGCGGGCACTGAATCAGCGTCTGATTCTCCGCCGCCTCAGTGAGCACGGCGAGGCGAGCCGGCCGCAGTTGGCCGCCGCCACCGGACTCTCGAAGCCGACCGTCGGACAGGCGTTGGCGGACCTCGAGGCGCAGGGCCTGGTGCGGCCGGCGGGGATGAGCCCGTCGAAACCCGGACGAGCGGCCGTGGTGTACGAAATCGTCTCGGATGCAGGACATGTCGTCGGTATCGACATCGGCAGACAGCAGATTCGGGTTGCGGTCGCAGACCTTGCCGGACGCATCGTCGCCCGCATCGACGAACCCAACAGGTGCCGTTCGGGCTCGGCGCTGCTGCGCACAGTTCTTGCCACCGCGAAACGCAGTGTGGCCGCCGCCGGGCTCGCCGACGACGACGTCGTCGTCACCGTCGTCGGTACCCCGGGCGTACCGGACCTGGAAGACGGGACGGTGCGCCGCGCCCCGAACCTCCCCGGCTGGGAGCGGCGCGGCCTGCTGCACGAGCTCATCGCGGGCCTGGATCAGAGCGGTTCGATCGTGATGGTCGAGAACGACGCCAATCTCTGCGCAGCAGGCGAGCATGCAGCGGGTGCTGCCGTCGGCGTGGACACGTTCGCCTGCCTGACCATCGGAACCGGCCTGGGCATGGGGTTCGTACTCGACGGGCAGATCTACCGCGGCACCCGCGGCGCGGCCGGCGAGATCTCGGATCTGGCGTTCAATGTGAACGGCACGCCGGGACCGGCGTCGGCGGAGGCCGCCGTTGCGGGGCAGGCCGTGGTCGCCGCCGCCCATGACGCCGGCCTGACCGACGTCCGAAGCGCCAAGGCCGTCTTCGAGCTGGCCCGCGCAGGTGACCCCGCGGCCCTCGAAGTGGTTGCGCAAGAGACGTTCCGGCTCGCGTTCGTGGTGTCGGCGATCATTGCGATCGTGGACCCGTCGCTGATCATCCTGGCCGGCGGGATCGGCAACAACGCGGACCTGCTCGTGGCACCGATTCGCACGGCACTGGCCGCCACCAGTCCGGTGATACCCGAGATCATCGCCGGTCAGCTCGGCGAGGATGCGGTGTTGACCGGGGCGATCGCCACCGGCCTCGCCACCGCGCAGGAGTTGGTTTTCGACGTGCGCGCGACGGCTCAGTAGCCGATCTCGTCGCAGATCGGCGGGATGATGATCAGCGAGCCGCGCGGGGTGCAGAACGGGTGCGGTGGCTGCGGAGGCGGCGGTGGCGGAGGCGTGAGCATCGGGGCCGGTCCGTCTGCGGAGATGAAGCTGTCGAGCGGGTTGCCGTTCAGGTCGACCATCCGCACGTTGCCCTGGCCGAACGGGACGATGTACCACGTGTGGCAGGTGCCCATATCCCACTGAATGTTGTTGAACGGCAACGCCTGTCCCGGGCACCAGCTGTGCGGCTGAGCGGGAAACGGGTCGGCCTGGGCGGTACCTGCATCGAGCGCCAGGCCGGCGACCGTTATCGCGGCCGCCACGGCTGCTGTCGCCGCGAGCCGTGCAACTCGAATCATCGTCGGATCCTTTCGTCGGGCGCCGCCGCAGCGGCTTTGCCTGTACCTCCAGTACACGGCGTCGCCGCAGCTACCGTTCCCAACAATGATCCGGGTGTTCTTCGCCGGCTGGGCGGGATTCGCCGATGTGGGTCACGGTTCCCGCGCGAATCTGCCCCGCCCGCACTCGAATCGGATCCGACCGTCATATAACAGTAGTGATGATGAATTGCGGATCCGATGAACTGCCCGTTTTGCGGTGCTGAAGTCGACCGCAGCGGCACGTGCGACCGCTGCGGTCGAGTGCAGGAGTCCACGTCGCCGACAGGGTGGCGGCCGGATCCCACGGCGCGTCACGAAGGCCGGTATTACGCCGCGGGCCATCCCACGAACCGCGTCCGCGACGGCCGGGCCCAATCGTCGGACCCCGACGGCGGGCGGATGCTGCCGGATTACGTCGAGTTGCCCGCCTCCCGGTCGAGCATCCGGTCGACGTGGCTGGGAACGGGTGCGGCGACCGTCATCCTCGTCATGGTGGCGGTGGTTGCCTGGGTGCTGTTGATGGCTGCTCGGCGTCCTGCTCCCCCGCCGGAATCCGGGTACCTCTCGGCGCTGAAAGAAGCGGGTTTGTCCAACCAGTTCAATTCCGATGCCAACGCCGTCGCGCACGGCCATCAGGTCTGTCGTCAGCTCGACGACGGCGGCCCGCAGCAAGGCCTTCCCGCCGACAAGATCGCCGTCGACTCGTTCTGCCCACAGTTCACCCAGGGCTTCCACACGCTTGATACCGCCACGGTGGCAGGCATTTTCGTCGTCACCGACAGCGCGGGCGTGGATGCGATCGCGTCTGACGGCGCGTCGTGCCAGGGGGCCAACGGCTACTCCGACGTCGGCCGGGACACGCAAGTCACCGTGAAGAACGGCAAGGGCGAAATCCTGGCCACGACGGCGCTGGGGCAGGGTAAGGGCAACAGCGCAAACTGCACCTTCTCATTCAGCTTTCCCGTCACCGAGGGCCAGGACCGTTACGTCGTCTCGGTCGGCCACCGTGGCGAGTTCAGCTACAGCTTCGGCCAGCTGCGCGCCCAGGGCGTCCAGATCCATCTCGGCCACTGATGCATTCCCGAACAGTACGGTCCTGGACCGTACTGTGCCGGTCGATCTATGGTGAGCGCTGTGCCTGTCGACTGCACCACGGAATCCTCGCCGTGGTCGCCCCGTGAAGCAGAGCTGCTCGCCATCACGCTGCGGCTGCTGCAGGAGCACGGCTACGACCGACTGACCGTGGACGCGGTGGCTGCCACGGCCCGCGCGAGCAAGGCGACGGTGTACCGGCGCTGGCCCTCCAAGGGCGAATTGGTCCTGGCCGCCTTCATCGAGGGCATCCGGCAGGTTGCCGTCCCGCCCGAAACCGGCTCGTTGCGCGGGGATCTGCTGCGTGTAGGTCAGGTGATCTGCGAGCAGGCCCACCAGCACGGCACCACCATCCGGGCGGTGCTCACCGAGGTGTCCCGCGATCCCGCGCTGAGCGAGGCCATGCAGCACCAGTTCCTCGATCAGCGCAAAGCCATGCTCGAGCTGATCCTGCGAGCGGCTGTCGCACGCGGTGAGATCAGCGAATCCGCCATCAGCGACGAACTGTGGGATCTGATGCCGGGTTACCTCATCTTCCGGTCGATCATCCCGAACCGGCCCCCCACCCCGGAAACCGTGCGGGCCCTCGTGGACAACGTCATGATCCCGAGCCTCACCCGCCCGGTCGAGTAAGACCGCGCCCGCACGGATTCGCCGCTCAAACCCCTTGCCCACGGCAGTCCTGTACCGTACCGTACCGTTCAGAGCGGTCGTTTCCCACCGCGCGGAAAGGACCCCTCCAACCCCAGCCATCGCGTCCCGGTTATCGAAAGGCGAACGGGTGCGGACACTTTCGATTGGCAGCTCGGTCAGGCGGGGTTGGATGCTGTTAGTCGCACTCGGGGTCATCGCCGTAGCCGCGTTCACCGTGTACCGATTGCACTCCGCTTTCGGTGGTGTGCACACGGGAACTCCCAGTGACCTCTCGAGCGAGATCGTTCCGTTCAACCCCAAGCATGTGGTCCTTGAGGTCTTCGGTCCGCCGGGAACCGTGGCGTCGATCAATTACCTGGACGTCCACGCTCAACCGCAGCGCGTCGACGATGCCCCACTGCCCTGGTCCTACGACACCACCACGACCGATCCCGCGGTGTTCGTCAACGTCCAGGCCCAAGGTGACAGCGACTCGATCGGCTGCCGCATCACCATCGACGACGTGGTCAAAGACGAGAGAGCGGCCAACACCGTGAACGCCTACACGTACTGCCTGGACAAATCCGGATGAGCGGCGGGAGGGCGGCAAAGACGATCCGCAGGCTCTCGGTGCCGATCGTGTTGTTCTGGCTGGCCGTCGCGGCGATCACCAATGTGCTGGTTCCGCAGTTGGAAGTGGTCGGCGAGGCCCACAACGTCGCGCTGAGTTCGCCCGACGCGCCGTCACTGCAGGCAATCAAACACATCGGCGAAGTCTTCGGCGAGTTCGATTCCGACAGCGCCGCGATGATCGTGCTGGAAGGCGACCAGCCGCTCGGCGCCGACGCCCACGCCTACTACGACACCCTGGTTCAACGAATATCGCAGGACCACAAGCACGTCCAGCACATCCAGGACTTCTGGGGCGATCCGCTGACAGCGGCGGGCTCACAGAGCCCCGACGGCAAGGCTGCTTACGTTCAGGTGTTCCTGGCAGGCAATCAAGGCGAGGCGTTGTCCCTTGAGTCGGTGAACGCGGTGCGCGACATCGTCAATCGCACACCGGCACCCCCCGGCGTCAAGGCGTATGTCACTGGTGCCGCGCCTCAGGTCGCCGACCAATTCGAAGTGGGCAACGAGGGCACCACCAAGGTCACCCTGCTGACCATCCTGGTGATCGCCATCATGCTGCTG
This sequence comes from Mycobacterium sp. 852013-50091_SCH5140682, assembly GCF_001665685.1. Taxonomy (GTDB): domain Bacteria; phylum Actinomycetota; class Actinomycetes; order Mycobacteriales; family Mycobacteriaceae; genus Mycobacterium. The sequence goes on from NZ_LZTB01000119.1 coordinate 6,757, forward strand.
CTGGTCTACCGCTCGGTGGTCACCATGATCCTGGTGCTGATCACCGTGCTCATCGAGATGGCCGCCGCCCGCGGCATCGTGTCCTTCCTGGCGAATAACGGAATCATCGGTCTCTCAACATATTCCACAAATCTGCTCACGCTGCTGGTGATCGCCGCTGGCACGGACTACGCCATCTTCCTGCTCGGGCGATACCACGAGGGGCGCAGCGCCGGGGAGGACCGCGAGACCGCGTATTTCAACATGTACAGCGGCACGGCCCACGTCGTCCTCGGCTCGGGTCTGACGGTCGCCGGCGCCGTCTTCTGCCTGAGCTTCACGCGCCTGCCCTACTTTCAAAGCCTCGGTATTCCGGCCGCGATCGGCGTCCTCGTTGCCCTTGTCGCCGCCCTCACCCTGGCGCCTGCGGTGCTGACCCTGAGCAGCCAGGTCGGGTTGCTTGAACCCAAACGCAGCACCCGCACCCGCGGATGGCGACGGATCGGCACGGCCATCGTGCGCTGGCCCGGACCGATTCTGGTGGTGACCATCGGGGTGGCCCTCATCGGACTTCTGGCCCTGCCTGGCTACAAGACCAGCTACGACGTCGGCTCCTACATGCCCGCGAGCGCCCCCTCCAACGTCGGCTACACCGCGGCGGAACGGCACTTCTCGAAAGCCCGGCTCAATCCCGAACTGCTGATGATCGAGTCCGACCACGACCTGCGGAACCCGGCCAACATGATCCTGCTGGAACGCGTCGCCAAGGCCGTGTTCCACACCCCCGGCGTCGCGCAGGTCCAGTCCATCACCCGCCCGTTGGGCACGCCGCTGGACCACAGCTCGATACCGTTCCAGATCAGTGCCCAGAGCGCCGGGCAGATCCAGAATCTGAAGTATCAGCAGGACCGGGCCCGCGACCTGCTCAAGCAGGTCGGCGAGATCGACAAGACCATCGGCATCCTGCGCCAGCAGTACGCCCTGCAGCAACAGAGCGCGGCCGCCACCCACGACCAGGTCGAAGCGTTCCACCGAACCGTCGAGGTGACGCAGGACCTGCGCGACAAGATCGCCAACTTCGATGACTTCTTCAGACCGCTGCGCAATTACTTCTATTGGGAACCACACTGTTTCGACATCCCCATCTGCGCTGCACTGCGGTCGATCTTCGACGCGCTCGACGGGATAGACGCGCTCACCGACCAATTGGGAAATGTCACGGCGAGCCTCGACAAACTGGACCAGCTGCAACCGAAGCTGCTGGCGCTGATCCCGCCGCAGATCGCCAGCCAGCAGACCAACCGCGACCTGACGATGACGAACTACGCCACGCAGTCGGGGATCTATGACCAGACCGCTGCGGCGCTTCAGAACGCCACCGCGCTGGGCCAGGCCTTCGACGCCGCGAAGACCGACGACTCCTTCTATCTGCCGCCGGAGGCCTTCACCAACCCCGAATTCCAGCGCGGCCTGAAACTGTTCCTCTCGCCGGACGGCAAGGCCGCCCGCATGATCATCACCCACGATGTCGATCCCGCGACGCCGCAAGGGATCTCGCATATCGCCGCGATACGGCACGCCGCGGCGGAAGCCGTGAAAGGCACGCCGCTGGCCGGGTCGCACATCTACATCGGCGGAACCGCCGCGACCTACAAAGACATTCAGGACATGGCGAAGTACGACCTGATGATCGCAGGCATCTCGGCGCTGAGCCTGATCCTGCTCATCATGATGCTGATCACCCGCAGCCTGGTCGCCGCCCTGGTCATCGTCGGCACGGTGGCGCTGTCACTGGGCGCGTCGTTCGGGCTCTCGGTGCTGGTGTGGCAGGACATCCTCGGCATCCCGCTGTACTGGGTGGTGCTGGCGTTGGCCGTGATTCTGCTGCTGGCCGTGGGCTCCGACTACAACCTGCTGCTGATATCCCGATTCAGAGAAGAGGTTGCGGCGGGGCTCAATACCGGCATCATCCGCGCGATGGCAGGCACCGGCGGCGTCGTCACCGCGGCAGGCCTGGTGTTCGCCTTCACCATGGCGTCGTTCGCGTTCAGCGATCTGCGGGTGCTCGGTCAGATCGGCACGACGATCGCGCTGGGCCTGCTGTTCGACACGCTGATCGTGCGCTCGTTCATGACACCGTCCATCGCTGCGCTGCTCGGACGCTGGTTCTGGTGGCCGCAACGGGTGCGCCCGCGTCCGGCCAGTCGGATGCTGCAGCCCTACGGATCCCGACCGGCCGTGCGTCAATTGCTGTTGTGGGAGGACGATTGACGGCGAGCCGCGCTCACGGGCAGTAGGCGTGCGTGGCGTACGCGAGCGCGGACTGATAGACCGGGTCGAGCGCTCGGGACGCGGTCACGGCGCTCAGCGCGGCATCCCGGTCAGCGGCGCAAGACGGTGAGTGCAGGTCATCCCACTGGGCGGCCATCTCCCGCACCATGGTCTGGTTGAGCCGGTCGATCGTCGTCCGGGTCTCGGACAGGTCCGGCGCCTCGGCGGGCACCGCACCCGGGTCGATCTTCCATTGCGCGAACCGCGTGTACTCGACCGAGCTCGTCGCGTCGATCTGGTTGCGAAAGACGTTGCCCACGTATCCCGGATCGATGTGGGCAGCCGCAGCTGCCGCCGTCACCGCGTCAATAACCTGTTGCTCACGCTTCGGGTCGTCGACGGCGCCACCACTGCGGTACTTGTACGCGGCGACCGCGTCTGCGGTCTGAAGGCGCTGCGCCGCGGCGTCGATCAGCCCGAACAGCGGGCTTTCCGGATCGGCGTGCGCCGCGGGTGCGCCAACCCCGACGAGGACCGCCGCGCAGGCGATCCACGCGGTGGTCCCGGGCTTACGCAATACCGACGCCCGTCAGCACCTGCCAGATCCCCACCAGACCGCACAAGACGATCAGGATCTGTATGCGGTGCAGCAACGCCCATCCGTGCACCAGCTCCAGCACCGCATGGGTCTTGGCCGGGACGACGGCATAACTGAGCAGGGCCACCTCGAAGACCACGAGCATCACCGCGACGAACACCAGGACCGCGATCAGTTGCGTGACGATCGGCGTTCCCGACGCGACGATGACCGTGCTCATCACAAGGATGAACGGGGGCGGCAGCACATAGATCAGGGACAGCGCCATCGACACCCACAGCGCTCCGCTGTCCCACTCGTCGCGCGCTCGCGCCATCACCCGCACGACCGGCGACGCGACCGCGTGCAGCACGCTCCTGACAGGCCCCGACCGGCGCGAGTCGGTCTGCGGCTCGTCGGATTCCAAGACCATGACCGCGGATTCGCCGCGGCCGGCCGTCGTCGCCGCGACGCGTGGCCGCACCCGGCTGCGCACCGCCAGGAACGTGGCGATGCCCAGCGCGAGTACTCCCGTGCACAACTGCAGGGGCTGGATCCCCGACTCAGGGTCACGCGTGGACAGTCCGTGTGCGAACGCGGCGAATGACGGCACGCTGTGCAGCGCTATCACCGCACCCATCAGTGCCACCACGTTCACGACCACACACGCTACCCAGAACGCGAACAGATTCTGCTCAGGCCGGGGCCGTGAGATCACCAGCACGATGCCGCCCAGCAGCATCGGGTTCAGTGCCACCAACAGCGCCCAGCCGAGAATTTGTCCCCACATCGGTCAGAGCAATCCGAGTCGCTGCAGATCGGTGACGTACTTGACGATCACCGGTGCCGAGACGTGCGGAATGTCGTTTGCCTTACCGATATTCGCCGCACGCACCGCTTCGTGGAAGCGGTCCGCCGGCGCATACGAGCCGCGGGTCGGCGCCGGTGGCTGCAGATCGTCGGTGTGCTGCCGCAGCACCGTCAGCATCTGCAGCACCGAGCTCTGCCGCTGCTGTTCCGGCAACGCGCGCAGGCCGTCTTCGAACCGCTGCAACCACTCCCCGAAGTCGGCGACCCGCTCGATCGGATACCCGGCCTCGACGAGCCAGTCGACGTAGGTGTCGATGCCGATGCCGTCGTCGTGTGGGTTCATCACGTGGTACGTCTCGAACTGCGCGGACGCCGACCGGGCCACCTGCCAGCCCAGCGTGATGATCGCTTCCGCGACGAAATCGACGGGCAGACCGTCGAAGTGGGCCCGCTGCCGCGTGCCGCCGTCGCCGAGTTGATAGAACGACTCGGGCGCCAAACCGGTCGCCACGATGCTCAGCACCATCCGGGTCACCGTGTCCGACACGTTGAGCTGGCCCGCGTAGGCCGGCTCGGCCATGATCATGCCGGAACGGAACACCGCAACGGGAAGTCCACACAGGTCGTGGGCTTCGCGCAGCAGCACCTCGCCCGCCCACTTGCTGTTGCCGTAGCCGTTGGCGTAGCTGGCGTCGACGGTGCGAGTGGCGCTGATCTGCCGGATGTCGGCGTCTTCGGTGAACATCGAGGGTTCGATCTGACGTCCGACATCCGACGTGGACACGAAGGTGTACGGCTTGAGCTTGGTGGTGAGCGCGAATCTGATCAGTTCGGCGGTACCGATGACGTTGGGCCCGAACAACTCCCAGTACGGGAGCACGCTGTTGACGAACGCTGCGGAGTCGACGATCAGGTCGACACGTTCGGCCAGCTCATGCCATCGCTGCTCGTCCAGCCCGAGATTCGGTTCGCCCTTGTCTCCGGCGATGACCAGCAGGCGCTCGGCCGCCAGTTCCTGGAAGTGCTTGCGCAGGACGGGATCGGTGTCGAAGGTCGCCTCGAGGCGGCGGCGCGCATCCTCGTCGGACTTGCCCCGCACCAGGCAGATCACGGTGTCATCGACACGTCGCAGCCGCTTGAGCCAGTCCAGCAGCAGATACCGTCCCAGGAATCCGGTGGCCCCGGTCAGCAGCACGGTCTGCACGTGCCCGTCCGGCCGCGGCAGCGTCGGAGCTGTCCTCAACGTGGTGCTGTCGATGAACTTGTTCAGCGTCAGATCCCGCGCGTGGACCTCACCGATATCGGTACCGCCGTGCACGGACGAGAAGCTGACCCCGCCGAGACCCGGCGACGCATCCGATTCGACGGCGTTGTCGAGTTGGTGGCTCAGCATCCGCACCGTCGGTGCCTCGAACAGGGTTCGGACCGCGAGTTGCGCGTCGAGGGCAGTGTTGATCGCCGCGGTCACCCGCATCGCGGAGATCGAGTCGCCACCGAGGTCGAAGAACGAGTCTTCGACGCCGACCCGGTCCACCCCCAACACGTGGGCGTAGATGCCTGCGATGGTTTCCTCGACGGGGTTCGCCGGCGCCCGGTAGGTGCCTGCGGCGCTGCGGTATTCAGGGGCAGGCAGGGCACGACGATCGAGCTTGCCGTTGACGGTCAAGGGCAGCGCAGGCACCACCACGATGGCCGCCGGGATCATGTAGGCGGGCAGGCGCTGAGCCAACGCGCCACGCAGCTCGACCGGGTCCGCGGAGCCGGTGACATAACCGACCAGTCGCTTGTCGCCGGGACGGTCTTCCCGTGCGATCACCGCCGCCTGTTCGACACCGTCCAGGTCCGCGAGCGCAGCCTGGATCTCGCCGAGTTCGATGCGGTACCCGCGAATCTTGACCTGCTCGTCGGCGCGGCCCAGGTACTGCAGCTGCCCGTCGGGGCCCCATTGGACGAGGTCACCGGTGCGGTACATCCGCTCCCCGGGCCTGCCGAACGGGCATGCCACGAACCGCGACGCCGACAACCCGGCCCGGTTCACATACCCGAGGCCCAAGCCCCGGCCTGCCAGATACAGCTCGCCGACCACGCCGGCCGGTACGGGCCGCAGCCACTCGTCGAGCACGAACGTGGCACCGGTCGGCACCGGTGAACCGATCGGTACGACCGGTCCCGAGGATTTCTTGAGCGGAGCGCTGATCGCCGCGTAGATCGTCGCCTCGGTCGGGCCATAAGCGTTGAGCATCACCCGCCCGGTCGCCCACCGGTCCACGACCTCCGTCGGGCAGGCTTCACCGGCCACGACCAACGCCGTGTTCTCCAGACCTTCCGGCGACAACATGCCGACCGCGGAAGGAGTCTGGTAGAGCACCGTGACCTGTTCTGCAATCAACAGCTTGTGCAGGTCGTCCGGCGCGCCCGCGACGTGTTCGGGCACGATCACCAACCGCGAACCGTGCAGCAGCGCACCCCAGATCTCCCACACCGAGACGTCGAAGACCAGCGAATGCCATTGCGACCAGACCTGCCCTGGGCCTGCGGGCATGTCGGGGTGCAACTTCTCCAACACCTGGGTGACGTTGCTGTGCGTGATGGCAACGCCTTTGGGCACGCCCGTGGTCCCCGACGTGTAGATCGTGTAGGCGATGTCGTCGGGCGCAGGCGGCAGCAGCGTGGTGCTCGGGTAGATCGTGGTCGCAGGATCATCGGGATCGTCGACCTCGACGACCAGCACATCGGAATTCTCCAGCCGCGGACGCAGATCCGCGGTCGTGACCGCGGCGATCGGCTTGGCGTCGGCGAGCATGAACTCCAACCGCGAGGTCGGCACCGACGGGTCGATCGGCAGATACGCCGCGCCGGTCTTGAGCACCGCCAGGATCGCGACGATCGCTTCGTCGGACCGCGGCACCAACAGGGCCACCGACTCCCCCGGGCCCGCGCCGTAGACCGCCAGCAGGTTCGCCAACCGGTTGGCATCCTCGTCGAGTTCGCCGTAGCTCAGAGAGCGACCGTCGAACGTCACCGCGATGGCCCCCGGGTCACGGGCCACCTGCTCGGAGAACCGCTCCGGAATCGACTTCGCCGCCGTCACCGGCTGCGACAACAGCGCCCGGTTGCCCCACGTGTCGATGACGTCGCGTTCACCCGGTTCGACCACGTCCATCGATGACAGCCGCCGAGTCGGATCGGCCGTCATGGTCTCCAGCACCCGCTGGAACCGCTCGACGAGCGCTTCGATGGTGGCCACGTCGAACGCATCGGCGTCGAACTCGACGCGCAGGCCGAGTTCGTGACCCGGCAGGGCCATCACCGACAGCGGGTAGTGGTTGTACTCGCGGTTGTTGAACTCGGTGACCGCCAGCTCGTGAACACCCGCGAAGGCACTGGTGTCGATCGGATAGCTCTCATACAGGAACAGCGTGTCGAACAGTTGCTCGTGGCCTGCGACGTGATGAATCTCGTTGAGCGCCAAGTGCTCGTGCTCGATGGTGTCGTTGTGGTGGCGCTGCAACTGGTCGAGCAGATCCGCGACGGTGGTGGTCGCGGTGGTACGCGCCCGCACCGGCACGGTGTTGATCATCAGACCCACGATGGACTCGGAGCCTGCCAACTCCGCAGGCCGGCCGGATACCGCGGTGCCGAAGGCCACGTCGCGCTGGCCCGTCAGGGCCATGAGCAGCTGAGCCCACGCCGCCTGCAGCACCGTGTTCACGGTCGTGTGGCATGAACGCGCCAGTTCGCCAAGGGATTTCGTGGTTTCGGCGGACAGCCGGTACGACTCGACGCCGCGCGGCCCGCCGTGGCTCGGCGGTGCGACCAGGGTGGGCGTGGTGAACCCGTCCAACACCTCGCGCCACGCCGCCCGGGCGGCATCCCGATCCTGCCGGCTCAGCCAGCTGACGAAGTTGCGGTACGACGGCGCAGCGGGCAACCGATGCCCGAAGTAACCGGCGAAGATCTCCTGCAGCAGGATCGGCAGTGACCACCCGTCGATCACGATGTGGTGGAAGGTCAGCACGAAGCGGTGCTGATTGCCCGAGGTCCGGATCAACGTGGCGCGGAACGTCGGCCGTTCCACCAGATCGCACACCGCGGCGCGCTCGGCGGTGCACAAGCGGTCGATCTCGTCGTCCGGGGTGAGGTCGTCGCCCCGCAGGTCCAGATACCGCCAGGCGATCACCGGGTCGGCCGGGATGATCTGCACCGCCTCGTCGGCCAGTTCGCAGAACCGGGCCGCGAGGTTCGGGTGGCGCGCGACGACCGCATGCACGGCGTCTCGCAGCCGGTGCTGATCGAGCACGCCGGTCACGGTGATGTCCAACTGCACTGCGTAGACATCGTTCTCGGTGCCCCGCGCGATGGTCGAGTGGAAGAGCAGGCCTTCCTGCACCGGGGTCAGCGGCAGCACATCGGCGATGGTGTGTCGTTCTGCCAGATCGTCGATCTGCGCCTGGCTCAACCGCGCCGGGGCGAGATCGGACGGCGTGAACCCGCCGCCGCCGTTTCGCACATGCGCGCAGATGCCCTTCAGGGCTTCGAACCACAGCCGGCTCAGTCGGTCGGCCTGCGCCCGGTCCATGGCCGAGGGCGCCCAGGTCCAACCCGCCTGCAGCTGTGGCCCGGAATCGGAATCCACAGTGCCCGCGTTGAGTTCGACGGTGTGCATCAACGGCATCGCCACCGAGGAGGCTGCGCCCGTCAGCGTCAACGCGTCCTGGTCGATACGCCACAGCTCGTCGGACAGATCACCCGCACCTGCGCCGAGGCGTCCGAGGTAGTTGAACCCGATGGTCGGGTCCAGCCCGTCGAGGTCCACGTCGGGGTTCAGGTACCGCAGCAGGCCATAGGTGACGCCGTCGGGCAGCGCACGCAATTGTTCCTTGGCGGACTTGATGATCGGGCCCAGCGCAGCCTCACCCGCGGTCACCTGCTCCCAGGACAGCTCGCCGACCGCGAGCGCCACCGGGTACTTGGTGGTGAACCAGCCCACGGTGCGGGACAGATCGACATCGGAAGCGAGGTCTTCAACCCGGCCGTGGCCCTCGACGTCGATACCGATCGGTGCGGCGCCCGTCCCCAGGTATTGCGCCCAGGCCAGCCCGAACGCGATCAGCAGAATGTCTTGCACGCCTGCGTGGAACGCCGCGGGCACCTCGGCGAGCAGCTGCTTCGTGGTGTCGGGGTCGAGCGACACCGACAGTTGCCCGGCGTTGGCATAGGTGTCAACGTCCGGCTGGACGGCGGGCAACGCGGCTGGTGTCTGCGCCACGCGACGCCACCTGTCGGCGAGCTCCACCACAGCGTGCTCCCGCGCATGGTCGGCCAGCAGCGCCGTCCACCGCGCGAACGACGTACCGCCCGATGGCAATTCGACCTGCTGGCCGCTGTGATGCTGCGCCCACGCAATGTTCAGGTCTTCCAAGAGAATTCGCCACGACACCCCGTCGACAGCGAGGTGATGGATCATCAGCACCAGCTGCCGCTCCTGCGGGGCCCACACCGCGCTGACCATCGCCCCGGTCGCCGGGTTCAACCGGGACCGCGCCGCGATCAATGCGTCGTCGGACAGCGCGTCGAGGGTGCTCAGGCACGAGCGCGCGTCGACCGCACCTTGTTCGGGAACCAGCAGTGACCAGTCGCCGTCCACGATCGGCGCCTTCAGGCGCAACGTGGCGTGCCGGTCCAGTAGAGCCTGCAGCACGACGAGCACGTCGGCTTCGGTGACCCCGTCCGGGGCCTGCAGCACCAAGGTCTGGTTGAACTGGTCGACCGGGCCCTGCACGGTCTGCAGCCACCGCATGATCGGGGTGGCGACCACCGGGCCGAGACCGTCGTCGACCACGGCCGATTCGGCATCGGTGAAGGCCGATACCTGGGCCAACCTGCTCACGGTCTGCTCGACGAAGATGTCCCGCGGGCGGCACGACACACCGGCTGCGCGGGCTCGGGCCACCACCTGCATCGACAGGATGCTGTCGCCGCCCAGGTCGAAGAACGAATCGTCGACGCCGACGCGCTGCTGTCCGAGCACCTGGGCGTAGATCTCGGCGAGAATCTCCTCGACGGGGGTCGACGGGGCCCGGTAGTCGCTGCCGTTGCTGCGGTACTCAGGGGCAGGCAGCGCCCGCTTGTCGAGTTTTCCATTGACGGTCAACGGAATCGACTCGATGGTCACGATGGCGGCAGGCACCATGTAGGTCGGCAGGCGTTGGGCCAGTTCTGCCCGCAGCGCAGTGGGATCGGCGGAGCCGGTGATGTATCCGACGAGGCGCTTGTCACCGGGACGGTCTTCCCGCGCGATCACGACGGCCTGATCCACACCGTCGAGCCGGGCCAGGGCGGCCTGTACCTCGCCGAGTTCGATGCGGTACCCGCGGATCTTGACCTGTTCGTCTGAGCGACCCAGGTACTGCAATTGCCCGTCGTCGCCCCAGCGGACCAGGTCACCGGTGCGGTACATCCGGTCGCCCGGCTTGCCGAACGGGCAGGCCATGAATCGGGACGCGGTCAACCCGGGACGACGCGAATACCCCGTCGCCACACCGGTTCCCGCCACGTACAGCTCGCCGACCACGCCCTCGGGCGCGGGGCGCAGCCACTGGTCGAGCACGAACAGCGCCGCGCCGGGCACCGGCGACCCGATCGGGGCCACCCCCGATCCCGCCTTGAGCGGTTTGCTCATCGCCGCGTAGATCGTCGCCTCGGTCGGGCCGTAGGCGTTGATCATCACCCGCCCGGGTGTCGCCCACCGGTCGACCAGTTCGGTCGGGCAGGCCTCACCGGCCACCACCAAGGTCGTCGAATCCAGGTGCTCCGGCGACAACATGCCCGCCGCCGAAGGAGTTTGGCAGAGCACCGTCACCTTTTCGGAGACCAGGAGCTTGTGCAGATCCTCTGGTGAGCTCGCGATCGATTCGGGTACCACCACCAGGCGGCCGCCGCGCAGCAGCGCGCCCCAGATTTCCCAGACCGATACATCGAAGACCAGCGAATGCCATTGGGACCACACCTGACCGGGGCCCGAAGGCAGGTCTGCGTGCAGTCCGTCGACCAGCTGCGTCACGTTGTTATGGGTGACCGCAACCGCTTTCGGGACACCGGTGGTGCCCGACGTGTAGGTCATGTACGCCAGGTCGTCGGGTTTCGGACCGGGCAGCGCGGTGCTCGGCCGGCTGTCGACGGCGGGATCCTCGATGTCGAGCACCGGCACGTCGGTGCCGTCCAGGCGCGTCCGCAGATCCGCGGTGGTCAACGCCGCCACCGGCATCGCATCCGACATCATGAACTCGATGCGGGCATCGGGATGCGCGGGGTCGATCGGCAGATACGCGGCGCCCGTCTTGAGCACCGCAAGGATGGCCACGATGGCCTGGCCCGAACGCGGCAGCAGCAGCGCAACGGATTCGCCTGGGCCTGCGCCGTGCTCGGCCAGCAGGTGCGCCAGCCGATTGGTGGCCTCGTTCAGCTCGCGATAGGTCCACGACCGGTCACCGCTGACCAGAGCAACCGCCTGCGGCGCGCGAACGGCCTGACGGGAGAACAGGGTCGGAATCGACACCGGTGTGCGCGCGGGCCCGGTGAGCACGGCCCGGTTGCCCCATTCGTCGAGTTGATCGTGCTCACCGTCGTCGAGTAGATCGAACGACAACAACGTGCGGCTGGAGTCGATGCTCATGACTGCTCCCTCGTCTCTGCGGTCATGGCCACCAGTACCCGTCGTAACCGGTTCACCAACCTGCCGATGCGGGCCGCGTCGAAGACGTCAGTGTCAAATTCGACGCGAAGACCCAATTCATGGCCCGGAACGGCTTGCACCGAAAGCGGGTAGTGGTTGTATTCGCGATTGGCGAAGTCAGTGATGGCCAATTCGTGCACGCCCAGCAAGGCAGCCGTGTCGATCGGGTAGTTCTCGTAGACGAAAACCGTGTCGAACAGCTGGTCATGGCCAGTCGCGCGGTGCACCTCGGCCAAGGCGAGGTGCTGATGTTCCAGGGTGTCGGTGTACGCCCCCTGCAATTGGTCGAGCAGGCTGGCGATGGTGGTCGCCGGTGTGATCGTCGCCCGCACGGGCACCGTGTTGATCAGCAGGCCCACCATCGAGTCGGCACCCGCCAGGTCGGCCGGCCGCCCCGAAACCGCTGTGCCGAAAGCGACATCGTGCTGGCCTGTCAGCCACATCAGCAACTGGGCCCACGCAGCCTGCAGCACGGTGCTGACAGTGGTGTGGCAGGACCGCGCCAGATCGCCGAGGGCCTTGGTGGTCTCGGCATCAACCTGGAAGGACTCGACGCCGCGCCGTCCGAGTGACAGCCGGCCGGGAGGACCGATCAGCGTCGGCGTATCGAACCCGGCGAACACGCGGCGCCAAGCCTCCCTGGCCGCCGTGTTGTCCTGGTCGGACAGCCAGGTGACGAACCTCCGGTACGGCACCGGGGCAGGCAACCTTGCGCCGAAGTAGCCGGCGAAGATCTCCTGCAGCAGGATCGGTTTCGACCAACCGTCGAGCACGATGTGGTGGTTGGTGAGCACGAACCGGTAGCGGTCGACCGCGGTGCGGATCAGCGCGGCCCGGAACGGTGGCTTGTTCGCCAGATCGCACACCGCCGCGCGCTCCGCGGCGGACAGCCGGGCGATCTGCCCGTCGATGTCGGCGGTCTCGGCCAATTCGACGTATTGCCAGGCGAGTTCGGGCTCAGCCGACAGCAGTTGGACGGGCTCCCCGAAATCCTCGAAGAACCGGGCGACCACGTTCGGGCGGCGCCTCAGCACGTCATGCACGGCATCGCGCATGCGGTCGGGATCGACGGAGCCCGTCATGCTGATGTCCAGCTGAACCGAGTACAGATCCTCATGGCCTTGCGCGGCACCCGTGTGGAACAGCAGTCCCTGCTGCAGCGGTGTCAGCGGCAGCACATCGGCAATGTCGAAGCGCTGCTGCAGTTCGTCGATCTGCTGCTGGTCCAGTCGTGCGGGAGCGACATCGGAGGGCGTCAACCCGCCACCACCGAGGCGCACGTGCGCGCAGATCCCGGCCAACGCGTCGAACCACAGCTGGCTCAACCGGGTGACCTGCGCGTGGTCCAGCGCTGACAACGCCCAGGTCCAGGTCGCGTGCAGGCGCGGGCCCTCGTCGATGCCGTTGCCGCCGTCCAGAATTCCGGCGTTGAGCTCGACCGTGTGGCCCAGCGGCGTCGGGACCGCCGTGGCTGCCGCGGTCACTGCCACGGCATCCTGGTCGATCTGCCACAGCTCGTCGGAAAGGTCCGCGGCACCGGCCCCGAGGCGCCCGAGGTAGTTGAATCCGAGGGCCGGATCGGATCCGCCGAGATCCACGTCCGGATTCAGGTACCGCAACAGGCCGTAGGTCAGGCCGTCCGGAAGCGCGCGCAGTTGCTCCTTGGCGGCCTTGATGACCGGCCCGAGCGCGGTGTCGCCGGAACTGACCTGCTCCCAGGTCATTCCGCCGACGGCCAACGAGACGGGGTACTTGGTGGTGAACCAGCCGACCGTGCGCGACAGGTCGATGTGTGAGTCGGCGCCCGGCCCGATCTCCTCGACCCGGCCGTGTCCCTCGACGTCCACACCGACCGGCGCGTCACCGGTACCGAGGAACTCGGTAACCGCCAACCCGAACGCGATCAACAGGATGTCTTGCACGCCCGCGTGAAACGCCGCGGGCACCTCGGTCAGCAGCTGCTGAGTGGTCGCGTCATCCAACTCCAGCGACAACTGCCCGGCGTTCGCGTAGGTGTCCACCGCGGGCTGCACGGCGGGCAACGCGGCCGGGGTAGCCGTGACCTGTCGCCAGGTGTCGGCAGTGCTCACGACCGCGTCGGCGCGGGCGTGGGCATCGAGGACTCGCGCCCAGCGAGCGAACGAGGTTCCCCCGCCCGGCAGTGCCACATCCTGACCGCTGCGGTGCTGCGCCCAGGCGATGTTCAAGTCTTCCAACAGGATTCGCCACGACACCGCATCGACGGCCAGATGGTGGACCATCAACGCCAAGCGCCTGGTCTCGGGCACCCACAGCGCGGTGAGCATGGCCCCGGCGGCCGGGTCCAGCCGCGAGCGCGCCGCCTGCAGGGCATCGTCGGACAATGCGTCCACGATGTGCAGGCAGGCTCGCGCATCCACCGACCCGATTTCGGGGACGGTCAGCGACCACTCGCCCGTTTCCGTCGTGTCACTCGTCAGCCGCAGCATGCCGTGCCGGTCGAGCAGGGCCTGCAGCACCACGACGACGTCGGCGTCGGTGACGCCGGCCGGGGCCTGCAGCACCACGGTCTGGTTGAACTGGTCGGTGGGGCCGTCGAGTTCGTGCAGCCACCGCATGATCGGGGTGGCCACCACCGCTCCGGTGCCCTCGTCGACGACGGTCGTCTCACTGTCGGCGAATGTCGCGACCCGAGCCAGCCTGCTGACAGTCTGCTCGACGAAGATGTCGCGTGGCCGGCAGACCAGGCCTGTCGCACGGGCCCGTGCGACCACCTGCATCGACGAAATGCTGTCCCCGCCAAGGTCGAAGAACGAGTCGTCGACGCCGACGCGCTCGACCCCCAGCACCTGGGCGTAGATCCCGCTGAGGATCTCCTCGATGGCGTTGACCGGTGCGCGGTACTGCTCGGCGTCCTGATACTCCGGTGCGGGCAGCGCCTTGGTATCGAGCTTGCCGTTCACGGTCAGGGGCAGCGAGTCCATCACCACCACCGCGGACGGCACCATGTAGGTCGGGAGACGGTCGGACAGCGTCGCGCGAGCCGCGGCCGGATCGATGGTTCCCGGCGTCGTCTCGGTCACGTAACCGACTAGGCGCTTGTCGCCGGGCCGGTCCTCGCGGGCGATGACGGCCGCCTGACCGACCCCGGCCAAACCGGCCAGCGCAGCGTGCACTTCACCCAGTTCGATGCGATAGCCGCGGATCTTGACCTGCTTGTCGGCACGTCCCACGTACCGCAGTTGCCCGTCGGCGCCCCACTGCACCAGGTCCCCGGTGCGGTACATCCGGTCACCGGGCGCCCCGAACGGGCATGCGACGAACCGGGTCGACGACAGGTCCGCCCGGCCGACGTAGCCGGCCGCCAAACCGGTACCGGCGACGTACAACTCGCCGACCACACCGACCGGGACCTGACGCAGCCATCCGTCCAGGACGAAGAAAGCCAAGTGCTCCAACGGAACACCGATGGGGCTGACGCTGTTCGTGAGGTCGCCGTCACCGATCTCGCGGAACGAGGCGTGCACCGTCGTCTCGGTGATGCCGTACATGTTGATGAGCCGCGGCAGTCCCGGGTGATTGCGCAGCCACGGTGAGAGTCGTTGCGGCTCAAGCGCTTCCCCGCCGAACACCACGGTCTGCAGTTTCAGCTGCTGCCCGAGCTCGGGCTGCAGGCTGTCGGCGGTCTGCAGCGCGTAGAACGCCGAAGGCGTCTGACTCAGCATGCTCACCTGTTCGGTGACCAACAGGGCATGGAAGTCCTCGGGTGAGCGGACGACCGCGTCCGGGACGATCAGCAACCGGCCGCCGTAGAGCAGCGCGCCCCAGAGTTCCCACACCGAGTAGTCGAATGCCAGCGAATGGCATTGCGTCCACACCTGTCCCAGTGCCAGCTCGGCGTCCAGCGACTCCAGCAACCGGGTCACGTTGCGGTGAGTCACCGCTACGCCCTTGGGTTTACCGGTGGTCCCCGAGGTGTAGATGATGTAGGCGATGTTGTCGGATGTCGGAGCAGGCAGCGCCGTCGCCGGCTGTCCGTCGACTGCGGGGTCGTTGACGTCGATCACCGACATCTCGGGCAACCCAGGCCCCGTCAACCGGCCGAGCAGGTCCGCCGTGGTGACGGCTGCGATCGGTGCGGCGTCGTTGAGCGTGAACTCGATGCGGGCGTCCGGGTGCGCGGGGTCGATCGGCAGATAGGCCGCACCGGTCTTGAGCACCGCAAGGATGGCCACGACGGCCTCGGCCGTGCGGGGCAGCAGCAGTGCCACCCGCTCGCCCGGGCCGGCTCCCCTACCGGACAGCAAGTGCGCCAACCGGTTTGATGCCTCGTCCAGCTCACGGTAGGTCCACGACTGTCCAGTGGAAGTCAGCGCGACGGCTTCCGGCGCACGCGTCGCCTGCTCGGTGAACAGCGCCGGAATCGACGGCGAACCTGTCACCGGTTGGGCGAGCACCGCACGGTTGCCCCACTGGTCGAGCTGATCGTGCTCGGTGGAATCGAGCATGTCGATCGAGGACACCCGGCGCGCAGGGTCGGCGACCATGGCCTCGAGCACGTGATGCATCCGCTTGACGAGGATGTCGACAGCCGCCTCGTCGAACACCTCGGTGTCGAACTCGACGCGCAGACCGAGTTCGTGGCCCGGCATCGCCACCATGGACAGCGGGTAGTGGTTGTACTCGCGACTGGTGAAATCCGTGACCGTCAGGTCCTGCACACCGAGCAGCGCACCGGTGTCGATGGGGTAGTTCTCGTAGACGAACAGCGTGTCGAACAACCGGTCGTGGCCCGCGGCGCGATGGATTTCGGCCAGTGAGAGGTGCTCGTGCTCGACGGTGTCGTTGTGCGTGCGCTGCAGTTGGTCCAGCAGCTCGGCGACCGTGGTGGTGGCGGTGATGGTCGCGCGGACGGGGACCGTGTTGATCAGCAGGCCCACAATCGATTCCGCACCTGCGAGATCGGCCGGGCGGCCGGACACCGCGGCACCGAAGGCCACGTCGTGCTGACCGGTCAGCGATGCCAACATCTGCGCCCACGCGGCCTGCAGCACCGTGTTGACCGTGGTGCGATGTGCCCGCGCGAGTTCGCCGAGGGCCTGGGTGATCTCGGCGGACACCCGGTGCGACTGGACCCCGCGCGGCCCCGCCTGGGTCGGCGGCGCGACGAGGGTCGGGGTGTCGAAGCCGTCGAACACCTCTCGCCAGGTCGCTTGGGCGACATCGCGATCCTGGGTGGCAAGCCAGCTGACGAAGTTGCGGTACGGCGTCGGCGCGGGCAACCGCTGCCCGAAGTATGCCGCGAAGATCTCCTGCAGCAGCACCGGAAGCGACCATCCGTCGATCACGATGTGGTGCAGCGTCAATACGAGCCGGTTGGCATCGTCGCCGGTCCGGATCAGCGCCGCCCGGAACGTCGGTTGACCGGCCAGGTCGCACACAGCGGTGCGCTCGGCAGCGCACAACCGGTCGATCTGCTGGTCGGAGTCGAGTTCGACGTACTGCCAGGCGATCACCGGATCAGCCGGAAGGACCTGCACGGGTTCGCCGAAGTCCTCGCAGAACCGCGGCGCGAGGTTCGGGTGCCGCTCGACCACCGCGTGCACGGCGTCGCGCAGGCGTTGCGGGTCGAGAGCACCGGCCATCGTGATGCCGAGTTGAACGGCATAGACGTCGTCGCGGGAGTCCCCCGGAGCTCCCGCGTCCTCCGCTGCGGCCTGGAAGCTGGCCTGGAACAGCAACCCCTGCTGCAGCGGGGTCAGCGGCAGCACGTCGGCGATTCGGTACTGCTGCTGCAGTTCGTCGATCTGCCGCTGCGTCAACCGGGCCGGCGCGAGATCGGACGGCGTGAGCCCGCCGCCACCGTGTTGTACATGCGCGCAGATTCCCGCCAGGGCTTCGAACCACAACCGGCTCAGCCGGCCGACCTGTTCTTCGTCGATCGCCGTCGGTGCCCACGTCCAGTTGGCCTGCAGGCGCGGCCCACTCTCGCCGTCCAGTGTTCCGGCGTTGAGTTCCACGGTGTGCGCCAACGGCATCGGCACCGCGGCGGCGACATCCGTCATCGGCAGGCTCGCCGAATCGATACGCCACAGATCGCCGGTGAGATCACCGGCGCCTGCACCCAGCCGTCCGAGGTAGTTGAAACCGATCGTGGGATCCGAACCGGCAAGCTCCACATCGGGATTGAGGTAGCGAAGCAGTCCGTAGGTCAGCCCGTCCGGCAGTGCCCGCAGCTGTTCCTTACCGTCCTTGATCACCGGGCCGAGCGCTGATTCGCCCCCGGCGACCTGTGGCCACGACACCCCGCCCACCGCCAGGGACACCGGGTATTTGGTGGTGAACCAACCGACCGTCCGCGACAGATCGATGTCTCGGTCGACCGTGCCGCCCAGCTCTTCGATACGGCCGTGCCCCTCGACGTCGATACCGACAGGGGACGTGCCGGTGCCGAGGAACTCGGCCCAGGCCAGCCCGAATGCGATCAGCAGAATGTCTTGTACGCCGGCATGAAACGCCGCGGGAACCTCGCCGAGCAGCAACCGCGTGGTCTCGGGATCCAGTTCTACGGAGAGCCGGCCCGCCTCGGCGTGGGTGTCTGTGGTCGCGGGCAGCGCCTGCGGCGTCGTCAGGACCTGCTGCCACACGTCGGCCTGGCTCTCCACCTCCGCGGTGCGCGCGTACTCCTCGAGCAGCGCCGACCATCGGACGAAGGACGTTCCGCCTGCCGGCAACTCGACGGCCTGTCCGCTGTGATGCTGGGCCCAAGCGATGTTGAGGTCTTCCAACAGGATTCGCCACGACACCCCGTCGACCGCCAGGTGGTGGACAACCAGCGCCAACTGACCGGTGTCAGGCATCCACAGCGCGCTGAGCATCTGTCCTGTCGCCGGGTTCAGCCGCGCCCTCGCGGCGCGGATCGCGTCGTCGGTCAGCGCATCTACCGAATGCAAGACGAGCGTCGCCGTCTCCGGCACGGTCAGTGACCACCCGCCGGTGTGCTCGGCGCTCGATTCGCTGCGCGCCGTGCTCGATTCGCTCCTCACGTCCGCGGTACTTGATTCGCTCCTCGCGTCCGCGGCGACCATCCGGAGAGTGGGATGCCTGTCGAGCAGCGCCTGCAGCACCACGGCCACGTCCGGTTCGGACACCCCGGCCGGCGCCTGCAGCACCAACGTCTGGTTGAACTCGTCGACCGAGCCGTCAATGGTGTTGAGCCATCGCATGATCGGGGTGGCCACCACCGAACCGATGCCCTCGTCGACCACCGCTGCTTCGCCACCGGTGACCTTCACGACCGAAGCCAGCCGGGCCACGGTCTGCTCGACGAAGATGTCCCGCGGCCGGCATTGCAGGCCTGCGGCTCTGGCCCGGGCGACCACCTGCATCGACAGGATGCTGTCGCCGCCCAGGTCGAAGAACGGGTCGTCGACCCCGACGCGGTCCTGGCCGAGGACCTGGGCGTAGATGTCGGCCAAAACCTCTTCGACCGCTGTGGTCGGTTCGCGGTAATCGCTTGCCGCACCTTGGTATTCCGGTGCGGGCAAGGCGCGGGTGTCCAGCTTGTTGTTGGCCGTCAGCGGCAGGGACTCCAACACCACGACGGCGACGGGCACCATGTATGGCGGCAGTCGATCTGCCAGTTGGGTCCGGACGTCGACCGGATCGGCTGTCCCGGTGATGTACCCGACGAGACGCTTGTCGCCGGGCCGGTCCTCGCGGGCGATGACCACTGCGTTCTCGACGCCGTCGACGCCGGCCAGCGCGGCTTGGACCTCGCCGAGTTCGATGCGGTAGCCGCGGATCTTGACCTGTTCGTCGGCGCGGCCCAGGTATTCCAGCTGTCCGTCGCCGCCCCACCGGACCAGGTCTCCGGTCCGATACATGCGCGTGCCGGGCTCACCGAACGGGCACGCCACGAAGCGGGATGCGGTAAGGCCCGAGCGGCCCAGGTAGCCGCACGTCACGCCGTCGCCTGCGACATACAGTTCGCCGACGACGCCGGTGGGCACTGGCCGCATCCAGGTGTCCAGCACGAACAGTGCGGCCCCGGGGAGCGGCTTGCCGATGGGAACGGCCGCGCCGGGCGTCAACGGATCGCTGACCGTCACACAGATCGTGGTCTCGGTCGGGCCGTAGCCGTTGACCATCACGCGGGTGGCCGGTGACCACCGCTCAACCACCGATGCTGGGCAGGCCTCACCGACCACCACGAGCGCCGAGGACTGCAGCCCCTCGGTCGGCAGCATGGCCACAGCGGACGGAGTCTGAGTGAACGCGTCGACCTTCTCGGCGACCAGCAGGGCGTGGAAGTCTTCTGGCGCGCCGGCAACCGCTTCCGGCACGACCACGAGTCGTCCGCCGCGAAGCAGCGCGTTGCCGATCTCCCACACCGAGGCGTCGAACGCCAGGGAGTGGCACAGCGGCCAGACACCCGGATGCGGCAACCCGGACTCCAGGGCCGCCATCAGCCGCGTCACGTTGTGATGGGTGACGGCCACGCCCTTCGGGGTTCCCGTGGTGCCCGAGGTGTAGATGATGTACGCGATGTCATCGGGCGCAGGCCCGGCCGGTGCGGTGCCGGGTTGGTCGGCTGCCGCGGGGTCGTCGATGTCGATGACGGTGACATCGTGCGCGTGCAACCGCGACCTGGCGCCTGCACTGGTGATCACGGCGATCGGTGCCGCGTCGGCGAGGATGAAATCGATGCGAGCCGCGGGGACAACGGGATCGATCGGCACATAGGCCGCCCCGGTCTTGAGCACCGCCAGGATCGCGATCACGGCCTTGGCCGACCGCTCCGACAACAGCGCGACCCGTTCACCCGGCCCGGCGCCGCGCGTCTTGAGCACATGCGCCAACCGATTGGCGGCCTCGTCCAGCTCGCGGTAGGTCAGCGTCTGGCCTTCGAAGGTCAGCGCAGGCGCGTCGGGCGCGCGATTCACGTAGCGGTCGAACAGATCTGGAATCGACAGGTGGGGCAGATGCTCGTTGAGTGCCCCCTGATGGCCGATCTGCGCGAGCAGGTCGTGCTCATCGGTCCCGAGCAGATCCAGTGAGGACAACGGGCGGTCCGGATCGGCGGCCATCGCCGTCACGACCCGCTGGATGCGCTGCGCCAGATCGGCGACTCCGAAATCCGCGAACGGCTGTCCCGCGCCTGCCGTGCTGAGGAACAGCTGGTCGCTGGAGCCGATGAAGAACAGCCCGAAGTGGCCCATCGGACCGTGGTTGGTGTACGACACCGTCACGGGGGCGCCGGCGAGGTCCAACGTGAGACGAGCCGGGATGAAGTTCACCGCGACGCGGTTCGACGCATGCCGTGGGCCGCGGACACCGCCTCCCGCCTCCAGCAGGTGCACGGGATAGCGCTGGTGTTGCAACAGTTCCCGAATGCGGATGTCGACGTGGCGGCAGAACTCGCCGACGGTCCAGTCCGGCGGAGTGTTCAGCACCAGCGGCGCGACGCCCGCGAGCATGGCGGGCAGCGTCTTGGACTCCGGGGTCACTCGCCGGCTGACCGGGAAGTCGAGGGCCACCTCAGAACTGTTGGTCGACCAGGCGCGGACCAAAAGCGCGACAGCCGCGGTCGTCACCGAATAGCGGCGGATCCGCAGGTTCTTGGAGAGCTGCTTGATGTGGCCGACGACTGCCTGATCCACTTCCACCGATGCCGACGGCGTGTATGCATCGTGCGCGCTGGCCGAGGTGGGAAGCCCGTACTCGAGTCCGCCTTCGGCAGGCAGGTTGTTGCTCCAGTACGCCTCGTCGTCCAGGTACTCGCTGGACGACGAGTATGCCGCCTCGCAGTCGACCAAATCCTTCAGCGAACCAAAGTAGGCCGCGGGAATGGGCTCTCCCGCGACCAGTGCAGAGTAAATGGTGGCAATTCGGCGACTGACCACCGCCATGCCCAAACCGTCGACCGAAATATGGTGCCCGAGTCCGAACAAATAATATTCATTCGGCTGTGTGCGGAACAATGCGAATTTGACCAGCCGACCCGTCAAAGGCAAGGGCGTGTGCTGAATCGACGACGCAATTTCACGAACCTTTTGCACAGGATCGTCGGAATCCCGGACGTCATAGAACGGAAGATCGAGGTCCGAATAATCGAGCGCCTTCTGGACCACCTGGCCGTCGACTTCGAAGAAGGCTGCCCTGGCGGGCTCTGCCTCGTCCATGGCTTGCCGGACCGCTCGCTCAAGAAGCTCGCGGTCGACCGATCCGTCGATTCGCCCTAAAAGGCCGAGCTGCCACTCCGTACCCGCGAGGCCGCTTTCATGTGAGAGCCAGATATCCAACTGACCGCGCGAAAGCGGCAATGCGCCGTCGTCTTGTTCCATTATTCGACTTCCCCACCCAGGCGGTTCAGCGCTCAAGAGCCCCGCCCTGCGCCAACCTCTCGCGCAGGCTCTTCGGCCGAATATCGGTCCAGTTTTGCTCGATGTAGTCAAGGCATGCAGCGCGGTCCGCCTCGCCGAATACCACCCGCCAACCAGCCGGCACGTCGGCAAACGCCGGCCACAGGCTGTGCTGCTCCTCGTCGTTGATCAAGACGAAAAAGCTTCCCTTGTCGTCATCGAATGGGTTGATGCTCACGTTTCTCCATGGCTGCTCAGGCGGACATCGCAAACATATCGCAAACATACGGCGGGCCGCATCGCGGCGTCTGAGGTTTCCTCGAACTCCCGCTGTACACGACGCCGGCTGACGCCGATTATGCGGGCCCGTGGATTAGCCACAGACCGCTGATCAGCGGATTTAGCGAGGTCAGCGGAATCCACGAGCGCGTCAGGTTATTGCGAGTTTTGCAAGATTGTGAATGCATTGTGAGCTCCGCACGGCTACCCGACCCTCTGCGCAGCAAATTTGCAAGGCGATTGCAATTCTGGCAAATGAACGCATGTGGGCCTCCGCAATATGAATGCAAAGAAGATGTCTGGCCAGGATCTCGCCGCTGTAGCCCAGGCAGATAGCCAGCGCAGCATCCGCTGTGCGGTTTTACAAGCTCGGGGTCTGTGTCGACGGCTCCGTGTCATTGCGAGTACTGCTTGCTCACGCACAGAACTTCGCGCGCGCACCGGCTCAGATCCACGACGCCCCGAGATCGTCACCGCCGGAACGGATCTAGCAACATTCGAAGCCACAGTGATCGGATCGTGAAAACAGCGCGCGCCAGCCCGGGCTACCAAGAAAGTCCCAGGAAATCGTGGTTCGGCGACAAGAGCACGGATGCGATGCGCTTGGCACACCGCCGCTTTGGTTGATGTGGCACAAGTCACGTACGGCAAGCACAGGACGATCGGCCGCGCCATCGCCCCGCGATGCGTTGGGGGCTTACGGCTGCGCTGCAGCCCGTAACGGAACGGCGTACGCGCAGGTCAAGAACGGGCGCCAACGGGTGAGATCCGTGACGCCCTGCGTGCGGATACAGCTACTCGTCGACCTCTTCAGCGCGAGCGTGCGACCCTTCGATCGGGGACGAGCCGGCGGGCATCACCATCAGGAACACCGGGATTCGCATCGTGACACCACCGGCGATCGGCATCCGGAGTGCGAACGACACAACCTCCAGTTCGAGGCGCCGCCCGCGCTGGGTCTCCATCTCGAACCGCCCCGGCAGGCGCTTGGGTTCGGCAAGCCAATCCAGGCCACGTTCGATCGACTCGACCAGGTTCATGCGCCCGACTATACCTGCGTGAACAGCGCAGAAACGAGGTAAGCCGACACCCGATGCCGCTGTCACGGCACTACATCTATTGACGGACAAGGCCTTTCACATAGCGCCGCCCGGAAATACCCGACTTGTCGAGCCAGAATAATCTGGTCGGCGTGAATTCTCGGCGGCCCGAACAATCGCACACGACGTGGCGCTTTTTCACCCGTCAATATCGCTGAGCGCTATTTCCGCCTTCCGCGTAAACTGCTTCCTCGGCTCGAACGCATACCCGCGACCACGGCATGGGCAGGGCCTGAGAGCCCGAACAGCCTTGCGGCAGTTCGAGAGCCAGCAATAATGGCCGTATCACTGCCGCTCGACGCGCACCACAACCGGAAGGCTGGGACCCGCATGAAGTTCGTGCTGGCATGCTATGGAACTCGCGGCGACGTCGAACCCTCGGTCAGCGTCGGGTGCGAATTGCAGCGCAGAGGTCACGATGTTCAGCTGGCCGTACCCCCTGATCTGGTCGGTTTCGCCGAGGGGGCGGGCCTCTCGAGCGCCGCGTACGGCCCACCGCTGCAGGCGTTTCTACGCGAAGAGTTCCTGCGGAACTTCTGGTCTGAGCTGATGAGTCATCCCGTGCGTTCGCTGAAGGAGCTCTGGCAACCGATCGCGCGGTACTGGGGCGAGACGAGTGACACCCTGATGACGCTGGCCGACGGAGCCGATCTCCTCTCGACCGGCCTGAACTACGAGCAACCCGCCGCCAATGTCGCTGAGTTCTACAACATTCCGCTGGTCATGCTGCATCACTTCCCGATGCGTCCCAACGGGCGGCTGGTCCCGATGCTGCCTGCGCCGGTCGTTCGCTCCGCTGGCACCTTGACCGAATGGCTGATGTGGCGCTCCACCAAGGACGTCGAGAATGCGCAGCGACGAGAATTGGGTTTGCCAAAGGCAACTCGTCCGTCACCGCGCCGGATCGCTGACCAGGGTTCGTTGGAGATACAGGCCTACGACGCGGTGAGCGTGCCCGGGCTGGCAGCGGAGTGGAGAAGATGGAACGGCCAACGGCCTTTTGTCGGAGCGTTGACCATGGGCTTGTCGACTGACAGCGATGACGAGGTGGCCTCGTGGATCGCAGCCGGGACACCGCCGATCTGTTTCGCCACCGGCAGTATCCCCGTCGAATCGCCCTCGGAAACACTGGAAATGATCAGTGCGGCGTGCGCGGAGTTGGGCGAACGTGCGTTGGTGTGTGCCGGAGGCACCGACTTCAGCCACGTGGCCATCCCGGATCACGTGAAGGTGATCGGGGTGGCGAACTACGCGACGGTTTTCGCCGCGAGCCGCGCAGTGGTGCATCACGGCGGTTCGGGAACCACAGCGGCGAGCCTGCGGGCCGGTGTCCCGACGCTCATACTCTGGAGCTCCGCGGATCAGCCGTATTGGGGCAATCAGCTCGGGCGGTTGAAAGTCGGTACAGCCCGCCGTATTTCGAAAACCACACGTGAATCACTGACGGCGGATCTGCGGCGAATCCTGGCCCCGGAATATCAGATCCGCGCTCGCGAACTCGCCACTCAAATGACGACGCCTGCCGCCAGCATCGCCAAAACGGCGGACCTGTTCGAGAACAAGGTGCGCGCCACAGTTCATTGACCAACGTTCGCAGAAGTCGTTGCTCTGCCGTCGAATCACCGCAGTTTTTCCAGCTTTTGGCCGACGTTTGCCATGGCAAATCGCTTAGCGGCGATATCCCGCAGCGTCGAGATTCGAACGTCGGTAGGCCGTCGCAATATTGAAATGCCATTGGCGAAACGGGTTTCCGACACCGGCGAGGGTCTAGGCTCACGATGTCGACCACAATCGGCGAGCACAGCGTGCGAGACAGGGGGAAACTTTGACCGACCACAGATGCCGGATATGCGGTGGCGAGCTACATGAAGTTTTCGACTTAGGCCGCCAACCCGTCTCGAATGCCTTCGCCAAACCCGAGGACGCCGACAAGGTGCCGTTTTTCCGGCTGGCAGTCGGCGCCTGCACGTCGTGCACCATGGTCCAACAGCTCGACACCGTGCCGCCGTACGAGATGTATCGCGCTGACTATCCGTACCGCGCATCCGGCTCTCTGCTGATCCGCAGGCACTTCGAAGACGTCGCCCGTCACATCATCGAAACGTGCCCCGGCGGCCGGGACGGGTTCGTCGTCGAGATCGGAAGCAATGACGGCGTCATGCTGAGGACTCTCAGTGCAGCCGGGATGCGGCACCTCGGCGTGGATCCGGCTGCCAGCGCAGGGGAAGTCGCGCGGTCCCATGGAGTCAACGTGCGCACCGACTTCTTCAACGCCGAGACGGCCGCCGACATCTACGCCGAGCACGGTCATGCCAACCTGATCTTCTCGGCGAACACGTTCAGCCATATCTCCTACCTCGGCTCGATATTCGAGGGTGTCGGCACCCTGCTCGCTCCCGACGGCCTGTTCGTCTTCGAAGACCGCTCACTTGCCGACATCCTGAGGCACAACTACTTCGACCAGATCTACGACGAGCACATCTATCTGTTCTCGGTGAGCTCGGTGCAGGCCATGGCAGCCCATTTCGGTTTCGAGTTGGTCGATGCTGAACACCTGCCTCTCCACGGCGGTTCGATCCGCTATACCGTCGCGCGCCGAGGCGCCCTCGAGCCGAGCCCCGCCGTCGAGAAGTTCGTCGCGCAGGAGAAGGCCGATGGGCTTGCCGAGAAGGAAGAAGCCGCCTTCGTCCGGTTCTCCAGCGACGTCGACCGCATCAAGACCGACCTCGTGTCGCTGCTGCACGACATCCGTTCCCAAGGTCGACGCGTCGTCGGCTACGGTGCGACGTCCAGAAGCGCCACAGTGCTCAACTACTGCGGTATCGGGCCCGACCTGCTGCCGCTGGTGTGTGACTCCACGCCGGAGAAGCAGGGTCGGGTCACACCTGGCTCGAAGATTCCGGTGTGCCCGCCTGGTGCCTTCACCGATCCCTACCCCGACTACGCGTTGCTGTTCGCGTGGAACCATGCCGAAGAGATCATGGCCAAGGAACGGATGTTCCAAGAGAACGGCGGCCGGTGGATCCTCTACGTGCCCGAGGTGCACACGGTCTGATCACCGAGCAGGCTTGATGAGCAGACCCTGCCCGGTGGGCAGGGTACAGATCGGCACACCCAGTTCCACGGACAGCTCGTCCATGGCATCCCGCTGCTCCTCGCGTCCGCGGTTCGCGTAATCGTCCAGCAGGACGTAAGCCCCCGGCGACAGCTTGGGCCAGAAGTGCCGCAGCGCGGCGACTTCCGGTGGCGCACAGTTCATGTCGATGTGCAGGTAGGCGACCTTGTCGGTGTCGACCTGGTCGAGGGTCTCGGGGACCGCTCCGACGATGATGCGGTGGTTGTTCCATTGCGCGAAGTTGGCTCGCACGCTGTCGACCGAGTCGACATAGAGGCCGTCGCGCAGGTGCGCCTGGCTTGCCTCAAGCGCGCCTGACTCGCGTTCGCCTGCGGTGACGAAGCGAGGATCGAGTCCGGTGAACGTGTCGAGCAGATAGAACGTCTTGCCCAGCCGATTCCAGTCCAGGTACTCCATGATGGCACTGCTCAAAAACCCGTAGCTGACGCCGCATTCGACGAAATCGCCCTCGAGCCGGCTCGCGTTGGCTGCCGCCCAGAGACCGACGTGTACCCGCCAATGCCACTGGTACCAGTCCTGGTCCTCACCAAGTGCGCGCGCACCACGCTCATAGGCCCGACGAAAGGCCGGGTCATCCATGAACCCATGGGTGTTGAAGGTGATCAGCGCGTCGTTGGAATAGACGTCGGGTAGGAGCTTTCGCGCGAGCCAGTACTCAGCACGCACCCAGCGCATCGTCAGGCGGGCCTTGGTCGACAATCCGGTTGCCACGGCGGCGACCATAACATAGGCGCGCGACCCACCGCCGTTCAATCCGATGGGCTTGCCGCAGCACAACTTTCGGCCTCGGTGCTGCTCGGCCAACTCTACACCGAGCTGCAGAACAGGTTAATGCCGACAGAGCAGGACCGCATCGGCGATATGCGCCGATGGCCGATGCCAGTCATCGTGGCAAACTTATTGACTGCCAGTGACGTTCACATCGCCGGCGCGGCTCGGTTCCGGTGCGCGCATCTGGGCCTTCCGCTTGAAACGGGCCTTCAACGCCATCGCGCGCTTCTCCACCACGAACCAGCTCATGGCCGCGAACGGCAGCGTCACCACCGTCGAAATCACAAAGAACAGAATCGGACTCAGGAAGATGAGGCCGAAGGTGGCGAGCACCTGCTGGACGGGGAACGCATAGATATATACGCCGTAGGACAGGTCCGTACGCAATGTCATGCGCTTGTTGCGGATGAGTGCGCCCGACACGATGACGGCATATGCCAATGGCAGTCCCGCAACCACCCGGTAGTCAGGTAGCAGCCCGGCCGCGAACACGATGACCACGCACACCGCGACGATCGACCAGCGGGCAGGGATCACGTCCCGCCAGTGATACATGAGAGCGCCGGCCGCGAACATGATTCCGGTACGCATGATCAACTGGGGAATGGTCCACACCCCCGGATAGGTCAGCGGCGGGAACAACATCGCGCCTGCCGTGGCGAGCACGAGGAATACGGGCGAGATCCACTTCTTACTGGCGAGCCCCACGACACCGAGCAGCGCGACGATGAGGTAGCACGCGACCTCCCAGATGAGTGACCACAGGGATGCGTTCCATCCCGCGGCCGCATCGGGAACTCCGTGTGGCGTCTCGCCGATCACTCGTTGAAGCGGGATGAGACCGATGTTCTTGACGATGTACTCGATCGGTGCGGACGACGTCAGCAGCTTGGAGACCGAACCGCCCTGCGCCGCCAACGCGATGGGGGCGATGACGAACGCCGTGACCGCCAGGCAGACATAGAAGCCGGGGAGAATGCGAAGTGCCCGGGCCATGAGATATTCGCGAATGTTCGGGTTGGTCAGCCAACTCCGGGTGATGAGGAAACCCGAGATCGCGAAGAAGCCGTCGACCCCCACGGAGAAGAGAACCTGCAGTACCGCCTCGGGTGGCATCCGCCCCGTCACCGGGAAGGAATGCCACAGGATGACCTCGGCGGCCAGGGCTAACCGGAATGCGTTCAACGCATTGTTCCGCGGATCGAATACCTGAGCTAGCTTCATCATCCCCGCCTGTCGTCCCCACCTGGCGCTGCGTCGCAATCGTATGTTGCTTCGGCAGGGACCGTTAGCGTTTGGGCCGCACCGAATGGGTCCGAATTCTAGCCTGACTGAGCGCATTTCGCGGATTCGGGCGCACACCGTTCGTTCGGGTCTATGTGAAAATGCGCTTCACACATCGCATTTGGCGACGAATATCGCAAATCAACTGGGCAATATGTCCGCCATGCTCAGCTGCGATTAGCGTTCGCCCGCGGCACCCTGGCAAAATTTGGTTGCCGCGCTGCACGCAGCGAAAACACCGGCGTTAAAACTGGTTTCGCGCGCACCTTGACGCTGACGTCACCGGGCGCGTTCCACCCCCACGCGATCCAGATACTCGGCGTTGTCCTCTGCCCCGGCCTCGGTTTGTGTACCTATCCACTCGAGCAGCGAGCGCAGCCCATCGTCCAGCGCCCATTTCGGGCGCCATTGCAGATCGCTCAGCGTGGGTTCGATGTCACAGCTGGCTGCCCGCACGTCACCGTCCCGGAATTTCCCTACGACGACCGGCTCCGGCGCGTCGAAGACGGCAGCGATCTTCTTCGCCAACTCATGGATGGTGATGCCCTGGCCAGATCCGATGTCCAAGCAGCGCGACTGGACGGCAGGAGTGACCACGGACGTGAACAGTGCGTCGATGACATCGTCGATGTAGACGAGGTCACGCACGATGCGGCCGTCTTCATAGACTTCCGACGCACGCAGCTGCCTGGACAGGCGCGCGAAGAACGGCACCACTCCGGTGTAGGGGTTGGTCAACGACTGGCCGGGCCCGTAGGCATTCTGCAGGCGCAGAATGCTCAGACCTGTGTCGTGCGCCGAAGTCCATGCGGTCAGCAGATTCTCCTGGGCGAGCTTTGTCGCGCCGTAGACGTTGGTCGGGCGCGTCTCTGTCACGCCTGCACGGCTCGGAAGCGGCACGGCGGGTTCCCCCGTCGGCCCTTGAGGATCCCAGATACCTGCCTGCAGCTGTGCGTGGCTGCGCGGGCGCGGGTAGAAGATCTCGTCGCCGGACTGCCACGCGCCCTCGCCGTAGACGGCCCGCGACGAGGCCACCACGATCTGCTCGGGCACGAGACCCGCGCGGCTCAGCGCATCGAGCAGCTGGGTGGTGCCCACCACGTTCACCAGTCCGTGGCGGGTCGCCTGCGACAGCGACTGCGCCGTGCCCGTTTCGGCCGCCAAGTGGATGACCTGGTCAGGCCGGCACAGCCGCAGGACGGCATCCCAGTCCGGTGCGTGGGTCACGTCCCCGGTGAAGAACCGCACCGACGGGTGCAGGTCGAGCGCCTTACCGTCGCCGTGTACTTGAGCAAGCAGGACATCCATGACCGCTACGTCGTAACCGGCCTCGACGAGCCGGCGCGACAGCGCGGTACCGATGAATCCCGCTCCGCCGCTGATCAGTACGGATTTAGACATGAGCTGACGCCTTCCGTTCGTGTGCATATTCGGTCATGTCGAGATGTCCTCAGTGCCAAGTGAATTGGCGCTCGCGGTGGGCGCCGGTCGGCTCAGGCCGACGCGGCCCGCATCACGAAGCCCGCCTGGTCGCCGCGGCCCTGCCGGTTGAGTGAGACCGATCGTCGTTCCCAACCCAGCATCTGCCGCACCCCGAAATTGCGGAAAATGGCGCCCAGCCCGTTCAACTCGGGCAGGGCAATGCCGCGGCGGTACGCCTCACTGCCGAAGAACTGCGACGAGTTGGAGTCGTCGATGGTCTTCTCCACCCGCAGGCCGACGTTTTCCGCGGCGAGCTCCATGCCGCGCCGGGACGGGATGACGGTGTGGCGAGGAGCGTCGATCAGGCACCAGTGTTTCCCGTAGGTGGCCCATGCCTCCGACGACGTCGTTGGGAGCCTCGCCAGGCACACGCCGCCAGGGGCGAGCCGCTCGTTGGCGGCCTTCAAGGTTTCGACGGGATCCGGTACGTGTTCCAACGAATGGTTGAACATGATGAGATCGAATTCGCCGGGCACTTCGTTCATGAATCGCTTCAGCAGCGGGACGCCCAGCGGCGTGACACCGTCCTCCTCGATGAACGGGTCAGCGCCGGTGAGTTTGGTGAAGCCTGCCCGTGCCAACCGGTCGAGCAGCGTACCGCCGCCACAGCCGACATCAAGGATCCGCGCATCACGCGCCAGATTCAGATCGCCGAGCATCTTGATGACATCTCCGCTGGCATCGCGCGTGCCGATCAGTGACCGGACACCCGGCGGCAACGCCGCGACGAGGGCGCCCACGAACTGCCGCCTGTCGTTCAATTCATAGCGGTCTCGCTGCGTCGTCATCCATTGGAACAACCCGGGCTGCTCGGCCACCGTGTACGAGTAGTACTTGCGCGGATAGTGTCGCGCGAGTTCCTCCCCCTCGAGCACATCCACGATCTGCAGGGTTTCGCAGTCCTTGCAGATGTAGTAGTCGAACAGCTCCCGAGTTCCGTAGTACATCTCACGGACCGTTATCGTCCGATGCGGACCGGCCGAACCGCACACCCGGCACTCTTTGTTGACCTCGCTCATTTTCCCCTCCTGGTTCAACTCTCGTGTGAGAGGCGGTTGCCCATGTCAGGCAGTACTTTTCAATCGAGCGAAATCCTCTACGAGATCTGCTGCACGGTAGTTACTTTCAGACGGCGTGCGCATTCGCGACGCGATCTCACGCGCCCGCACGGCGTAGTCCGGGGCGAGGATCCGACGCAGGTCGGCAACCAACGACTCTTGCGTGGTAGCCGAAAAGCGCCTCGTGGTACCGATTTTCAGCCGCTTGAGCTGAGCGCCCCACAGTGTCTGATTGGCGTCCATCGACAGGATCAGGGTGGGGACGCCGGCTCGCATGCTGGCCGCCGTCGTGCCCGAGCCGCCGTGGTGGACCACCGCGCGGCAGGCCGGGAAGATCGCCGCGTAGTTGACCGCGCCGACCACCTTGACGTGATCGAACTGGGGCACGTCGCTGAAGTCGCTGTATCCCGCGCATACCAACGCGCGCTGACCCAACTGTGCGCTGGCGGCACTGATCATTCTGATCGTGTCAGCCGGGGATTCCACCGGCATGCTGCCGAACCCGAAACAGATCGGCGGGGTTCCCGCCGCGATCCAGTCGGTGACCTCTTCATCGACGCTGGTCGCCAGCTCCATCGTGAGCGTCCCGACGAACGGCCGCTGACCGTTCCATTTCGCCCATTCGTCGGCGAGTCCGGGAAAGCAGACTTCGTCGTATGCCTGGACCTCCAGCGCTCCCCGGCCGGCGACGCGCTGCGAGGTCGGGCCGGTGGCCTTCGGCAATCCCAGTTCGCGCCGCTGGGTGTCCTCGACCTTCTTGTTGAGCAGCCACGTCAGCCAGTCGAACGCCGTCATCGCGGCGCGTCCCAATGGTGCGGGCAGGATGGTCACGAGCCTGCCGTTGGCCCGGACCGGCACGTGATGCAACGTGACAAGTGGAATCCCGTAGTACTCAGCGACATTGGCGGCCGGTTCCTGGTAAGCCTGCCCGGCGATCAACACGTCGGCACCGTCGGCCAGCGAGGTCAATGTCTCATTGATCTGGGCCCAGCACTGATCGCTGAGCGTCCACATTTCACGCCAGAGTTCCCTGAGCTCCCGAACCTTCCAGAACCCGTGGAAGAACGACGTCCAGAAGTTGCGGTAGACGTCGAGCCAGGTGCGCGTATCCAACCCGAAACCCACTGCCGGAAGCCCGGCCGCCTCGACGAATCCGACCGAATCCGGCGCGACCGCGATGCTCACTTCGTGTCCCCTGCGCACCAGTTCGCGAGCGACGACGATGGACGGCTCGATGTCGCCCCGCGTTCCGTAGCTCGCCAACACAAATTTCATCGCAGTTCGAAGCCTTTCAGTCTTTCCCGTGACGGCCGGTCGCCCGGCGTTGCACGCGCCATCCCTCGGTCATGTCCACAGGCGCGGACCGTGACCGGGTAAGCGCGGCAACGCCGGAATTGTTGGACTCTCCGTCACTCCTTACGCCAGAGCACGCCCGTACCGTCGATTTCGACGATCTCCGCGGTGATCCCGTGCTTCGTGCGGTAATCCGTGACGGCCTTCTTACATCCGTCGATCGCGTGGTAGTCGTCGATGATGCAGAAGCCGCCGGGCGACAGACGCGAATACAGGCCGTCGAGCGCCTGGATCGTGGACTCGTAAAGGTCGCCGTCGAGCCGCAGCACCGCGATCTGCTCAATGGGGGCGTCGGCCAACGTGTCCTTGAACCAACCGGGAAGGAAGCGGACCCTCTCGTCCAACAGACCGTAGCGCTCGAAATTGGCGCGCACGTCCTTCTCGGGGACCGCGAGGATAGGAGCGGCCAGGTGCAGCTTGTCGCCCTTGTCGGCCTTGTAGTTGTCGGCGTCCGGCGCCGGCACGCCCGCGAACGAATCCGCCAGCCAGACCTGCCGCGTCTGGTCTCCGTATGCGGCCAGAACCGCGCGCATCAGGATGGAGGCGCCGCCCCGCCACACCCCGCACTCGACGAGATCGCCGGGGATCTCCTCGGCGAGCACCGTCTCAATGCAGTTCTGCAAACTCGTCAGGCGCTGCATACCGATCATGGTCAGCGCATCGGCCGGCCAATCCAGCCCCAAGTCGCGTTTGCGGGCGTCGAACGGCCGCTTGCGCACGAGCATGAGGTTCCCAAACTTGAAGACAGGACGGTGCAGGCGAGCCCATCCCACAGGCACCAACTCGTCGACCCCGTACCTGGTGAGATCCTGCCGAAGCAGGTCCAGATAGGCGGATCGAGTGCCACGGTCGGTCACGGTCAAAAAAGTGCCCCTTATCTCCTCAATTCGGTACTCCGGTGACAAGACTAGCGCCCTGAACAGGGCGCTAAAACTTTTCCGAAGCGACGGCAGACCTTGCGGCCGAGAGACTTTCGGCGAGATCGTCAGAACTTCGCATCGAGTTGCAAAACAGGCTAACGAGTTTGGTTCGACGCTTTCATCGACGATATGGGGCTATCACTGATCAGTGCGACCGTGGCAAACAAAGACAACAAACTGTCAGTGCTGCAAATTCATCGGAAAGCCGCCCGGGACAAGTGCTTCGGCTCAGCGGCTCGATGGACCACCACGACCGAGTCAAACACCTCGATCCGGTCGATGATGGTTGCCGCCAACGGCACCTCCACCTCCCTGACCCGCTTCGGGTGGCCCTCCTGGAACTCGAACACCGACGACATCTTCATGTACGGGGCGTGCATCGCATCCATCAGCCATCGGGTGAAATCGATGAACGATTCGGAGCGATCGCGGTAACCCGTCCAATAGTTGGCGCAAACGTCCTCGACCGCATACACCCCACCGGGCGCCAGTCGCGGGAACAGATACTGGAACGAACCGATCATCTGACTGGGTTGATGCCCGCCGTCGTCGAGAATCGTGTCGAACGGCCCGAACTCGTCCAGCACCCGGCCCAGGAATGCGGTGTCGGTTTGATCGCCGATCCGCACGTGAATGTCATCCTGCGGTGCGTCGTACTGAGCAGACTTCGGGTTGAAGTCGAGCCCCACGATCGTGGCTTTGGGCAGGTACTCGCGCCACATGCGCAAAGACCCGCCTCTGTCGACGCCGATCTCGAGCATCCGCTCGGTCCTGTCCAGGACAGACTCATAGATCGGCAGATAATGACGCAGCTTGTGCACGTTTTCGGTCTCGCTGAAGATCCGGCCGATGGCGGTCTCCTCCGGGGGACTGTCATCCGCACCCATCACCACGGGCCGCGCGAGATCGGGCCCCAACGCTTCGAGCATCCGCCGGCGGCCCTTGTACGGATAGCGGCGAAATATGAACGGCGGTTTCGGCAGCAATGTCAATCGGAACATGGCCATAGTCACGTGATCCTATGGACAGCCGACGTGACGACGGTTCGTATCACGAGAATCGTTGCAGATCACAGAGATACCCTATCGACACATCAGCACCACCAGTCCCGCCGTGAGCGCTCACTGCGGCTCAGGCTCGCCAGAGCAAACTCGTTGACCGAGCAGAGTGCGTGCCTTGGCTCGCTCACCTCCCCCGACGACGAATCCAGGCAAATCAACACAGGTCGGCCGCCGTCGGCGGGTCGACTGTCCAGATCCGTTATGTCTCGTAGCAATTGAGTCAGTGTGTCCGACGCCAGGCGGGTGGAACCTCAGAGCAGACCCATGCCCCGCAACACAGCCGATACACCGATCACAGTGAAGATGACGGCCAGGATCTGCTGCCGGTGAGCCAGCGCCCATCCGCGCAGCCGCCGCAATACGGCCTCAGTTCTCATCGGTGCCAACAGGTGGCTGACGAGAACGATTTCGACGACACCCAGAACTCCGATGATGTAAGCAATGCCGGTGCTGAGCTGGGTCCCGATCGCGGCTCCCGACGTCAGGATGGTGGCGAGTACGAGTAGGACGATCTCGGGCGCCGGTCCCATCGCCAGCCCGATCACAAAGGCCACCCAGAGCGATCCGTTCTCCCAGGCGTTGCGGGCGCGGGCGATCAGGCGCCGAACCGCGGACCCGAACCGCGACGGGACGTCCGCACCGTCGCCGCCTGCTCCCGCACTTCCAGCGGAAGAGCCCGGGTTGAGTGCCAGGATCAGCTTGCTCGTCCCCGGTATCTGCACGTTCGCGCCCTGACGCGCCCGGGACCGCGCCATCAGCAGTGCAGCGACGGTCAGCGCGAACACACCGAACCCGATCTGGAAGTGGCCGACGCTGGAATTGGTTGCCGGAGTGGATAAGTCAGCGGTGAACTCAGCCAGACCCGGCGTGAAGTGAAGGACGATCAACGGCGCAAGAATCGAAAAGACGCTCGCCACCAGACAACCCGACCAGAAGGCCACGAGGTTCTGCGCCGGCCGCTGCCGCGAGATGAGCAACAGGGTCACGCCGAGACGCACCGGGTTGAGCGCGCCCATGAGCGCCAGTCCCAGCACCGAGCTCCACACCGACGCCACGCTACCGTGTCGCCGTAGTCCATTGGCCTTTTCCGAAGTGCATGGCTAACCGAGATTCACCTCGCAGGAAACGGATGACGGACCGCTTCGCGAAATGCGCAATCCCCGCGCTGCGCTGTTTACACATACGACGCGAGGTTTGCGCACCTGCATTCAGCGAACTTTCCTCCGACCACTCCTTCGCCATCGGACCGTCTCCGCGCAACCCCTTGTAGTCACCGATCCTTCGGAATTGAACGCAAATTTTCGATGCAGTAACACTATTCGCCGAACACATAGCATATTCTTACCAAGCCGGGGCAGTCGACGCAGCACCGTCATGCGATGGCGGAATGCGTGCGATGATCTCTGCGACAAGCCTGTTGGGCCTTGTTTCGGTGAAACGTCTTGCCGTCGGCATCGATAGATCACCACCGATTTCGGCAATATTTTCGACAGATAGCAAATGACCACAAGTTCAGTCAGCGAAGTTGCACACGCCGAGCGGCCGGTGATTATCAGCGCGCGCCCGCAGTGAAATCCGTCTATCCGAAGGAGACCATTCATGACTGTGCCGAGCCAGCAACACCGCGTGTCTGCCCGCCCCGTGATTCTGTTCGTTTTGGGAATGGGAAGGTCTGGAACTTCGGCGCTCACCCGCGTCCTGTCACTGTGCGGTGCTGCTCTCCCGACGGGCATGATGGGCGCCGACACCGGCAACCCACGTGGCTATTGGGAGCCACGCGCAGCCTTGCTCCTCAACAGAGCGATCCTCGACCGCCACGGAAGCGCCTGGTGGGACCCGTCTTTCAAGCTACTCGAAAATGGAGAGTTCACCGCCGACGAGAAGTCCGCATACGTTGCTGAAATCGGTCAGTTCCTCGACAAGCTGCCCCCCGCGCCGCTTGTGGTGATCAAAGAGCTCACCATCGGTGTGCTCCACAGCATGTGGTTCGAGGCGGCACGCCAGGCCGGTTACGACATCGCGGCAGTGATATCGGTGCGCCACCCGGAAGAGGTTGTCGCGTCTCTGGGGGCTGCTGTCAAAGCCACGCCTGAGCTAACGAGTGCGTTGTGGCTGAAGGGCAATCTGCTGGCAGAGCGACATACGCGCGACGTGCCCCGTGCGTTCGTCGAATACTCCAATCTGCTCGACGACTGGCGACGCGAGATCAACCGGATCTCCGCTGCGCTCGGCGTCGACCTCACACCCGCCGACGAGGCCCCGATCGATGAGTTCCTGGCACAGGGTCTGCACCGCCAGCGGCACAGCGCTGAAGTGGTGGATCGCTTCGGCACCGACTGGGTGTCGGAGGTGTACGAAGCGATGCGGGCAGCGGCCGTGGACGGCGACCTCGACCTGGCGACGCTCGACAGGGTTTTCGAGGCATATCAGGCGACCGAACGCGATTTCCGCAAAGCGTTCGACTGTTCCCGTGGGTATCAGGACGGCGTGCTCAACAAGCTCGTCCGTCCCTCCATCGCCAAACCGATCCTCGAACTCCGCGCGATTGCTCACCGACGGAAGGGGACCTGGGTCTGAGACGGTTCTGATGACTGCCGTTTGACCTGTCAGCCTTCGCAATTCACTGTGCGGCCGCGCCGGGTGTGTGGCCACACGACGTCGGCCGGCCCAGACCGCGGGATGCGGCGCCATATCGCCGTATTCCGCGGATCTTGCCACGATATGGTGGACTTTGTGTTCGCCCGGTTCGACGAATGCTTTATCTGATAAGGGAATAGACATGCACGGCATCATTCTCGCCGGTGGCTCTGGCACCCGGCTACACCCGATCACGATGGGTGTCAGCAAGCAGCTGCTACCGGTGTACGACAAGCCGCTCATCTACTACCCGCTTTCCACTTTGATCATGGCGGGCATCCGCGACATCCTGGTGATCACCACCCCGGCCGACGCCCCCGCGTTCGAGCGACTCCTCGGTGACGGTTCCGCGTTCGGCGTCAATTTGCGCTACGCCGTGCAGAACGAGCCGGAGGGCCTTGCGCAGGCATTTGTGATCGGCGCAGACCATATCGGCAACAACACGGTCGCGCTTGCTCTGGGTGACAACATCTTCTATGGGCCCGGCTTGGGCACGAGCCTGAAGCGGTTTGAAAATGTCAGTGGTGGCGCGGTTTTCGCGTACTGGGTGGCCAATCCGTCCGCGTACGGCGTCGTCGAGTTCGGGGCCGACGGAACGGCGCTGTCGTTGGAGGAGAAACCGGCGACACCGAAGTCCCACTACGCGATTCCGGGGCTGTATTTCTACGACAACAATGTCATCGAGATCGCCCGGTCGCTGCGGAAATCCGCCCGCGGCGAGTACGAGATCACCGAGGTGAACCAGACCTACCTCAACCGCGGTCAGCTTTCCGTCGAGGTGCTGCCGCGCGGCACCGCCTGGCTCGATACCGGCACGTTCGATTCACTCTTGGATGCCAGCGATTTCGTGCGGACCATCGAGCTCCGCCAAGGTTTGAAAGTCAGTGTTCCCGAAGAGATCGCCTGGCGGGCCGGCTTTATCGACGACGATCAGCTCGCGGCACGGGCCAACGAACTGCTCAAATCGGGATACGGCAGTTACCTGCTCGAATTGTTGGATCGAAACTAGCCGACACTCACTGTAACCGGATACCGTGGTAACGCGCCGGAAACTCTGAGAGATAAACAGATACGGGTGTTACACCCGGCGCAAGAGTTTGCGGCTGATGAGTTGGTGTTGGCTCAGCCGATCGGCTGGCCCGGTTTCAGGTCTTGGCTGCATGGCTACAGTTGATGTTGTCAGTTACGAGGAGGGGACTGAACAATGAAGAAATTCTCGCTGAATACGCTCGCCGTCGCGGTGGGCGGTCTGGCGTTGTCGCTGTCGGCTGGTGCGGGTCTCGCATCCGCACAGCCTGATCTCGGCCCCATGGTCGATTCACCGTGTACGTATGAGCAGGCGATGGCGGCGGTACATGCGGAGAATCCGATGGCCGCGCAGTACCTTGACCAATCGCCGCCCAACCAGCAGTTCCTGCGGGTGTTCCTCAGCTCGCCGCGGGACCAGCGCGTCAACCTGCTGAATCAGATCAAGAACAATCAGGGAGCGGCGCAGGCTCTTCCGGTCTTCACGCAAATGTTGACCAGCTGTGTGAAGTACTGAGCGCGGTAGCCCGAGACGGGTGCGGTGCACGCTATGTGCGCCGCACCCGTCTCTGCGTTCTGGGCTCTCGCGCATGCAGTGCGCACGCCAAAACGACTGTCAAGCGTCAATACTCGGTCAGTCGCGGATCTTCGCGAACTGCACCGTAGGAGCTTCGTACGGGTTCAGCGGGCTGCCGAGCAGTGACCGTACTGCCGGACGCGGACCGTAGGGCCGCAGCAAGGCGCTGGCGGGACGCGGCCGCACTCGCTGCGGCCACCAGAACCACCGTCCCAGCAGCGCCGCGATCGATGGCGTCATGAACGAACGAACGATCAAGGTGTCGAACAACAGTCCCAAGCCGATGGTGGTACCGATCTGACCGATGACCTGGAGCTCGCTCACCACCATGGAGGCCATGGTGGCCGCGAACACCAGGCCGGCCGACGTGACCACCTTTCCGGTACCGCCCATGGCCCGGATGATGCCCGTGTTGATGCCCGCGCCGATCTCTTCCTTCATGCGGGACACCAGCAACAGGTTGTAGTCGGATCCGACCGCAAGCAGGATGATCACCGACATGGCCAGCACCATCCAGTGCAGGTTTATGCCAAGGATGTACTGCCACAGCAGCACGGACATGCCGAAGGACGCACCCAGCGACAGTGCGACCGTCCCCACGATCACCAGGGCAGCGATGAAACTGCGCGTGATGATGAGCATGATCGCGAATACGAGGCAGAGCGCCGCGATCCCGGCGATCAACAGATCGTATCCGGATCCGTCCTTCCAGTCCTTGGCCGTCGATGCTGCGCCGGCGAGATAGATCTTGCCGCCCACCAGCGGCGTGCCCTTGAGCGCTTCCTCTGCCGCAGTTCGTATTTGCTCGATTCGCTTGATGCCCTCCGGCGATGCCGGATCCCCGTTATGGGAGATGATGAATCGAACCGTCTTGCCGTCGGGCGACAGGAACGAGTTCATCGCCCGCTGAAAGTCCGGGTTCTCGAACACTTCTGGCGGCAGGAAGAACGTGTCGTCGTTCTTGGCGGCATCGAACGCCTGCCCCATGGCGTTGGCGTCTTTGCTCGATTCGTCCATCTGGGAGAACATCCCCGACATGGTGCTGTGCATGGTCAGCGTCATGTCGCGCATGGTTTGCATGACGGCGATCATCTGCGGGTACTGCATCAGCAGCTGCGGCAGGATCGAAGCCATATCGTCCATGTTGTCGACGAGGACTGCGAGCTTGTCATCAAGGGCGTCAACAGAATCCAGTGCATCGAACACCGATCGCAACGACCAACAGATCGGGATGTCGAAGCAGTGCGGCTCCCAATAGAAGTAGCTGCGGATCGGCCGCAGGAAATCATCGAAAAGGGCCAGATTGGCCCGCAGTTCATCGGTGAGTTCCTGTAGGTCATGCGTGTGCGCGACCATGCTCTGCATCGTCGCCGAAAGCTCTTTCATCACCTCGTAGGTGTGCTGCATGGCGTCGATCATCTTGGACATGTCGTCGGCCTGCTTGAGCATGTCATCGATGCGGGCCTTCTGGAATTCCGTGGCTTGCGACTGACCAGCGTTCTGCAGACTGAGCAGGAACGGGACCGACGTGTGTTCGATCGGGGTGCCCTCGGGTCGGGTGATGCCCTGCACCCGCGAGATACCGCGCACCTTGAAGATCGCCTTGGCAAGTTTGTTGAGCACCAGGAAGTCGGCGGGGTTCCGGAGATCGTGGTCGGTTTCCACCATGAGCACATCGGGCGTTACGCGCGACTGGGAGAAATGCCGTTCGGCCGCATCGAATCCCATCTTCGCCGGAATGCTGCCGGGGATGTACTGCCGATCGTTGTAACTGGTCTTGTAACCCGGCAGTGTCACGAGGCCGACCAGCGCTACCGCCATCGACGCGACCAAGATGGGGCCGGGCCAGCGGACCACTGCTGTACCGATCCCGCGCCAGCGATGGACCCGCAGCTTGCGCTTGGGCTCCAACAGCCCGATCCCGGTGGCCAGCGCGATACCTGCGGGCACCAGCGTGATCGCGGCGAGGACAGAGACGACCATGCCGATCGCGCAAGGGATTCCCATGGTGTGGAAATAGGGCAGTCGCGCGAAGTTCAGGCAGAACACCGCGCCCGAGATCGTCAGCCCGGAAGCCAGAACGACCGGGGTGACGCTGCGATACGTGGTGTAGTAGGCCTTCACCGGGCTCTCGCCGGCTTGGCGCGCTTCCTGATATCGGCCGAAATAGAAGATCCCGTAATCGGTTCCGGCCGCGATGCTGAGGAAGACCAGCATATTGACCGCATAGGTCGACAACACGAAGACGTCGTTGTGCCCGAGAAATGCGACGATGCCGCGCGCCGCGGCCAATTCGAGGCCGACCATGGTCAACAGCAGGATCACCGTTATCGCCGAGCGGTACACCAGCAGCAGCATCGTGAAGATGATCACGACGGTGACTGCGGTGATTTTCAGAATGGAATTGTTACCGCTGTGCTGGATGTCGGAGGCGAGCGGCGCCGCTCCGGTGACATAGGTCTTGACCCCGTCGGGGGCCGGTATCCGAGCGACGATGTCGCGGACCGCGGCAACCGATGCGTCTCCCTCGGCAGTGCCTTGATTGCCGACGAGATTCAGCTGGACATACGTCGCCTTGCCGTCGGGGCTCTGCACGCTCGACGACGTGAGCCGGTCTCCCCACAGATCCTGGACATGCTCGACATGATGAGGATCGGCACGCAGATCGCGGATCAGCTGGTCGTAATACTTGTGCGAATCCTCACCGAGCGGCTGCTGCCCTTCCAGGACGATCATTGCCGCGCTGTCGGAATTGGACTCTTTGAAGTCCTGGCCCATGCGCAGGATGGCCTTCACCGACGGCGCATCCCGTGGCATCAACGCAACAGACCGCTCTTCGGCGACGTGCTCCAAAGCCGGGATCGCCGATTTCCACTTCCAGTCGACGGACGCCAACGTGCTGAACAGGATCAGCGCCAGCCACGCCAGGATGACCAGTGGCGAAAGCTTACGTATCGCGCGCGCAATGAAGGGCGGCGAGTGCTCGGTACTCATCGGTGCTCGCTAATCCCTCATCAGCAGGGAACGCACCAGCGGGCGCGGACCTACGGGCCGAAGCATCGAACTGGCTGGGCGGGGGCGCACCATCTGCGGCCACCAGAACCACCGGCCCAACAGCGCGGCTATGGACGGTGTCATGAAGGCACGCACGATCAACGTGTCGAACAACAGGCCGAGACCGATTGTCGTACCCACCTGTCCGATGGTCAGCAGATCGCTGACGATCATCGACGCCATCGTGGCTGCGAACACCAGGCCGGCGGCCGTCACAACCTTGCCGGTACCGCCCATGGCCCGGATGATGCCGGTGTTGATGCCTGCGCTCAGTTCCTCTTTCATACGCGACACCAACAGCAGGTTGTAGTCGGAACC
Source organism: Mycobacterium sp. 852013-50091_SCH5140682 (assembly GCF_001665685.1). Lineage (GTDB taxonomy): Bacteria > Actinomycetota > Actinomycetes > Mycobacteriales > Mycobacteriaceae > Mycobacterium. The sequence goes on from NZ_LZTB01000119.1 coordinate 48,528, forward strand.
GACCGCCAACAGCACGATCACCGACATCGCCAGCACCACCCAGTTGATCTGGAGGCCCAGAATGTGTTGCCAGACAAGCACGGACAGGCCGAACGACGCGCCCAGCGACATCGCGACGGTACCGACGATGACCAACGCGGCGACCAGACTCCGCGTCATGATCAGCATGATGACGAAGATCAGGCACAGCGCCGCGACACCGGCGATCAGAAGATCGTATTTGGAGCCGTCGACGAGGTCCTTCACGCCCGCAGCCGTACCCGCCAGCGATAGGTTGGCGTTCTCCAGCGGCGTGCCCTTGAGCGCTTCCTCGGCCGCGATCTGGATCGGTTCGACGCGCGAAATGCCCTCGGGCGTCGCGGGATCGCCCCGCTGAGTGATGAGCATGCGCGCAGCCTTCCCGTCGGGTGACAGGAAGATCTTCATGATGCGCTGGAAGTCCTGGTTGTTCAGCACATCTGGCGGCAGGTAGAAGGAGTCGTCGTTCTTCGACGCGTCGAACGCCTTGCCCATCGCCGTCGCGTTCTCGGTCGAGTCATCCATCTGAGAGAAGATGCCGGACATGGTGCTGTGCATCGTCAGCATCATCTGACGGGTGCTCTGCATCGACTCGATCATCGGCGGGAACTGGTCGAGCATCTGCGGCATGAGAGTGTCCAAGTGGTCGAGATCCTTGACCATGATCTGCATCTTGTCGGTCACACGGTCGACGCCGTCGAGTGCGTCGAAGATCGACCGGATCGACCAGCACAGTGGGATGTCGTAGCAATGCGGTTCCCAGTACAGGTAGTTGCGGATCGGCCGCCAGAAGTCATCGAAATCCGCGACATGGTCCCGCAGTGTCGCCATGTCCTCCTGAAGACCGTGGGTGGTGTCGACCATCCGATGGGTCGTCGCCACCATCTCCTGCATCAAGCCGTACATGCGCTGCATGAGCGCGATCGTCTTCGACATCTCGTCGGCCTGAGTGAGCATGTCATCCATCCGCTCCTTCTGGAACGGCAGGCTCAGACGTTGACTGGCGTTCGACATGCTGAGCATGAACGGGATCGACGAGTGCTCGAGCTGAGTTCCCTCGGGCCGCGTGATCGACTGCACGTTGGCGATACCGGGAACCGCGAACACCGCTTTGGCCAGCTTGTTGAGCACCAGGAGATCCGCCGGCGTGCGCATATCGTGGTCCGCCTCGATCAGCAGGAGGTCCGGCGTCGTCATCTTCGATTGCGGGAAATGGCGCTCGGCGGCCGTAAATCCCTGATTGGCAGGAATGTCCTGCGGAATGAACTTCTGGTCGCTGTAACTCGGGTTGTACCCGGGCAACGTCAGCAGACCGATCGCCGCCACGGCGATGGTCGCGGCCAGGATGGGCGCGGGCCAGCGCACGATCGCGGTGCCGATCCGCCGCCACCGGCGGGTCGTGACAAGGCGTTTGGGGTCGAAGAAGCCGAATCTGCTGCCGGCGGCGATCGCTGCGGGCACCAACGTGAGGGCCACTGCGACGGCCACCAAGATGCCCACGGCGCCGGGGATGCCCAGCGGTTTGAAGTAGGGCAGGCGGGTAAAGCTCAGGCAGGCAATGGCTCCCGCGATCGTCACGCCGGAGGCCAGGACGACCTTCGCAACGCCGTGGTAGGCGGTGTAGTACGCGGATTCCCGATCCTCGCCGGCCTGCCTCGCCTCTTGATATCGCCCGGTGAAGAAGATCCCGTAGTCGGTTCCGGCGGCGATGCCGACGGACACCAGCAGATTGACGACGTACGTCGTGAGCCCGACTATGCCGTGCAATCCGAGGAAGGCCACCAATCCGCGGGCCACCTGCAGCTCGATGGCCACGGTCAGCAGCAGGATGATGACGGTGATGAAGGAGCGGTAGAGCAACAGCAGCATCAGGAAGATGACCCCGATGCTGACCACCGTGATCAGGATGACGGTCCGGTTTCCGCTCTGGCCCATGTCCGCGACGATCGCGGCGGGACCGGTCACATATGTGTGGAGCCCCGGTGGCTGCGGGGTGTTCTTCACGACGTCCTGAACGGCCTTCACCGACTCGTTCGCCGCGGCCTGCCCGAAGCTTCCGTGGAGGTTCAGCTGGACGTATGCGGCCTTGCCGTCGGCGCTTTGGGCGGCACCGGCGGTGAGCGGATCCCCCCAGAAATCCTGGACGTGCTGGATGTGCGTCGGATCGGCCTTCAGCTGCCGAATAACGCTGTCGTAGTACTTGTGTGCCTCGTCTCCGAGAGGTTCGTCGCCCTCCAGGACGATCACCGCGACACTCTCCGAATTGGATTCCTGGAACACCTCGCCCATGCGCTTCATCGCCATGACCGACGGCGCATCCGGCGGGCTCAGCGACACCGAGTGTTTGGCCTCGACGACTTCGAGCGGAGGAATGGCGACGGTCACCAGAACCGTGATGGCCACCCATCCGAGAATGATGAGCACCGAAAACTTCCGGATGAAAGTCGCAATCCGTGAGCGAGCAGCTTGGTCCGCGACTACTTGTGCGTGGCTCATGCTGCCTTCAGGAGGCAGGAAGTAAACGCGTTCACTTCGTTGGACACCTTCTCGGCCTTGACCTCATCGTCCACGGTGATGCGGCAGCCGATGTTGTCGCTATCGCCCTGGGCCATGATGCTTCCGATCGCTGTGGCCTTGGTGATGTCGAATTGCAGCGTCCACGGCAGGCTGACGTTCTTGATGAACTGCGGATCGGTATTGATGTCGAAGTAGCTGATGGAAGCCACGGTGCCCGGGGATCCGAAGACTTCATAGGTCAGTCGCTTGGGGTTGAAAGGCTTGGTGTCGGCCAATTGGGTATCGGCATAAGATGGCCGCTTTTCATTGCCGAATATGCTGTGCAGACGGGACACGGTAAAGCCTCCGGCACTAATCACCGCGAGCACGAGTAGCGGAATCCATAACCGCCGCAGAAGCCCAAAAATCGTAGCCCTCCTCGCCTATCCCCGCACCCGGGCACCATGCTGCGGCATGTGCAGCTTGATCGCAATCCCGGGACACCACCGGGGCGCAACGTAGTCGTTGAAGACTAGACCATGCCGGATACAGGCATATAGGTCCGTTCCCCACGCGATATCTGATCGGAACGCACACTACATGCGTGCGTCACTCCTGCTTTTCTACACATAGTCTTGAATACTTCTTCGCCGGTTGCAAAACGCGCATCGCATGCGATAAATAGCAAATTGACCATTTAATACCGATATGCGCGAAATCCAGCCAGAATCCCGGATGTCGCCCATGCTGGCGAACAACCGGCCCGGGGGCTCGAACGTCGGCTCCGACGCCGCCGGCGGACGCTGCCAACCAGGCGATCGGATCACGCCAGGATCACGACAAGTCAGCAAGATCGTGGGAAATCCACACCGTCCTGCTGGGATCCTGCCCGTCGCACAGCTGTCCGCAACCGGCCGCGACGGGGCGGTGGGGACGGCCGGATCGCAACCCCTCGGCCAACTCCGGCGCCGGCGCAGGGTCCGCACAAGCATGCCCTACGTCGGACCGCGCCACCGAACCCGCCCGGTCCTGCGGATTTTCGCTTCGACCCGGCCGTCCGACGCCGGGTGATGTGCCGAAACCCCAGGTCTGCGGCGTGAGTCGCGGGCTGTGAAGTTCCTTCGCAGACCGGCCGGAGCCGAGCGGCTGGGGTAGCGTGCTGCGGGCACGAGAGTGCACGACGCGAATTGACGGAAGCGCAAAGGAATGACCCGATGAGCTCGACCCTATTCGGCAATCTCGCAATAATCGCCCTGGTGGCATTGTTGGCGTTCGCCACTTGCATGTTTGTCTACACGATACGTTTGCGAAATCGGCCGTCATCGCCCTTGGCCGAGGAAGTCGGCGGCACGAAAGCAGTTTTGCGCAAGCTACGGAAACGTGAGGCGATGTCAGAACAGGAGATCGATTTCGCGGCCCAAGCCATTGCCAATCGGAGTTCGCCGATGGCCTATTCCATCCCGGCCACAATATTCGCCCTGGGTTGTTTCTATGTACTCGGCAGCCTCGAGCAGCTGCACGGGGCGACACCCTCTGAACGAACATTCCTCGGTGTCATCCCCATGATTTCTTCCATCAACATAACTGCCCAGATATTGCGGGTCGCAAAATTGAGGAAACGCCTCCCGAAAGCCGGCTGACGCTGCGCTGCGGGCACCCGGCGCAGTCGTCGTGGCGGACATCCAGGGGCCGGTCGGCACATGCACCGCTGCAGGACGGGACTAGTTGGGCCGCGGCGCAGCGTTGGACACCGGTATCGAGCGTGTCTAATATCAACCCGATTGATATATGGCGGGTCGGCAGGCGCGAGGCCGAGGTCGGGTGTCGAAAGGTGGTCGGGTGAGCTCTCGTTCAGCAGGAAGGAGCGTCCTGGCGCGCGCCTGGATGCCCCTGGTCGCGGTGATCGCGCTGAGCGTGGGCGCGCTGTGCATGTGGAAGGTCCACCAGATGTCCGAACCCGGGCCGGTCCTGGCGGTGAACGAACCGCAAGCCCCTCCGGAGTTCACGCCGAAAAAACTCACGTATGAACTGTTCGGATCTGCCGGAAGCGGTGCCATGGTGTCCTATGTCGACATCGACGGACACCCGCACCAGGCCGATCTCACAGAGCTGCCGTGGTCGCACGACGAGACGACCACGCTCACCGTGGTATCCGGCAGCATCTCGGCGCAAGTGCACGGCGGCCAGGTGGGCTGCCGGATACTGGTGAATGACGTTGTGCGCGATGAACAGTCGGATGACCACCAGGACGCCGACGTCACCTGCCGGGTGAAATCCGCGTGAGTGAGCATCGTGCGGGCCGGCCGGTGGTTGCGAGAACGGTTCGCGTCCTTGCGGTTCCGATCATCGTCTTCTGGGCCCTCCTGGCAGTGACGACCAATACCTTTGTGCCGCAGGTCGAACGCGTGGCCGAGGAACTCGCCGGGCCGTTGGTCCCGCACTACGCGCCGTCACAGGTAGCCATGCTCCGCATCGGCGAGAAGTTTCAGGAGTCGACCTCCACCAGCATGACGATGCTCGTGCTGGAAGCCGACCACCCGCTTGCCGAACCCGAGCATCAGTACTACGACGACCTGGTGCGTCGGCTGAAAGCCGACACCGCGCATGTGCAGTACGTGATGGACACCTGGGGCAAGCCGATCACCGCGGCGGGAGCCCAGAGCCTCGACGGCAAGTCCGCCTACGTGCTGCTGCGACTGGCCGGCGACATCGGTCAGATCCAGGCCAATGACTCGGTGCAGGCGGTACGCAACATGATCGCCCACGACACACCGCCACCGGGGCTCACGGTCTATGTCAGCGGCGCGGCACCGCTGGCCGCGGACACGGTGAACATCGCGAATTCGAGCCTGAACAACATTACGATCGTCACGATCTTCCTGATCATCTTCATGCTCCTGCTGGTGTACCGCTCCATCACCACGATGCTGGTGCCGTTGTTCGGGGTGTTGGTGCTGATGCTCGCGGCCAAAGGCGTGATCGCCACCCTCGGGCATTTCGGCTACATCGAGCTGTCCTCGTTTGCCGTCAACATGGTCGTCTCGCTGACCTTGGGCGCCGGAACGGATTACGGCATCTTCCTGACCGGCCGCTACCACGAGGCCCGACTGGCGGGCGAAAGCCGGGAGGACGCCTACTACACCGCGTACCGCGGCGTCTCACACGTCATCATCGGCTCCGGACTCACCATCGCGGGAGCCGCATTCTGCCTGAGCTTCGCCCGGCTCAACTACTTTCACACCATGGGGCCCGCCGTGGCCATCAGCATGGTGTTGACGGTCGCGGGCGCGCTGACCATCGGACCGGCCCTGCTGAGCGTGGGCAGCCTCTTCGGTCTGTTCGATCCGAAGCGTAAGGCCGGGGCCCAGCTGTACCGGCGGATCGGCACCGGCGTGGTGCGCTGGCCCAAGCCGATCCTGGTCGCCAGTGTCACGCTCGTCGCGCTCGGAGCGGTGTTCGTGCCCACCTACCGGTGAGTTTCGACGATCGGACATATCAGCCGGCCGACGCGCCAGCCAACCAGGGATTCCAGGCGGCGGACCGCCACTTCCCCAAGAGCAAGCTGTTTTCCGAGATGCTGATGATCGAGTCGGATCACGACATGCGCAATTCGGCCGACTTCATCTCTCTGGACCGCGCGGCCAAAGCACTCATCCGGCTGCCCGGGGTAGCCATGGTGCAGAGCATCACCCGGCCCATGGGGCGCGCGCTCGAGCACGCCAGCCTGCCGTATCTGTTCACCACGCAAGGTAGCGGCAACGGCCAGCAGTTGCCCTTCACGCGGCAGATGAACAGCAATACCGATCAGCAAGCCCAGATCATGGCGCACACCATCACGGTGCTGCGCCAGACGATCGACCTGACCCAGAAACTCGCCGACGAACTGCACGACACCGTGGTCACCATGGAGGACATGGAGCAGGTCACCGAGCAGATGCGGGACCAGGTCGCCAACCTCGATGACTTCATGAGGCCGCTGCGCAACTATTTCTATTGGGAGCCGCACTGTTTCGACATTCCGGCATGCTGGGCGTTCCGGTCGCTGTTCGACATGCTCGACAGCGTCGACAGCCTGGCCGGTGACATCAAGGATGCGGTGGGCTCCTTGGAGGTGGTCGACAAGCTGTTGCCGCAGATGGTGTCGCAGCTCAAGATCATGGCCGACGACATGCAGGGACTGCAGGCGCTGATCGTCAATACCTATGGCCCGTCGAATATTCAGGCCGACAACACCGACCAGACCTTCGACGACATGATCAACGTCGGCAACGACTTCGACACCTCGCGCAGCGATGACTTCTTCTACATTCCGCGGGAGGCGTTCGCCAACGAGGACATCAAAACCGGTATGGCACTGATGATGTCACCCGACGGCAAGGCTGCCCGGTTCATCGTCACCCATGAGGGCAATGCCATGGGGCCCGAAGGCATCGAGCACGTCGAGCAGTTTCCCGATGCGATCAAGATCGCGCTGAAAGAGACCTCGTTGGCGGGCTCGAAGATCTACATCGGCGGATCTGGCTCCAACAACCGGGACATCCAGGCGTACGCCAAGTCCGATCTCCTCATCGCCGCCATCGCCGCGTTCGTGCTGATCTTTCTGATCATGATGGTGATCACGCGTTCTCTGGTGGCCGCCTTGGTGATTCCCGGTACGGTTGCGTTCTCCTACGCCGGGGCGTTCGGGCTGTCCGTGCTGATCTGGCAGCACCTGATCGGCCTGCATCTGCACTGGCTGATCCTGCCGCTGACGTTCATCATTCTCGTGGCGGTCGGATCCGACTACAACCTGCTGCTGATCGCTCGGCTCAAAGAGGAGGTCCACGCCGGATTGAACACCGGGCTGATCCGCGCGCTGGGCAGTACCGGCGGTGTGGTGACCTCCGCCGGTTTAGTGTTCGCCTTCACGATGCTGGCGATGCTCTCCAGCGATCTGCGCACCATCGGCCAGGTCGGGTCGACGGTGTGCATCGGACTGTTGCTCGACACCCTGATCGTGCGGTCGTTCATCGTGCCGTGCATCGTCCGGTTGCTCGGGCCATGGTTCTGGTGGCCGACGCTGGTCAGGTCGCGTCCGCTGCGGTCCGCCACGCCGCGCTACGCAACAACCGAAGTCCGTTCAACCCCACGATGATGGTGGATCCCTCGTGTCCGGCCACTCCCAGCGGCAACGGCAAGGTCGCTGCGAGATCCCAGACCACCAGGGCAGCAATGAAAGTCGCGGCAATGACCAGGTTCGCGACGACCACGCGGCGGGCACGACGAGACAGCGCGACCACGGTCGCGACCGCGCTCAGGTCGTCACCGATGACCACGGCATCGGCGGTCTGCAACGTCAGATCCGAGCCGGCCCCGCCCATGGCGAGACCCGCGTGAGCCGCGGCCAGCGCGGGTGCGTCGTTGATGCCGTCGCCGACCATCGCCAATCGCGTTCCGTCGGCTTGTAGTTCCGCGACCGCGGAGACCTTGTCGTGCGGAAGCAGACCCGCACGGACATCCGTGATGCCCACCCGGTCGGCCAACATCGCGGCCGCAGTCTCGTTGTCACCGGTCAAGAGCACCGGCGTGCGCCCGGTCAGCCGGGCGGCGGCAGCCACTGCGCCGGGCGCCTCGGGCCGCAGCTGATCAGTCAGGGCCAGCACCGCGACCGGGCGGTTCGCGACACTCACGATGACCGCTGTGCGGCCCCGCTGTTGCACTAGCGCAACGACTTCCGCCTCCGCGTGGTCGAGGACGCCCAGCAACGCCGTTGGCGATGCGACGGTGACGCACTCGCCGTTGACGGTCGCGCTGACGCCGAGCCCCGGTTTCGCGATGAAGTCAGTGGCGTCGGGCCATCGCAGGCCGCGGGCCTTCGCGGCGTGCACGATGGCCGCACCGAGCGGATGCTCGCTGGGGTGCTCGGCCGCGGCCGCCAGCGCCAGCGCATCGCCATCGGTGATATCTGGTACAACGACGTGGATTTCGGCGAGTTCGGGGATGCCGCGGGTCAGGGTTCCGGTCTTGTCGAACGCCACCCTGGTGGTGGTACCGAGTTGTTCCATGACGACCGCAGACTTGACCAGCACGCCGTGCCTGCCTGCGTTGGCGATGGCGGCGAGCAGAGGAGGCATGGTCGCCAGCACCACGGCGCACGGGGATGCCACGATCATGAACGTCATCGCGCGCAGCAGCGATGCTTGCAAGGTGTCGCCCAACAGCAGCGGGAGGGCGAACACGGCGATGGTGACGGCGACCATGCCGATCGAGTAGCGCTGCTCGATCTTCTCGATGAACAACTGCGTGCGGGCCTTGGTCTGGCTGGCCTCGTGCACCAGCGAGGCGATCCGGGCCACCACCGAGTCCTCGGCTCGGCGGTCCACCCGGATGCGCAATGCCCCAGTGCCGTTGAGCGTGCCTGCGAAGACCTCGTCTCCCGGGGTTTTGTCCACCGGCAGCGGTTCACCGGTGATGGTTGCCTGGTCGATATCACTGGCACCGGCGATCACGGTGGCGTCAGCGCCGACGCGCTCACCGGGCCGCACCAGCACCACGTCGCCCACCTCAAGGTCGGCCGCCCTGACGGACTCCTCGCGCCCGTCGTCGGATACCCGGGTGGCGCTGTCCGGGGCCAGGTCGAGTAGGCCGCGCACCGCGTCCTCGGTACGCGCGGTGGCGAGTGCCTCCAGCGCGCCAGAGGTCGCAAAGATCACGATCAACAGTGCCCCGTCGGTGATCTGGCCGATGGCGGCCGCTCCGATCGCTGCGGCGACCATCAACAGATCCACATCCAAGGTCTTCTCGCGCAACGCCTGCAGTCCGGCCAGCGCCGGTTCCCAACCGCCGGTCAGGTAGCAGGCCAAGTACAACGTCCACCAGAACCACGCCGGTCCGCCCATGAGTTGGACCGCGAGGCCCGCCAGGAACAGCGCTAATGATGCTGCAGCCCAACGTGTTTCGGGAAGCTCGAAGACTCTGCGTCGCCCAGGAAGTGCTGACGAAGCGACCGTGACGCGCTGGGTGGCCTCCGTGAGCGCGGGCATGCCGCCACCTCCAAAGACAGATGAACAGGTACGGTCCGGACAATATCAGAACACATGAACATGTCTTCATTCGTTGCGATTAGTACACTACAACGATGGGGCACGGTGTCGAAGGTCGCGATCGCCCTGCCGGGCGGCTCGACGCGGACGCTGCCGCGCAGGTGGCCACCACACTGCAAGCGCTCGCCACACCGAGTCGACTGATGATCCTGACCGAGCTGCGCCAGGGCTCATGCTCGGTGTCGGAGCTGGCCGACGCCATCGGCTTGGAACAGTCCCTGGTTTCGCATCAACTCCGGCTGCTACGCAATCTGGGGTTGGTCACCGGAACCCGCTCCGGCCGCAGCATCGTCTACAGCCTCTACGACAACCACGTCGCCCAACTGCTCGACGAAGCCGTCTACCACAGCGAACACCTGCGACTCGGCCTCACCGACCGCACCAACGACGTCGGCTGAGCGCCGCTACGGTTCGGCAGTCCGTCGTGAGCGGGTCGCCCCGACGAGAACTGCCAGCGCGGCCAACACCAAGCTGATCGCCAGCATTCCGGCATTCAGCGTCAACGCGGTGGCGACGGCACCGACGAGCAGCGGTCCCCCGGCATCACCGAGCTCCCGGCCGATCTCAGCGGATCCCATTGTCTGGCCGAGTCGTTCGGGTGGGCTGCTCGCAGCCAGGTGTGCGAAGCCCAGCGGGGTGATCAGCCCGGTGCCTGCCCCGATGGTCACCGACGCCAGCAGGATGCCTGCCAGCCCCGGCACCACGGTGGCGAGCCCGATTCCGGCGGCGGCCAGCAGCAGGCCGACGGTCATGCCTGTTCGGTCCCGCAGCCGTCCACTGTCCCGCGCGCGACCCACCCTCGGCTGGACCAGCGCGGCAGCGGCCGCCAGCACCGACACGGCCGCACCGGTGGCCAAGGGTCCGAGGCCGTGGCGGGCACCGATCGCGGGCAGAAATCCGACGCCGACAGCCAGGGCTGCAGTGGCACCGGCCAACGCTGCGGTGGGACGCAAGAAACTGCCGCTGGCCAGGCGACGCGCCAGGTCCACGACGGTCTGACGCTTCTTCGGGAGCACCTGCACCGCAGGCACCACCACCAGCGCCCAACCCGCCACGAGGGCGGCGAGAACCGCCAATGTGCTGAACAGCAGCCGGTATCCGCCCACCGTGATCAGTACGCCACCCAGGACCGGGCCCAGGGTGTAGCCAAGGCCTTTCCACGCGCCATAGCTGCCGAAGGCCCGACCGTGCGCGGTGGCCGGGGTCAGCCGGGCAAGCATCGCCCCGGCCGCCGGGGAGAACGCGGCAGCCGCGGCGCCCTGGCCGAACCGGGCCAACCCGATCAGGCCGGGATTGCCCGCGAGCACGAATGCGGCGGATGCCAGTGCGAACGCCACCAGACCACCGAGCAATACGGGGCGCGCGCCGACCCGGTCTGCGAGCGTTCCGAACACCGGTTTGAGCAGGACTTCCGCGCCGTCGTACACCGCGAGCAGCAAGCCCAACGTGAGCAGGCTGGTGTGCTCTGCTTCGGTATAACCCGCGAGGCTGGCGGCAATGCTGTGCGCCCCGAATGCGGTGACGAAACCCGCGGCGTACAGCGGCAACAATCGGGCCCGGGAAATACGTGTCTGCGCGCGCGTGATCACGACGGCTTCTTTTGTCTCACATCAGCTTTCGGTCGCTGTGGCACGAACAGAATGCTCAGCGGGGTGCCGGCCAGCGTCGTCAGCATGCGACGCAGGACAGGCCGTAGCAGGAGGTAGCCGGCCACGCTGACCACGGCACCGAACACCAGTCCGGCCACGACGTCCTGCGGATAGTGTGCACCGCTGTACACCCGGGCGAAAGCCATCGCGGCTGCCGCGATCGCGGCGAGAACACCGAGTCGCCCACGCACCAGCCATAATCCGGCCGTGACGGCACCGGCCATGACCGCGTGGTCGCTGGGGAATCCGGGATCGGTGTTGCAGTGCAGCACCACGATGTCGTGAAGAGCCTGACATGGCCGGGTCTCGTTCACGGCCGCCGCAACCGGCTGGTTCACCGCCAGCGCCACAAGCATCCCCAACGGGGCCCACGCCGCCGCGACCATACGAGCGGGATCTGCGTCTCTACGGGCAGTCCACCATCCGGCCAACAGCAGCGCCGCGAACAACACGACTCCGTAGGCGGCATATCCGGACACGATCGGGTGCAGCCACGGTGTGTCCCGGGCAAAGTGGTTGATGACGTAGAAGATTCGGGTGTCGGCGGTCATGGTGCAGCTTTCGGTTTCACATCTGGTGCAGGGCCGCAAAGACCCGTTCTGTGTAGTCGGCCAAGCGGTCGGCGCAGTGCTTGAGTTGCTGGTCGGCCTCCGCGGCAGCCAAAGCGCCGAACACGTCACGGGCATTGATGTCGCGGTGCCAACGGCGCAACCGCTCCAGACTCTGTTCCTCTTCCTCAAGTTCGGCCATGGTGAACTTGCCCTTGGCGATCTCCTTGTCGATCTCGGCGTCGAAACCCGCACAGTCAGAGAGGAATTCCGCCCACTCCTCGGCACGCTCGGCGGTGAACATGGCCTCGAGCCGAGCCGCATCGGACTCCTGATGCCCTGCGGCGTCGAGCATCAGCACCTCGCCTTCGCCGCGTCGGGCGAGCTCGATCACGCGCTCGACCCCCTCGGCGAAGACGGGCACACTCGGCACCACCCACACACCCTGACCGATCTGCAGTGCGCCGACGCGGCGCAACTCGCGCCAGATCGCAACCCGATGACGGGAGGGCTCCGCCGGTACCCGCACCACCAGTACGAGCCAGCGCACCACCGCATCGCGTTGATCCGTCACGCCGCAAAATGTAACAGCCGTTACTCGGTGGCTGTCAATCTGGTGCCGATAGTTCATCTGTTTATGAATACATCCTGTGATGTATCGTTCGAGTGTGGAGACGCTGACGCACGGTGCGGTATTGGCCCGGTTCGGCCACGCCTTGTCTGATCAAACCCGATCCCGAATCCTGTTGGCGCTCAAAGACAGAGCGGCATATCCGACCGACCTGGCCGACACTGTGGGCGTTTCGCGCCAGAGCATGTCCAATCACCTTGCCTGCCTTCGCGGTTGCGGTTTGGTGGTGGCTGTGCCCGAAGGGCGACGCAGCCGCTACGAACTCGCGGACCCGAATCTGGCGCACGCTCTCGACAACCTGCTCCGGGTGGTCCTGACTGTCGAATCCCGACACTGCGCCAGCGCCGTGGACGGGTGCTGCTGATGTCGGCGCAGCCGCACGGTTCGCATGCGCCGACATCGGACCGACGCGCCGTCCTGCAACGACGGATCCGGTGGTTCGTCGCCGCCACCATCACCTACAACGTGGTCGAAGCCGTCGTGGCGATCGGTGAGGGTGCCCGGGTCTCCTCGACCGCATTGATCGGGTTCGGTCTGGATTCGGTCATCGAAGTCTCGTCGGCCGCCGCAGTAGCCTGGCAGTTCTCCGGAGCCGACCCGGAAGCACGCGAAAAGACAGCGCTGCGGGTGATCGCGCTGTCGTTCTTCGCCCTCGCGGGCTACATCGTCGTGGAATCGATCCGCTCGCTCACCGGTGCCACGGAGGCACGCCATTCCGTGATCGGCATCGCCCTGACCGCCACCAGCCTTGTCGTGATGCCGCTGCTCTCGTTCGCACAGCGGCTCGCCGGGCGCGAACTCCACTCCCGCTCCGCGGTCGCCGATTCCAAACAGACCCTCCTGTGCACCTACCTCTCTGCGGTGGTGCTTGTCGGCCTGGTTGTCAACAGCCTGTTCGGCTGGAGCTGGGCCGACCCAGTCGCCGCGTTGGTACTCGCCGTGGTCGCCGTCAACGAGGGCCGCGAGGCGTGGCGCGGCGAAACCTGCTGCAACTGAAGAACTCCCTCACGCGTCCGGTGCGACGACGAGGTCGCGGGCTCGCAGTGCCAGCCACAGTTCGGCGGTATGGGCGGTGGTGGCGAGGTTGCGGCCGGTGATCTGTTCGATGCGCCGCAGCCGATAAGCGACCGTCTGCCGATGCACCCCGACCTCGTTGGCGGTGAGCTGCCACGACTTGTCCAGCCGCAGAAACGTGTCGAGCGTCTCGACCAGCGTGGTGCCGTGTTCGGCGTCGTAGGCCAGCAAGTCGCCGAGGACGCGGTCAACGACCAGCTGTGCCTCGTCGGCGTCCCGTAGGACCGACAGCAGTGTCGCGTCGGCGTAATGGCACTGTCGTTCCGCCATGTTGGCGGCGTCGCGTACCGCCCAGTTGGCTTCCCGGACGGCCGCAGGCGCCCGCCCCGCAGCAGCGAGCGGATCGCTGATCCCGATCAACGCATCAGGTCCCAGCCGGCGACGCAGCACCGCCACCGCCTGGGGTCCCGCCGGGAGTAACGCATAGAGCAATCCGGCCCGACGCAGCAGCAGGTGGGAGATCCGGTGGCGATCAAGGCTCAGGTGCAGATCACGTTCCCCGGTGCTGCTGCCGCCCTGCACCGCCACGAGCACACAGCGTGCGACCGGCAACCCCGCGTCGTCGAGCTGACGCGACAGCTCGCGTTCGCCCATCCGCAGATCGATCAGATTGGCCAAGGTCTCCGCACCCAGTCGGCGCCGGTGCTCGCGGCGGATGCCCTGTTGAACCAGAAGTACCCCCGCAGCAGTGGCCACATGTTGCAGGACCACGAGGTCGGGCGGTGCGCCGCGGAAGTCGTAGGTCACCAGCACCGTCGGATCCGGATCGGGGACCTCCACGATCTGGCCGCGGAAGCCGTCGGCGTCCAAGTGCAGAACTCCAGGGAGCATCCCGCCGCGTTGCGCGATGAGATCGACCACCGCGCGTCGCAGCCTCTCGGGCGGCTCCACGCTGCCGTCGAGCACCGCCGTACCGGTCTCACCGTCGAGAAGGGCCAGGCGACAACGCAATTCCCGGGAGAACTGGTCGAGAATCCCGCCCTTGCCAGGATTGAGCACCGACCGCTGGATCAGCGTGTAGACACGTTCGGTCATGGCAAGCCGCCGACCCTCGTCGGACATGTTGGCCTCGGCCACGGCGCGCCCGATGGTGGTGAACCCCGCCGAGAACGGCGCAATGAGGATCGGCAGGCCCAACTGGTCGGCAACATCGACAGCGTCCTGCTGCAGTTCCGGGGTGTCGGGATCCATGCCGAGCACCAGGCCTGCGGTACCTGTGTCGGACAGCGCGCGCAGCAGCGCGATCTGGGACTCGACGTCAGCGGGCAGGGTGCGGCCGTTCTTCATCAACAGCTCGCCGCCGGTCATCCACTCCCACGGAGTGTTCAGATCAGACGCCTGGGCCCAGGTCACGTGCCGGTCGACGCCCTTGCCGCCCGCACGCAATTTGAGCCGCAGGTGCGGCATCTCGATGAGATCGAGCACCGTCGGCCCCATGGCCCCTCCCATACTCAGAGCTGAATGACATCTACAAATTCGTACTGGTTGAGTATTCACCCGGGTGCAGGACCGCTGCATAGTCAACCCTCAACACCTTCTGTGAGGAGCGCCCCATGCGTCCGGACACCCGAAGTCACAACACCCCGGCCGGCCCCGCAAACCACGAGGTCGAGAAACTCAATCGCGGGTTCACGCTCCGCTCAGCGTTCTCGCTCGCCTTCGCCGACGTGTCACCGATCGTGGCGCTCTACGCGATCTTCACGCTGGGCCTGTTCACCGCCGGACCCCGGTTCTTCTGGGCCTTCCCGATCGTGCTCGTCGGCCAGTTGGCGGTGGCGGCCGTGTTCGGCGAGCTGTCCTCCCGATGGCCCTACGCCGGCAGTGTGTATCAGTGGGCGCGCCACGTTCGCGGCACGACCGCGGGGTGGACCGCCGCATGGGCCTACATGTGGGGCTTGACCATCGCGCTCTCGACACTGGCGTACGCGGCCGCCGGATTCCTGCTCGAAGTGCTCGGCATCGCGGAACGCAGCCGGTGGACCACGACGCTGGTGGCGATCGCGATCATCGCGATCGGCACCGCGACCAACATGATCGGCCGGCGGGTGCTCAAGGTGATGGTGATCGCGAGCATCACGTGCGAAATCCTCGGATCGGTCGGGCTGGGCATCGTGCTGCTGATCTTCTATCGCGAGAACCCCTTCTCCGCACTGCTGCACGGGCTGCCCGGCTCAGGAGGCTGGATGTCGGGGCCGATGCTGCTGGCCATCGCCTATGCCGGCTGGGCATTCGTAGGGTTCGAATCGGCGGGTTCCATCGCCGAAGAGGTCGAAGACCCCGCGCGCAACGTGCCGAAGGCCATCGTCGGCAGCCTGTTCGGTGTCGGTCTGATCGTCATGTTCTCCAGTGCCGCATTGATTTTGGCCATTCCCGACCTCGACAAGGTGCTCACCGAGCAGACCGGGGACCCGGTCGCAGGGACCCTGACGGCACATCTGGGATCCGGGATCGCCAAACCGCTGCTCATCATGTTCGTCATCGGCTTCATCTCCAGCTTCCTGGCGGTGCAGGCGGCGGTATCCCGGTGCATCTGGGGAGCGGCGCGCGACCGCGGGCTGCCGGCGTCCAGGCTGTTCAGCAAGCTGGCCGGGCCGGAGCGCATGCCGATCAACGCCATCGGCCTCACCGCTGCCGTGGCCATCGCGCTCGTGCTGCTCGCCGGCTCCGACTTCTACAACATCCTGGTCAACTTCACGGTCATCGGCTTCTACATCGCCTTCGGTATTCCGGTGCTGGGTGCGGCATGGGCCCGGTTGACGGGCCGGTGGACGCCGGGGGTGTTCACCCTCGGCCGCTGGGGTGCGCCGATCACCTACTTCGCCGCGGTATGGATCGTGGTCCAGACGATCAACGTCGTGTGGCCCCGGGTGCAGCCGGGCCAGCCGTGGTACATCAACTGGAGCATGGTCATCACCACGGCGGTGCTCGGAGCGATCGGCGCGGTGATCTACGCGAGCCTGCGCGGCCGCATCGCCGAGCCGGTCGCCGACCGCTTGCGGCTCGAACAGCAGGGACAACTGTGAGCCCGCGCGTCGCGGTGGTGACGGGCGCAGCGTCGGGCATCGGCGCCGCCATCAGTGCCGAGTTGGCAGACAACGGATGGACGGTCGCGGGGCTGGACCTGCGGCCCGGCGACATCCCCGAATTGTCGGTGACCGCAGACATTTCCGATGCGGATCAAGTCCGCGAAGCCATCGGTGTCGTGCGCGCCGAGCTCGGCCCCATCGACGCGTTGGTAACCGCCGCCGGTTACTACGAGATGGTGCCGATCTCGGATATCTCGGCGCAGGCATGGACACGCATGCTGCGCGTACACCTCGGAGGTCTGCGCAACACCACCTGCGCGGTCCTGCCGGAGATGCGTGAGCGGCACCGCGGCGCCATCGTCGCGATCGCATCGGAACTGGCGATCGGCGGTGGCGACGGAGACGCTCATTACGCGGCCGCGAAAGGCGGCATCATCGGATTCGTCCGGAGCCTGGCAACCGAAGTGGCGGCCGACGGCATTCGGGTCAACGCGGTCGCACCCGGCCCGACGGACACCCCGCTGCTCGCGGCGGATTCCCCATGGCGGGCTCCCGAATACCTGGCGACGCTGCCGGCAGGCCGCTTGTGCAGGCCCGATGAAGTGGCCCAGGTGGTGCAGTTCCTGATCGACGAATCTTCCTTCTGCACCGGCGAAGTCGTGTCGCCCAACAGCGGAGCAGTGATCTGATGAGTTCACGTCGCATCCCGGTAGCGGTCGTCACCGGTGCCACGCAGGGCATCGGGCGCGCGATCGCCGAGCAACTGGCCGGTGACGGCTTCTACGTCGGCGTCAACGGCCGCAGCGAGACGCCTCAGATGAAGGAAGTCGTCGAAACCGTCCGCGGGTTCGCCGTGCCTGCCGACATCTATGACCGTGCGGCAGTCGAGGAAGCCATCGCCGAGATCGACCAGCGGCACGACGGCATCGATGTCCTGGTGTGCAATGCGGCCTACATGTCGATGGCACCGTTGACCGACCACGATGAAGACGACTGGTGGAAGGTTGTCGACACCAACCTCGGCGGCACATTCCACACCATTGCGGCCGTTCTGCCCGGCATGCGCCGAATTGGCCACGGCCGCATCGTGATCGTGACGTCCGAATGGGGCGTCACGGGCTGGCCCAACGCCACCGCGTACGCCGCGTCGAAGGCCGGGCTGATCGCGCTCACCAAGACCTTGGGTCGCGAACTGGCCCGCGAGAACATCGTCGTCAACGCCGTGGCACCCGGCGTGATCGACACCCCGCAACTCCAGGTCGACGCCGCGGATGCAGGTATCAGCCTGACCGAGATGCACCAGCGGTATGCCGAAGGCATACCGCTCGGCCGGATCGGCCACCCCGAGGAGATCGCATCCGCAGTCGCGCTGCTGGTGCGGCCGCAGCTGGGATCGCTCATCGGGCAGACATTCCAGATCAACGGAGGGACCACCCGATGCAGAGTTTGACCAACGGACAGCCCGCCCCCGCTGCAGGCCCGACCGGTCCGATCGACGGGCTGCAGGTGCCGCGCTACGCCGGGCACACCACCTTCGCCCGGCTCCCGCGCATCGAGGACGTGCAGCGGCACGACATCGCGGTCGTCGGCATCCCGTTCGACACCGGGGTCACCTACCGGCCCGGTGCCCGCTTCGGGCCTGCGCACATCCGTCAATCCTCGCGGCTGCTGCGCCCGTACAACCCGGCGCTGGACGTCGAGCCGTTCGCCCATCGACAGGTGGTCGACGCCGGTGATCTGACGTTCAATCCGTTCGACATCGAGACCGCGGTAGCGCAGATCGAGCAGGGTGCCGTCGAACTCATCCGCTCCGGGGAGACCCTCGTCTCGCTCGGCGGGGATCACACCATCGCCTACCCACTCCTCAAGGCCGTCAACAGGATTCACGGTCAGGTGGCACTTGTGCACTTCGACGCCCATCTCGACACGTGGGATACCTATTTCAACACCCCGCTGACGCACGGCACGCCGTTTCGGCGGGCGGCCGAAGAAGGGTTGTTCGTCTCGGGGCACAGCGCGCATGTCGGGATCCGCGGGTCGCTGTACTCACGGAACGATCTGACCGAAGATGCCGACATGGGTTTCCATGTGGTGCACTGTCGCGATCTTCACCGCCGGTCGATCGACGACATCATCGACGGGCTGCGCAGCAGCATCGGCGATCTGCCGTTGTACGTATCGGTCGACATCGACGTCCTCGATCCCGCGCACGCACCAGGCACCGGGACGCCTGAAGCCGGGGGTATGACGAGCCGCGAATTGCTGGAGATAGTCCGGGGATTCGACGGCCTCAATCTCGTGGCGGCCGACATCGTCGAAGTGTCACCCGCCTACGACCACGCGGAGATCACCGGTGTCGCGGCGGCCAACCTCGCGTACGAATTCGTCTCGCTGCTGGCCAGGAAGGCATGACCATGCAGCCCGCCGAGCCGGTGGCGTGGCCGCGCGGCCACCGCGCGGCCGCATGCTTCACCTTCGATGTGGACGCCGAATCGGCTCTGCTCGGGGTGGATACCGCGTTGGCCGGCCGCATGTCGGTGATGTCCCATCAGGCCTATGGACCGCTCGTCGGGGTCCCGCGCATCTTGGCCCTCCTCGCACGCCACGACGTGAGGTCGACGTTCTTCGTGCCTGGATACACGGCAGTGCGCTACCCCGACGTCGTGCGCGCGATCGCCGACGCAGGCCACGAGATCGCGCATCACGGTTACCTGCACGAGGTGCTGACAGGCATGACGCCCGAGCAGGAGAGCGTCGTGATCGACCGCGGCATCGAGGCTCTCGCCACGGTGACCGGCAGGGCGCCCGTCGGGTTCCGGGCACCCATGTGGGAACTCAACTGGCACACCCCGAAGCTGTTGGCCGAGCGTGGGTTTCTGTACGACACGAGTTTGATGGATGCCGACCACCCGTATGAGTTGGCCGTGGCCGGCGGCGGGCAGCTCGTCGAAATCCCGATCCAGTGGGCCCTCGACGACTGGGAGCAGTACTGCTACATCCCGGACTTCTCCGGGTCGGGATTGATCGAAAGCCCTCGCAAGGCGGCGGAGATCTGGCGCCTGGAGTTCGAAGGGCTGCGTTCGGCCGGTGGGTGCTTTGTGTTGACCAACCACCCGTTCCTGTCGGGGCGGCCATCGCGCGCGGCGGCGTTGGAAGAACTCGTCGAGTACGTGGCTTCGTGTTCCGATGTGTGGCTCGCGCCCCTGCACGAGATCGCGACGCACGTTCGGGGATTGGCGCTGGCGTCACGGTCGATCGTGCGGCCCGATCCAGCCCAATTCTGAACCGGTTGGCCGGTCTCCGACGAGACCGCATCATGCTGACTAAATCGTTGCCCGCGTTGATTATCGGCGCGACTTACCATATCGCGGCGCCGACCGGACATGACAGTTTTGCATCGGTGTGGTCACGCCCGTAGCGCGACCGCGTGTCGACCCCGCAACTAATTACACGGATGTATGGACGCCGTGCGCGGGCGGCTCTACATTTCAGCTGCACAAATTTTCGTGACAGTCATTTCGTAGCACCATCGAGGGAGTCGTCGGGGATGATCAGCTTTGCTCGAGTCGCAGTCAAAGTTGTTGCCAGCGCCGGAGTTTGCGTGGCCGCCGCGGCGGTGTGCCCGAATGCCGGGGCAGCTCCGCTGAAGGAGGGTGGATACAAGTGCCTTGACGCGGCCGCTGGAACGGCCGCACCTGGTGCCGCGCCCGCAGCCGCAGGCGCCCCGTGCGCCGCGCCGGCCGTGGAAGCGGCAGGAGCGGCTGTGCCGGTGGTTCCTGCAGCCATCGCACCGGTCCCGGTCGTACCCCCGGCGGGGATCCCGCCGGTGCCCGTGGTTCCCCCGCTGGGCGCACCGCCGGTACCCCTTGCGCCACCGGTCCCTGTCGTGCCCGCGGCCGCAGGCGCACCCATCGCCGCGGCGGCCGCACCCGCAGGTGCTCCGCTTGCGGACATGGTCGGCGTGGGGTCCGGGAAGGAAGCACCTACGAGCCGGCCGGCCGATGCCGGCGGACCGGCACCGGGCGTCCCGGTGCAGCCCGGTCCCCAGGGCTGATCCCAGCTCACGTCACGGGCGTACCCGACAACGGGCGGCGATCAGATGATCGCCGCCCGTTGTCGTATCTCGGGAAACCCGCTGTCGCAGAAGACTACTCCTGCACGATCACCGGGTCGCCGACGTTGACCGTGTTGAAGTACCACTCGGCGGCTGCCGGGGCCAGGCTGATGCAGCCGTGGCTGGTGTTCTCGAACCCCATAGACTCCACCGCCCACGGGGCCGAATGCACGAACAGGCCCCGGCGGGTGAACCGCACGGCGTACTCCACGTCGGTGAGGTATCCGTCAGGAGATTCCACGGGTATGCCGACGCTGCTGGAATCCATTGTCACAGAGCGCTCTTTCCCTAGCACCGTGTAGTTCCCGACGGGGGTGGCGTACTCCGGCCGGCCCATCGAGGCCAGCAGGACGCCCGGTTCGCCCAGGTGCGGCAGGTGGTGCGGAGACGGCATGTCAAGCGGCGTCTCCCCGTCAATGGTCACGGTGAACGTGTGATCCGAGATGCTGGCCACTCCAACGACTTTCGGCCCGGTCTTGAACTCCAGGGGCATACCGCCGACGGACAGGCTGATAGTGCTGTGCGCCGGCCAGTACTGGTCGGGCACCCACTGCACGACCTTGTCGTCCAGCCATTCGTACTTGCCCGTCATGGCCGGTGATGATGTGAGCCCGATGGCTCGCTCGGCCGCATCCCGGTTGGCGACGGGCCTCTTGAACGTCACCATCACCGGGTGCGCCACACCCACGGCGGCGGTCCCGGCCGGGAGAATCGACTCGATGTCAGAGCTGAGCGGCAGGCGAACCGCCGCGGTGTCGACGCGCGCGGATCCCCCGGAAACCATCAGGGCTATGACGACCGACGCGAGAACACAATGAAGTACCGCCCGCATCAGCCTGACCCCTTGATGATGACCGCCTGGTTGTGAACCCCGTCATGGTATGGGCCGTCCAGCGGCCGAACGCTGCGGCGCGCGTTGATGATTCGGTCAAGAGTTCATCACGGTTCGGCCACGCCGCGGCGTGCGGGTAGGAGGCTAACGGCGCTGACGTGCCCGGCGCTGTATCCGGTTCAACAGCACGATGCTCACCTGCAGTCCGGCCGCCGCGAGCGCGAGCAAGAGCACGACAAACACATCACGCACTTGCAGGCCTTCCGTCGTCCGAGAGCGTATGCACCCTTCGTGCTGTCGCTCAGCTCATCGCCCAAGAGCCTACGTGGTGGGCGACGTCGATCACACCCACAACATGTGCAGAAAAAATCCTCGGCGATGCCCACCGCGAGACGGGGTTGACAGGTGCGCTCAGCTCTACCGTGAGAGCTCCACAGGTCGAGGTTCTGCCATGGGCGTGGGCCAATGGAAAGAGCCGACAGCCGACCGTACCTACGGCTTCGCGGCCAGCGAGCACTTCACCACCCACGCGCACGAACTGCTCGCTGATTACGTCCGGGAACAAGCGGGCTTGCGCTAGCTCGAGTCACAGGTCCGCACCTCGGGCGCTCGAGTCGGCGAGGGGTTCGCGTATGCCACGCCATGAAACTCACTGTGGTGAAAGACCAGCGGCCGGTCGGATTCATGCAACGTCACCGAGTTGACCCGCAATGTAACGATGACGTGATCGCCTGCAGGTACCTCGTCGTCGACGCTGGTATCCAACCAAGTGGAGGAGCCGCCGATGAACACTGCCCCGTTCACGGCGGTCGTGATGGGCAATCCGGCGAACCGGTCACCTGACCGACTGGCGAGCGCCCGCGCGACGCCGGCCTGGTTCTCGCCGAGAACACTCACGCCGAGGGACGGTGCGGTACGCAGTGTCGGCCACGTCTGGGATGAGTGGGCGACGCACACGGCGACCAAGGGAGGCCGCAGGGACACCGGCACGAAGGTGCTCATCGCAATACCCGTCAGCTTTTCGTCGACCACGGCGCACACGCTGACCACTCCGCTGGGGAAGCGTCCGAACACGTCTCTCAGTGCGCGATCATCGATATCGGTCAGGGGTGTGGACATGGCAAGGCGCCTCCTGGGCTGCTCGTGGTCATGCCGCCGCGGTGCTGCTGACGGCGTGTGTCGTGGTCTCTGCGGGAATCAGACGCTCAAGTGCGGCGAAAATGGCGTAGAGCGTGCTGCCGATGACGACCGCGATAAGGCACACTCCCCACATCAAAGGAACCTGGAGTTGAGCCTGGGTGTGTTGTAAGAGGAAACCGAGTCCACTGAGCGAACCGACGTATTCCGTGGCGATGGCACCCACGATGGCGACTGCGGCGCCGAGTTTCAGCGACGTCATGAACATTGGGATTGCCGAAGGAACAAGCGCGGCGAAGATCTCCTGCCGTTTGGTGGCTTTCAACGTGTACAGCAGCTCAAGCACATTGCGTGGGCATGAGTCGAAACCTTCCATCAGGCTCACCAGGGTGAGCGGATAGGTCAAGAAGGCTGCCAGCACCACTTTGGGCGCGATGCCGAAGCCAAGCCACAGTGTCAAGATGGGGGCGATGGCTATCAGCGGGACCGCCTGCACTCCCAGCAGAATCGGGTACGAGACCTCCTCCAGCCGTTTGGAATACAGAAACGCAACGGAGGCGAGAATGGCTAGCAGGGTACCGACAAACATGCCTAGCCCCGCCTCGGCCAAGGTGGTCTTGGTGTTGTCCAGAATCAGCTCACCGTTGTCGACGATCGCCTGCACGACGTCCAGCGGTGCCGGAATGATGAACGGGTTCAGACCGAACAGACCGATGCTGATGTGCCAGCCTGCGATGAGTAGACATACGGCCAGGACTGGTGGCCACAACCTCGCGAGTGCCTTGTTGAAACGTCGCACGATTCCGCTGCCTTTCATCGCATTCCCTCTTTGGTAGCCGTCGACCACGGGGTCGCGACCGACTCGATCAGTACCAGGATCCCGAGCAGTGTCGACGTGAGCACAACGGCGGCGACGATTGCGGCCCACATCAGTTCGGGCCGATTGCTCGCGCCGGCGATCTGGACGAGGTACCCCAGGCCACTGGTCCCGGTGATCCATTCGGCCACGATGGTCTGAATGACACACGTCGACACCGATACGCGCAGGGCAGCAAACAGGTAGGGCAGCATCGCGTAGATCTGCACGATACGAATCCGCTGCCAGCGGCTGGCGTCAAGCGTGGTCAGAAGTTCCTCGCCCTCGGCATGTGATTCACCGAGTCCCTTTCGGACGTAGATGACCGTCGTGACGGTAGCTGCGAGCGCGGCGATGATGATCCGCGGTGTGGGGCCGTTGCCCAATGCGACGACCAGGACCGGGATCACGGCGATGAGAGGGGCGGTGCTCAGGACGATCGCCAACGGCAGGATCGCGCGGTCTGCGAATGGCAGATAGGCCAATACCACGGCGGTCCCGACGCCGACGGCGGTGCCGATGACCAGGCCGATCAACGACGCCGACAACGTCGCGGCAGCCTCGTGGGTGATGAGCTGGGCCTGCCGCGCGATGGTGGAGAAAACGGCCTGCGGAGAAGGCAGGATGTAGGTCTTGACAAGGCCCGAGGCGGTGGCGAGCTGCCACAGTGCAACGATGACAAACAGAGTCGCGCCGAACAATCCGACCCGACGGGCCGCCGGAGTCAGCCAGTTTCGACGATGCGGATCTGGCGGTGACAGCGACGAGGTGGCGGCGATTCCTGACGTGGTCACTGCAACGTTCCTTCGATCAGGCGATGACGCAGCAACGTCTCGATCTTGGAGAACTGCGGCTCGTCGCGAATGGTGGTGGCACGGCCTCGGCCGAAAGGAATTTGTTCGACGTGGCTGATAGTGCCCGGTCGCGACGACATCACGGCCACTGTGTCGGACAGGATGATCGCTTCGGAGATGGAGTGGGTAACCATGACGAGACTGGCGCCGGTCTCCTCGAGAAGACGAAGCACTTCAAAATTGAGCCGGTCGCGGGTCAGTTCATCCAGAGCGCCGAACGGCTCGTCCATCAGCAGTAGTCGCGGCCGAAGGGTCAGCGCCCGAGCGATCGCCGCGCGCTGATTCATACCACCGGAGAGTTCATGCGGGTAGGCGCGTTCGAAGCCGCGCAGACCGACAAGCTCGATGACCTCGTCGACGCGTTGTCTACGTTCTTCTTTGGGCACACCGGCAACCTCTAAACCCAGCCCGATGTTGTCATGCAGTCGCCGCCACGGCAGCATCGCCGCGTGCTGGGAGACCAGCGCGAAGATGCGGTCGGCGCGGGCCTGCGCGGGAGTACGCCCGGCGATCTCAGCGTGTCCACTCGTCGGAGTGACGATGTCGGCCAGCACCCGGAGCAGTGTGGATTTCCCGCACCCCGACGGACCGAGCAGAGACATCCAGGCTCCTGCCGGCAGCGCGAAACTGCAGTCCTGGATCGCCACCGTGGTCTGCCCACGCCGCCGGTACACCACCGACACGTCGTCGACGACGATGCCGGAGTCGGTTCCACTGCTCATCAAACTCTCCTCTTGCACTTGGGCTCGAACAAACTGCATCGATCGGTCAGATTCGTGGGGTGCCGGCATCGGTGGTCAGGTCATTCAGTAACGGTGCGACGTCCACGACGGTGGTGGTCATCCCGAAAGTGGCCATGTCATCGGAGGTTTGCGTCCAGACCGAGGGGTTCAGGGCCAGCAGTCCATGCGATTTGGTCCATTCCGTACGCAGGTAGGGGACCTGTTTGCCGGCCTGGTAGATCTGCTGGTTGAGGTCGAGCCCGGCGGCAAAAGCGTTGTCCACCATGTAATGCGCTGCGGCCGTGGGGTCTTGGATGAACGTGGCCCAGGCATCGGCGGTCGCCTTGACCCACTTGATGAGGTCGGAGCGGCGCTTCTCCAGAGTCTGCCGGGTGGTGACGTAGACATTGCCTTGAGCGGGCAGGCCGAGGTCGGCCAAAGAGATGAAACTGACCGGGACACCAGCAGCTTCGATGGCCTGACCGTCATAGATGGCGTAGGTCGCGAAGATGCAATCGACCTTCCCGGCAATGATCGGTGAGATATCGGCATTGCCGACGGGCACTACTGTGAAGTCGGAAGGCTCAAGCTTGCCCGTCTGCATGATCATTTTCAGGTAGGACTGCTCCTGGCTCTTCAGACCGAGCGTGTGGCCCTTCAGGTCGGCCACAGTGTTGATATTTGCGTCCTTGCGGCATGTCATCGCCGTCGGCGCCATTTGGAACTGAGTTGCTATCGCAACGAGGTTGGCGCCCTGTTCGTTCGCGTGGAGGACGTCGGGGGCGTCCATGACCCCGACGTCGATCTGGTGGGCCGTCAGCAGCGTTGACGGCGGAGTGTTGCCGCCGGGCTGGACGTCGACGTCAAGTCCGGCAGCGCGGTACAGGCCTTCCTTCGACGCATAGTAGGGCCCGTAATTCTCGACTGTGCCGACGAAGCCCAAGCCGACCACCAGATGCGATCCCTGGTTCTCGGCCGAACTTCCCGAACAAGCGGCGATGCCGGCACCGAGTGCCATCACTGCGGCTGCGGCGCCGATACGCCTGGCGAAGGTATGCAAGGACATCATGTCTCCTTGGTGAATCTCCGCGGCCAGGCGTGGAGATGATGGTGGAATTACGTTGTGGCAGTTCGTATCACAGCGACGTCGGGCGTGATACAAAGCCCGGCGCGTCGCGATGCCCGCTTGTCGAAGCCTTCGAGCTGCCGATGCAGTGACATCGGCGTGGTACACATCCGAGGGACTGGCCGATGTTATCGACAAGTCAGACATGTGGCAAGTCTTACATTCGGTTCTCGCACGGGCCCTGCGTCACTTCCCATGACCGAAGGGTGGCGTGAGCGGTATTCATCGCCGCCTTTGAGCCGTCGAAACCGGCAGACGAAAGGCTGAGTCCGCCCAGATAGCGGCTCGAATTGCGGTGCTACTCCAGGCGTTCTCCGGAGCACCGGCGGCCCTGCCAGAAATGCGAGGCACGGAACTCCGGGCTTGTATCGACGGCGTTTGGGGTCTAGCGTCGTCGACATCACATGTCAGACAAGTCGTCTGTCGGTGACTGAGTGAAGGAGCACGAAGTAGTCATGGCCAGTATCAGTTCGTTCGGCATCATGCATCAGCAGTGGGCCTCGTCGTCGATGTCGGATGCCGAGTCGATGGAACAGACCATCGCCGACATCGAGTTGGCCGATCGCCTCGGATTCGACTCGTTCATGTTGGGCGAGCACCACTTTCCCAAGGGGACCTTCCCCGGTCGAATCGCCTTCCCCGAGTTGGTCATGGCGTTCGCGGCAGCACGAACCTCGCAGATCAAACTAGGTACCGGGGTGAAGGTGATCGCCGTTGACAAGGCCTGGCGCATCGTCGAATCGATGCTGACGCTGGACCTGTTGGCCGGAGGACGGACATTCTTCGGGCTGGGCGCCGGTGGCGACGAACCCGAGATCTTCCTTCCCGACGTCTATACCTCCGAACAGCGGCGAGCGCGCTTCCGGGAAGCCATGGCCGAACTGATCACCCTGCTCAAGACACAGGGGTTGTCGGCATTCAGCAACAAACTCGGCCCCACCGATGTGGATTCGAGGTCGTTCCTGCCACGTTTACTAGTCGCCGCCCGCGACGAAGCCACCATTCGGTTCGCCGCTCAGAACGACCTGAACTTCGTCATGGGCCAGGCGGAAGTCCCGGCCGCGCAGGGACCGTACATCAAGACCTACCGCGACGCCGGCGGTACCGGCGAGACTCGGGCCGTGCGCATCATCATCATCGCTCCGACCAATGAGCAAGCGGTCAGCCGGGCGGCGCGCAGCCATGCCGTCTACGCGGAGGGCGAGGATCGCTACTACTTCGAGGCGGTGCAGAAGGGCATCTTCGAAACCGAGACCCCCACCTCGCTCGATGACGCGCTGTATCGACGCAGCTTTGTCGTGGGAAGTCCGGAAAGTGTTGCTGCGCAGCTCCGCTCGTACCAACGGCTGGTTGCCGTCGACCGCCTCGACATGATGGTTCACATGCCCGAGCTGACACCGGCCGAGGTTCGCGAGTCCATCCGACTCTTCGCCAGCGATGTCGCCCCGCAACTTCCGGAAGCCGGGACAGCTATGGCGGGTGGCGCCCTCGACGCTGCCGTTCAGGGAGCGTGACGTGAGCCTGACAACACAGCGGCAGACTGCAACCGACAAGGCCTCGGCGCAGGCGTTGAGTTACCCGACGTCTGCGGTGGTGGGCGCCACGGACATCGGCAAGATGGCGCTGTTCTTCGGTGCCTTGGGGATGCGGCCGCGCCCGATGGGCTCGATCGGGACGGACGTTGCGAGCGCCCTGTACGGACTCGATCACCCGGTCCGGCAGGTCGAAATGATCACTGCCGGTTCGGACCGCACTGTGCGGATCGTCGAAACTCCGCACCAGGCACTGCCTTTCACGCCGTTGACCGGGGGCCCGTACGGGCTGGATTTCTTCTCCAACGACGTCGACACCACGATGGCGCTCGTGACCGCGGCCGGTGGGCACAACGCCACCGAGTTCGTCAATTTCGGGCTTGAGCCCTCCATGCACCCGGAGGCGGCGACGACCCCGACGAGCTGTGAAAACCTGCTGCAGGGGCCTGACGAGCTCGGCATGTACATCACCGATGTCACCCGCACGGACAACCCGCGACCGAGCCTGCTCGATCGCGACCCCGAACTCATGACCTCTGAGCTCATCGAAATCTGCTGGGTGGTCGCTGATTTGGAGCGTGAGCGCAACTTCTGGGAGCAGGAAGTCGGTGTCGACGTGGTCTTCGAGTGCTACGCCGAGAACGAGGGCATGGTAAAGCTGATGCGCCACCCGCATCCGACCCTGCTTCGCTGTATCAACGTCTCCGACGATGAAGCGCACACCAGGATCGAATTCATGTCCTACCCCGATGAGACGATCAGCACGCCGCCGAATTGGCCGCTACGCGGTGGATTGTTCGCATCTCTGTTCTGGGTCGACGACATCGCCGCGTCGATGGCTCGTCTGCCCAGCGCCGAATTCGGGACGGTCGTCACCTTCACCGATCCCAACGACGGCCCCGTCACCGCGGTATCCGCGGCGTCCCCGACGGGTGTCCGGTTCGAAATCCGAAGCCGGCGAACCGGCGACTAGATCAGTCAGTTCGACGCGGTGCGGCGCGCCGCTCCCCGGCCACTGTGGCCCGGTGCGCCGCAACCGCGGTCAATTCCTGGCGGCACCGATGGTGACGCCGATCAGCGGAGGTAATGGTGTCGTTTGCCTCAACGGGCCGACAAACTCAGACAGCGCGCGTAACGGTACTGCTCGGAATCGTCTTGCTCGCGTGCAATTTGCGTGTCGCAGTGACATCGATCGGCCCAGTTCTTGGTGACATCACCGCGGATCTGGGCTTCACCCCGACCGCCGCCGGCATCCTGACGAGCCTGCCGGTGATCGCCTTTTCCGCCTTCGGCGCCATGGCGCCTCGGATCTGCGCTGCGTTGGGCCTACATCGAGCCACCCTCGCCGCGGTGCTGGTCTCCGCCACGGCGCTGGCCTGCCGTCCGCTGGCGACCGAAGCAGTGGTCTTTTTCGCGCTGACAGCGCTCGCCCTGGCCGGTATCGCGGTCGCGAATGTCGTGATGCCGTCGCTGGTGAAAACACATTTCCCAGAGAACATTGCTCTGGTCACCGCCGTGTACACCACGGCGCTCGCCCTGGGGATGACACTGGCGACAAGTGTGACCGTACCAGTTGCCGAGGCGCTCGGTTCCTGGCGCTGGGGCCTGGCGACGTGGGCGCTCACCATGGCAGCGACGATCGTGCCGTGGGCGCTTCTGGCCCGCCGCGACAGGACGAACGACGAGGCCAGGGCTCGCAATCCGCATATCAGCCTGCGCGACGTCGCGAAGACGCGTGTCGGCTGGCTGCTGGCAACGGCGTTCGCGCTGCAGTCGGCGATTGCGTACTCGGTCTTCGGTTGGTTCCCCCATGTGTACCAGGACGTGGGTTTCTCGCCCGCCGTCGCCGGTTTCCTCGTCGGCGCCATCACCGCCGTGGGTATTCCGGTCTCGTTCGTCATCCCATGGCTGGCCGACCGGTTGCGCGGGTACGGGGTCCTGGCGTGCGTTCTCGTCTTCTGTTATTTAGTTGGTTTCCTCGGTCTCGCCGTGGCCCCGACCAGCGGGGCATGGCTGTGGGCCGTCGCCATCGGTACCGGCCAAGCCACCTTCCCCATGATTCTCACCCTCATCGCCCTGCGCGCGCGTACCAGCGCCGGAACTGCCGCGCTGTCGGGGTTCGCCCAGCCGGTCGGCTACCTACTGGCTTCACCTGCGCCCATCTTGATCGGAATGCTCTACGGCGCAACCGGAGTCTGGACGGTGCCACTGATCGTGATGATGGCCCTCGCCCTACTGCTGCTGGTGTTCTGCGTAATGGCGAGCAGACCCGCGTGGGTGGAAGACGACGTACCTAACGCGGTCACTCGGGCCGAGGCGCCGCAACGCGCAGACCTGTCAACGAATCCCGCTAACCAATGAGGTCAAGGCAATGCTGAAACCAATTCTCAACGCTCCGTCGTGCACAGTCATCGGGTCGACTGACCCCGAACGGCTTGTCGCATTCCTGTCCGTCTTCGGTGGCCAGCCGCGTAGGGTGCCATCGCTGCCTGCGGCCACCGCACATGCGCTCTATGGCGTCGAGCAACCGTTGCGCCAATTCATCATCGACGAACCCGGTTTCGACGGCGCGATACGGATCGTCGAAACCCCACACCCAGCACCGAAGTTCACCCCCCTACAGGCCGGACCGTACGGGATCGACTACTACACGCGGGACATCGAGCTCAGCACCGGCATGCTCAAGTCCATCGGTGCACAACACTTCTCACCGCTTGTCGGCTACACCGGGACACCATCTCCGGAAGGCCCGCAGATCACCGGCCACGTCACTCACGAGCTGCTGTTGATCGGGCCCGACGAGCTGGCGATTTTCCTCACCGATGTCAACTCCACGAGTCGGCCCTGGCCGACAGCCCTGAACGACGAACGGCGACGCACACATTCCGAGCTCCTTCAGGCGTGCTGGGTGGTCACGGATATGGAACTCGACAAAGCCTTCTGGGTGGAAGAGGCCGGGTTGCACTGCGTACTGGACGAGATACCCGAGGTCGACGAGATGCAGCGATTGATGTTCACACCCGGTAACTCGCCGCTGCGCTGCGTCCACGTGACCGAAGGCATCGGCGGGCACAAGATCGAGATGATGAGCTATCCGGAGGAATCGGTGGGACGACGCCCAGACTGGCCTCTCCGAGGTGGCCTGCACGCCAGCGTATTCCGCGTTGGTGACCTCGATGCGGCATGCGAGAAGCTGCCGAGCGCGCAGTTCGGCCCGGTTGCTCGCGCCGACCTGGGCAGCGGCATGCAACGAGCAGTCTCGGCTACCTCACCAGGCTCAGGTGTGCGTTTCGAATTGTGGGAAGCACCAGAACGAATCGAGCCGACTGCGACTCATGAACGAGGAGGTTCGTCATGACCTATCCCGATCTCGTGGCTGCCGGCGACACCATTCACTCGGCAGTTGAACGGCTCGCTCACGGCGGCATGATCGTGGTGGCCGACGATTCCCACAGAGAAAACGAAGGCGACCTGGTCTGCGCCGCCGAATTGATGACACCACCGCAGATGGAGTTCATCCTGCGCCATGGCAGCGGCATCGTTTGCACACCGATGAGCGGGCAGCGCGCCGATGACCTCGGTCTGCCTGCGATGGTGCCCCGCAACTGCGACGCGCATCAGACGGCATTCACACTGAGCGTCGACCATCGTGACGTCGGAACGGGCATTTCGGCGATGGACCGCACGATCACTGTGCGGGCGCTCGGAAGCCGCGCGACTCTGGCCGAACAACTGCGGCGGCCGGGTCACGTCTTTCCGCTGCGGGCGCGGCCCGGCGGAGTACTGGAACGGGCCGGGCACACCGAGGCAGCTCACGAACTGGTAGAGATGGCGGGGCTGAACGGCGTCGCGGCCATCACCGAACTCGTCGACATTCGTCACCGCTCGCCGCTGACAGGTGATGAGTCTTGTGGTTTCGCCAAAGAACACCGCCTGCCTTTCGTCCGCATCAGCGACCTCATCGCCCATAAAGCTGCCGCCACCCCACGGGTCGTGTGCACGGGCAGCGCCAAAATTCCGACACCATACGGTGAATTCAACGCACACTGCTATGCGACGCCGGACGGGCGAGAGCACATTGCGTTGACCACCGGTGACCTCACGGCCGCACAAAAACACGGCAATGGCGGCGCGTTGGCTCGGGTGCACAGCGAATGTGCCACCGGTGACATCTTCGAATCGCAACGATGCGACTGTGGCCCGCAGCTCAAGCACGCTTTGCAGGCTGTCTGCATCGAGGGCGCCGGTGTGGTGGTCTATCTACGCGGCCAAGAGGGGCGGGGGATCGGCCTGGGACCCAAACTACAGGCGTATCGACTCCAAGAACACGGCTACGACACGGTCGAGGCAAATCTCGAACTCGGGCTTCCCGCAGACGCGCGCAGCTACGGTGTGGCCGCGGCGATCCTCAAAGACCTTGGTGTTCAGCGGATCCGGCTGATGACCAACAATCCGCGCAAGTCCGCCGCGTTGGATCAGTACGGGGTCGAGGTTGTCGGACGTCTGCCCATACCGCCCACGGTAACCGCTGCGAACGCGGGCTATCTCGCCGCCAAGCGTGACCGGCTCGGCCACCTCATCGATCTCCCTGCGGGTCTTGTGATGGTTTCCGAAACATGCGTCAGCAGCCGAACTGCCGTGCAGGATCTCCACCCAGAAGCCCCCGTCACGAAGGGACATGTGCACCATGACACCCATTGACAACCACTCTGATTCGTCGGTGGATCCATCTTCGGCTTCAGCGGGGACCAGCCCGGATGAGAAGGCGGTACTGGATGCCGTCGACCGTATCGTGCGGGCGTTCGGCAACAACGACACTGCCACGTACTTCGAATTATTCAGCGAGAATGCCAGTTTCGTGTTTCACAACCATGATCGTCGCCTGGAATCAACAGAGGAGTACCGGCAGCTCTGGCACGCCTGGGAACGCGACGATGGGTTCCATGTGCTCGACTGTCTTTCGACCGACCGTCGCGTCGACCTCTACGGAGATACGGCGGTCTTCTCGCATGTCGTACTCACCACGGTGAGATCCACTCGGGACGGTGAGCTCACAACAGCGCAGAGCACCGAACGCGAAACCATTGTGCTGATGCGATCCGGTGCGGACTGGATCGCCGTCCATGAGCACTTGTCATCGACGTGATGAACCCGCGGTGATCGCACACGGCTGAGGCAGACCGATTCAGCGTGACGTCAGCGACCGCACCATCGCGTACTTTCCGGCCGCGGGGCGGTGCAGTTCGCTACCCCAGTATGCGGTGGCGCCGTCGCGGGTCACACCTGTCACGTCGAACTCGAGTACCGCTTCCCCCGGGGTGCCGTGCAGTAGCGGTGCGCGGACCTCATCCAGCGATGCCGCAGCCAGCCAGACTGTCTCCCATTCTGCACGTCTGTTGCCCAACTGTTCTGAGAGCTCGAAGATCGACGTCCTTGCGTCCACGAGGGTCCGTGACAGGCCGTCGATTCGAACCGGGATGACGTCTTCGGCGAGGATCATCGCGGTGTCATCGGCATACCACACCTTAGTCGTCCGCAGCACTCCGTGAGAGTCGTTGACGTGGAAGCGTTTCCGCTCATCGGCGGTGGCATCACCCCACCGCATCGTCAACAGTTCGACCCGTGACGTCATGCCCAACGCGTCGATGATCGTCGCGTTCGAAGCCTTTTCGTCGATGCGGACCGGAATGTCCAGCAGGGCGCGGTTGACGGCCGTCTCAGTGCCCTGGCGGCGAGTAATGTACCCGCGTTCTTCCAGCCTGACCAGGGCCTCGCGCAACGCCGGTCGGCTTGCGGTCAGCGCTGAGGCGAGCACCGGTTCGGCAGGCAGCTTTCCGTCGGTCGCCGCCGCGGCCTCCCAGACGCGCTCCAACCGGCCCAGCAGTGACCCCGACTCCTCGAAGTCGTCGCGGTCGGGTCCGGTGCTCGCCATGGACGGGTGCCCTTTCAGGTGGACGGTGTCGACGTTCACACGTGGCGCGAACTCAACATGTCAGACATCTTACGAGATTTTGTTCAGATGCGCCGCGCGCATGGCAGATCGACTGCACGCGCCTGGCTCGGTCGGATTGATCGGATCCTTCGTGGATCCAGCGGTCGCGTCTCACGTCCTGCGGGTTGTCATACAAGTGCGCCCGGCCCGACGGGGCACACGACGCGTTCCCGGTAGAATGCTGTCCGTGGCAGAACGTGCGTCGTCGACGTCGCTGATCCAGCGCTTGGAGCAAGTGTGGCGCTCCGCGGCGAAGAACGGTGCTGCGTGGCCCGGCGAGCCCGTCCTCGCCGAGAGTCTCACCGCGAGCCGGCCCGCGTTACGCGAAGCGCTGATTCGACTCGAAGAGCGCGGCTACATCACCCGCCGTCAAGGCGCCGACACTGTGGTGAACCGGGCGTTGCTCGATGTGGGCGGCAGAATCGACGAGAAGGTCGACATCGCCGACATCATCGCTTCGACCGGCCGGGAAGCCAACGTCGATCTTCTTGAATTCAAGTGGGATGTCGCCGACCTCGACGAGGCGGAGGAGTTTGGCTTGGTGCCCGAACAGGAGGTCTTGCGGACGAAGAAAGTGTGGTCGGCCGACGGCCTGCCGGTGGTAGTCGCCTGCGATGTCATCCCGGTACGTGCTGGGGCGGCGCCCAAACGCACAGTCGATGCTCGCCGACCCGTTTTCGAGATCGCGTCTGTCCTCGGGAACCAACCCGCCGAGTGGGAGATGGTCAAGCTGGGAATTGCCACGCTCGGTGATGATGCGAAGATCATGCAGGGCGTGCCCGACGAGCCCTTCCTTTCTTTCAACGTGGTGGGGATCAGCAGAACAGCAGATCCGGCGTACTGGGCCAGCGAGCGGCACCGCCCCGGGGTACTCCCCTACTCGATGGTCCGGACTCTGGGTCGCCGCTGACCGCACCTCCGTAACTGACTCGCCGACAATTCCGGTGGAGGCCTGGCGGAAGCAGTCAGACCTGCCTGTACTCCCTCGGCGCTATCGTTGAGAGCGGGTGCCGACGCCACTGCGGTCCAGTGAGGAGAACTGGTGGATCTCGGACTGTCCGGCAAGGCATTCGTGGTGACCGGTGGAACTGAAGGCTTGGGCTTCGCGAGTGCGCGTGAACTCGTTCGCGAAGGTGCCGTCGTCACCGTCTCTTCGCGCTCAGAGGCCAAAGTCGAGGACGCGGTAAGCCGACTCAACGCCGATTCACCCGGTGCGGTCGACGGCCTGGCCGCCGACAACTCTGAGCCGCGCTCGGCTGAGCACATTGTCGCCACCGCCGTAGCGCGATGGGGACGGCTCGACGGCCTGGTGATCAGCGTAGGCGGTCCGCCACATGCCACGGTGCTCGGTGCGAGCGATGAGGATTGGGAAAGTTCCTTCCGCTCAGTATTTCTCGGTACGGTTCGGTTGATCCGCGTCGCTATAAGCGCGATGTCCAATGGCGGTGCGGTAGTACTCGTCCTATCAACCTCCGCCAAATCCCCCCTGCCCAATCTGGGAATCTCGAACGGGCTGCGGCCCGGACTCGCCATGGCAGCCAAGGACATTGCCGATGAGATCGGTCCACGCGGTATCCGCGTTGTGAGCGTGCTCCCAGGCTTGTTCAATACCGCTCGAGGAGCCGGCGCGGCACATCGGCAGTTCGACCATATCCCGCTCAGGCGTATAGGGAGCCCCGCCGAGTTCGGGCGCACGGTCGCGTTTCTGGCATCACCTGCGGCGTCTTACATCACCGGTTGCACCATCGCGGTCGACGGCGGGGCGTTACGCGCTCTTTGACCGCGTCTGTAGCGATGGGCGGAATATACGGATGCCTACCTCGAGCTGCAAAAAGTCGTCGAGGCAACCACTTAGCTGCCGTGGTCTACGGGCCCGCCACCTCCGCTGGGCGGCGCAGGCACAGGTGGCGACGGATCGGACGTCGGGGTGCCCCCGATGAAGTCGTCCCAGTGCCGACGAACCGGCGCCCAACGCCGGTCGAAGGCAGCGGCGCGGCGTTGGGCATGTGCCAGCTTCTTCGAGTCGTAGCGCCAGCGCGCCCACGGTGAGGTCGGTCGGGCCAGGCGCACGGCGGCCACCCAGGCGACCGGTGAGACGAACAAGCCGACCAGGGCGGTCGGGTACTTGCCCTTCAAGGCGGTGACGGCGACCACCAGGAAATGAACCGCGAGCAGCACGACCGCGGCGATCCGCACCGCGGTGACCGCTCCGGGAACGTCGTGCACCTTGACCGGCGACACCCCGACCGCTGCCAGACCGATGCATGCCGCCGCCAGGGTGACGATGTTCACCGACAGCTGGCCTTCCTGCGACCAGTACACGTCCTGCAGCCGGAAGATCATCGCGAATTCGTCGAGCACGAGGGACGCTCCGACGCCGATCAGCACACCCGCCACATACGTCCACACCGATAGCGGCGGCGAGCCGACGCCCATGAACGCCCCGAGAATGAGCAACAGCACCCCCGGCGTCGAATGATGCATGTGCACGCCACCGGTGCTGACGTTGTGGAAGGGGCCCTTGCCCGCACGGATCAGCCGGGTGATGGTGCGGGTCGCCACGAAGGTGACCACAAACGCCACGAAGCTCAGCAGCAGCGGACCTTTGTACCCATGGACGATCTCGTGCTGCCACCACTCGTTGAGCCACACCATTCCCAGATAGTAGGGATCAGCGCGTGACCTGCGGCTCGTGCCCTACTCTCCGCGAGCGGGCGCCGTCTGCAGCGTCGGGCCGGCCGCCGCCAGCAGAGCCGCGCGGTCCCGATCCAGCGGCGGGTAGATGCGTTGGGTGTTGATGACGCGCTTGGTGGCCTTGGCCTGCTCACCGTCAGCCACCACGTGCCGATCCCACCCTTCGGTATAGACGGCACCGGCCGGCCCGAGATCGAGAACCGTGACGTACCAAGGGATTCGAAGGGACAGCAGCGGCGCACCGCACAGGTCGCTGATCACGTTATAGCCCGCGTACCGGCCCATCGGGCGCGAGTGTTGGCACGACATCACCGACAGGTGTTCGTCATCCATGCGAGCCGCAGCGACGTCGCCTGCGGCAAACACCCCCGGCACGCCGATCACCCGCAGACAGTCGTCGACCGGTACCCGACCCAACCGGTCGCGCTCGACGC
Source organism: Mycobacterium sp. 852013-50091_SCH5140682 (assembly GCF_001665685.1). Classification (GTDB taxonomy): domain Bacteria; phylum Actinomycetota; class Actinomycetes; order Mycobacteriales; family Mycobacteriaceae; genus Mycobacterium. The sequence goes on from NZ_LZTB01000119.1 coordinate 85,345, forward strand.
CGAGTTGCGCGGTCAACGGGTTGGCCCGCATGCCCGCGCACCACACGACGGTAGCCGCGGGCAGCGTGTGTCCTGAGGACAGGGTTATGCCCGAACCGTCGACGGAAGCCACCCGGACCCCCGTCATCGGCTCTATCCCATTGTCCGCCAACGCTTTCTCGATGACCGGTCGCGCAGAGTCACCCATGTTCGATCCGACGTAGGGGTTGTGGTCGATCAGCACCACACGCGGTCTGACGGCATCGCCGAAGACCCCCCTCATCATGTCCGGCAGTTCGCAGGCGGTCTCGATTCCCGTCAGACCGGCCCCGACGACCACCGCCGTCGTTGCCGTTGGGTCGGCGGTGCGACCGGCCAGGGTTCGGAGATGATCCTGCAGCCGCTGGGCTGCGTGGTAGGTGTCGACGTCAAACCCGAACTCCGACAAGCCGGGGATATCTGGGCGGATCACCTCGCTGCCCACCGCGAGCACCAACCGCTCGAAGCCGTATGTCGTGCCGTCGGCCAGGGACACGATACGTGCCGCCGCGTCGATGCCCGTCACATCACCCACGACGTGCTGGACTCCGGCCGGGTCGAGCACGTCGCCCAGCGGTATGCGGCAGGCACTGATGTCGGCTTCGTAGTTGCGGACCCTGATGTCGTGAAACGGTTGCGAGCTGATCACCACAACGTCGACGGCGTCAGGAGACACTCCCAGCTCGTCGAGGCGCCGGGCGGCACCCAGAGCCGCCCACAAACCTGCGAAACCGGATCCGAGGACAAGCACGCGATCGGTCACCGAATCCATGATTCCAAGAGCATGCTCCAGGGGGACGGTTTTGCCGTGGCCACCTAGCGGCGGGAGGCATCAGCGTGTTTTCGGCCCGGTCGGCACGTTAATGTGCTGTGGTCGGCCTCAGCGAACAAGCCGATAGAAGAGTTGAGCACATTCATGACCGCAGCAGAGACGTCGGCACTCGAATCACGGGTTGGCCACTACTACCAGGCGGACGACACGTACCGAGTCGGCCGCGAAAAGGTACGCGAGTACGCCCGTGCCGTGCAGGACTACCACCCCGCACATTGGAACGTCTCCGCTGCCGCTGAACTGGGCTATTCCGGGCTGGTCGCACCGCTGACGTTCACCTCGACCCCCGCCATGGCGGCCAACCGCCGCATGTTCGAATCGGTGGTCGTCGGTTACGACACCTACCTGCAGACCGAAGAGGTCTTCGAACAGCACCGCCCGATCGTCGCCGGAGATGAGCTGCAAGTCGACGTCGAGCTGACATCGGTGAGGCGAGTCGCCGGCCGGGACTTGATCACCGTGACCAACACCTTCACAGACACCGCGGGCGAGCGGGTGCACACGCTGCACACCACGGTGGTCGGTGTCACGGCCGACGACATCAATCCGGGGACGATGGCGGCCGTGCAGAACGCGATGATGCACGACGTGGACTTCTCCGGTATCGGCGCGTCCGACGCCGACTATCAGAAGACCGTGCGTCCTGAGGGCAAGGTACGCATCGCCAAGCCCGACGCGCGTCCACCGGGGACGCCCTCCTTCGATGACCTGAACGTCGGCGACGAGTTGAGCGCGCACCACTACCGGCTCTCCCGCGGCGACCTGGTGAACTACGCGGGCGTCGCCGGCGACGCCAACCCGATCCACTGGGACGAGGAGATCGCCAAGCTCGCCGGCCTGCCCGACGTGATCGCCCACGGAATGCTGACCATGGGCCTGGGCGCCGGATTTGTCTCCGCCTGGTCGGGAGACCCCGGCGCGGTGACCCGCTACGCGGTGCGGCTGTCGCAGCCGGCGATCGTCTCGGCCAAAGAAGGGGCCGAGATCGAGTTCAGCGGCCGCATCAAGTCACTAGACCCGCAGACCCGCACCGGCGTGGTCATCGTCGCCGCGAAATCCGGTGGCCGCAAGATCTTCGGTCTGGCGACGATGGACGTGCGCTTCCGCTGATCGTCATCTCGCGAGATCCCACTGGCCGAAATCGGGCGCCAGAACATCGTCCACGTCGACGTGTATGCCGTCGATGACGAAACCCGGGTCGGATGCGGTAACGACTTCCCTCTGGAAGAGCACGGCAGCCGGTTCACGCTCGCCCTGCGACCACGCCTTCGTCTGCCAGGCCCACCGATAGCCTGGGCTGCTCGAGGATCCGATGACACCGTCGGCGATGGCCCAGCCGCATTGGCGGCGTCCACCGTAGATGCCGGTGCGTGACACGCCGAGAACCGAGTTGATACCTCGAAACCATTGCACTGCTGTGGATTTCCATGTGGCAGCGTCGATGTCCTCGTCGACACTGAAGAAGATGGGCGCCGACGCCGGGCCGCCGGCTGCGGTGTGCAGCCCCACCGCCGTCTGGGCATCGGCCGCACCTCCGTTGTAGCCGCGGGTGAAGTCCGACGGCGTCGGCCACCCGGGCTTGCCGAACTGGTAGCAGCTGACGACCTGCATTCCCGCCGCACGCAGGCGGTCGGCATAGTCGCGGGTGACGGGCTTGAAGTCAAACGTGGCTCCCGGCCGCAATTCGGATACATAGACCAGGGCTCCGCCGAAGCCGGCGGACTTGATCTGCTCAGGCTGGACCAGCCGGTCGGCGAAATCGACCAGTTGCAGGCCGTCGGCGGATGCTCGCGGTGTTTCGAGTGTCGCGGCCAAGGCGCCGGGAACGGCCAGCGCCGGCGCAAGCAGCGCCGCTCGTTTGAGGACTTCGCGCCGTGAAGCAGTTTGCGTCACGCACGCCAGCGTATCCGACCGTGACGGCCGCACCCCGTCCGTCGGTGCAACCCGGAGCCGGAGCCGACAGACAATGACCACCACATCGCGGGCTCGGACGCCAGGATGACGGCGCGTCGACCGAACCGAACGTCGCCGACTATTTGACAAGGCAGGCAGCAGCAACACATCGCGCTGTAACTGGCTCTGCCGCCGTCGGCGCCTCAAGTGTTTTCGTTCGCGACAATCGGACGCGAGACCGCCTGCGCGTCTTGGAAATTGGAGTAGTCGACTACGCATTCGATCCGGTCGGGCCGATGGCTACCTTGGCACCCAGATCAGATCCGCCGTGGGAGGAGACCACCCGTGACTACCTCATCCATGGAGAGCGAGTCCTACGCTCCCCTCTCCCCGTTCACCGAGATGTTCGACTTCGCCGAGCAGAGCGAAGCGTTCGGTGCTGCCGCAGAGAATACGGAATCATCAAGCAGTGCAGGTGGGTTCGAGTTCTTCACTGAATTGGAAAGCCCGTTCCGCTCCGCCTACGACGAAGTCGGTTCGGAGAGCTCCGATATCCACCGGGAGGCATACGACGAGGCTGTCTCGAGCCTGTACGAGAGCGAATTCTCAGAGGCGCTCTACGAGCTCGCGGCCGAAGCATCGTCGAGCATGTCCGAGCAGATCGGCGAGGCCTCCGCGAACGAAGCCGAACGCTACCTCGAGAACTACATGACACCGGTGGCACGCGAAGCAGAGAGCTTTTTGGAGCGCTACGCCGAACAGTATGCCCAACACGACATCTCACAGATCACCGAGCAAGAACTGGATCGCCTCTTCGAGACCATCCAGCCCAGCTTCGAACACCTCACACCCGGTGTCGAGAACTTCCTCGGGGGACTCTGGAAAAAGGCAAAGGCGGTCGCCGGAGGAGCAATCCGATTGGCCAAGAAGGGAATTGCCGCCGTCGGAAAGGTCATCCCCCTCGGCTTCATCCTCAAGGGGCTCAAGAAGATCGTCCGGCCCCTGCTGAAGCGAGTACTCGATCTCGCACTGAGCCGACTGCCCGTATCGCTGCGCCCGGCCGCGAGGAAAGTCGCGACCAAACTGTTCGGCGTCGGCGAGACCGAGGGCGAACTCGAGAGCTACTTCGGTGGCTCCGGCGAACAGGAAGCCGTCAGCACCGAACTCCAAGCACTCGCACACACCGACGTCGACTCCATCCAACACGAGATCGACGCCAAGCTGGTCGGCGAACTCTTCGCCGAATCCAGCGAGAACTCAGAAGCCTGGATGTCCGGCGAGTCCGCTACCGCAGAATCCGAAACCGACCACCGGCTGGCCGAGCTCGACGCCGCCCGTGAGCGGTTCATCAACGAGATCTCCCAGGCCACCAACGAGGCTTCCATAAACGCGGCCATGGAGAACTTCATTCCGGCCATCATCGCGGCGCTGCGCCTCGGCATCTCGATCATCGGGCGCGACCGCGTCGTCGGATTCCTCGCCAAATACCTTGCCACGCTGGTACGCCCGTATATCGGCCCCACGATCGCGACCCAATTGTCACAGGCCATCGTCTCGACCGGCATGAGCATGATCGGGCTCGAAGTTCCCGGCAACCAAACCCAATTGGCCGCTGAAGCCGTCGCGTCGGCGGTGGAAGGCACTGTTCAGCGGCTCACCGAACTCGAATCCGACACTTTCGAGGACCAGCACCTGCTGGAAGCGGTGGTGCAAGAAGCATTCGCCGAGGCGGCGTCAGAATCGTTCCCCTCCAATGTGATTCGTGAGCAGTACCAAGAGGTATCCACGAGGCTGCGGCATCGCGGAACGTGGATTCTGCGTCCACGCAACGGACGTAAGCGCTACCGCTTCTATTCACGGCCGCTGGACGTGACGGTGACGCACCAGCTGGCCAAATCGGTGACGGGCTTCGGCGGAATTCACCTGGGCACCTTCCTGAAATCGCGGTACGGCGTCACCGGGCCCGTCGCGTGCAAGGCGTATCTGTTCGAGGCGATGGTCGGGACGAAACTCTCCACGATCGCACGCCTCGAGACCCATGTACCCGGCCTCGGCCCCACCCACCCGCGGGGCTGGCGCCTGTTCATACCGCTGACGCGGCACAATGCGACCGCGCTGTTCGGCGAGCCCGGCCTCGGTCGCGATGTGCCCAACCACTACCTGCATTCGCACCGCCGCATCGCAGTCCGGCAGCGGTTCGTCGTGCTCGTACCCCAGCGGACACCCACCACGGCACATCCGACGAGCCCGGGTACAACGGCGCATCCGGTACAGATGCGTGGTCACGCGAGCCAGGTGAACATCACGCTGGACTTCCCGACATCCACTGCGCGCCTGTGCATTCACCTCGATGAGAGCGACGCGCAGGCGGTGGCCGCCTCGATCCGCCGCGGCGAATCGGTGACACCGGCATTGATCCTGCTCAGGCGTGTCTACGTGGCCGGGGTCAAGAGCGTTCTTTCGGGAAATGCTTCCCGCCACGTCAAGATCGTCCACGAAGTGGCTTCGGAGGAGCAGTTCGTCGGTGGTGCGCTCAGTGCTATCGGGGCGAAGATCCTCGAGAAGCTGGCGGACAAGGTCATCGAGTGGATCGGTACGGCCGTCTCCGAGTACCTTCAGCGCCGCAGACAAGAGTTCCTCACCGCGGCGGACAAGCCGGCCCAAGGGGTCACCATCGTCGTCGCCATCCGCCACGCGGGCGCGATGAAACTGCTCGACGATGCACTGCGCGGCAAGGGCCTGGGATCTATCACGGCGGTGGCACGGGCCATCCTGGGTTCACCCGAAGTCACCGTGCGTTCGGTAGCGGGCTTCCAGTCATGATCAGCCAGCAGGACTCCATCGTCTTTGAGCTCAGAGGCGAGATCGCACATTGGCAGACCGCGATGGTCGGCCTCAGCGACCTGGAGAACTTCGCCGCCACCAGCGCTTGGCAAGCCCTGGAACGGTACGTAGGCGTGGCGCTGCGCCGCCACCTGACCAGCCTCATCGGGGCTACCCAGCTCGAACTCGACGCTCTGCAAACCGATCTGCGCGCAGCGTCCACAGTTGACGACCTTCGCCGCTGCCACGCCCGAGTCACGCGCTTCCGTCGTCGCTTTCTGCAACTCGAGACCGTGCTGAGTTTCTACGGCAACGCTGTCCGTTCCCGAACGAGTGCGGCACTCGGCGAGCTCTTGCGGGCCTTCGACTTTCTCGCGGCACAGAGCATGCGGACCGCGTTACGTCCGCTCCGCCTCGAGACACCGCCGGTACTCGTCTATCTCGACAATGGATTGGGCGCGTCGATTCTGCGCGCAGGCTGGCGGGCGTGGGAAGGCGGATCACCGTCGCCGGCCGCAGCGATCAAACTCACCCGGTTCAACATGATGCGTCCGACCTCGATGCTGCACGAAGCCGGCCACCAGGTCGCACACCTGACCGGATGGAACGACGAACTGACCACCGCTTTGCGGCGGGGTATCGCCGATCCGATCGTGGCCGAGATGTGGTCAGGCTGGGCGACGGAACTCGGCCCGGACCTTCTCGCGTTCGCGCACAGCGGATTCGGTGCGGTGGCTGCTCTGCACGATGTCGTCAACGATGTGCAGCGGGTGTTCTCGCTGCCGCTCGGAGATCCACATCCGATCGCATACCTGCGGGTGCTGGTGGGTGTCGAGATGTGCAGACGCTTCTACGGCACGGGCCCCTGGGACACGCTCGCACAGGCATGGCAGGGCGCCTACCCGCTCGCGGCCGCACCAGCCGCGGTTCGACCGTTGATCGAACGCAGCATCGAGTCGCTGCCGCGGATCGTCGAAATCGGCCTGCGGACACCGATGCGGGCCTTCGCCGGGAAGGCCCTGTGCGATGTCGTCGACCCGGGTCGGGTGTCACCGGCCGCACTCGCCGAGCTGGAGCGCACTGCCGGAACCGCGCTGACCATCTCGAGTCATTACCTGCAGTCCGAGGGACTGCGACTGTTGGCACTCGCGTCCTACAACGTGGCGGCCAAACCGGAAAGTGCCGCCACGACGGCACGCGATTTCGAGACCTGGATGCGCCGGCTGGGAACCCTCACCGACGCGGCACAAGTAGCGTGAAAGGGATTGGGCCATGGCAATATCAACGTCGGAGACCGGACGTGGCGCCGGCGGCGGACAACCTTCTGCCGGCAACGGCCACCAGGGCAGGGACAATGAAGCGCTCGCAAGAGCGCTCTGCGAATTCGGAAACCAGCTCAACGCGGGCAATCAGACGCTCCTGGATCAGCTGATCCGTGCCCTCGACACCCGGTTCGTCCTGCCCGGCACCGAGTACACCGCCGAGGAACGACAGATCGTCAACGCGTATGCGTCACTGCGACAACAACTGGCAGGCCCCGACGATGACGACCTGATCGGCCCCGGGCGGCTGGTCTCGTTGCACGTCTACGCGTGCGAGACACCGCCGGTCGTTGTGTTCGTACTTCAATCTGCAGCTGCCGCAGACGATGTCGCATTCCCCACCGGCGTCGACGGCCGCGTGCTCAACGCGGTGCCGACGCTGTTGACGGACCGCTTCGCCAGTTCACCCGGCGGGTGCCAACGGTACAAGGCTGTGATACCAGACGGCGCAACGACCGGACCCGTGACCGTTCGCACGACTGCCGAGGAATACTTCACCACCACGTTCGATGTGCACATTCCCACCACAAGAGGAGCAGTCCAATGATGCTCGCACTGGCCCGTTGGTTCGCCGCTGTCGAACGTGCCAATGGCACAACGGATCCCATAGACCAGGCCACCAAGGCCGCCAACGATGTCTTCGCACTGCACCCAGAGCAGATCCTCCGGTTCCTCGAGGAATCATGGGCGTACGGAAGTCAATCACTGCCGGGCTTTCAGCTGCCGCCGGAACTGCTCTACGGCCAGGTGCCCGGGTTCGAATCCGGTCTCCACAAACGGCTGAGCACGGTCAACGGCACCATCTACGGCACCCTGCCCACCTGGGGCTCGGCACCGCCGGCCGACTCCGGAACGGGAGCGCGCTGGGACCACCTCATCTACGCCTATCTCATCGAGAACACGCGTCTGCTCCCGATCTTCTTCCGGGTGGTCACCGAGTTCCTGCACGGCGAGCGTCTCGAAGTACCGTCGCCGACCACCCAACAGTGGCTGAGAACCACCGAGGCACTGTTCATGCGCGACCTCCCGTCCCGGTCGATCGGAGCGATCACCAGCTCGGTCCGGCCCGATCTGGAGGCCACCCGGCGAAACGCCTACTACCGACTGTTCGGCGTCGACCTCAATCACGGAGCCAACAACGGAGCCCCCTACAGCTACGTACGAGCCCAAGCCGCCAACACCGGCCTCATCCGAACCTTCGAGGACTTCCTTCGCGAGGTGTGGACGGCATCGGAGAACTACCGAAATACCAGTGGCGTCAACAGCAAAGACGACGCCGCCATCGCGACGCATGCCCGGGACATGCAGGACATGCTGACCACGCGTCGCCGCTTCGGCAACCTGGCGCGCGAAGAGTTCGTGATCGTCAGCATGCTGTCCTGGTTCGACCTGACGCTCGAATCGAACAATTCCGTCGTCGTCGATCTCAAGGCCACCGCTGCGAGCCCCGAAGAGCGGCTCCGGAAGATCGGCGAGCGCGTCGGACTCGCACCGCACGCGCAATCGGAAAGCTTCTTCCGGCTCGCGCCAAGAATGTCACCGCTGTTCCGGCACATCGAGGAGGGGCGATACAACTCGATCACCGCGGTCAGCGCGCTCTATGCCGACCCGTCCTCGGGTCCGCCGAACCAGCTCCGCCGCGACATGCTCGACGTCATCAACCAGTGGTCGGTCGCGACGGGCCGCGACATGAAGGCCAAGCGCACCACGCCGACACCGCGAACCGCTCCCGTCAACGGGCGGGCTCTGCTGGCAGTCGGAAATGGCGCTGCCGCACGGTGACTAGCTGATCGCCCGCGCGATCCCCTGCACGGCCCGCAGCCTGCCGTCGGTGAGCCCGGCAGTGAGGTTGTGGGCCTTGCGCGCGAAGTCGGGGACGAAGGCGTGCAGCCCGAGCGGCGTGACGGGCTGCGACAGCACCGTCTGCATCACCGCGCTTGCCTGCTCGGTGAGGTCATTCCATTGTTCGACGGCGAACCCTGACGATTCGACCGCAACGCGCAAATCATCGGGTGTGGCCAAGTGACTGACGCCGGCTTCATCGGCCCACGGCAACGGAAACTCCGGCTCATCACCCTGCCCACGCGTGATGTCCCACAACGCCAAGACTCCCCCGTCATGCAACACCCGGCGGGCTTCCCGGTACAGCGCGGCCTTGTCGGCCACGTTCATCTGGACATGTTGGCTCACCACGGCGTGAAACGTGTTGTCGGCGAAGGGCAGAGCGGTGACGTCGCCCGCCTGAACCGTTATCCGGTCATCCAGTCCCACAAGCTGATTGAGCCAGCGGGCGGTATCGCAGTACTCCTCGGTCAGATCGACTGCCGTCACTTCAGAGCCGTACCGGTCGACGATGTAGCGCGCAGTGCCGCCTACCCCACTGCCCGCGTCGAGCACTGCGGTGCTGCTGGTGATCCCGGCGAGCTCGATCAGTCGACTGGTGGCGATGCGGCCCATGGTGTGGAAATCCTCGAGCACTCCCAGATCCGCGGGCCGCAGGTGATCGAGGTCGAGCCCCGCACTGGTGAGGGCGCGCTCGATGTTGCGCCGGGACAGGCCGGTCGCATACTGGTCGTCAATGCGAGTGGTCGCCATGGCTGTGGCCTTTCGTTCCGGCAGGCAGACGTGTTCACGTTCAACGGGAACCGGCAGCCCGAACTTCCCCCGCGGGGCCCGGCTACCGTTGGTCCCGTGTCGAGATCGCGCGTCCCCCGCGTATGCGCCACGGCGGCCGCCTTGCTGGCCCTTGGCGCGGCGACTTCGTGTGGACAGCCGCCGTCACCCCCGGCGGCTACCACCACCTCGACACACCCCGCGCCAATCACAACCACACCCACGACCGCGCCGGCGCCCGTGCCCGTCGTTCCCGAAGGGGATTTCACGCCCGTCGCCGAGCTGGTAGACGATTCGATCGCGGCGCACCGGCTGCCCGGCGCAGTGGTTCAGATCGGGCACGGCGGTAACGTCGTCTTCCGCCAGGCGTTCGGCTCGCGCAAGCTTCCGGACGAACCCGGGCTCGACGGAGCGCCGGCACCGGCTGAGCCGATGACCGAGGACACTCTGTTCGATCTGGCGTCGCTGACGAAGAGCCTCGCGACCACCGTCGCGGTCCTCCAGCTCTACGAACAGGGCCGCATTCAGATCGACGACCCCGTCCAGAAATACCTACCCGAGTTCAACCCGGCGAATGACCCACGACGCGCCCAGGTGACACTGCGCATGTTGCTGACGCACACCTCAGGCATCGCAGGAGATCTGAGCCTGGACGGCCCCTGGGGGCTGGACCGCGCCGACAAAGCCCAAGGCATTCACCGGGCACTCGCCGCGTGGGTGGTGTTCGACCCGGGAACGCGCTTCCACTACTCCGACATCAACTTCATCATCCTCGGGACACTGGTCGAGAGGATCACCGGGCAAACACTGGATACGTACGTGCCGCGCAACGTCTTTGGACCGCTGGGCATGGCCGACACCCACTACCTTCCCGCGGATAAGGCGTGCGGTCCACACCAGATTCGCGGTACCGCAATCGTTTTCGACAAGACCGCGCCGAAGGAAGGCACGTGCCCGGCCGGCACCTGGAGTACTGATCTCTTGGCGCGGATCGCGCCCACCGCGCACGACGGCGATACCCCGGGCCTCAACCCCGACTTCGGCCAGTTGCTGCGCGGCACGGTGCATGACCCCACGGCCCGCCGCATGGGCGGCGTGAGCGGCAGCGCCGGGGTGTTCTCGACGGTGCAAGACGTCGGCCGGTACGCGCAGGCCCTACTCGACCGACTTGCCGGACGCCCCAGCCCGTTCCCGCTGCAGCAATCCACGCTGGAATCGATGACGACGCCACAGCAACCCGGGCACAACCCCGCCCAGCTGCAGGCCGCCAACGACGCGACCCGGCGAGCCGTCGAAAACACGCCCAACACAACAGATCCCCTGCTCGCGCCGAGCTATCCGGCGATCGCAGGCCAAGACCTCCGCGGCTTCGGCTGGGATATCGACACCGAGCAGTCCCGCCCGCGGGGCATGCTCTTCCCGATCGGCAGCTTCGGCCATACCGGCTTCACCGGGGTGTCGCTGTGGATCGACCCCGGCTCGAATACCTACGTGATCGTCCTGGCGAACGTGATCCACCAGCCTGGCGGACCGCCGATCGTGAAGCTCAGCGGCGACATCGCCACCACGACCGCGCGGATCCTGCATCTGTACGGCACGTAACCGCCGAACGCCGAAGTCACGACAAGACGACGCGCACGAACCTGGTGATCTCGGAACCGGCGTTGATGTAGGCGTACCGCTGCGCGCTGCTGTAGATCGCGTGATCACCCAATCCGAGTGTCACATCACCGCTTTCGCGCTCAATGCACAGCCGTCCGGCGATCACCAGCACCATCTCGTGCCATCCGGCAGGGTCGGGTTCGGCGTCGTACCGGTCGTCCACGCCGAGGCTCCAGACCCAGAGCTGCCCTTCCCGATGGGCCGCTGCGCTGCCCAGCAGTACGGCACGACTGTCGTCCCCGTTGCCCCGCCACAACAATGCGTCGATGCGTTCCGGCGTGGCCGCGGGCGCGAGCACCAGGTCGACGAACGTCACCCCGAGGGCGTCGGCGATGGCGTCAAGCGATGACAGGCTGACGTTTGCTGAGCCTGCTTCCAAATTCACGATGGTGCGTCGGCTGACCCCGGCGGCGGCGGCCAGGTCGGACTGGCTCAGTCCCGACGCCGCCCGCAGGCGTCGCACATTCGCGCCGGCGCACGCGAGGACATCGGTTCCTTCAGTCATCGCTGCCACTGTAATCGATGCGCATTATTTTGCACATCGGCCGACCGAGCCCTAAAGTGTGCAGAATGTTGCACATCTCGATGCGTGATCGGTTGCCGTCGGGGCCCGAACTGGCCCTGATCGGCGTCACCGCCATCTGGGGGGCGACGTTTCCGATCGTGCATCAGGCGATGAACCACAGCGGGCCGTTGTTCTTCGTCGGCCTGCGGTTTCTGATCGCCGGCGTGCTCGGTGCCGCCGTCTTCTACAAGACCCTTCGAGGCATCAGCGTCGCCGAGGTGGGTGCCGGTGTGGCGATCGGCGCGGCCATCGCATGCGGATACGGGCTGCAAACGTACGGCCTGCAGTCCGTCAGCTCGAGCGTCTCCGCGTTCATCACTGCGCTCTATGTGCCGCTGGTGCCCCTCTTGCAGTGGGCGGTGATGCGCCGCCGCCCCGATCGCGCGGCACTGGTCGGAGTGTTGCTCGCCTTCATCGGCCTGGTTTTGCTGGCCGGTCCGAGCGCCGCAGGAGTCAGCCTCGGGCGCGGTGAGTTGGCGACGCTCCTTGGCGCGGTGGCCATGGCTGCCGAGATTCTCCTGATCAGCGGTTTTGCGGGCAAGGTGGACCTCGGCAGGATCACCGTCATACAGCTGCTGGCCGCCGGGGCGTTCGCCTTCCTCGCGATGCCCGTCACGGGCGAGACCGTTCCGGCGTTTTCCTGGTGGTGGTTCGGAGCCGCCGTCGGGATGGGCGTCTCCAGTTGTTTGATCCAGGCGACCATGAACTGGGCCCAGCGTTCGGTTTCGCCGACGCGCGCCACCATCATCTATGCCGGCGAGCCTGTCTGGGGCGGCATCTTCGGTCGCATCGCGGGAGACCGGCTCCCCGGACTGGCGATCGTCGGCGCCGTTTTCATCGTCGTGGGTGTGATCGTCAGCGAACTCAAGCCACGGTCGCGCCGCGAAGACACCGTCGCGGCCGAAGAAAACGACTGCGCGACAGCAAGCCAGGCTGAGCGACTGTGACGTCCCCTCGACGCCGTCGCGTGAGCAGGTAAGGATGAGCGCATGACCACGATCGACGCGACCGCACCGGTGCTCGTCACGGGCGCCAGCGGATACATCGGCAGCTGGATCGTCCGACGCCTCCTCGAAGCAGGGCATAACGTCCACGGCACGGTGCGCAACCCGCAGAAGACCACCGGACTGGAACATCTGCACAAGCTTTCCGCGGACCACCCCGACCGCCTCCAGCTCTTCAAGGCGGATCTCCTCGACCCCGGCAGCTTCGACGAGGCCATGGCCGGGTGCGAGCTCGTCATGCACACCGCATCTCCGTTCATCCTCTCCGGATTCAGCGATGCGCAGGAGGCGCTCGTGCGCCCGGCGCTGGAGGGCACCCGCAACGTGCTGGACTCGGTCAACCGCACGCAAAGCGTCAAGCGCGTGGTGCTGACCAGCAGCGTGGTCGCGATCTACGGCGATGCCCGCGAATCACGGGATGTCCCCGGCGGCGTCTTCACCGACGAGCACTGGAATACCACCAGTAGCGTTGAGCACCAACCGTATTCATATTCCAAGACCGTGGCCGAGCAGGAGGCCTGGCGCTATCAGAAGGCGCAGGACCGTTGGGACATGGTCACCATTCATCCGGGCCTGGTGCTCGGACCTTCGCTGACCAGTGCCAGTGACTCGGCCAGCCTGAGCACCATGAAGCAGTTCATCGACGGCACCCTGCTGACCGGGGCTCCGGCGTTGACGATGGGCGTGGTGGACGTCCGCGATGTCGCCGACGCGCACGTGCTCGCGGGCTTCACCCCGGAGGCCCACGGCCGCTACATCGTCAACGCCGACTCGCTGAGCCTGCTGCAGATCGGCAAGATTCTGCGCCGCGGCTACGGCCCGTTGTATCCGTTCCCCAGGACCACAGCGCCCAAGGCCGTCGTGAAACTCATCGCACCCCTTGCCGGGCTGACGCGAAAGTACGTGGATACCAACGTCGGTTACCCATTGGCCTTCGACAACAGCCGCAGCAGAGACGAACTCGGGCTCACGTATCGGCCCGCCGAAGAGACCGTCACCGACCACTTCCAACAGATGCTCGATGACGGCATCGCTCCACGTCGGCCCGGCGGGCGATGATCTGGTCAGAGCGGGCAGCCCGCCTACGGCGCTGAACTGCGGCTCAGCCGAACGGAATTGAGGCGATCATCGCTCCGTCACGGGTCACCAGGCTGTCCTTGGCCAACGTCGTACCGAAGTAGGTCGCCTGGCGATCGACCACCACTCGCTGATCGTCGTGGTGCAGCGCCAGCACCTCCCGCGCCAGCCGGGCGAACGAGATCTTCTCGGGCCCACCGATGTTGACCACACGGTTGCGCGGTGGCGATATCGCGACCTCGGCCAAGAAGGCCGCCACTTCGTCGCCCGCGATCGGCTGGATCAGAGCATCCGGCACCCGGACGTCATGCTCGTCCTCCTCGTCCGCGTCGGTCTCGACAACCAGCGACTCGACGATCGCGTCCGCGAACTCCCGGAACTGGGTGGCCCGGACGATCGTGTACGGCAGCCCCGACGACGCGATCAGCCGCTCCTGGGCGACCTTGGCCCGCATATAGGCACTGTCCGGTAGCTCATCGACGCCCACTATCGACAGTGCGACGTAATGTCCCACGCCGGCCGCCCGCGCCGCGGCCACCAGATTGGTGGTCGACCTGACGAAGAACTCCGACACTTCCTCATCGTCGAAGGATGGAGAGTTGGTGACGTCGACCAGAGTGTCGGCACCCGCGAGCGCCTTGGGGAGGCCCAGGCCACTGAGCACGTCGACACCCGTACGCCGGGACGCGGCGACCACGTCCTCACCCTCGCGGGTCAACAGCTCGACAAGCAGACTCCCGATGAGGCCACTGGCCCCCACTACTGTGACCTTCACTGTGCGAACACCTTTCGTCGTAGCCCGACTTGGGAGTCGGAGACCCAGACTACGTCGCACGGTGCGCGGCGGGTTGAGAAAACCGGATTAGCCGGTGTGGCGTTCTGTGGATGTGGGAACCGGTGGGGTATGACCCGCACGAGGACCGAGAACGAAGAGGAACACAGCAAGGAGAAGGACCGAGCGCCAGATCCCGTCGACCCGCGTAAGCCGGACTCCCCCGACGACCTCACCCGGGCCTCGTGGCGGTACGTGCTCCGTAAGACAGCCCGCGAATTCAGCGAAGACCAGTGCACTGACCTGGCCGCGGCGCTGACCTACTACGCGATGCTGTCCCTGTTTCCCTCCCTGCTGGTGATGGTGTCGTTGCTCGGCGTGTTCGGCCAGGGACAGCGCACCGTCGACGCTCTGATGGACGCAGCCGGCAGCCTCGCACCGGCATCAGCGCTCGACATAGTGCGTCCCAGCGTGGAGCAGGTGGTCGAAAGTCCGTCGGCCGGATTGACCCTGATCCTCGGTGTGCTCGGCGCGCTGTGGTCGGCTTCGAGCTATATCCGCGCCTTCGGGCGTTCGATGAACCGAATCTACGAGATCACTGAAGGCCGGCCGGCATGGAAGCTGCGCCCCATGCAGCTGCTCCTCACCTTGGGGGCCCTGGTCCTGGCGGCAGCGGTGGCGATAATGCTCGCGGTCAGCGGCCCCGTCGCCGCAGCCATAGGCCGCACCCTCGGTCTCGGCGATGTGGCACAGACTTTGTGGGCAGTCGTCAAGTGGCCGGTATTGCTGGTATTCGTCAGCGTGGCGGTGGCCATCCTCTACTACACGGCCCCCAACGTGCGGCAGCCGAAGTTCCGATGGCTCAGCATCGGGTCGGCCGTGGCGATCGCGGTGTGGGTGCTGGCGTCGGTTGGGTTCGGGTTCTACGTCAGCAACTTCGCCAGTTACAACAAGACCTACGGCGCGCTGGGCGGGGTGATCGTATTCCTCCTGTGGTTGTGGCTGACAAACCTCGCCCTGCTGTTCGGCGCGGAACTGGACGCCGAACTGGAACGTGGCCGTCAACTGCGCAGAGCGCACCGCTGAGGATGTGCTCCTCGTTGTGCCTGCCAACCAAGAGTGGTATTGCTAAGTGATGCGGTGCCCGACGTGCGGGGCTCCGATTACCATCATCGCCGCCGCTGCGCATTATGAGTTCGCAGAAGCGAACGCGGCTCGGTCGTTGCGGATTCAAAAACCAAGGGCACCAATGTAAGAGAGCCATCGCCACCCCACCATCGGAATAGCGGCACTTTGGTCAACTATCCCGCGCATGTGGCCGAAGAGGACAACCCGTGAGCACAACAGAGAACCACCCGACATCCGAATACCAGATCGAGGACACCGCAGGATTGCTCGCCCCGTTTCGCGAGACCGGCGAGGTCGCCGCAGCCGCCCTGGAACACCTCGACACGTTGCCACCCGGTACCGCCGTGCTGGTCGTCAAACGCGGACCCACCATCGGACTACGGTTCGTATTGCAGCAGCCCGTCACCACTGCGGGGCGTCATCCTCGCAGCGACATCTATCTCGATGACATCACCGTCAGCCGGCTACACGCCGAATTCCGCTGCGACAGTGGCAAATTCCAGATCATAGACACCAACAGCCTCAACGGCACCTACCTCAACCGGCAACCGGTGGACAGCGCGACGCTGACCGATGGCGACGAAATTCAGATTGGCAACTTCCGGCTGCAGTTCTTCGCTAGCCCCGCAACCACCTGACGAGTCGGCGTGCTCATCACTGGCCACTCCAGACCATGCGGTCCTGTGCGCCGTCGTTGTAGGCCACGACGGTCGGAGCGGGCCCGGTGACGTCGAAATAGATATGCCCCGTGGCGCGCCGACCCTGACTCATCGGCGACACGTCAAGATCAGGTGCCAGTGCCTGTTCCAACACCCGATAGTTCTGACCGTCTGCGGTGCGGGCATTGAATGACCGCATCGCCGGGATGACCTGCCCCTGCACGGCGGACACGGTGGTTGTGGCGTACCACAGCCGGCCCGCCAAGGGGACACCTCCGGTCCCCGGCACATTCAACGTGGTGCTGTCGGTTGGCTGCAGATCAGTGACGGTGTAGGCGGCCACCGACCCGTTCGGGTCGACCAGCTGCTGCTCGCTACCGATGGGACTGGCCGAGGCCGTTGCCTGCGTGCCCATCCACAGTGCCACCGCGGCGACTGCGCTTGCCGCAGCTGCAGCGGTTCGCAAACCAGCCATAGCCTTCTCCTCCCTCGTCGCAGAAACGCTTCGTCTGACGTGTTTGCCGGTTTGGGGAGGCTTAAACACGCCAATCGGCGTGGGGATGGTTCGCCTAGGCCAGCTGCTGCACGTCGTCGTGCTGCCAGGCAGTAAAGAAGCCGTCTATGTCGGGGCCGATCTGCTGCACACTGCACGTGCCCTTGCAGAGATAGACAGCTCTGCATTAGCGGTGGAGGATCAAACGAGAACCGCCCTGCACCCTCCCGAGGAGGAATCATGGCTGCGACAGATCCCACCTTTTACCGGAGTCCGGGCGCCGCTGTGACCGCCGCGCCCGAGCAGTTGGCCTACGTTGTTGCTTTCGACCCGGCAGGCCAGGCCAAGGACGCGCTTGCGGTGGTGGATTGCGACCCGGGATCGTCGACCTACGGTGGCGTGGTCGGTTGGGCGGAGTTGCCCACGGCAGGCAACGAGCTGCACCACTTCGGGTGGAGCGCGTGCTCGAGTGCGCTGTGCCATGACGGCCATGGGGATCACCATGACGGCGATCACGGTGCATCGCTCGAGCGACGCTACCTGCTCGTCCCCGGCATTCGGTCGTCGACCACCTATGTCCTCGACACCAAGCCCGATCCCCGCCTGCCCGTGGTGACGCGCACGATCGAGGCCAGTGAACTGGCAGCCAAGGCCGGATACTCGCGCCCGCATACCGTGCACTGCGGCCCGGGCGGCATCTTCATGTCCGCATTGGGTGGAGCGAATGGCGATGACGGTCCCGGTGGTATCGCGCTGATCGACCACGACACGTTCGAGGTGATCGGACAGTGGGAGCTGGACCGCGGCTCGCAGCGCTTGGCTTACGACGTGTGGTGGCACCTCAAACACGACACGCTCGTGACATCGGAGTGGGGACCGATCTCGATCATCGAAAACGGGCTCAACCCCGAAGACCTCCTCGGCCGCAAATTCGGTCACCACGTGAACTTTTGGAGTATGTCCGAGCGCAAGCTGACCCAGCGGGTCGACCTCGGCGACGAGCACCAGATGGTTCTCGAGCTGCGCCCGGCCCATGACCCGTCCATGGCGTTCGGCTTCGTCGGGGTGGTGATCAGCGTCGAGGATCTTTCGGCGTCGGTGTGGCTGTGGCATCGGGACGGTGATCGGTGGTCGGTCGACAAGGTGATCACCATTCCGGCCGAGCCCGCTGACCCCGACGACCTGCCGCCGGCACTGAGGCCCTTCGGTGCGGCACCGCCGCTGGTCAGCGACATCGACCTGTCGGTCGACGATCACTGGCTGTGCGTATCCTGCTTCGGCACAGGCGAACTCAAGCAGTACGACGTCAGTGACCCGTTCCATCCCCGCGAGACGGCATCGGTGCGGCTGGGCGGGATGGTGCGGCACCAGCCGCATCCCGCGGCACCGGACCTGCCGCTCAGCGGTGGGCCGCAGATGGTGGAGATCAGCCGCGACGGCAGGCGGGTCTATGTCACGAATTCGCTCTACGGAGCCTGGGATGGCACCTTCTATCCCGAGGGCGTCGGGGCGTGGATGGCCAAGCTCGACGCCGACGTCTCCGCGGGCGGTCTGGTTGCCGATGCCGGGTTCTTCCCGCACGGCGACGACTTTCGCGGCCACCGCATCCACCAGACCCGACTCCAAGGCGGCGATGCGTCCAGTGACTCATACTGCTTCACCGACTCAGCCTCTCCATAGACGATCCTGGCTGATCATTCGAATGTTGTTGTTGCCATGGCTAATTCGGTGATGACGTCGTCGACCTGTTCGCATCGACGCCACACGCGGCGCTGTCGCATCGCACCATTGCCTACCTGCGCGATGCGCGCCAACTCCTCACGGGCCATGTCATAGTCGCCCACCGCTTCGAGGGCCGGCCGCACGTGTTCGATGAGTCCGGCCACCAGCAGCTGCGTCGACGCCAGTGCGTGACCGGCGATCAGATCGAACGCCTGGCCGTCGAGCCCATCGCGGCCCGCTCTCCAGTGCGCGGCTCGCAAGGCCGAGTCTGTGGGCCGCGGCACCCGATCCCCGTTCTCGCGGGCTTGCAGCGCCGTCATCACACAGGCTCGGATGAGCGTTGCGAGTAACACGGTCTCGGCCACCGTGGCAGGCACGTCAGCCACGCGCACCTCGACTGTTGGGAAGCGGGCCGACGGCCGTACATCCCAATAGACCATGCCGTAATCAAGCGCTGCACCGGACTCGAGCAGGGCATGGACCGTCGCGTCGTACTGCTCGGCCGACTCGAAGTACGGCGGTGGTCCCGCGCTCGGCCAGTGGGTCCACAGCATGCTGCGAAAACTCGCGTAGCCCGTGTCAGTGTTGCGGTAGATCGCCGAATTGGCGGTCAGGGCCAGCAATAGGTGCAGGACAGGTCGGATTCGGTTACTGACGTCGATGGCGGCCGCGCGGTTGGGCACCGCGACGTGCACGTGGCAGCCGCAGACGCCCTGCTCGTGCGCGATGATGCCGAACTGATCGGCAATCCGGTGATAGCGCGGGGTACTGGTGATCGGGAATTTATGCGGCACGGTCGGCGGCAGCCCGACGGCCAACAGCCGCGTGTCATTGGCCTCCGCCGCTTCCGAGGCAATGCGACGCAGCCGGCGGAGCTGGCCACGCAACTCGGCGCTGGTGTCGACCACGTCAGTCGTCGTCTCAACCTGACAGCTGGTGAGTTCGAGCTGCAACTTGGCGCCATGCTTGGCCGCATATTCAGCGACGGCTCTATTGCGGGCGGCTGGATAGCCGTCTCGCCGGTCGACGAGGAGGAACTCCTCCTCCACCCCGACGGTCGGATGACTGCTCATGGCTGGGGATTGCCCGGCGCGCGACTCACCAAACGTCGCGCCGTCAGACCGCCGATCCAGTGGTGCGCAACGGTTTCCGATGGCCGAGCGGTGTAGCGCGAGGCATCGGCGTTCGCGCTATGAGCTCTGCCGCAGCTCCGCCTCGGCTCGGTGCCAATTCTCTTCATCTGTCCCACGCGATTCCGAGAGCGAGATGTGGTACGCGCGTTCGGCAATCATCTCGTGGGTGAAGGCTGGCAACGTGGCCTTCACCGCCCTGCCTGCGGTCGACTTCTTCGCCCTCGCCGGCTTGTTGTCCTGCGTCGCAGCCCTCTTCGAAGGCGCGCGGCGGGGGGCCGGCTTTGACGTCCCCGCCTCTGTCAAGGTTTCTTTTGCTGCCATAACGGCACTCCTTTATTGATGCGATTATTGATGCGATCAAGGCGAGGCATCGATGCGCTCTCTCGGCCCGTATCATTCTTCACCCGCATCCGCTGTTCATCAGTCACCACGCGTGCGTGTCGCGGCGGGCATGTCAAACCAGTCGGCCCGCCGCCAAGGCGCCGTTCGGGTCGCTGCCTGAATCCGTCGAGATATACGAGGCAGAGTTTGTTGCGGAGATTCAGCGCCAAAGTTATTGGGCTCGCAAATATTTCGCCGCGAATTCAGTCGTGCCGACGCAGGGTGTCCCAGTCGTGTCCGTCCTCGAGCTGGGCGATCAGGTCGCGGGTGCGCTCTCTGAGGAGCAGGGTCAACCCGATGCCGACGATGATCGCGACAACCAGTGCCACCCATGAGAATCGCGCCAGCCATTTCTCGGCGGCCAGGCCGAGGTAGTAGACCACCGCCGTGGTCCCGCCCGCCCAGCAGATGGCACCGGATGCGTTGGCAGCCAGGAAGTGGCCGTAGCGCATACGCAGTGCGCCGGCCAGCGGGCCGGCCAGAATCCGCAGCAAGGCGATGAAGCGGCCGAAGAACACCGCCCACACCCCCCATCGCGCGAACAGGTGTTTGGCCAGTGCGACATGGCCCGGACCGAAGTGCTTTGGGAAGCGCTTGCCGAGTCGCTCGAACAGTCCCATGCCGTAGCGCCGGCCGATCGAATAACCGATGGAGTCACCGACGATCGCTCCGATGGTGGCGGACGCCCCCACCCACACCGGGCTGATGTCGAGATTGTGCCGAGAGGCCAGCAGCGCCGCGCTCACCAGCGCGATCTCGCCCGGCAACGGGATGCCCAGGCTCTCCAGGCCGATGACCACGCCGATGACCAGGTAAACCGCCAGCGGCGGGATGGATTCCAGTATCGCGTCGACCGTCACCCGCCAAGAATGCCGCATGGACCGCGGTTAGCGGTGCGAACCAGGCTGGGGACTTCGCTACGTGACCGGTTGCAGAGTGGCGCCGACGGCCTGGCTGTACAGGTCCGAGGCCGCACTCATCGCTGCCTTGACCGTGTTGTAGTAGTCGGTTCCGACGCCGCCCCGGTATCTGAGCAGCTGCGGATTCTGCGCGAGCGTGGCCGCCAACACGCTGTCGCTGCCGACGCCGTATTTCTTGAACGCCTCCGTGAACCGGGCGATGAACCTGGCAATCGCCTTGTTGGGGTCCTGGCGTTCAGCGACGGTGCCGAAACTGGCTTTCTCTTGGAACAGGCCTACGACCTCGTCAGCCGCCGCCCCCTGGCTCCCGTAGGCCTGCACACCGCCGGACGCGGTCGGGCGGAACGTGGACTCGATTTTCGCCGTGGCGATGACGGCCTTGATCTGCTCTTCGCTCAGCCTGGCGGCCTGGCCCTGGCTCACGATGGCGCTGACGATGTCCTGCGGGCTGGAGTCTTTGGTCACGACCACCGGTCGACGGGTGATGGCTGCGGCGACTTTGGTGACTGTACCGGCAGCAGGCCGTTGCTCAACCGCGACCGCGGTATCCCGGTGCATCGGGGGAGAAGAAACCAAGGTGGTCGCACCGCCGACGCCAGTGGCAACGAGAACTGCGGTGATGATCTTCTTCACTTGTTTGTGTTTTCCGAGGGCCTCAGCCAGTCGGTCAGCTTTCGGCAAGGTCGTGCTCTCTTTTCTGAACTTGTGGATCCGTGGGCCGACACAGACACGCCCTCCCGACCGCCCTCTGGGCGTCGAAAGACAGGGCCGAGTTGCGCACCGGCAGGCGGCGACCAAACGCCGACCACACCAGACGCGCCGATGAAATTTGCTGCGCGCATTACGGCTGCGGCGACGCTGGAATGAGTTCGCCGCCCACACATCACACCCGCCGCAACCGTCGCTCCGGTTGCCATGGTGTGACCTGTGCCACGTCACCTCGTACTACGGGGTTGTAGCAGTCAGCCGAGCACTGTATTAGAACGTTCGGGATCTCGCAAAACCGCGGTACACATTCGACGTCCAGCGGCTTGTGCGGGCACCGTCAGCGATTGGTGTCGTTTGCTGGCTATGTACCAGCGCCCCGCCCTGGCGAGGGCGGCACACCCAGCCGGCTCATCGACGTGGCGGTTCCCACGGGCGTAACCGCGGCAGCCAGGCCAGGACCGTAAGCCCGAACGCCTTATATTCGTCTGCGAATTGCCTTGCGAGAGTTGACTCTTCATACCAGAGAACTAGCGCCGCAGGAGCCACCCGCGCCGCTACCGCATACATCAGTAGCCGGGCGTTTCCGAACAGCAGCGCCTGTCCGACGATCGCAAGCAACAACCCGACATACATCGGGTTACGGACGTAGCGATTGAATCCGGAGACGACCAGACGATCGGTCGGCGCGACGGGGATCGCGGTGCCGCCGGCCCCGTCGAACTCCGCGAAAGCCGAGACCGGCGGGACCCGGGGAGATCATGTGCCGGAGGCTGGAGCCAGAGGATTGCCGATCCACGTGACGACCGCGGCCGTCACCGTCACCCCCACGGCCGCGGCTGCCAACGAACCGGAGTAGCCCGCCGGTGCCGCGAGCGCCGCCAGCACCGCGATCCCGAGCCCGGCACCGAGTGCGAATGCCACCTCCTGCACCACACCTACCTGGGATACCGCGTCGGCGGGAGCCGCCACAAACAGCGCCGTGGTGCCGAGCGTTCCGATCACGCCGAAGCCTGCGCCGATCAGCAGCAGGGCCGGCCCGATCGCCGCCGGATCCATTGCCGCCCAAGCCAGCCCAGCCGCCTGCAGCATGAGCGCCGCCGGTAGAACCAGGCCACGGCGGTCGATCCGGGCCAGGATGGGCGCCACGATGCCGCCGACCGTGGTGGCGATCGCCTGCCAGAGCAGCACGAGCCCCGTCGCGGACGCCGACCACCCGCGATCGTTCTGCAGATGCAGGCTGGTCAGATAGATCGCCCCGACAGTGACTCCGGCCGAGACGATGATCGTCGCCACCGCTGCCGAGAACCCCCGGTCTCCGAACAGGTCCACCCGCAGCAGTGGATCCCGCAGCCGCCGCTGAGCCCGCAGGAACACCGCCAAGACGCCCGCGCCGGCCAGCCCGACGACGGCGCCGAGCACCGGTACGAACGGCAGACGTTGCACGCCGTACACCGTGGCGCCGAGCCCGAGCGCCGCCACCATCACCCACCCCGGATGCCACGGCGGCGGCATCGGGGCCCGGGTGTTCGGCACCGTAGCCCGGGCGAGGATCGCGCCGATCGCCGCGATCGGTACGCAGATCCAGAACACCCACTGCCAGCCCCAGTGATCGGTGAGGTAGCCGCCCACGAGCGGGCCGACGGTATTCGCGGCACCGAACACGGCGACCCAGAGGCCGTTTGCCAACGTCCGGGCATGGCCGGTGAATACGGCACCGATCGTGGACACCACGTTCGCCAGGATGAGCGCGCCGGCGATGCCGAGGCCGAGTCGCGCCGCGAGCAGTCCAGGGGCGGGCAGCACCGGGGCCACTGCGCTGAGCAGCGCGAAGACAGTCGTGCCCGCCACCAGGGCGCGGCGGCGTCCGGAGCGATCCCCCCACCGCGCGGCAGGCACGATCGCAGCTGCCACGGCGAGCGGGTAGATGTTGACGACCCACGACTGGTCCGCCGGGGCGATCCCGACATCGTGAGCGAGTTTCGGCAGGGCGGTGTTGATCATGCTCACGGCGAGACTCTGCGCGAGTATCCCCACGAGCAGCGGGATCATCACGGGCCACGAGATCCGATCACTGGCCCGCGGCAACCCCTTATCGCACGGTGTCGTCACACCTCGATACTGACAGGTCGGCGTCTGCTCAATTGCGCGCCGGCCCCGGGATAATCGCCAGGCCGTCTAATAGCAGAGGACTTCGGCATCGCACTCCAGGCAAGCCGCGCCGTGCGAATTGCGGAACGCAGTCGCGGAAGCAACGCGGCCGAATGCGGTCGGCGTGCCAAAGTGCCTATGTGGCACCGCCAGCGTAAGGAAAGTAATCGACTTGCGGTGGTGCATCATAGATCTGGGCGTTTCCAGGACTCTGGCACTGATTCTGCGTACTGCCAAGTGTCACGCAGGACTGCTGTGTAGAGGCGGCCTGCGCTGAGGCTGCCACGGGTGCGGCCAAGACAATCGCGGCGGTGGCACCTACGGCAAACAGCGGATTGAAGTACTTCAGCGTGGCTCGCATGATGCGCTCCTTATCGTCGACGGACATCGCTGTACGAGAATCAGCCTTCCCCCAGGACGCTGTCATCGCGGCTAACACCCATCTCTGGTTGCACCACCGGGTAACGGCGCTACCGGTCAGCCGGAAGCAGCTCAATTCCAGTTACCCGGAACCAGTTTGGGGGACAGCGGGGAAGATTCCAGCGGTTCTGAGTGGCGACAATTCACTCACAGACAGTCAAGCCAGCCAAGGAGCCAACCATGGGAATCAAGATGGGCTATCTCAGCCCGGTCGGTGCCGCTGCGGCGATCGCGGTCGCAATCCTCGCCGCCCCTGTCGCCTCTGCTGCGCCCGATGTGCAGCCCTCTGCGCACAGCCAACCGTCGTGCGTCGCCAGTGGAGGCGGGACGACCTGCCAGTCGCCCGGCAATGTGCAGATCAACGACGCTCCACCACCCGCGCAGTTCTATCCCTACGGCGGTGAAGCGTTCCTGTTGTAGGCAGCGAATAGCCGACGTGCCAACAGGTCAACGAATGAGGAGATGATCATGAAGGTAGCAGCTCGTCTCGCACCGGCCCTGCTGGCTGGTGCCGCGGCAGCGGCGATTTTCGGCGCGCCGATTGCGTCGGCCGATACCGGCGAGTCCTGCGGGTCCACCGGCGGAGGAACCGTGTGCCAGTCACCGGGCAATGTCCAGATCGACGACGATGCCAGCCCGGCTCAGTTCTATCCCTATGGCGGGGAAGCCTTCCTGCTCGGCGGTGGCGCCATCGATGGCGGCGGCATCGGTTTTCACGGCAGCGCGCGTCCTGCTGCTGGAGCTCACGGCGGCGGCCGCCGGTAGACACCCCCGGGCACTCATCCGAGCGGTGGCATGAACAAGAGCAGGTGTCGCTGGATCAGCCGCCCACTCGCGTGCTGGGTGTCTTCGTATCACGTCAAGAAGGCCGCCATATCCTACCTCCCGATTCGCCGGGAGCAGTCCTCGGCGGTGATGGTCGCAATACCGAACGCGTTGTGGGACTGCCTTTTTGGCGACGACGCCCCGGTGTGGCCGGCTACTACCGCACGATACTTGCGTATAGTGGCATTCCCTCGATTCGGGTAGTCGACTACTCGCGCGACCGGGCGGACAGTCGGTCACGATTCATGGATATCGAATCGGCGCTGCGCCCGAAGGGAGCTGATCTTGACCATGATCACTGTGACCACCCCCGCCGAACTGTTGATGGCGATCGACGAGCACCACCACAACCGAATTCGGCTGGAAATGACGGACGTCGATGTCGATCGCGCTGCGCTGATCGAGCGTCAGGTCAACGAACAGTTAAGTGCCTGCGGGTGTTCTGAAGGCGCCATTGGCCTGGTAGCCACCACCGGAGCAGTCCTCGCGACATGGATCGCGCAACCCTCACTAAGGCCCAGCCTGTTTCGGGTGGCTGCATTCACGATCGGTGCGGCTGCAGCAGCGGGGACCGCGACAGGCAAAGTCATCGGGCACCGCAGGGGTCGTCGCAAGGCACGCCGAATAGCAGCGGACTACGTCATCGAACTCCAGCAGGCCGCAACCTACGAGTCGCGGAGCGCAGTCTCGTGAGCAACACGGCCGAGTGCGGTCGACGAATTCCACAGTGCCTGGCAGAGGTGAAGACATCGACCAAGCAATGCACCGAATCGCGTGACGAAGGCTACAGCGAGTGCGCTCAGCAACGCGACGAAGGGTACCGAGACTGCTGTGACTGGTGGCCATGCAGTTGGGCATGTAAGGCATGGACCTGGATTTCGCATATCGTCTGCGTCGCCTGGACCTGGGTCAAGGACATCGTTTGCGTCGCATGGAATTGGATCACGGCGACGGTTTGCCTAGTTTGGACCGTCGTCACATATCCGCTGTGCGTTCTGGCACCGGGAGTGTTCCGATTCCTCGATGGACTAGCCGCCCTCGTCAACGCGATCGTCCGCGGAATCGGCAGTATCATCGCCGGCCTGATAGACGGTCTGCTCTGGGCGCTGATGCATCCGCTACAGCTGGTCGGGACGATCGTCGCCCTGTTCACCGGGTGCCCGAAGTCACGCAGCGATACCATAGCCAAAACAGGCAACTCCGGTATCCAGATCATCGCGCACCACGGGTATTCGAATATCTTTCCCGAAAACACCGCCCAGTCCTGCGATTTCGCGGTAGGAAAAGGCGCCGACTGCATCGAGATTGATCTATGTTTCACCGCCGACGGGCAGGTCGTGCTTTGGCACGACTGGAATCCCGACGACGTGGTCTCGATCCTCCGGCAGCTGGGCAAAGCGCCGGGTCTGGCATATCGTCCCACCGCGCCGCGACTAGGTAGCCAGTGGCGACGCTCGATCGACACGTTGACGTTGAGCGACTTCCGCAATCATTACGACTACGTCAACGACGAAGACCCCGTGGACCGAGTAAAACACGACATCGAGTACGGCCCGCGGTCGACCACGATTCCCACGCTCCGAGAGTTCATCGATGCTTTTGACAGTGACGTGCGCGAGATCTACCTGGACATCAAGATGCCGGATTCCGACGCGGACCGCGCGAGCACGATGGTTGATGCGGTCCACGACGCGCTCCAGCGACTCGACTCGGAAGTCGGAATCGTGTTCATGGTGCCCGCATTCTCGGTACTAACCGCGATGAAAGACCATGCGCGCCAGCGAGGTTACCCATATGCCTTCACCTGGGATATCGAATTCCCGCCCGGAATCGTCCTGAATCCCCTGCGCTACAGTGCAATCGACCACGCGGTCGCGGTGCACGATTCGGTGGCGAGTGTGGGTCGTCCCACGCAGGCGACTCTCTTGCCGTGGGCGACTTATCGCCGAACGATTGGCTACGACATCGAACGCTGGAACAAGGTCAACGCAGACCCTGCGACACAGAACGCAGGGCAACCAATCACCAACCTTGTGACGTGGACCCTCGACGATCGCGACGAACTGGAATGTCTCGTCCGGATGGGTGTCGGCGGGATTATCACCAACTCTCCTGAGCTCCTAGCCGAGATCCTCGGGCGGTAACGGCGGTCCACGCAGATCGCCGAGCCCCGCTGCCACGGCGTCCTCCTTCAGAAGGATGAGAACGCCGACCAGCCTTCCAGATTCACAACGTAACGACGGGCCAGTCGTTCTCGACCCGGCTCGCGCTTCAGCTGAACAGGTTGGGGTGCTCGGAGACATATTGACCGACCGCCAAAGGCGGCTTCCCGGTGACCTTTTCGACGTCGTCGGTGGCGCGGTCGTAACGTCCGGCGCGGTGCAACAGCGCCATCCTGAGCAGGTGCTGCTCCAGGTGTCCAGGAAGACTGAGCGGCTTGAGCACCTCCTGGACCCAGGTGTCGTGGGCAATGTCGGTGCCCCGTATGTGGCGCTGCAATCCAAGTGAGTACTCGGCAGCCAGTCCATGCACGTCGAGGGCAGCCGGACCAGTCAGCTCGTAGACGTCGCCTATGCGATCGCCGGGATCGAGGAGTACGGCCGCTACAGTTCGAGCGACATCACTGGCCGCGATGGGCGAGGTTCGCCCGGTTCCGAAGGGCAGTCCCAACAGGCTTTGGGTTCGCAGCAGCGGCGCCGCCATCCAGGTGAATATCGGATTGTCCAGAAACGCAGTGGGCCTGATGTGCACGACCGGCACGCCTGACCAGTTCAAGACGTGCTCGGCCAGATAGTGCAACCGATGCTGGTCCGACTCTCCCTCACTGGTCAGCGTCATCTGAGATACCGTCATCTGCGACATGTTCACGATCACTTCCAGCTGGCCGTATTCCGTTGCAGCAGCAGAGATCACGGCTGTGGCGGTCAGATAGGCCGGCGAGACACCCATCGAGAAGTACATCCGATCCGATCCGCTCATCGCATCGACAACCACTCGCGGATCCGTCAAATCTCCGACAACGAGCTCTGCGCCTAGTTCGCGCAGTGGCTTGGCGCGTTCGTTGTCATGATGCACCAACGCGCGCACGCGGTTCCCACGTTTCCGCAGTATCTCGACAACCTGCGTGCTGACACCGCCGTTGCCACCACCGGCGCCGGTGACCAAATACAAGGGCGAACTCATGGCGTGCCCTCCCAGTGCTTCGCATGCGGGGTGCCGGCGAAGTTCTCCAGCATCACGCGGGCAAACTGCAGCACCGCGCTGCGCGGCCGGTGGTTGACGACGACGCGCTGGGTCTGCCCGGCCGCGTTGAAAGTCACCAGAACCACGACATCAGTTGGCATGCCACGCACCGAACTGGAGTAGTCCTCAACGAAACGACCCTCTCCAGCAGGACCCGCATAGTTGAACGTTTGCTGCTCATACTGCTCACGCGCCTTGACGAGGATGGTACGAACAGCGTCGGCGCCTTGCGCGGCGCCGTCCATGGCGGCCGCCTCCAACGTGACGTCGTCGGCCAGGTTGTCCAACCACTGCGGGTAGTACGGCCGTCCCATATATGTCATTCGGCACCTCTCGTGTGAACGTCGACAAGATTGATTGCCGACACCTCTGCGGCTAATGAAGCGAGCTCCACCGCCGGATCCTCCGATGACGTGGTCCTCAAGGCGCTTGAGCGGACGGTTGGAGCGTTTCCGTCCTGGGCGACTCGTACGACTACAACAATCCTGGCACCGCAGGCATCGCAAAGCCATCGATCGCGATGTACCTCGCCAACCCTGGGACTGACAGGGTCAGGCTGACGCCCGCGAAGCGGAAATTTGGAACCGCCGCGCAGCGCTGATGCCTGTATCCGACTCGGTGTCGCGACATCGACGTCAAACGCCCGCCCGTCCAGCTCGCGAGAAAGACCGCCCGTGCCGCTCAACACCCGTGTCTTCGAAGGCGTTGAACGCCCGGCTGCAGTGGGCACTGAAACTCACAGCGAAAGGCAACTGACATGGCAAAAGAGTTCACCGGTGATGCCGGGTCCGAACGACTGACACGGTATGCCGTCGATCCTCAGCTCCAAGCGTTGAACCCGTCGGCGTCGGTCATTGCCGCCGCGCGGAAACCGGGTTTGCGTCTTCCCGAGGTGCTTCGCACCTTTATGGAAGGCTACGCAGACCGGCCGGCCCTGGGTACCCGCGCCAGCTCGGTGGTGCGCGATCCGGGCACGGGCCGCGCC
Source organism: Mycobacterium sp. 852013-50091_SCH5140682 (assembly GCF_001665685.1). Classification (GTDB taxonomy): domain Bacteria; phylum Actinomycetota; class Actinomycetes; order Mycobacteriales; family Mycobacteriaceae; genus Mycobacterium. Next base: position 114,691 of record NZ_LZTB01000119.1, read on the forward strand.
GAGCTGCAGTGGCTGCCCGCGTTCGACACCATCACTTACCGCGAGCTGTGGTCGAACGTGATGGCGATCGCCGCGGCATGGAGCGGCGACCGTGATCCGGTGCAAGCCGGCGACTTCATGGCAACCATCGGGTTCTCCAGTGCCGAGTACCTTACGGTCGACTTGGTATCGAACTACCTGGGGCTGGTATCCGTTCCGCTGCAACACAACTCGACCGCAGCGCGACTGGTCCCGATCTTCGCCGAGACCGCGCCGCGAGTAGTGGCCGTCAGCGCCGCCTACCTGAATTTGGCCGTGGAGTGCGTGCTGAACAGCCCCTCGGTGCGCAGGATGACGGTATTCGACTACAACCCCCAGGTTGACACGCAGCGAGAAGCCTTGGCACAGGCACGAGTTCGGCTTGCCGACAGGCAAGTGCAGATCGAGATCATCGCCGATGTCATCGCGCGAGGCCGTGCCCTGCCTGTGCCACCCGGTTTCGACGGTGCCGACGACCAGCGACTGGCCATGATCCTGTACACCTCGGGCAGCACCGGGCTGCCCAAGGGTGCCATGCAGACCGAACGCATGGTCACCTCGCTGTGGACGATGCCGACCATGAGCGATCCTGGCGCCCCGGTCGTCAACGTGAACTTCATGCCGCTCAATCATGTCGGCGGGCGCATGGCGTTGGTGGAGACGGTCCAGGCCGGAGGCACAAGCTATTTCGTCCCCGAAAGCGACTTGTCGACGCTGTTCGAGGACTGGCAGCTGGTGCGGCCCACGCAGCTGCCGATGGTGCCGCGCGTGGTGGACATGCTCTTTCAGCGCTACCAGAACAGAATCGACCGATTACGCGCCGAGGGCGAGGGACCCCAAGCGGCAGACGCGATCGCCAAGGCCGAACTGCGCGACGACCTCCTGGGTGGGCGCGTGCTCGGCGGGTTCTTCAGCACCGCACCGCTGTCCGCGGAAATGCAGACGTTCATCGAAGCCACCATTGGAGCGCCGCTGCTCAACATGTACGGCGCCACAGAACTCGGCGGCGTGACCCGTAACGGCATCGTGAGCAGCCCTCCGGTGATCGACTACAAGCTTGTCGACGTGCCAGAGCTGGGCTACTTCACCACCGATCGACCTCACGCGCGCGGTGAGTTGCTGGTCAAATCGCAGACGGCGACGCCTGGTTACTACAAACGACCTGATGTCACGGCGGAGGTATTCGACGCCGACGGGTTCTATCGCACCGGCGATGTGATGGCGGAGGTCGCACCGGGTCGGCTGGTCTACCTCGACCGGCGCAACAACGTGCTCAAGCTCGCGCAGGGAGAGTTCGTCGCGGTGGCCAACCTCGAGGCCCTGTATGCGGGTGCGCCGCTGGTCCGACAGATCTTCGTCTACGGCAATAGCGAACGCTCTTCGCTGCTGGCGGTGATCGTGCCCACGGTCGAGGCGCTCGCGACCTATCCAAATGCCGCGGCCCTGAAGAGGGCAATCCACGAGTCGCTGCGGTCGGCAGCGCAAGACGCCGAGCTGCAATCGTACGAAATCCCCGCCGACTTCATCATCGAGACCGATCCGTTCACGACTGCCAATGGCATGCTTTCTGGAGTGGGAAAGCTGTTGCGTCCCAGCCTCAAAGCGCACTACGGCGAGCAGCTGGAGCAGCTCTACATCGCACTGGCCGACGCCCGCTCCGACGAACTGCGGGCACTGCGTGCCGCGGCGGATAGCCAACCTGCGCTCGACACGGTGATTCAAGCCGCGCAGTCGATGCTCGGACTGCCCGGTGCGGCGCCGGGCGCCGACGAGCGGTTCATCGACCTCGGCGGGGACTCCCTGTCCGCACTGACGTTCTCGAATCTGCTGGGAGAACTGTTCGGCGTCGAGGTGCCCGTTGGCGTCATCATCGGCCCGTCAGCCGACCTGGCCGCACTGGCGGCCTACGTCGAATCAGAACGCTCCTCTGGCGGCAAGCGCCCAACCGCCGCGACCGTGCACGGCGCCGGGGCCACCTCGGTGGCAGCCGCTGAGCTGACCTTGGAAAAATTCATCGACGACGCCACGCTGCGGGCCTCCGCGTCCGTCGCGCCGGCCACCGACCGGGTTCAGACAGTTCTGCTGACCGGCGCGAACGGATACCTCGGTCGGTTCTTGACCCTGGAGTGGCTGCGCCGATTGTCGGAGACGGGCGGGCGGCTGATCACCATGGTCCGTGGTGACGACGCCGCCTCGGCGCGACGTCGGCTGGAGCAGGTGTTCAACTCCGACCCCGTGATGGCGAGCAAGTTTCGCGAACTGGCTGCCGACCGCCTCGAGGTGGTCTCGGGCGACATCGGTGAACCCAACCTTGGCGTGGATGAGGTGACCTGGCGGCGACTGGCTCGGGACGTCGATCTCATCGTGCACCCGGCCGCGCTGGTCAATCACGTACTGCCCTACGGACAGTTGTTCGGCCCCAACGTGGTTGGCACCGCGGAAGTGATTCGGCTGGCCATCAGCGAACGGCTGAAGCCGGTGACCTATCTGTCAACCGTGAGTGTCGCTGCCGGCGTCACCCATTTCGTCGAGGACGGCGATATTCGAGAGGTCAGTGCGGTACGGCCGATCAACAACGACTATGCCAACGGCTATGGCAACAGCAAGTGGGCCGGCGAAGTCCTGCTGCGCGAAGCCCATGATCTGGCCGGGTTACCGGTCAGCGTGTTCCGGTCCGACCTGATCCTGGCGCACAGTCGTTACGCCGGTCAGCTGAACGAGCCCGACATGTTCACGCGCCTGGTGATCAGCCTGCTGTCGACCGGCCTGGCCCCACGGACCTTCTATGCCGGCGGTCCTGGAGAGCGGCCGCGCGCGCACTATGACGGTCTGCCAGGCGATTTCGTCGCCGAGGCCATCACCGCGATCGGCGGGCGGGGCCTGGACGGGTTCCGCTCCTACGACGTGATGAACCCGCACGACGACGGCGTCTCGTTGGACGTCATCGTGGACTGGCTGATCGATGAAGGTGCGTCGATCACGCGCATCGACGACCATGCCGAATGGATCACCCGCTTCGAAGCAGCACTGCGTTCTCAACCGGAGGCGCAACGTCAGCGTTCGGTGCTGGCGCTGCTCGATGCCTTCCGGGAACCCGAGCCGCCGTTACTCGGCGCCACCGCGCCGACCGCAGTGTTCCGGGAAGCGGTACGTGAAGCCAAACTCCCTATGCACCAGGACATCCCACACATCACGGCTGAGCTGATCGGCAAGTACCTGACCGACCTCAAGTTATTGGGGTTGATGTAGGTCGCGTGTCAGCGGGTGGCCACCAGGCCATCGATGAGGAGGTCGAGGAGTCGGTCGGCCTGCTCGGCCGACTGGCTGGCCAACAAGATGCCCAGCAGGCCGGACACCACGTCGTCAGGATCGATGTCGGCGCGCAGGCTGCCGTCCGCGGTGCCGGCTTCCAGCAGCGTCCCCACCGCGCCGACGACACTGTCGCGGGTTTCGTTGCGCTGCAGGACACCCGAGGCCAGCATCGTGTGCAGCGATTCGGCCATCCCGCGTTTGGTGGCGACGAACTCCGCATAGCGGTCCATCCAGCGCCGCAGTGCGACGACGGGCGGATGCCGTTCGGCCAGTTCGGCCGCGGAGGCCGCGACCGCGCCGAGCTCGGCGCGGTAGACCGCCTCGACGAGCGCCTCCCTGTTCGGGAAGTGCCGGTAGAGCGTGCCGATACCGACGCCGGCGTCGCGGGCGATGCCCTCCAGGGACACCGGCCCGGCGGCCTCCGCGAACGCCGCAGCGGCAGTCGCCAGCAGCCGTTCTCGGTTGCGGCGCGCGTCGGCCCGTTCAGCCATAGCGGAGGCTCCTCCGGTTTGTTAACGTGGAAAACGGAGGTTCCTCCGCATCGTCTTCGATTATGGCACTTCAGGAGCTGGACATGAGCACATCGCACCCGGGCGGCACCGGCACCCTCGGCATCCACCACGTGGCCCGGATCGGCTACGGGGCCATGGGTCTGGAGCATGACGTCCCTCACGACGACGCGGTGACCGTGCTGCGCCGCGCCGTCGAACTGGGCGTGAACCACATCGACACCGCCTTTTTCTATGGCAACGGCGTGGTGAACCGGCGTATCCGCGACGCGCTGGCTCCCTATCCGGACGATCTGGTGATCGTCACCAAGGTCGGCGCCCGGTCCGCGACCGGGCCCGCTCCCCTGGCGCTGGCCCAGCAGCCGGCCGACCTGCGCGCCGCAGTCGAACTGGACCTGACCAGCCTCGGGCTGGAGCAGATTCCCGTCGTCAACCTGCGCCGCGCCGATTTCGGGCCCGGCCTGATCGCCGAGGGTGACCAGATCGTCGACCTGGACGACCAGCTCGCCGAGATGCTCGCGTTGCGCGACGAAGGCAAGATCGGCGCAATCGGGATCAGCAACGTCGACCTGGCGACCCTGCGACGAGCGCTGCCCGCCGGGATCGTGTGCGTGCAGAACGCCTACAACTTGCTCAACCGCATCCACCAGGACGAACTCGCGCTGTGCGCCGAGCACGGCATCGCCTGGGTACCGTTCTTTCCGCTCGGATCGGCATTCCCCGGCTTCCCGAAAGTTGCCGACAACGCTGTGGTGCAACAGATCGCGGGCGAGGCCGGTGTCACCGGCACGCAGATCGCGCTGACCTGGTTATTGGCGAACTCCCCCAATGTCCTGTTGATCCCCGGGACAACGTCGATGGCGCACCTGGAACAGAACCTGGCCGCCGGTGACATCCGCCTCAGCACAGCCCAACTGGCCGCGCTGGATGCGGTGCCCTCGTGGTGTCAGATCGGTGCGCCGTCTGGCGTCAACGACCCTGGGACAGAGCACAATACGTAATGCGCGCGTCACCGTTGCCAACGTCGAGTATCCGCCTGCCGACGTCGGTCCAGTGGTCACGCCTTCAAGCGCCGACCGTCTGGCACACCAGGGTTCTGATCGCCTGGGTCGCGGGTTCGGCATCGCCCATGCGCCAAGCCAAGATCAATTCGGCCGGCCGGTTCTCGGTGCCCGAGATGGTCCGCAGGACCACGTCGTCGATTCCCATGTGGGCGGCGGCCAACGGTACCAGCGCGATCCCGAGACCGGCCCGGACCAGAGCGAGGATCGTGTGCACCTGACTGATGTGCTGTACGTAGCGCGGCGCGATCCCGTTGTCCAGGAAGATGCTGACCAGCAGTTCGTAGAAATATCGGGCCTCGGCGGGTGAGTACATGATGAACGGCTCGCCGTCCAGGTCCTTGACCTGTGGGTGAATCCGTTCGTCGGCCAGACGATGTTGGCTGGGCACGGCCAGCACCAAGGGTTCCCGCTGCAGCAGGCTGGCTTCGAGTCCGGCCGACGGCATCGGTGGGCGAACCATGGCCAGGTCGAGTTCCCCGGCGCGTAGCTCCTCGAGCTGGACACTCGAGACACGTTCGCGCAGAACGAGGTCGATATCGGGCATGCGTTCTCGTACCGCATTCACGATCGGGTCCAGCACCGAGTGTGCCGAGGAGCCGGTGAACCCAAGTGCGACTGTGCCGGCCTGTCCCGAGGGTATCCGGCGCACCGACAACGCGGCTTGCTCGGACATGCCGAGGATGCGACGAGCGTCGGCCAGGAACGCGCGTCCGGCCGGCGTGAGCTGCACACCTCTACCGGCACGACTGAACAGTGCGACCCCCAGGTCGCGCTCCAGCTGCTGAATGCGACGCGACAACGGCGGTTGGGTGATCGCCAGCCGGTCTGCGGCCAGCCCGTAGTGCAGCGTCTCAGCTACCGCAACAAAGCTCTTCAGCTGATCGAGGGTGAACATCGATTCAATTTCTGCATTGGTGGATGCCAAATAGGTGTTGGACATGCATAGCTGGGCGATCGTACCGTGACCGGGATCGCAGAACGCCGCAACTGTGACCTAGGAGGTCTCTTGCCCACGCTGACGCCCCATGAGCTGGCTTTACGTCTTGGTTCTGGTCTGCTGTCCTTCCCGGTAACCCACTTCACCGCCGACCTCGCGGTCGATGAGCCTGCCTATCGCGCGAACATTGCCCGGCTCGGCCAGTACGACGTGGCCGGCCTGTTCGCCGCCGGGGGCACCGGAGAGTTTTTCTCGCTGACTCCGGAGGAGATCGCCCTGCTGGTCCGAGCGGCGGTGGCCAGCGCACCGTCGGCAACCCCCGTCCTGGCGCCCGCCGGCTTGGGGGCCCGGCAGGCGGTCGAGATGGCGCGCGCGGCCGAGGACGCCGGTGCCGAGGGCATCCTGCTCTTCCCGCCGTACCTGACCGAGGCGTCACCGTCGGGGCTGCGCGAGTACGTCCAAACCGTCTGCCAGAACACGTCATTGGGTGTGGTCGCGTACAACCGCGCGAACGCCATATACCCCGCCCAGGTGTTGGCCCAGATCGCCGACTCCTGCCCCAACTTCATCGGCTTCAAAGATGGCGTCGGAGATCTGGAAGCGATGACGCGAGTCCACGCCACACTCGGTGACCGGCTGGTCTACATCGGCGGGCTGCCCACCGCAGAGCTGTTCGCGGTGCCCTATCTGGAGCTCGGCGTGACGACATACAGCTCGGCGATCTTCAACTTCCTGCCCGAGTTCGCGCTCGCCTTCTATGCTGCGGTCCGGCGCCGGGACTCGGCCACCATCCGTCGGTTGCTCGATGAGATCGTGCTTCCCTACGTGACTCTTCGCGAGCGGCAACCCGGTTACGCCGTCAGCATCGTCAAAGCAGGCATGCGGCTGACCGGGCACTCGGCCGGACCCGTCCGGCCCCCGCTGACCGATCTCGATGACGCCGAATCAGCCATGCTGGCCCAGATCATCCGGCACGCCGGAGTGCTCACCGACGAGCTGGGCTCGCGCCTCGCCGACGTCGCCGGTGCGGCCCGATGACCGTCCGGGTAGGCGACGACAGCCCGACCACCCTGGCTGGGGCTCCGTCAGGACGCATGTTGATCGCCGGGGAACCGATTATCGGTGACGGCTCGGTGGTGCACTCGGTCGATCCAACGACCGGGGCGGCCCTGGAGCCCGGGTATCCGGCCGCATCGCCGGTACAGATCGAGCGCGCGTGCCAGAACGCTGCCCGGGCGGCGGTTCCATATCGGGCGTCCACGCCCCACGAACGAGCCCGGTTCCTGGAACGGATCGCCGAGGAACTCGACCGGCGCCGCGAGCAGTTGATCAGCCAAGCTCACGCCGAGGCCGCGCTGGGGCTGCAGCGGCTGCGCGGAGAGGCGGAACGGACCAGCGGTCAGCTCCGCCTGTTCGCCGACGAACTGCGCATCGGGTCTTGGGCACAGGTCCGGGTCGATCCGGCGCAACCGGCTCGGGTCCCGCTGCCCCGCCCCGATGTCCGCCAACGACGAATCGGCATCGGCCCGGTCGCGGTGTTCGGCGCCAGCAACTTTCCGCTGGCCTTTTCCACCGCCGGCGGCGACACGGCCTCGGCCCTGGCCGCCGGATGTCCGGTGGTGGCCAAAGCGCACCCCGCCCACCTGGGCACCGCAGAGATCGTGGCCGAGGCGATCACGGCTGCGGCCGGTGACACCGGCATGCCGGCCGGCGTGTTCTCCCAGATTGTCGGCGCCGACAACCAAGCCGGCGCGCTGCTCGTCAGTGATCCGAGGATCCGCGCCGTAGGCTTCACCGGCTCGCGGCAGGGCGGACTGGCGCTCGCGGCGATCGCGCAGCAACGGCCGACGCCGATTCCGGTCTACGCCGAAATGAGCAGTGTCAATCCGGTAATCGTGCTGCCCGCCGCCCTGGCCACACGTGGGGCTCAACTCGGCGAGCAGTTCGCCGCGTCCCTCACCCTCGGGGCGGGCCAGTTCTGCACCAACCCGGGGCTGATCCTGGCGATCGACGGGCCCGGGCTCGGCGAATTCATCGAATCCGCCGCCAACGCGCTCACCCGCGATCAGGGCGCGACCATGCTGACGACCGCGATTGCCGAGGCGTACCGCGCCGCCGCGGACCGGGCCGCCGGCCTCGCCGAGGTCGATGTGCTCGCCCGGGGTGGGCAGCCGGCGACGGCGGCCGGTGCAGCAGCACAGCTCCTGCGCGCCGACGCCGACACGTTTCTCGACAATCCGCTGCTGCGGGAGGAGGTGTTCGGCGCCAGCTCCACCGTCGTCGTCTGTACCGACGTCGAGCAGATCGTCGCGGTCTTGAGCGCGATGGACGGTCAGCTGACCGCGACAGTGCACAGCGATGCCGCCGACCACGCCGCGGCCCGCTCCCTGCTCCCGGTCTTGGAGGATCTGGCCGGACGGATCATCTTCAACGGCTGGCCGACGGGTGTCGAGGTGGGGCATGCCATGGTGCACGGCGGACCGTACCCGGCCACCACCGACAGTCGTTCGACATCGGTCGGCAGCGCCGCGATCGACCGGTTCCTCCGGCCGGTCGCCTATCAGGATGTGCCGCACGCCCTGCTTCCCGCCCAACTCAGCACGCCCGAATCGTACGGATACCCCTGGCGGCTCGACGGCCGCCTTCAAACTCCCGCCCGCCCTCGTGAGGACCGATAACCATGGTCGCTTCGAATCCCCTCTCCGACACCGCAACCGGTGGGCCGGTGGCAACGCTGGTCACCGCTTCGGCCGGCCCGGCGCGCCGGGCACTGATCCGCCGCGACACGGTGCTCACCGTCGTCAAAGCGGTAACCGGCATCTTCGGGTTGCTCGCGCTGTGGCAATTGGCCGTCGTGGTCATCAAGCCCCCCGAGTTCATCCTGGTAGGCCCGATCGACGCATTTGCCGAACTGGCGAAACGACCCGAGTACTTCGCCGGCAACGCCTATGTCACCCTCCAGGAGGCTCTCGCCGGTTTCGTGCTGGGAACCGCGCTCGGCGTCATCTGCGGTGCCCTGCTTCATTACTCGCCTACCCTGCGAACCTTCTTGTATCCGGCCCTGGTCGCCATCGATACCATCCCGAAAGTTGCGTTGGCGCCGCTGTTCATCGTGTGGTTCGGTTTCGGGTTCGAGTCCAAGGCCTTCGTCGCCATGGCGATCGCATTCTTCCCCCTGGTGATCAACACCTACGACGGTCTGGCATCAGTACCGCACGAGTTGAAAGAGCTCGCTCGCATCAACCGGGCAAGCGCCATTCAACGCATGAGGAAGATCGAGTTCATCTACGCGCTGCCGTCTGTTTTCTCCGGCGCGAAGATCTCGATCTCCCTGGCGGTCGGAGGTGCGGTAGTGGGTGAGTTCATCGCCGGCTCAAAGGGTCTCGGATACGTGATCATGCTCGCCAACAGTCAGGTCGATCTGGCCTCGATGTTCGCAGCATTCATGGTCCTGGCGTCGATCGCGCTCATTCTCTTCTTCATCGTCGACCTTGCCGGCCGAAAACTGATGCCGTGGAAAACCCATGCCAAGTAACACTGCTGCGCGGAGAGTCCCATGATCACGAGAGCACCCAGACTTGCCGCGGCGTTGTCCGCTGTCGTCTTCGCCGCCGGCCTGCTCAGTGGGTGCGGGAACGGTCGTTCGGAGAATTCGATGTCGCTGATGGTCGATGTCGGGTATCTACCCAAACACGCGCCGTTTTTCGCGGCCGTGCATCGCGGCTTCTTCGGAGCCGAGGGGCTCGACGTGACGGTCATGCCCGGCTCTGGATCGGGGAACACCGTGACCGCGGTCGAGACCGGCCGGGTGGACGCGGGCTGGGCGGATTTCGGTGTCACCGTGTTGAATCAGGGCCGCGGAGCCAAGGTGAAGCAGGTGAACCTGCTGCAGGCGAAGTCTGCCTACGCCGTCGTCAGCATGGCCGGCAAAGGGATCAACACCTGGGCCGACCTCAAGGGCAAGACCGTGGCAACCGAGGGGGCCGGCGCCATGACCTCGATGTGGCCGTACGCCCTGAAGCGGCTTGGGCTGCAGCAGCGCGACGTCAATGTGGTCCATGCGGCCAGCAGCGCCAAACTGCCCGGGCTGCTGTCCGGCCAATGGGATGCCACCCTGGCGCTGTCGGTCTCGGATGCCCCGGCGATCGACGCGTTGGGTCGAGACCCGGTGGTTCTGCGTTGGCGCGACCTCGGTATCGATCTCTACGGCAACGGCATCATCTTCTCCGACGACAGCCTGAAGAACCGTCCAGACCGGGTGCGGCGGTTCAACAATGCGCTACAACGTGCCTTCCTGTGGTCCTGCCAGAACCCCGAACTGGCGGCGGAGGACTTCCACCGCGAAGTCGCCGGATACGAAACGAAGACCGTGGTCAAGGCGCTTGACGAGCAGTGCTCGCTCAATTGGCCCGACGACAATCCCGACAGCCGGTTCGGCACCATGACCGATGCCGGCGTACAGAAAGTCATCGATATCTGTCACGACTTTCTTGGTCTGGACAAGGAGATCACCGTCAGCCCCGCACAGGTCTACAGCGACGACTTCATCGCTCCGCTGTCCCGAACCCAGAAAATTGCTGCGCCCTAATCCGATCGGAGCCAGGTAGTGAACATTGCCAACGCGATCTCAGTGAACCAGGTCGGAGTGTGCTTCCGATCCCGCGACGGGCAGACGAACACCGTCCTTGAGGGCGTCGACTTCACGGTCCGGCACGGCGAATTCGTCTCGATCGTCGGGCAGTCCGGAAGCGGGAAGACCACGCTGTTGAAGACCATCTCCGGGCTACAGCCGGCGACCACCGGCGAAGTCCTGGTGAAAGGCCGCCCGATCTCCGATGGCGTGGAGGACATCTCGATGGTTTTCCAGGCCCCGGTCCTGCTGCCATGGCGCAACAACCTCGACAACGTGTTGCTGCCCTTGGAGTTCCGCGGCAAGCGCAATGCCGAGGCCAAACGGTACGCCAAGCAGCTCCTGGAGATGGTCGGGCTGGCCGGCAAGGAGAAGCGTTACTCCTATGAGTTGAGCGGCGGCATGCAGCAGCGGGTCGCCATCTGCCGGGCCTTGGTGTCCAACCCGGAGCTGCTGCTGATGGACGAGCCGTTCGGCGCACTGGACGCGATGACCCGCGATGCGATGAACTTCGAGATCCAACGGATCTGGCAGCGGGCCGGGTGCAGCGTGCTGTTCGTCACCCACAGCATCTCCGAAGCCATCTGGCTCGGCGACCGCGTCGTGGTGGTCGGCGGAAAACCTGGTCACATCGTCGCGGACATCAGCATCGACCTGCCGCGGCCACGAACGAAGGCACACCGTTACTCCCCCGAGTTCGCCGAGTACGTGACCGAGATCGAATCCCATATCGGTGTTACGGCCGGCATCAGCTGAATTCGCCATCCACACCACCATTTTCCAGCTCGAAAGGAACTGATCACCGTGCTGCACCTCACTGCCGATCCGAGCAAGCTGATGGACGAATTCCGGCTCGACCCCCAACGCAGCCTGCTGTTCTCCGCGATCCGGCTGGACTCGCATCCGCTGGTGTCACCGCTCATCGCGACCCGAGGGGACGACCGCCTGCTCCTCGTGCGGCAGCAGGAGCAGGGCAATGTCCTGTCCGCAGGCGTTCCCGCGCAAAGCATCCGGTTCTACGCACCGTGGGTCACCATCGACCCCCGCCCGGTGGCCGGCGTCCCGGTGGCCGAGTCACTCACTGACCTGGTGGCCGAGTTGGCCCATGGCGAGCAGGTGAGCCTGGCCCATGATGTGGTGTACAGCCACTTCATCACGTTGGCACCGACCATCGAGGTAGCCATCGAGCGGCGCGCGCCGCAGCCTGTGCGCATCCACCAGGTTCGCATCGACCATGTGGTGGCCCGGTTCGCGTCCTGGCGCGCGCACGGCGCCGAGGTGGCCGCCCAATTGGTCTCGGACATAACCCATCTCGACGGAATCAGCAGCGAGTTCGGCGCACCCGACACGCGGTTCGGCGCCCTGGCGTCGCTGGCGGCCGAGCGATCGATCGACGGCGTGCTTGTTGCCGCGCCACCGAACTTCACCGAGCTGACGGGATTGCGCTGGATCCCGGGGTCCATTGCGCTGTGGCGACCGGAATCCGACACCGTACTGGTCTTCACCACGAGGGACGGCGACAGCCACACCGCCGACCAGGTCTACGGGCCGGCGACCGATGAAACCGATTGCCTTGCCAAGGCATTCGATGCATCCGGTCTACGGATCGGCATCGAAGAGGAATGGGTATCGGTGGGTCTGGCACACGAGCTGCTCGACGCCGGCCTCGACCTGGTGCCGGTGTCCGGCGAGTTGGCGCACTGGCGCGATGTGCGCGACAACGAGGATCTGCCGTTCCAGCTGATCGCCGCGCGGACCAGCGTGTACGCGATCGAAGAAGCGCTGCAATGGGCCGACGGTCAGATCACCGCCGGAGCCGAACTCACCGAACTCGACATCTTCGACAACTACCTCGCTCACATCGACCAGTTCCGCCGCGAGAACAACATCCCCTTCGACATCGAGCCCTATTTCACCAATCTGCATTCGTCGAACCGCATGCTGTTTCCCGGACCACCCGTGGACTTTCCGATCGATCAGACCACCACATGCATCCAACTCGACGCCGGTGTGCGGGTGAGCATCGACGGAGTCACCCTGGCGACCTCCGATATGGCCCGCTCGCTGCCCCGCACCCCCGAAGCGAAGGAGGCTTACCAGTTCTTCTTCACGGTGGTCCGGGAAGGGATCATTGGGCAGCTGCGCCCCGGTGTGGTGTGCGAAAGCGTGCACGAGGGCACTTTGCGGTTCCTGGAACCACATCTGCCGCGGCTGATCGAGATCGGCATGCTCGGCGCAGACACGGACTTCAACACCATCTACCGCAGACGCAATGTCGGACATCTGATGGGTAAGCAGGAGTCCTTCGCCAACGAACTGCGGCCCGGATACAAGCACACCCTCGACGTCGGTTCCTATGGCGCAGCAGAGATTCCGTGGCGGTACGACAACGCGGCCATCGGCACCGAAGACATGTGGTACATCGGTCGTGACCGTACCTACGTGCTGACCAGGAGGTGACGGCGATGTCCACCACCGTGACGCGGGGTCCACACGATCGACTCACCGCGCTGGGTCTGAGGCTGCCGGATCTGGGCCCGCCGGCCTACGCCTATGAGGCAACTACCCGGCACGCCGACCTGCTCTACGTGTCCGGCCAGATCTCCCGCGAGCACGACGGCACGATCCTGACCGGTACCCTCGAACCCGGCCATCCCCCGGAAGCCGGTCTTGCGGCGGCCCGCGCCGCCGCACTGAACCTGCTCGCCAGAATCGATCAGGCGGTGGGACTCGAGCAGGTGGTGCAGCTCCTCAAACTCAATGTCTGGGTGAGCAGTTCGGACAAATTCACCGACCAGCCTGCGATCGCCGAAGGCGCGTCGCAACTGCTGATCGATGTGCTCGGCGCGGCCGGCACACACGCCAGAACCGCCTTGCCCGCACCTGTGCTTCCGAAGGGAGCCTTGATCGAGCTGGACGCGATCGTCGCGGTGAAATAGCGGTCACCGCTGCGGTCTGTTCGATGACCAAAACCAAGCAGCCGGTCGCACCGGACTCCAGATCCTGCGCATTGAGCCGAATGAACCGGTGCCCGTCGTAGCAGCATCGTCGACGGGCGATGGTCTGTCGAAACCGGGCTCACGATTATCGATGGCCGCAAACGCATTACCGGGCCCGAGTTCTACGATCCCCACAGAGGTGCACTGTGTGCACAACCTGGGTCCCCTCAGCGTGGAACGTCGGTAGATGCGGCGCCCGACTGGAATCTGCGGTCTCGATGACCCCGATGCTGGACTCGATGACCACCCGGCGGTGTTCGTCGTAGGGCGGCGGAGCGATTGACGGCAGGATCGTCAGGCTCATCCCGAACGGCTTGTCGGTCAAGTCCCTGGTGTGCGCTATTTGTTGGCCTGATCAGCGGGGGCTTCGTGTCGGTCCAGTGGCCGTTGCTAGCTTCGCCCTTCCGGGACACGTGCACGCTGCGTTGGATGCCGACCAAAGGGCAGATGCGGTGTTGCAGCTGTTATTTGGAGGTTCTTCTCACCTCGTCAATTCGGGTGGGTGGCGGCCCGGGTGAGCGAGAGTCCAGTGTGCATCGCACAGAAGACGAGAATTTCGGTAAGTCGCCATGCTGCATCAATTGCTCCCTGCGTGCCATGTCCTTGCTTTGCATGGACGCGCAACAGAATGGGCGCTTCACCGATTTGGTTTGCCCGGAGCGTCTCGACGAGGAGTCGTGACTGGCTCGCTGGGCAACGTGGATCGTTCGCCCCGGCAATCACTAGCGTCGCAGGGTACTTCGCGACCTGGGCGTTGAAAAGAGGATCGATGGCTTTGAGCCACATATGTTCTGCAGGAATGTTCGTGTCCCCGTACTCTTCGCGGCAAATCGAGTGCATCAACGGGTAACGGCTTGAGTTCAGCAAGTCTGTCGCTGGAACATCGGAAACGACCGCCGCATACAGCTCGGGGCGCTGGGTCACCGCTACTGCGGTGAGTAGGCCACCGTTGCTTGCGCCGTATATCGAAAGCTGCTCACTGGATGTCCAACCCAGTTCGATGAGCTTGTCGGCCACGGCATAAAAATCGTTGAATGTGTTCTGCTTCTTATCCCGTCGGCCATCGTGCCACCAGCCGGAACCAAGTTCACTCCCTCCGCGAAGGTGTGTCAGCACGTATATGCCCCCGGCTTGCACCCAGGCGGCGTGGCCGTTGAGATAAGCGGGCAGCTCGCCCAGGTTAAAGCCGCCATATCCGTGAAGTAGCGTGGGATGCGACTGGTCGAGATCGAGGTCGCTGCGATAGATGACGTGGGCAGGGACTTCGGCCCCGTCGACTGAGGACGCGGTGAGGTAATGGACAGTGACGTTGTCCAAGACGGTTGCCGCAGCCTCGAGGCACTCGATGCGCTGGTCGTCAAGGAGGTATCGGTAGATCGCCGGTGATGTGACGGGGTCGGAATAGGCGAACAAGATTTCGCCCCGACCGCGGCTAAACGCCGGTAGTGACGGGTGGCTGATTCGCTCGGTGAGCGCACCGATACCGCCGCACCCGGGAAGGGGCACTGCACTCCAAACGCCGGTCGTCATATCGAGGACGTCGATCGCCGCGCTGCAATCGCGCAGGCTGCTCATCACCAGCTTATCGCCCATGATGTCGAAATCCGTTATGGGGTAGGCGCGTTCGCTGATCAACTCCGCCCAGGAGGTAACGTCGGTCGAACTATCAATGGGGATGGCGACGATACGTCCGCGCGGTGCGCCGTTGTCGGTGAGTGCGTACAGTGTTCCGTCGAGAAGAACACCCCTGAATCCGCCCGACACTCCTTCGAGCAGGGGTATGACTCGCCTGTTCTCGTCGATCAGATAGTCGATGCGGTGTTCGGAGTTGCCGGTGGCGACGGACACATAGCGCCCGTCCTTCGATACCGTGGGCACCGGAAAAGGTAGTCCGTCGGGCAATGGGGCGACCCAGTCGGAAGGTGGCTCGCCCAAGATGAACGGGCGTACTTGCATCCTGGTGCCTTGTTCAGTCACATCGAGTGTGCCGCACCAAAATCCGGATCCATCTGGAAGCCACGAGGGTGCGGTGTAGACGTTCCATGGCACTTTCTCGGCCAGACGCTCACCCGTAGCGGTCTCGACGAAGAACACCTCGTTGATCTCGACACCGGCTGTCGTCACGGCATAGGCCAGCACGGCGCCGTCAGGGGAAGGGGACAACCAGCCGAGGGCAACCGGTTGTCCGCCCACCGCATGATCGTTGAGGTCCACCAGAATCCGAGAGGGGGCGTCGAGGGCGTCGCGAACGGTGATCGCGGGCAATTCAGCGTCGGAATGCCCACGTTTCAGCTGAAACCACAGGTCGCCGGCACGGATCGGGACCCACCGCTGGCCGGCGTTGGAGAACTCGCGCACCGTCGCACCCAATGCGTGATAACCGTCGACGGCCTGCAACACGGCGATTGTCTCAGCAGTGTTGTCCGCCTGCCACGCAAGGACCTCAGGGCTCTCTTCATGGAGGTCAAGCATCGAAGCACCCGAGAATGAAATGACGTGCGGGTGAAGATGTATCAGCGACTCGGACGGTCAGGTCATCGGGTTGGGACTGGGCTGCCGAGATGCTCGGCGTGATGCGCGAGATGGTGGGCGCTCCTTTCAGGAGGATTGCGAGAGGCTGGCGGTCACTGCTCCATGCACGGCGGTCACGAGATCGCGTAGAGCCGGTACGGCGTTGTCGGCCTCGGAGAGCACGACCGCTGTCGAGACGAGATAAGCGCCGACGGCAAACCACGCCGTGGCCGTCGTCTGCACCGCGCCGGCTGGACTGGGGAGAAGATACCCACGAACCGCTGGCAGATCGGGCAGCTGCACCGTAGGTGGCCCCATGATCGCCAGGATCGACGTGCAGTCCGCTGCAGATCCCAGTTCGACGACGACCGCATGTGCGGTGTCCTGAGTCCCAGGCTCAGTACTGACCACGCGGTCGTCGTCGCCGGCGGGCAGGATGTGCCACGTCGTTGTCCAGCCACCCTGCAGCCCGTGGCTCATCAGCGTCATCTGCAGAATGCGGCGCTCGGCGAAATCTGGGTATCCGGCCGGGAACTCGAAACGAGCGCTGATCGATCCGGAGGAGTGCGGCTTGCTGTGCCGTCCAGTCAGGGCAGGCGCGGCGGGCACCAGAATCGAGCGATCCACCCGGTCCAGGGGCAGTTCGTCGTACTGAGCATGTGCAGCACCGGAATCGATTTCAGCCTCAGCGAACAGAGCGGCGAACACGATTGTCATCGTTGCGATCGGATTGTCGCCCTGCTCAGCCTCATTGGAGGTTCTCGCGACCAGCTTGGCCAGCAACTCCAGCTCGTGCTCAAGGGCGCGTACCCCGGGCGGGGTCAGGTGAACCCATGTCCGTGGCCGGCGGTTCTCGAAGACTTTCTCCGTCCTGACGTATCCGTGTTCCTCCAGGACACTCAGATGCCGGCCCAAACCGCCGTCACTTTGTGCCAGCAAATCTCGCAATTCCGAAAACGTGCACGGTCCCCGCCTATCGAGAAGAGCTAGAACCCCGAGCCGCACCCGCTGATGCACCACCTCGCGCAACTCCGACTCGGGGGCTCTCGCTACCATTCCGCCATCTTCTCAAACGTGAGTACTCTCCAATTGAGAGTACTCATGTAACGAGAGCGAGTGGACGTGCCCTCCTCCTACAGGAATGTCATCCCGGCCGGGCGTGACCCGCTCGATCCCAGCGGGTGGGAACAGCGCGAGCGAGAGAAGGCGCTTGACTGGCAACGAATATCGTTCGATCCCGCGTCCGCGACGGCGGCCGAAGCATCAGCGGTGGTGGTCGGCTCCACTGGTCCCTTTGCCACCCTTGCAGGTCGTCACGCCCTCGACGCCGGTGGAAGCGCGACCGATGCGGTGTTGAGTACCGCTTTCACGCAGATCGCACTATCACTGGGATCTTGGGTCAGCTACGCGGGACTCTTTGCGATGGTGCACCACAACGCCGCTACCGGTCGGACGACGAGCGTATCCGCCGGGTTCGCGCCCTTCGCCCACGAGACACAACCTCAGCAGATCCCGCCCGCTCCACAGCCTAGTGGCCGCACCGCCTTGGTTCCCGGATTCATCGCCGGCGCCCATGCAGCTCACGCCGGCTCAGGCAGACTGCCCTGGGACCAACTATGGTCTCCTGCACGATATGTCCTCGACCATGGCGTCCCAGTCACCGAGCACCTCGCCCGGATGGTTACCCTGCGGGCCAGTGTCCTGACCCGCACCCCGGAAGGGCGTGCCACGTTTGCTGCTGACGGCCGGTTGCCCGGCGCGGGTGATCGACTTGCCCTGCCGCGCCTGGCGGCGACCATCGCCGCGATTGCCGAGCAAGGCCCCGACTGGATGTATCAAGGACCTTGGGCCGAGCATTTCGTCGACGTAGTACGCCGCGAAGGTGGCCGCGCCACCCCCGAGGATCTCGCCGGTTACCTACCTCGCTGCACCGAACCACTACGCGGGCCTTTCGCCGGGCACGACGTCATGACGCTGCCAGCTCCGGATACAGGCGGGCCCGACCTTCTTGAGGCGCTCGCGCGGTTGGCGGCGGCTGGGATCGGCGAACCGATGGAGGACCCGAGCGCGTTGGCCGGGCTGCTCACCATTCTTGACGGAAAGCCATCGGTAGGAAGCCACTCCGATTACGTCCTCGCCGTCGACGCCGACGGTAACCACGCAGCCCTATGCCACAGCATCAATACCGCCATGTGGGGCACGACCGGCATCGTCGTCGACGGTATTCCCATCCCCGACCCGGCAACATTCCAACAGTCCGCGCTCGCCCAACTCCTCCCCGGTGAGCACCTTCCGATGCCTGCCGAGCCGGCCATCGTCATGCGTGCCGGCCGTCCAGTACTGGCTTGCAGCAGCATCGGTGTCGGATTGCATCCAGCCACCGTCCTGAGCCTGCACCGTGTCCTCGCCTTGGGTCAGCCTCTCACGGAAGCCGTCAACGCTCCGCTGATCCATGGCCACGACATCATCCTCGGGGACTCGGTCACATCCGTACCCAGTCTCAATGAAGTGGGCGGTCCCAGCCGCGTGCTCGACAACCGATTCCCAACGGCGCACCTCAATGCCGCCCGTACCGCCGGACACGCTCTATCCGTACGTCCCGCTTCCGACCCGACGCTACCCCGTGGATTTTGGGCAGCGATCACAACTGACCCGCACACCGGCGTACATACCGCGGCGCGCACGCCCTACGGACAAGGCCCCATCCGCACAAGCAGATAGCCAAATCCGGTCTTTGTCGAGGCCTTGTTTGGCGGCCAGGGCGGTCACAGCGGTGTCGCCGGTGTGTGGCCATTCGGCGGCGGACGGGTAGCAGATAGTACACGCGAGTTCGCCTGCGGCGTAGACGATTAGCCTTCGTCTTAGTCGCTGTTGTCGCCCGTGTACCGAGCCGCCGAGGCGAGCGCCAGCGCGAACTGATGCCACCTCTTGGCGAGGACAGCAGGATTGAGTCGGACTTGGCAGCCACATTGCGGCCCGGATCCTGCAGGGTTCCTTTCGTCGTGCGAGTCATGTTGCGTGTCTTCAAACTTCGAGCACACCCGCAGCATTGGCTGCAGTTAGCTGGTGCGCGGTCTTAATACTGATATCCTGCCAGCGGCGCCGTTCGTGGCGCCCGAACATCAGCCGACGCAGCCCGCATCTTGCCCCGGTTGCCACCACAGCAATTACCTCTCGGGTCCGGCTACAGACTCATGGCTGTCGGGCAGCGGCGTCGATCCAACCGACGTCCGCTGAAAATGCCTGTGCCACAACACTAAGAGTGTAGCCAGGATGCGGTTCTGGGCTCACTTCAGCGTAGCGTTGCACCCACCTCGAACAGCGCTGCGACTAGCATCGCTCAGGTTGGATCCGTATTCGACTATTGTGAGGCTGCCTACGTCGACGCTTATGCCTACGCTCCATGGCGCCGGCATGATCATTAAGAAGGAGTACCTGGAATGGCGCCTGGGACCGGACACCGTCATGGCTCGCCACCCAGTGCACAGGCCTCGGATCCCACCGCCATCGTTGCTAGCACGGCCATTGAGATGTTGTGCAGGCTTTACGTATCAGCTCACGCCACGAAGGGTGACTTCGAGCAGCACGTGCCGATTGCTGCGAACAGTGCGGTGCCCGTCGACCAAGAGACCCGGCGACTGCTGTTGCAGTACTTTCAGGCCGACTTCGCCGTGGGTCTAAGTCTCGTCCGAACAGCTGTCACTCGTGGTTGGGCAACCGAAAGGCAATTGATCGCTGGCGTATCGGCGATGACGCCCGACGAACTCATCGGCGAATTGCTTGCGTCCACGACGCTGGAACCGAAGGACCAGGCAGCAACTGCCAAGCTCGTCGCTCTTGGGCTGGCCGATTCCGCGTCGCGCAAGGCCTCGGCGGCGAAGATTGCGCGACGCAACTCCTACAGTCGGCGAGACGTCGAATTCGTTCTGGCCGAGCCTGACCGGGTACATCGCGAATTCTCCGACTTACTAAGAGCGTGCAAGAGCAAGCAACCCGTCGAACGTGCAACGGCCAAGCGCCTGGGTGAATTGAGTTCCGAAGTAGGCCAGCTGATTTTCTCCCAACCTCGCGCCCGCGCTTTGGTGGAGGTCACCGGCGGCTGGACTCTCAAAGATGACGCGGACCCGCTCGTGCTCGCTCCAAGTTCGGCATTTGGTTCGTTCGTTTTCCCGCGACTCCTCGACGACGGTAGGGTCCTGCTTGCCTTCGGCCCCCCGCGTGATCGCGACCAACCGCCTACCGTGAGTGAAATAGCCGAATTCGCACGCGCACTGGGTAATGAGCAGCGGCTTGCGATCCTGCGGCATACCAGCGACGAGGCAGCAAGCGGCCAAGCATTGGCACGCACCCTTGGACTCACGACCGCGACAGTTCATTACCACACTTCGTTGCTCCGCTCGGTCGGGCTGATCACCAGCGCAAGGGACGCGCACAGCGTCGTACATTCTCTCGATTCCGAGCGTCTGCTCACAGCTCTTGCTGCGGTGGCGAATTCGGTGCTCAGTCAGGAAGTCGTCGCGATCACGACCAAGCCCTAGATTAAGATTAGATGATCATCTATTCTTAGGGCATGGAACGTCGCGTGCTCTGTTCGGCAGTCCTTCCGCGATCCGAGTGCTGCCGCGCGAGATCTTTATGACTGCCGACTGGGCGTCCCGTCTGCTGGCAGAGTGGGACGAGCAGCAGACCGGATTCTTGCCATACCGAGAGGAACGGTTCCAAGCGATCCTCGGTTGCTTGGGCATGGTGGTAGGCGAGCATTTCACGGCGCTGGACGCAGGATGCGGCCCTGGATCACTCTCCCAACGCATCCTGCAGAGATTCCCGAACGCGCGTGTCATTGCACTTGATGCGGACCCCGTTCACCTGGCCATTGGCCGAGCAGCGCTGGTGGACCACGGCGACCGAGTGGAGTGGGTCGATGCCGATCTTCGCGACCCGACCTGGCTGCAGAGGATCAGTACCCATGAGGTCGACGCAGTCGTCTCGACCACTGCACTCCATTGGCTAGCCCCGAAGGAACTCGACTGCCTTTACGGCCAGTTCGGCAAACTCATCAGAGCTGGCGGTCTCCTTCTCAACGGCGACAACATGGCTTACGGCCCCGCACAACCACTGAGCCGAAGCCTTGCGGATCGGCAATGGCACACGGACCTCACCGAAGCCTTCGTGCAACGGGGTGTCACCACCTACGAAGCCTGGTGGAAAATGGCACTCGAGTGCCGAGAGTTGTACTCAGAGAAGCGTGAACGTGAACGGCGTCTCACGCGAACGCGTCCACGGGGTGAGTCGTCGGTGCCATTGTCTGGGCATTTGTCGGCGCTCTCGGGTGCAGGCTTCAGTGAAGTATCCACGATCTGGCAGCGCCTGGACGATCGTGTGCTCATGGGTGTGCGGAGCGCCGCCTAGCAGAGACGCCGAGAGGCGATGCTCGTCGACACCCCTAGCGCCGACACCGTCGTGCGCCGTCTTTTCCAAAATTCACTTCCAGGTCGCTGGTACACCGCAACCTGACGTCCTCTACGACGATGGAGTCCGCATCACGTGACTGAAGAGCACCGCGACATCCCCTCCCCTGACGCCAACTTTCAAGCGCGCCAAGATCGCTCGCTTCAGGTCAGCGGCTTCAGGGTGAGATTGAAGGCTGAGATGCCTTACATACGGCAGGCTTTGAAGACGATGGTCGGCGTTCAATCGGTGAGCATGGATCCCGCCCGTGACGCGGATGTGTATCGCAGCGCTCAAATGGTGGCTGACCTCTTCCGCGCGGAAGGTTTCCACGACTCCAAGATTGTGTCGGCTTACGAGGACGGCAGAGCGCCTGCGGTCATCGCCCGTATTGGAGCGCCCGAGGGCAGGCCCACGGTTCTGTTGTACGCCCATCACGACGTGCAACCCGCGAGTGGAATCGGCTGGTTGTCTGAACCATTTGAACCCGTCGAACGCGATGGCCGACTCTTCGGACGAGGCGCCGCGGACAATAAGGCTGGGATCGCCGCTCACCTGGCTGCGGTTCGAACACTCGGGACAGACCTGGGAGTCGGCGTCACTGTGTTCGTCGAGGGTGAGGAGGAAGCGGGGAGTGCGTCGCTCCCGGCGCTCCTGCGCCAGCACACTGAGGCCCTCAGGGCAGATGTCATCGTGATAGCGGATAGCGCCAACTGGGACATAGGCACACCCGCTCTGACCACCAGTATGCGCGGCCTCATTCGTGCCGATGTCTCCGTGCGCACACTGAGCCATTCTGTACACGCGGGCGTGTGGGGAGGGCTGGTTCCCGATGCGCTCATGACCCTGGTTCGTCTGCTCGCCACGCTCTATGACGAGCAGGGCAACGTTGCCATCGCCGGCCTGCGGGCCGGACGTGCCGCAGATGTCGAGTACCCCTCCGAGCGGCTGCGTGCCGAGTCCGGCATCGTTGCGGGGGTGTCGTTGATCGGTGACGGGTCTGCCGTTCAGCGCTTGTGGAGTAAGCCTTCTCTCACAATCATCGGCATGGACGCCCCCGAAGTTCAGGGAGCCGGCAGCGTCTTGGTGCCCAGTGCGCGTGCGAAGCTGTCGATGCGGATTGCCCCCGGCGACACTGCCGCCAATGCGCTAGATCGGCTGCGGGCCCACCTCCAGGCTCACGTTCCGTGGAATGCCGAGCTCAGTATCACCAACGTTGAAATGTGCGAACCAGTCTCGATCGAGGCCCGGGGCGAGGTCTACGAAGCTGCGCGCAGAGCCCTCGCTGACGCTTGGGGAGGCACTCCACCCGTGGACATTGGTTTGGGTGGCTCGATCCCCATCGCGACGACATTCTTGCAAATTTTTCCGGACGCAGACGTTCTCATCACTGGAGTCGAAGATCCGGACACCCGCGCGCACGGCGCCAACGAGAGTCTGCATCTCGCCGAGTTCGAGAACTATTGCTTGGCCGAAACACTTCTCCTCACCTATCTTTCGCGTCTCGGTAGTTGAGCGACGCACCTTCACTCCTGTCATGTCGAGTTTGGACCAATTCCCCTGATCGGATCTCGCGACATCCTTGATTTGGCAGCGGCTGGGACCGACTGCCACACGCACCTTGTGCACGTCTGATCCACCGACTGGGCGCAGCGAGGAGATCTGTCACGAGTGGCTTATCTCTTGCGGCTCGACAGAAGCTCGACGGTCACGAAGTCAGGGTCAATTACCACCCCCGACTCACTCGCCGACGGCACAACGTCTTCCTCTGACCGATTCGAAGTGGTCGGTACGCAATTGGCGCCTGGCTGTTGTCAACAGACAGTCAAGGAGGCTAGTTGGCCATTGGCCGCTCGCCAGATACCGTTATGGAAGGCGGGCGTCCGATCGCGGGAAGGCCGCTGAGACGGCTTCGTTGCTCTGTAGGTTTACGACATCGAATTCCATCGGCCGACTTCTCGGTAGGTACGGCATCCGGCTGAGGAACATTCGTCGTGAGTCAGATGGCTCACCCGCTCACCACTGGTTTCATCACGGCGGACAGAACGCGTTGTACTCGATTCGTCGCAACGCCGGCTGTCTGCCGCAGTGGGCTGAGACAACCACGAAGCCGGTGTGGCCGCCGCCTAGCGGTCAGCGGTCGGCAGAGGGCCATCGCCGTTGTCTAGAGACGGTTCGATGAGTATGTCCTTGGTGAAACCGTAGGTGGCATAGATCTTTTCTAGGGTACCGTTCGCGTAGAGGGTTCTGAATGCTGCGAGCAGCGCTGGGGACAGGGGCGAACCCTTGGCAATGGCGAGGCCGCCGACCCCGAACTTGCCGTCGATATTGGGGAGGTAGGGTCCGTTGATCTTGTATGCGCCGCTGGAGTGTTCGGCCAGGTAGGGCCCGTTGGAGCCGGTGAGGATCGCCTGCACGCGTCCACTGAGCATTGCGCTGATTGCAGCGGCCTGCGAGGGGAACACGTTGACGGCTGGCCCTGGTTTGCCCTGCTCGGTACACATCGGCGCGAGCTCTTTGAATTGGGTGACGGACTCATCACCTGTCTGCGCGCCCACGGTCAATCCGCAGGCGGACATGATCGACGTGACGTTCAGATTGCTGTCGACGGGCGTGAGGAAATAGTTGCCGAACTTTTCGAAGTTGATGAAGTCGACTGTCTTGCGCCGCTCGCCGGTATCTGAGATGCCGTTGAGGCCCCCAACGTACCGCCCAGCCTTCAGCCCCGGTATGAAGTTGTCGAACGTGGCTGTCACCAAGTTGATCTTTAGGCCCAACTCCGACTCGATCGCGTGCACGGTATCGGCATCGAGCCCTTGGATGGTCGTCCCATCAGATGCAAAGAACCCATACGGCGGATAAGTAGCGTCGGTGACGATGGTGATGCTTCCGGCGGCGCGGATGTCAGGCGGCACCAGCTGGGCCGCGCTGGAATTCGGATTCGGGGGAGCTGTAGTGCCTTGTGCTGGTGCTGCGGCGTCGTTCGTCGAGCCGCAGCCTGTCAGCGCTATTGCGCATAACGCTGTCGTCAGGACGGCGAGACTCAGGTTCGGAAAAACCTTCGAAATGTTCATCATTCACCTCATGTGTAGTACGTGCTTGATCGTTTCGGTGGTGCGAGCTATGCGTCGGCGCATGGGCGCCGCGATGCGCGTGCACCACCGTTGATATCCGCTGGACTAGTAGGCGTCACCGGTCGGAAGGGTGAGGGGCCCCGCGCAACTCTGCCGGGACATGTTCGCCCAAGACGTTCGACACGAATCTTCGAGTGCGCTCACTGCGTGGGTTGAGCAGAACTTCGTCAGGAGTGCCTCTGTCGACGATGGATCCGCGCTCCATGAAGATCACTGAGTCAGCGACGTTAGCGGCGAATCCCATCTCATGGGTCGCCACGATCATGGTCATCCCGTCGCGCGCGAGGTCGACCATGACGGTCAACACATCCTCGACGAGCTCGGGATCGAGGGCAGAGGTTG
The DNA here is from genome assembly GCF_001665685.1 of Mycobacterium sp. 852013-50091_SCH5140682. Taxonomy (GTDB): domain Bacteria; phylum Actinomycetota; class Actinomycetes; order Mycobacteriales; family Mycobacteriaceae; genus Mycobacterium. The sequence continues at coordinate 139,595 of NZ_LZTB01000119.1, forward strand.
GTTCGTCGAAAAGCATGAGCTCGGGCCTCATCGCGAGAGCGCGGGCGATGGCGACCCGTTGTTGCTCTCCCCCCGACAACTGCTTGGGGTGACGGTTTGCTTTGTCGGCGAGGCCAACTCGATCCAGCAGTTCCATGGCGTTTCGTTCGGCTTCTCGCCGGCGCTCGCCTTTGACACCGACCGGGGCCTCCACGATATTGGCGAGCACCGTCATATGTGGGAATAGGTTGAAGGCTTGAAAGACCATGCCAATCTTGGTGCGTATCCGGCAGATACTGGCCTGCCGCTGTTCGCGCAGCTCGGTGCCATGTCGGTCATACCCTACAAACTCGCCATTGACCGATATCCATCCACTCGTTGGTGGTTCGAGATGGTTGATGCACCTGAGCAGGGTGCTCTTGCCCGAGCCTGACGGGCCGATCAGGCAGACCACTTCACCGCGGTGCAGGGTAAAGTTGACATCACGCAGCACCTCGACTTGACCAAAGCGTTTGTGCACGTGACGAACTGTCAGCATGTGTTCGTCGGACTCGGTGCGCGGGCGCGCCGGGTTGTAGCGGCCCATCAGGACACCGCTCCTGCGGTCGTCGTCTTCGCGTGTGTCCGCCTCAGGGCATCGCGCCACACCTGGCTGAACGTGGGGTTTTGATGCCCGGACCCGCGACCATAGTGGCGCTCAAGGTAGTACTGCCCGATAGACATGACTGTGGTGGCCAAGAGATACCAGATCGAAACCACGATCAACAGTGGAATGGTTTCGAGATTCTGCGAGTAGATGATCTGTGCTGAGAACAGCAGTTCGGATACCGAGATGACGCTGACAAGTGATGTGCCCTTGAGCAAGCCAATAATCTCATTCCCCATCGGGGGAATGATGATTCGCATCGCTTGGGGGAGCACGATGCGGCGCAGCACGCGTCGGGGGCGCATTCCAAGCGCCTTGCCGGCTTCGGTCTGCCCCTTGTCGACGCCGACGATTCCGGCGCGGATGATCTCGGACATGTACGCACCTTCGTTGAGGCCCAGGGCGAGGAGTCCCGCGACAGCAGGAGTTATGAGTTCGTTCGAGCTACCGCTGAAGATCGTTCCGACGCCCGGAATACTCAGGGCGAGTGTAGGATACAGCGCGGCGAGGTTGTACCAGAAAATGATCTGGACCAGCAGTGGGGTTCCTCGGAAGAAGACCGCAAAGAGCCACGCCGGCACAGCAAGGGCGGGTATGGGCGAGACGCGCATGATCGCGATGAGCGCACCCAGCACGATTCCGATGACCGATGACTCGACGGTCAGGACCAGCGTTGTCCAAAGGCCGTCAAGAATCCGGTTGTCGAAGATGTACTGGCCGACAACGGGCCATTCAAACCTTGAGTTGGTTGCTGCGGCGTAAACAACCCAGATCGCCGCGAGGCACAGGCTCACGGAAACCGTCGTACGCATGGGGCGTCGTCGCCGGTGGACGGTGAAGTCGTCCTCGGTCAGCCCGATCCTTGGGGGGGCGTTCGGTACTTCAGAGTGCAGCGCCATAACTACGGCCTCCAGTGGGGCGTGCGGAGTTGTACAGGTGTCGGAAAGATTAGACAGATCTCTAATGAGGCACAAGCCCCCAAAGCTCATCCGCCGAGCGTCGGTCTCATTTACTGATCTCGCGAGAAGCGATCGCGACCAGCTGCGACCACGGCATCGAACGTCACGGCAAGGAACATTAGACAAATATCTAATCTTCTGAGACGCTGAACCCTGTGACGAACGGATATCTTCTCGGCCGCATAGACCCCTTGGTCTGCCCGCGGTGCGCATACACCCCTGCATTGAGTGACGGCGCCAACTACCTGGGATGCCCCAAGTGCCGCAACGAGATTGGTAAACCAGTCAACTACGTTGTGCAGTCGACTCCACAGGGTGCAGCTAGATTCGAGCAGTGTCGAGCCACATCGAATTCAGCCGGCATATGGCGGTGGGCTCCGATGCTTCCAGTCGCTGTCGATAACCCTGTGACGCTGGGTGAGGGTGACACCCCGTTGATCGAGCTGGGCGCGCTGGGTTCGCGTTGGGGGTTGGACCGGCTGTTCCTGAAGAACGAAGCTGCCAACCCGACCTGGTCGCACAAAGATCGTCTGTGTGCAGCTGCGGTGACGGCAGCCGATGTGCTCGGCGCCGAGGCTGTTGTGGCCGCTTCTACTGGAAATCACGGTGCATCGCTGGCAGCGTACGCTGCTCGCGCCGGAAAGCCCTGCGTGATCGCCACTTTGGCCTCTGTTCCCACTACGATGCGGGTACTGATGGAGGCTTACGGCGCACGAGTCGAGGTGGTGGGGCGTAGCGAGGAACGCTACGAGCTGATCGCGGCGGGTGTAGAAGAGTTCGGTTGGTTTCCGTGCTCAAATGCCTCAAGCCCTCCTGTCGGCAGCACACCCTATGGAGTAGACGCCTATAAGACGATCTCCTACGAGATCTGGTCACAGACCTCTGGTCAGCCAGTCGACGTCGTGGTGGTGCCAGCTGGATATGGGGACTGCCTTCGTGGGATAGCAAGAGGTTTCGATGATCTCCTATTGGCTGGGTTGATCGACTACGCGCCGCGGCTGATTGCGGCGGAGGTGTTCAACAAGATCGGTCAATCACTGGAGAGCAGGAGCTACGAGTTGGGTCCGTGGCCGAGCGAGTCGACGGCGGCCTTCTCCATCGCCGGGGGTTTCACAACCTACCAAGCAGTTAGCACGATCAGTTCACGAAACGGGCTTGCGGTAACCGTCGCCGAGGAAAACATTTTGCGCACCCAGCTTGAGCTTGCACGCGCTGAGGGAATCTATGTCGAAGCCAGTTCAGCCGTCGCAGTTGCGGCGGTGAACGACGCGTACAAACGCGGACTTCTGCGCCCCGACGAGACGGTCGTGGTCATCGGGACGTCCACTGGGCTGAAGGATCCCGAGTCAACTGCTGCCGCTATCGAGTTGGCCAACAAGTAGCACGTGGGGCCACGTCTAGCCCTAATGCATTCGTTGCCGACTAGGTCCACTTGTCGAAAGGAACCGAACAACCTATGGAACAGGATCGCCAGGCGGAGTTGTCCAAGTTGGTCACGGCCCCGCGTGTCATTACCTCGCTGCAGCCGTTGAACGTGATCACCGATGGCGCCGTCGGCATTCGTGATGGGCGGATCGACTGGGTCGGACCCATTGCTCAGGCACGGCGAGGCGACTACTCGCATGTGGTCCGTGTTGCCGGCACCGTGCTCCCCGGCCTCATCGACGCGCATGTTCATCTCGGTTTCGATGCAGGACAGGAGAAACCCGATGGCCCCTTGTTGGGCAATAACCCCGACCAGCTACGCCAAGTCATCCTGAGCAACGGCAGCCGCCTGTTGGCGAGCGGGGTAACCAGTGTCCGCGACCTAGGATCCCGCGCCGGATCAGTGCTGAGCGTGGGAAGTGACATCGCCCAAGGGCGAGCCACCGGACCCACGGTGGTTGCCGCCGACCAACCACTGACGCGGCGCCGCGGCCACGCCTGGTCGTACGGTATAGAGATCGGCAGCGCTGCGGAGGCAACTGCTAGCGTCCGCCTGCTCGCGGCCCGTGGCGTCGGCGTAGTGAAGGTGATGGTCACCGGTGGCAGAATGACGCTCGGTACCGATCCCGAGGCCGTCGAGCTCCCGCCCACGCTGCTGCGTGCGGTCGCCGACGCTGCTCACGCCGAACAATTGCCGGTAGCGGCTCACTGCCTGTCCGCGGCGGGTATCCGCGCAGCGCTGACAGCTGGGGTCGACACCCTCGAACACTGCACCTTTATCGATCCGGGTGGGCAGCCCTGCTCCGAGGACGACGCGCTGCGCCTCGCCGACGCGATCGCAGACGCGGGCGCCTACGTGTGTCCGACAATCAACGTTCATTACCCGGGCAGGCATCCGATCAGCTTTGAGCAGAGGTTGCACTGGGTAAGTCTGCTCCATCGCGCGGGCGTTCGGTTGATCGTCGGAAACGACATTGGCATACCGGGTTTGCCCCCCGAGCTATACATCGGGGCCTTGTTGGCATTGGAGGCCGCAGGGATGAGCCGTCCCGAGGTGTTGCACGCGGCCACCGCGCTCCCCGCCCAGGCAATGGGAGTGGAACGAAATGGTGGCACTCTCCGCCCTGGAGCGCGCGCCGATTTGGTTGCCGTCAATGGAGATCCTCTCTCCGACCTGGAGACGCTTCGCGAGCCCACAGTCGTAGTCGCCCGCGGTCGAACGGTAGTCGACGTCGAGCGCCCGGATACTGTCGACTTCCCCGCTGTGCGCCTTGACTGTTGAGGAGATCAGCACCGGTCCCGAAGACCATCCCGAGTCACGCAGTTGGCATGGGGCGTGGCGAAGCAGTGCGGTGCTCGGCCATCGATCACAACGGCACGTACGTCTACCGCCAGGCCGACGTCGTAAGCGCGCTTCACCGCGCATCAGCACCGCCTGCAAGGCGACCTAGCGTGCTGACCTCATTGCCAGCTGCAGTCGCTTGTTGGCCGCGTCGGCGTTCTTGCTGTCCTGCAGGATCAGGCGGATCAGGTTCGCGCGGGCCTGCGGACTGAACGGTTCGTCGCGCAAGGCATCGCAGGCGATCTTCAACTCGCGGGCGTAACCGCGTACCAGTGCCTGGTCGGAGTCTGCGGTCGGCGCGAGGGCGCGGTGTTGGCTCATTGATGCCGTGGATCTGCCTGGCGGCGTCTTACGACTCATCGAATACTCGTCTCCCTCAGCGGAATTCAGCATCAATAAGGCGAACAAGTCGGCCTCATGCTCCTGTTCATCACCATAGTGCGTGCTGTCCAGGACGGTGTTCACCAATTCTGGGGCGACGTCGGGCAGTGTGCGAAGCCACACCGAGTCAGCAAGCACGTCGCAGGATTTCGACCGAGCGCGGCTGTGGTGCCCCAAGACTATGTGACCAATTTGGTGGCATATAACTCTATCGATGCGGAATAGCGAGGCACCTCGTTCATACAGGAGAACGTCGTCGTTTTCGCGCTCTAACCACATGCCGCACAGGCGGTCCGCCAAGAACAGCGTCTCAGCGGCGATCAGCGTGATGGGCCTGCCACGCATGTCAGCGATGCCCTGCACAAAAGCTTCCCGATCCCACGGAATAGGCATTGGGATTGTGTGGACCACATCAAGCATGGCCTTGTCAGACAACACCATTGACGTCTCCCCGGTGCGTTCTCCGATATCCCCACGTCGCCTTTACGGTCGGCGGCTCAACTTTGAGCCTGATACACCACGGTTGCTTCCAGGCCTCACGGGCTGCGATCGGGATCTGATACATGGCGCCCTCCTTAGATGGTGCTCGACATCGATCGGTTCTTGATGTGCGCGGAGACAATGAACAGAGACAAGGAGCCGAAGAACGGGCCCGTCATGAGGCCATCGATCCAGTCCTGGGTGCGCGCGGCGGGGAAGAGCCCGCCGGTCACGGCGTGTTCGCAGACGTCGCGGAAACCGAGAACTTTGTCGGCCTCGACCGCGTCGGTCCAGTGCGCCGTCACTGGGTAGATGCCGTCGACGCTGAAGCCTGCCTCGCCGAGCAGCCGCGGCAAGGCCCTGCCGATCGCCGCATTGCGGATGACTTGCATGACGACATGTCGGGTGTAGGAATTGCTGAAGGCAACGTCGTGGTGATCGATCGTCAGCGTTGCCCAGTCCGGTTCGACACAGACGATCCGGCCTTCGGAATTCAGGGTCCGGGCAGCTTCAGCGAGCACGGTGGGCGGCGATTGCACATGTTGAAGGACGCGGTCGATATGGACACGGTCCACCGTGCCGGCTTCCAGTGGCAGCTGATGAATGTCGGCCCTGGCGGTCGACACAGTCGGTAGCTGGTTGGTGGCGTTGTCGGCATAGGCCAGCAGGGCTTGGTCGTGGTCTATGCCGATCACTTTTCCTGCGCGGCCAGCGGCCTCGGCATAAGCCGGAAGATCCACTCCCGCACCGCATCCGAGGTCGACGACTACGTCCGCTTGCTGGATATTGAGCAAGGACTTCACAAAGGCTTTGTAGCTTTTGCCCGTTGGCGAGTTTGCGATGTTTCGTAGGTAGTCGCTGGGGGGCGCCACTTCCAACCATGGCCGGAACTGAGGTTGTTCCGTCAACGTCATCGTGTGCCTCTCATCGAAGGGCTGGGACCGGTTCCTTCTGCAGCACACAATGATTGAGCGCCAGTCATCAGCGCCATGCCCCTGGGTTGAGCATGATCGTCACCGCGCCGGCCGCTCAATTGCTTCGCGCATCGGTGGCACCATCCTGCTCGGAAATCTCACAGGGCGGTGTTTCGATCAGATACTTCCGGAAGAAGGCGAAGGTCCGCTGCCATGCATCCTCGGCCTCGGGCGCCGAGTAGGCGAATCCCGCCAGTTTTTCGACGATGGTGAATGGCGCCGGGATGCCCGACTTGTTCATGAAGCTGTGCCCAACGTTCGGGTATTCCTTGATGTCGCGATCGACAGAGCCCTTCGCGAGGACGGACTCCAACGCACTGGCCGATCCCTGCTTGACGATGCGATCCCTGGCCCCGTAACTGGCGACAACCGGGCATGAACGGGCAAGCACATCAATATTTTTCGGAGCCAGTCCATATTGGGCGGCGGCCACATCGAAGAGCCCTCGGGGCGACAGCTGGAGGACAAAGCCGGCGCCCATGCAGAATCCGATCAGCCCGATCCGGCCATTGCACCGCGCGTCGCCGAGCAGGTAGTCGCGCGCCGCAGTGATGTCGTCGTAAGCATCGCCGGCGTCGGCGAAGTGGGACCGAATAGTGGCGATCATGCACTTGGGCTTGAATCCCCGGCCGTAGAGATCAGGAGCCAAAGCCAGATACCCCTCATCGGCGAGGCGGTCGCTGATGCGACGCAGATCGTTCGTCAGCCCCCGCACGTCCTGCACGACTACCACGGCGGGCCAAGGCCCCATACCCACGGGCGTCGCCAGGTAACCCCGCAGAGATCCCGCCGGCGCGGGATAAGAGATGTCCGGCAATGCATCACCTCGTCTGCTCGGTGCACGCTTCAGGCCTCAACTGCGAATCGCCCCAGAACCAGGCAGGCGATGGGCCTGGTCCGTTGGTTTTCACCCGCAGACACCTCTGCGCGCACGTGGACGATGAGAGTGTATAGCAGGATAATCCAGCTGTATAGCCAGATTGTCCATATGAATGGTTGGGCGATACGATCGTATTGCTAGACGATGTAGCCGAACGGTGATCCAAGTGCGCTGTATTGTCGAGCTTATGGAAGGCACCGTGTTCCTGCAGCAACCGACCCCGGTCGAGTTGTCCAACGCCGAACGGATACGCGATGCCGCAATACGCTGCTTTGCAGCTCAAGGCATCAGCGCAACCACCATGCGCACCATCGCCGAAGCCGCAGGAGTTTCACACGGGCTGGTACAACACCACTTCGGCAATAAGGCCGGCCTGGTCGATGCTGTCGACAACTACGTACTGCGCGTGTTCGGTGAAGCCCTCGAATCGAACCCCTTGCCGGTGCCGGCGACGCCGACCAACGATTTCAACTCGCTCGGCGGCCGATTTTCCAAGCTCATCCATGACCATCCCGACGTCGTCGACTACGTCGGCCACGCACTTATCGAAGGCAACAGGATCGGCTCCGTCATCTTCGACGGCCTGCTCCAGATCAGCGCCAGGCAGCGCGACAACTTCGCGGCCGCCGGACTCACCAGACCCGACCTCGATCAGGACTGGGCCGCACTCAATCCGCTGATGCTGCGCCTTGGCCCGATCATGCTGCGCGCACACATCGCACGCCACATCGAGGGGGCGTTCACCACACCCGCCGAACTACAACGCTGGGACGCCTCGGTCACCGCGATGATCCGCCACGGGCAGTTCAAGCCTCAGGGCGACAGCACGACTCAGGATTAGCGCAGCGCAACACTGGCCGGAATCGGCCCACCTGGGACCATCGTGAACGGCACAGCCAACGGGAAATCGTCCTCCAGTGACGTCAACTTCACCCGCCGAATAATCGTGCCCAGTGCCAGCGTTGCTTCCAGCATGGCGAAGTGATCGCCGATGCAGGACCGTGGCCCACCCCCAAAAGGCACGTACTGCCAGCGATCTCGTCCCTTCATATTCGCCTCGGTGAAACGCTCCGGATCAAACCGCAGCGGGTCCTCCCACAGGGACGGGTCACGTTGCACCGACATGCGCCCGAACACCAGCATCGTTCCGGCCTCAACTCGGTACCCGGCGACCTCCACATCCTCGGTCGCCATCCGCGTCCCGGTGGGCCCCGGCGGGCACAACCGCAGCGCCTCTCGGAGCACCTGAACGATGTACCCGAGCTGCTCGACATCCCCAGGGGCCAATGCCCGGTCTCCGAGCCGGGCAACCTCCGCGGCAACACGGTCCTGGATGTCGGGATTGCGGCCCAACTGCCACAGTGCATACGTCAGCGTCGTGGCCGTGGTGTCATGCCCGGCGAACACGAAAATCACCAACTCGTCGCGGATCTCATCGTCGGACAGCGGTTGTCCCGTCTCGGGGTCGCGCGCCGCGATGAGCGCCTGAACAAGCGGTGCGTCCCGGTCAGGATCGGCGCGACACTCACGCACGATCTCCGAGGCAAGCCCACGAATGATCTCCGCGGCCTCTCGGGCCCGCCGACGCGCCGGCGTTGGCCACCACGCAGGCGCATGCAACGGCTTCAACGCGCGCCGTACCGCATAGCTCGTCGCCACCCGCAACGGTTCCGCCACCACATCCGCCCGTTGATCGAGATCAAGACCCAGTACCGAACGTCCCAGTGCGCGCATCGTCAGCAGTCGGGCTTGCGCATCAAGGCTTATCTGCTCTCCATCGGCCCACGACGACACCACCATCTCTGTCGCCTCGGCCATATGGGCGCCGAAAGACTCCACCCGTTTCTTGGTGAACACGGGCTGCAAGGTGCGCCGCCGCGGTAGCCATTCTCGGTGCGGCAACACGAATAGGTTGCCGCCGAGCATGCGGCGGAGTTCTCGCCCCACCGCGCTCGTCTTGTCGATCGAGCCATCGCGGACGCTGACGATGTCCCGAATACCTTGAGGTGAGGTAGCCAAAACGATCGGCGGCATCAGCCACCGCGGGCCCAGGCTGAATCGGGTCACCGGCCCGCCGGCGTCCCGCAGGATGTCGGTGCCGGTGTGAAAGTTCCGCAAAGCGTCACGCTTTTGCTTGTACGACAACGGATTGATCGGTGCCAGCGGCAGATTCGCCAGCGTTTGCTCTCGCGCCGTATCGACCACGACACACCTCCCACAAGTCGGACATAGTCTAACGACTGAGGAATTCGGCGCCGCGGCGCCGAATCAGCGAAGGGACAGCATGCAGACCGCTTACAACGCACACGTTCTCGACCCGACAGTGCCTGCCGACACGGCTGTCCTCGACCGGCTCCGCGCGGACCCTGACATCGAATTTCTCGATCGCCACGAGGCGCAGTTGGAGAGTCTGCGCACTCTTCGCCCACAGCCGGCGCCCGAGCTGCTGGGCGAAGCCCACAGATGGGCGTACTACCCGTGGCGGCGTGCCGTCGTCGCCGTACTCGGCCCCCTCGGGTTCCGTGCGCTGCGACTGGACCGCAACCGCAACAACATCACCGCCAAGGAGCAAGCCACGCTCGGCGAGCTGACGATCGGCGTTGCTGGCCTCAGTGTCGGCCACGTCATCGCCCACACTCTCGCCGCACAAGGCCTGTGCGGGCGCCTACGCCTGGCCGACTTCGACGAGCTCGAATTGTCCAACCTCAACCGGGTACCGGCCACGGTCTTCGACCTCGGACTCAACAAGGCCGTCGTCGCCGCCCGCAGAATCGCCGAAATCGACCCCTATCTGCCCGTCGAGGTCCTCGACGCCGGCCTCACCAGCGACACCATGGACGACTTCGTCTCCGGCCTCGACATCGTGGTCGAAGAGTGCGATTCACTCGACGTGAAAGCCCTCGTGCGCGTCGCGGCCCGAGACCTGCGCATCCCGGTCCTCATGGCCACCAGCGACCGCGGCATCGTCGACGTCGAACGTTTCGACCGGGAGCCCGCCCGCCCCATCCTGCACGGACTGCTCGGACAACTCGACATCGACCTTCTCCCCGGGATGAGCAGCCGCGAAAAAGTCCCCCACGTCCTGCGTCACCTGGAAGCTGAACGCCTGTCCCCCCGCACCGCGGCGTCCCTCGTCGAAATCGACAGAACGCTGTCCACGTGGCCACAATTGGCGTCCGACGTGGTCATCGGAGCCTCCGCTGTCGCCGAAGCCGTGCGCAGAATCGGCCTGGGCGAAGAACTCAAATCCGGCCGCAGCCGTATCGACGTCAACTGGGCACTCAGCCAGATCCACGAACCCGACATGGGCAGCCACCACGACGCCCCCGTCGCCGACGACGCGCCGCAGACGCTCGACGGTGGCCTACTGGGCAGCCTCGCGACCGCCGCCATCCGCGCCCCTTCCGGCGGCAACACCCAGCCGTGGCAGATCGACCTCACCCCCAACGCCATCACCGTGAGCATCGAACCGGCGCACACATCCACGATGGACCTCAAGTTCCGCGCCAGCGCCGTCGCGCTGGGAGCAGCATTGTTCAACATCGAGATCGCCGCGGCCGCCCATCACGTACTGGGACCAATCACCATCACCGACACCGCCGAAACCACCCCGCTGCAGGCCACGATGACCATCACCGACGGCGGAAACGATCCGGCCCTCGCCGGGCTCTACCAACCCATGCTCAACCGCGAATCCAACCGCCACCACGGAACACCCAAGCCGCTCGACGACGGCACCATCGTCGGACTCACCGCCGCCGCCGAGCAGCGCGGCGCGCACCTCCGACTACTCACCGAGCGCGACGACATCGCCCAGGCGGCGACAATCCTCGCCGCATCCGACCGCATACGGTTCCTCACTCCGCACCTGCACCAAGAGATGATCGCTGAACTGCGCTGGCCCGGTGATCCGGACCCCGACGCCGGCATCGACGTGCGCAGCCTCGAATTCGACGCCGGGGATCTAGCAGTGCTCGACGTCCTCCGGCGGCCCGACGTCATGGCCCACCTCGCCGACTGGAACGCCGGATCCGCACTCGGCGACGACATGCGAGACCGAGTCCTTGCCAGTTCAGCGCTCGCCATCGTCACGACGACCGGGAACACGCTGCGCGATTACGCCACAGGCGGATCCGCAGTGGAAGCCGTGTGGATCTGCGCGCAACAATACGGATTCGCGGTCCAACCCGTATCGCCTGTGTTCCTCTACGCGCATACCGCCGCCGAACTCGAGGAACTCTCTGCACCATTCGCCGCCGAATTGGGCCAACTACAAGGCGAATTCGCTACTCTCACGCAACTCGCGTCGGACGAGTCGATCACGCTCATTCTCCGGCTGACCGTTGCCCCGCCGGCATCGCTGCCAAGCCGACGCAGCGCCAGCAGGGTACGACGTGCCACCTAGCCCAATGGCATTGGACAACAACAGCTTCGGCTATCCGGTCGTCACGATAAGGCGCCGACGCGAAGCAGTCGATGTTGCGCGCGCGGCAGTTTATTGCGTATCGAACCGTCAGTCGGCCACTCGCCGAACAGGATTGGGACCACGCCGCCACCGGTAGCACACGGCGGATCGTCCGTGATGATGGTCGCCAGAGAGGTGTTGCAGGCGCGGCCGCGCGGAGCGGCGCTCGGCATGCTGCGCGCGCCGCAGCGGTTGAGCCAACGAACACCGTGCTCGCTTATCGACCGGCGTGTCAGCACATCCTGATGTTCATACCAAGGGGCAGAGCGCCGATAATGGCAGTGCGGGGTCCTGCGTGAAACGCCAGGATCTGGCAAAGGCGCCTTCATGACCCCAGATCCATGGGCGAGAGGCGACCTGCGCAGGGCCTCGCCCGCGCCCTGGTCTCCAATGCCTAACGGGTAGTTGCACATTCAAATTCCTATGTGGTCTGGCTGCGGCACGACTCGTTGATTCGTCGTGGCACGACAATCCGTCAAAGTTGGGAAAACTACTGCTGCACAACACTTTTACCGGGTCGCCTGCGGGGTTACCGGCAGCGACAGCCTGTATCACCCGCCGGAGAAGATCTCTCAGAGGATGCGCTCCGCGTGACACAACCGCCCAATGCGTACTGCAGATCAATATGCATCGTACTGTAGTAGATGATGTATTATTCGCTGGCGGTACCTACCCTCTGTACATATGGAAGACGGGACGTCCTGTAGTGATGAAGAGCAGGTTCGCGCCGCCGCTCTGCACGCAGCGCGACGAATCGCCAGCAGGCGCATCATGAACCGTCTCACCGCCGCAGGCATGGCACCGCCAGGCGACGCCGACGACATCACCGCCGTGCTGCTCGCCGCAGATCCGGCCAACCCTCAATGGGATGCCCTGTCGGCCTACCAACTCGACTGGTCCCTCGCCGTGCTGTCACTTACCGCCAACGCCTTGGTCGAACGCCGCGGTCAGCGTATCCGCACCCCCGATGTCGCCGCCGTAGCAACAGCTCTGGAAGCCGGAGCGACCTGGACACAAATCGGCGAGGCCGTCGGCTCCGCACCGGCGGTCGCCCATGGTCGATACCGCCAACGCCTCGAGCAGTGACATCGCATTTGACACCACGAGGGGATGATCGCTGATGCATTCAGGAACACCCACTTGGGTTCCGTTCCCACTACTCGTCTACGCCGTCGGGATGCGCGAGGGTGCCGAGTACCGGCCGCTGGCGGCAAGCACTGTCCGGATGCATCGCAGTGTGGCGGAATCCGACCTCGCCGAGGCAGGTAATCCCGATGCGGTCCTCATCGAGCAACGGGTCCTCCCCTGGACTCCCGCCACAGACACCGAGCGCCAGTCGCCCAGCTTCTTCGAGTACACGATTGGGTACAGCGACGGCGAGGGCCGGTACACCACCCTGGGATTGTCGTTCTCCACCAACCGGTCAGCCGTCGAGAACGAACTGGCAAGCGTGCGGGAGGCGATCGCTGAGTCCACAGGCAACAAGTCGCCCGCTGTACTCGTGCTCGAACGCCCCGTTCTTCCTTGGTTTCCCGCACGACCGCGATTCCCCTACCGCACACGCCCCTAGGCGCGGATTCGGCGCCCGCCCGCTACGCTGCTGACCATGTCAGATGTCATGGATTGGGATGCCGCCTACAACGGCCAGATCTTCGCCGGACCGCCCCCGTGGAATATCGGTGCCCCCCAACCCGTCATCGCGGACCTGATCTCGACCGGACAGGTTCACGCACCGGTGCTCGACGCGGGGTGCGGCGTCGGCGATCTCACCATCGCCCTCGCTGAAGCTGGTCACGATGTCACCGGCACCGACATCTCCACCGCGGCTATCGACCAGGCCACCAAGCGGGCAGCAGAGCGCGGCGTCGAAGCCCGGTTCATTCAAGGCGACGCCCGCAACCTCGCCGCGCTCGGCTTGGACCACCCACAGTTCAACACCATCATCGACTGCACCCTGTTCCACTCGCTGCCCCTCGATGCGCGCGACGACTACCTGCGGGGCATCCACGCGGCGGCCAACTCGGGCGCCCGCCTGTACCTGCTCGTATTCACCACCGACGCCCTGCCCGCCGACTCGCCGTGCCCGGTTCCCAATCTGGTGACCGACGACGAAATCCGTACCGCTGTCGCGAAATACTGGACCATCGACGCCATCGAACCGTCCCACGTTGCGGTCCGACTCCCCGACATCCCCAACCTCCCCAAACACGACTTCCACACCGACGACAACGGGCTCACCCATCTGCCCGCTCTGTTCCTCACCGCCCACAAGCCGTAGAGCCGTCCCAGGAGGAGGCCCGCGTCTCGGGCGGCCCGGCTTTCAGCCGGGGACGGTGACGTCGAGGGCGAAGTCGAAGTTCCCCACCCCGTGTTGTGCGAGACCGATCATGATCAGTCCCGTTCCTTCCAGGTAGCGCGCCATGGTCAAGCCGCCGACGTCGAGCGGCCGCAGTGTCAGGCTCTCGATGAACTCTGCAACGAGGGCCTTGGCGCGCTCGTCGTCGCCGGCGATGAGGACGTCCATCGGATGGCCCTTGGCCAGGACAGCCCAGAACGTGGTGTTGAATGCCTTGACCACGCTGGCGCTGCCCGGGGCTTGCTCGGCAACGTTCTGCGCAATCGAGGTGCCGTCGGGGATGGCGAGTCCGTCTGCCGCGGAGTTGACAGGGTTGCAGATATCGACAATCACCTTGTCCGCGAGTGCGTCTCCGTACTGCGCGACGACCGGAACGACGTTGGCGTACCCGAGGGCCACGATGACGATGTCCCCTGCCGGGACGGCACCGAAGTCTCCGGTCGTGGCGCTGCCGCCCAGATCCTTGGCCAGCTCGGCGGCCTTGGCCTGATCGCGGCCGATGATCTCGACGGTGTTGCCGCCCGCTACTGCCAGCGTGGCGATGGTGCGGGCCATGTTTCCGGTGCCGATGATGCTGATGCTGCTCATGAGATGTCCTCTCTTGACTGAGTATTCAATGAATTGATTCCTCCACCCGACCCGCTGCTGCGCAGCTCCCAGGGCGGCATGCCGATTGCCTGCGCGAGGTTGCGTTGCAGCGCGACGCCGTCGGGCACGGTGCGATAGAAGATGCTGACCTCGGCGATCTTGGCGTCCGCGTCGAGCAGGACGAGGAAGATGCCGTTGACCGCGGCGTCACCGACTTGCAGCCGGAAGTGTGCGGCGTGGTGGGTGTCTCCGCTGAGTACCTCCGTGTAGGTGTCGTCTGAGGACAGTGCGTTGACCTTTTTGATGGTCTCCACGGCGGCCTCGCGGCCGGTGACTGGCTCGTCGCCGAACGGGCCGTACAGCATCACGTCCTCGGCGAGCAGGCCTGTGAGGGTGGCTTTGTCTGCGCCGGCGTTGATGCAATTGACGAAGGACTCCAACGTTTCACGGCGAGGGGCGAACGTGGTCATGCGTTCGCCGCCGGGAAATAGTGGCCGTTGTCCAAGTCGGCGAACAGACCGGGCCCAACGGGGTCCCAGCCCAGGGTTTGGCGGGTGATGAGGCTGGTCGCCGGGAAGGATCCGGTGACCAGATTCATGAACTGGCCGAAGTATCCCGGCAGCATCAGGACATCCATCGGGATGCTCGCGGCGGGCAGATCCAGCCGACTGCCGATGGCCTCGGCGATGTCGCGGAACGGGATGCCCTCATCCTGAACCGCGTGCCAATATCTACCCGCCGGACCCTTCTCCAGCGCCAGGCAGAACAGGGAGGCAACGTCGCGGACATGGACGGCGCACCACAGGTTCGTGCCGTCGCCGGGATAGCCGGCGACGCGCTTCTCCTTGGCGAGCGCGATCAGCCCCGGCAGGAACCCAGCGTCATCCGTCGTATCGTGCGCGATGAGCGGGAGCCGCACGATTGAGGACCGCACTCCTTGCTCGGCGAGGCCAATGACGGCTCGTTCCACGATGTTACGAGCCCGCAACGTGCCCGTGTGCTCCTCCCCGCTGGGAAGCGCCGGGTCGTCCTCGGTCGCTGGTCGGCCCAGGTTTCCAGGCGACCCGATACTGCCCGCTGCGACGAGTGGCTTGCCGGTTCCCGCGAGTGCCTCGCCGTAGGCGAGCATGATCGGCAGCTCTGCGGCGGCGACGGCGGCCATCCCGCCAGTCGGAAGCAAATCTTGCCGGTGCGCGACGTGGATGACGCCGTCGGCGTCCACGGCCGCTTCTTTGAGCCCGTCAAGGTCTTCCAGGCTGCCGCGACGCACCGTCGCACCGAGCGCGGACAGGGCCTCTGCGGCAGTGTCCGACCGGGCCAGGCCGGTGACGTCGTGCCCGGCGGCGATCAGTTCGGGAATGATGTGAGAACCGGTATGGCCGGTTCCGCCTGTGACGAAAACGTGCATGGGACTGTCCTTCTCAGATGGGTGGAGTGATGTTCTGCTGATGTCTTCTCGCGCCTACATGGCCTGCGCGTCATCGCCGGCGATGAGCACTAGACTCAGAGCCGGAAAGGTTGACTCCTCAACCATAGGTCGTTTGGTGGATCTGTCAACCAAATGGAAGGCTGGAGGACGATGGAACCAAACTGGCTGAACGCGCAAGAAGCCTGCGCCTGGCGAACCTTCGTCGATGCGCATTACCGACTCGAGTTTCACCTGGCTCGACGCCTACAGGAATCGGGCCTGTCCGGGGCCGACTACGAAGTCCTGGCGTTACTCTCCGATCACGACGGGGACCGCATGCCTTCCCATCAGCTACGCAACGCACTGGGCTGGGAGAAGAGCCGTTTGTCCCACCAGGTGCGGCGCATGCAGACCGACGGGTTGATCAGCCGAGAACCCAATCCCGGCGACGCCCGCAGCACCATGATCTGCCTACTGCCGGCCGGCCGCGCTGCCATCGAGAACGCGGCGCCCGGGCACGTGCAGGACGTCCGCCGCAACTTCGTTGACCTGTTCACCCCGGCCGAACTCGACACGCTCACCGCCCTCAACCAACGAATCTTGGACCACCTGGCGGAAGTCGACGACTCCTCCGCCGACGACGAGCCCTCCTAGGTTGCTCCTCGTCGTCGGCGACGCTTAGCGCACACGAGCGACGACACCTGGTCCCAGGCAACGCAGCAGCAGCCAACCTGTCACTCGTCAAACAATGTGCTATCTCCCAAGCCTTTGAGCAGTGGCCAGGAGGCATAGTCCGACTCGCGGTCACATGAAAGTTGTTGTTGCCCAGCGGCTACTGCCGTCGACACGGGGCCCTACGCGGGTACGACGTCGCCCTCTGATCGGGTCGGGGCGGAGGGTTCTTTGACCGCCTCCAAGGACACGGTGACGTCGACGGTGTCTCCGAGCATCGGGCCGCCGCCGGCCAGCACAGGGGTGTCGGCCAGGACGCCGAAGTCGCTGCGCTTCAGTTTGATTGCGCCTTCGAACCCGGCCACTTCACCGTGCCCCATGCCTGCGCTCACACCGAGAAATGAGAATGCCAGTGGCAGGCGTTTGGTAATCCCGCGCAGGGTGAAGTCGATGATGAGTACCCAGTCGTTCTGCCCGGTGCTGTGCATGTCGACCGAGGCGAGGGTGGCGGTGGGGAACTCGTCGGCGCCGAAGATGTCGGGTGCCCGTAGGTGTTGGTCGCGCTCCGGGTTGCCGGTGTCCACCGATCCGACCGCGATGGCGGCCGTGATGCTCGGAATTCCGTTCTCGGGCACGGTGATCGCTCCGGAGAAGTCACCGAACCGCCCACGTACTCGGCCGACCATCAGGTGGCGAACCGAGAACGTGATGGACGAGTGGATGGGGTCGATCGTCCACGTACCGGGTGAGACTTGTTGCTCGACAGTCGAGGTGGGCTGGGCGTTCTGCTCGAGTGCGGACGGCAGCTCGTAGAGTTCGCGTAGGACCAGGGCGTTGCGGGCTTGGATGAGTACGCCGCCCTCGTCGAGACGTCCGAGTTCGATGGGGGCGAAGCCGAGATCGGTGCACAACCCGGCTACTGTCGCGCTGGCTGCGGAGTCGTTGCTGGACAAGAAGACCACGCGTTTCCCGAATTCGGGTGGGCGCTTCTCGGCGAGCTGCTTAGCGGCGGTTTGGTTGAACGACTTGACCACCGCGGCGCCCGGGAAGGCCTCGGCGTTGTACTCGGTTGACAGTCGGCCGCCGAGGATTTGGTCGGAGTTAGGAACCAGAAACGCGTTCGTCGCGTCGACGACGATCTTGCCCGACCAGTCCGACCGAGTCTTGCCCAACTCGCGGACCTTCAGGAACGGAATGGCGAGGATGATCACGTCTGCATCCAGCGCCGTGTCAAGGGTTGCCGGTGTAATCGAGGCGGACAGTTCGGTGACGTCGATCGTCTCCGGACCTCGCGTGTTGGCCCACAGTGCCGGGACGTGGTGGTCGGAGAACCGTTGCGCTAGAACGCCGCCAACGCTGCCGGTGCCCACAACGGCGTACTGCAGAGCGCTGCTCATCGCACGACCTGCAAGATCCGCGCGGCGGCGATGAAGACCGCCACCGCCAAGAATACGGCGTTCACGGGCCACTGCTTGTACTCCGCGCGTCGACCGTGGAACACCGCCGCGCCCACCTGCACCAGCGCGAGCCCCACCGCAGCGGCCGGGGTCAGGATGCGCGCGATGCCGGTCAGCCACGGCAGGACTAGCCCGAGAGCGCCGGCGACCTCGACGCCGCCGATGAGCTTGATCGACGTCGCAGACAACGCCTCAGCGGCGCCAGCCGTGGAGGCGTTCTCCGCTAGTTGCTCCTTGGACTTCAGTAGTTTCGTGCCACCGATGAAGAGATAAGCGGCGGCGAGTAGTCCGGACGCGATCCCTACCGCGATGTTCATGAGGGCTCCTCGAATATGTATGCGTGCGAACAGGGTTGGCCCGAGCGGCTGCCTCGCCTTCACTCGGGAACGGTTCGACCCATTGGTTGATGCTTCAATAAACTAGCTCGCATTAACGTGAAGCGTCAACCAATGGGCTGCATCGCGCTCATTGCCCACGCGCCGCAGGCGATGACGCCTCGGTTACGGCCAAGCGCCGACACCGGTGCCACACCTCACGGTCAATGGTTGATGGTTAAACTATCCTTCAAACGGAGGAGGAGGTCCGGTGACAGCTGCGCGATGGGCCACCATCGGGTGGTCGTGATGACGCGGCCCAAGCGTGAGGGTGGCCAACCCGAAACGGTGTGGCTCGACGACGATCAGCAACGTGCATGGCGTCAGCTCCTGTCGATGATCATGGAGCTTCCGGCGGCCCTGGAACGCGATCTGCAGCGCACCACCGGACTGACGACGTTCGAGTACCTCGTATTGGCGAATCTGTCGGAAGCCGACGACAGGACGCTGCGGATGTCGGAACTCGCCGCCAAAGCAAACTCCTCGTTGTCGCGGTTGTCCCACGTGGTCAGGCGCCTGGAAGACGACGGGTTGGTGCTCAGGGGTGTCTGCGCCGATGACGGCAGGGTAAGCGTGGTCGAGCTCACGAAAGCGGGAATGCGGAGGGTCGCCGCCGCAGCCCCGCTGCACGTCGCGAAGGTGCGCGAACTGGTGGTGGAACCGTTGACAAAGGCGGACCTGATCGGGCTCGGCAAAGCGGCCGAGGCCATTACCGACCGGATCGCCGAGTCTGGTTGATCACATCCATCTCAGCGTCTGTGCATCGTGCGTCCGTGGTCAGAACTGGTGTGGTGCCGGGGCCAACAGATCATCGACAAACATCAGTTCGGTGCGGTCGTCACTCCATCTCGCACTCGAACGTCGCGGCACAGTCAAGTGCGCGGATTGGGCAAGATGGGACCATGGCGTGGAGCACCCGGGAAATCGCCGAACTCGCCGGCACCAGCCTGCGGGCCGTCCGGCACTACCACCAGGTGGGCCTGCTCGACGAGCCCGAGCGCCGGCCCAACGGCTACAAACAGTACGGCGTCGCGCATCTGGTCCGGTTGGTGCGCATCAAACGCCTGGTCGATCTGGGATTCTCGCTCCCCCAGATCGCGGCGATGGGCGATACCGACGAACACCCGGAACAGGCACTGCGCGAGCTGGATGCCGAACTCGCCGAGACCATCACCCGGCTGGAGCGCGTCCGCGATGAACTACGCGAGCTGCTGGACACGGCGGCGCCCACTGATCTGCCGCCCGATTTCGTGTCGGCCGATGCCCTGGCGAATATGACCGAGTCTGACCGGTCCCTGGTAGTCGTGATGAGCCAGGTGCTCGGGCCCCGCGGCAAGCAGGTTTACGCCGACATAATTCGGGAAACGACCGAGGATCCCGCGGCCGCCGAACTGGACGACCTTCCCGCCGATGCCGACGAGCCCACCCGCCGTAACCTCGCCGAACGGTTGGCGCCGTACATCAAGTCGATCCAGGGCGCCCATCCCGACCTGACCTCCTCGCGCGCCGACGCGCCACGGGGAAAAAGGTTCGCGGACAGGTCGATTGCCCTGGCCATGGCCGATCTGTACAACCCGGCACAGCTCGATGTGTTGAAGCGAGCCGGGGAGATCGTGCACCGGTCAGCCGAGTGAGGGCAGCAGCAACGGCTGTAGTCGGTAACCGGGTGGCTCGGTGCCGTGCAGATGCCGCACAAAGTAGTCCCAGGTGCGACGTAGTGAATAGTGCAGCCAACCGATCAGCGAGTGCTCGGCACCGGGAATCATGATCAGGTCGAAGTCCTTGTCCGCCTTGATGAGTGCATCGGCCAGCCGCATCGTCATATACGGGTGTGCGTTGTCGTCGAGTTCACCGTGGATGAGCAGTAACTTGCCCTTCAGGTTGGCGGCCAGCGTGGTGTTCAAGATCGCTGCTTTGCCTTCGGCGCTGACATCGCCGTGGTAGTGCTCGGCCCACATCGCCAGGTTGAGGGCGTTGTCATGATTGCCCGAGGCCGCGACGGCCACCGAGTAGAAGTCCGGGTATCGCAGCACGGCACGCGCCGCGGCGAACGCACCGGCGGACTGTCCCGTAATCCCGACCCGGGCAGTGTCCAGCCACGGATACCGCTGTCCGAGTTCGCGGATTGCGGCGATGTGGTCGTCCAGGGCGCCCGCGTTGCCGAGATCCCCATAGGAGTGGTTATGAAATGCCTTGCTGCGCCCCGCGCTTCCACGTCCGTCGATGGCCACCACCGCGAACCCGAGCGCGGCCAACGCTTCCGGTTCGCCATAGTGCGGCGGGTTGAACATCGGTCCGGCGCGGTAGAGCTGCGGCCCCGGATAGATGTGTTCGATGATCGGGTACGTGCGGTTCGGGTCCAGACCGTGCGGCCGCCAGAGCAGACCGTAGATGGGGGTTCTGCCATCGGCGGCGGTCGTCCGGAACCGCTCCGGCGGTTGCCAGCCCAGAATCTTCAGGTCTTCGGTGTCGGGCGTCTCCAACCCCACTACAACCTGACCATCCCTGTCGAGTACCACTGAGCGTGGCGGCAGGCTCGGGCTTGAGGCTCGATCCACAAGGTAGCCGCCCTGCGGGGGGTTGACCGCGTCATGGTCTAGCTCGTCGTCTGTGAGTCGGGTGAACCCGTTGCCGTCCAGTCCGATTCGACAGAGCTGCCGCAGGTACGGGTCGGCCTCGACCAGACCGTTGGCCACGAAGTACACCTGTCGAGCGGTCTCGTCGACCCATAACAGTCTGCTCACCAGCCACGGCCCGGTGGTTATCTGGGTGACCTGGGCGCCGTCGGCCGAGTAGAGGTAGAGGTGGCCCCAACCGTCCCGCTGCGACCACCACACGATCTCGCCGGTGCCCAGCACCCGCACCATGTGCGGGTCGCCGAGCAGCACGGTGGCGTCGACCCGGGTCTCGCACGTGTCGGTGATCAGCGTGCTGACCGCGCCCGTCGACGGGTCGAGGCGACACAGTTGCAACGTCCGGGCGTCGCGCGACTGGTGCAGATAATGAACGGCGTCCGCACTCGACCACCAGGCGTAGACGAGTGCGACATTGTGCATGATCGGTGTCGGCTCGGTCTGCTGCCGCACGATCGTGTGCTGCCCGACGTCGAGCACGTTCCAGGTCATCGTCGCGACGGTGTCGTCGCCGGGCATCGAGTAGCGAGTGCGGTGTTCCACCGGCCGGCCGCCGTCGGCCGGGCTCGATTCCACGAGCACCAGCTCGGGCACCTCACGCTGATCGGCCCGCGCAACCAGGATGCGGGTGGAATCGGGTGACCAGTGCAGGATCATCGGCGCCGGAATGCCCAGTGCACGGGTCAGCGCGCGTGCACCGGTGGTGTCCGGTAGGCCGCCGTAGTCGAAATACGGTTGGGCGTCATCGGTGAGGGCGTGTTCGGTACCGTCGGCTCGGCTGCGGACCCAGATGTTGCCGTCGCGGCGGAACGCAACCCATCGCTCGTCGGGCGAGATGACACCGCCCGCAACGCTTTTCGGAGTATCTGATTCGGTGCAGGCGCCATCCGCCCACCGCCAATTCCGACCGAATGCGCTGAACAGCACGGTGTCATCAGCACGGATATCCACGGCCAGAATCGGTAGATCCGCGCCGGTCACCGCCTGTCCGGCCGCCACAGACAGTCCAGCGGCCAGCGCGTCGTGGTCGAACGCGGCGCGACGAGTCCTCGCATCGGGATCGACCGCGACGTAGCGGTTTGCAATGCGGTACCAGAATCGGGCACCGTCGGCGAACCACTGCGGTGTCAGCACCGTGCCCGGCACCCGCCGGGCGCGGTGCGGGAAAAGCATCTGCTCGGCACGCGCGTAATCGGAATCGGTCAGCGATATCGTCACGCCGGCCATGCAACACCCGGACGTAGCGGCACAGTCAAGAGCGACTTCGACCGTGCCGCAGCGGCACAGCGTGTGGTGGACGAATGCCGTTCATCGCCGTCGCCCACCGGCAACTCACCATGTTGCGCAACGCCGGGCATTTTGACGGCATCGCAGACAATCATCGCGCTGCTGCAGGATCACCTGCCGCCGTGCGATGTTCCGATTCCGGATTGCCTCTAGGCCATGGTGATCGCCCGGAGACCGTTCCCCTGGGAGCCATGGCCGTCCTCGACACACGGACCGGAACGCTCGTCATCGAGTGACTCGATGCTCATTCGCATTACCATCCGGCGACGACAGGGTTGGTTAGGTATCCGATGCCGTCGACGCCGACTGTGATGGTGTCGCCGGAGTGCATGAATTCCTGCGGCGCGCGGCCCGCTCCTGTTCCTCCGCATGTGCCGCTGCTCATGAGATCACCCGGTTGCAGAGTGACTGTGCGGGTGAGGAACTCCAGCAGGGTCGGGATGGAGTAGATCATCGTGTCGGTGGTAGCGCGCTGCTTGTAGACCCCGTTGAGGCGGGTGGAGATCTGAAGGGGATGCGAGTTCGGGTCGGGTACTTCGTCTGCGGTCACGACGTACGGACCCACCGGGGCGAACGTGTCCGGACTCTTACAGAGCGTGATCTGCAGCGGTTCGCGATTCATGACGTCACGAGCGGTGACGTCGTTGATCATCGTGTAGCCGAAGATGTATTCGTGGGCACGTTCGGCCGGCACCCGGTAGGCCGGTTTGCCGATGATGATGCACAACTCGGCTTCCCAGTCGGTCTGGGTGTCGGTACTGGGGATACGGATCGGTGCGTCGGGTCCGACGACCGCGGAGCGCAGCTTGGAGAAGAACACGGGCTCCTTCGGCGCGAGACCGGTCTCAGCGAGGTGGTCGGCGTAGTTGCCGCCCGCCAGCAGTAGCGTCGCGGTGGGGCCCAGGGGCGCACGGAGCTTTGCGGGCTGCACCAGGTCGCGGGGATTCTGCTCGGCAGCGCGCAGACGGTCCAGTTCACCAGGTCCGGCCGTGATGAGCGCGGTGAGGTCGGGATGTCCGGTGGGTAGAACGCCGTCGTCGGTCAGCACGCCGACTTCGCTTCGGCCACCTGCATTTTCGTAGGCGACGAATTTCACGAGTCACTCCTCGGTGTCGTTAGGCGGTCGGCGTCCGTCGGGCCTAGCTGCTGTACAGGGTGTCGACGTTGTCGTGCAACCGGCGGGCCAAGGGCAGCGCCGCGTAACGGTCGGTGGTGAACTCATCGGCTGGCGCGCAACGCGTCCACGCGCACCAGGCGCGCCGATTCGACTTCTCCGTCGGGTGGGCTGAGCAGGCCGCCAGTCGTGGTGACGAACAGCGCTCCGTCCCCGATCGCCACGGCGTTGGGCCCGGCGATGCGGTCGTCGTGTGCGGCGACGTCCTCGCGGCGGCCGTCCGGGTGCAGGCACAGCACGCTGTGGTAGGTGTGTGTCGCCACGAACACCCGTCCGTCGTCGGCGACGGCTAGGTCATCGCCGACCAGGCGTTCGGCGAGGATCTCCAGCCGTGCGAGCGGATCCGCGAGGTCGGTGGAGGTGCGCAGGACGAGGCCGCGGTCGCTGTTGGTCAGCAGGATCGAGTCGTTATGCACGGCGATGCCGTTGACGCCCGGCAGTATCGAGTCGGGGCCGGCGGGGGTGAGTAGTTCGTGTTCGAGCCACGGGGTGACGCGGCCGTCCTCGGCATCCACCATGACCACACGACTGCGGCCCGAGTCGACGACGAACAACCGGTCACCGACCCAGGTCATCCCGTTGCCGCTCAGCACATTCGTCAGATCGGCGACCGGGCGCGCCCCGTCGGGCAGGATCCGGAACAGCTGCCAGTCCGGTACGCCCTGAGTGCCCGCGGCCGCCAGGGTGCCCAGCCGCGGATGCCTGGCGATGCCCGTGGGAATGCCGTCGAAGCGGGCCGCGATCTCGACCGCCCCGTGCGGGCCGACCCGGTACACGGCGCGGTCGCTGGGTGAGGTGACCAGCCAGGACCGCCCGTCGGCATGGGGTGCGAGGTTTTCCAGGAAGGTGCCGGCGGGCCATTCGGCGACGATGGCGGTGGCGCGCCGGTTGAGCACTCCGGCGTCGTGCGCTGGGTGCAACGGGTCGATCCGATCGGAATCGTTTGCAGTGGAATTCATTTCGCGGTCCTTTGACTCGTCGGTTCGGAGTTCGGGCGCGGGTGACGCATCGGGGCGGCGTCGAGCCAGGGGCCCTCGGGGTCGAGGTTCGCGGGCACCGACAGCGACTCCAGTCCTCCGCCGGGCGCCGCCATCAATCGGAGGTATTTGCCATCGGGGTCGGCGATGACGATGACCGAGCCGCCGCCACCCCCCAGGATCGGTGAGTGTCGTACGCCGAGGGCGTCGAGGTGGGTGATCCAGTCGTCGAACAGTGCGGGCTCGTCGAGGGCGAAGACGATGACGTCGCACTCGCGCATCGCGCGTGCGGCCGCCGGGGCCCACCGCAGCTCGAGGGCGAACGGCAGTCCGGGGAGCTGCAGGATCGCTGCGTACCTGGTTCCGGTGCTATCGACGTGGTCCAGGGCCTCGATGCGGGTGGCGCCGAGAACCCGCTGGTACCAGTCCAAGGCGACGTCGAGGTCGCCGACGGGGATCTTGACGTGGTGCATGCCCGAGAGCCTCGGCGCGGTCATCGGACATCACCTCCGTTCGGCCCGACGAGTGCGGCCAGGGGGACGTCGGGGCGGAGGACTTGGGCGGCCAGGGCGGCGTCGGCGGCCACGCCGTCGGGCCGGATCGCGATCGGCCGGTCGACGTCGGTAGAGGCCACCACAGTGACATCGGAGGCGACCTCGGCGGCGGAGGTGCCGGCCGGTGTCAGCAGGGTCCACGACAGTCCGCAAGGGGGCGCTAGGCGAGGGTCGACGCGGGTCCCGGCGATCGGATCGGCGGGATCGGTGGACGGGTAGGCGATGTCGAGCTGGGACATTTTGTTGGCCAGCCAGTGCGCGACGCCCGGCACGCCGCCGGCGGCGGCCAGGGTGTCGTTGCGCAGCGCTGCGGTGCCGGGGTCGTGGATCATCGCCAAGCCCATCAGCTGTGAGGTGAAGGCGATGAGCTGTTGGGCGACCGGGTGGCGCTCGGTGTGGTAGCTGTCGAGAAGCTGTTCGCTGACGCGTCCAGTGATGACATGATGCAGCTTCCAGCCGAGGTTCGCCGCGTCCTGAATGCCGGTGTTCATGCCTTGGCCGCCGGCAGGACTGTGCGTGTGGGCGGCGTCGCCGACGAGGAAGACGTTGCCGCTGCGCAGCGCCGGTGCCACGCGCTGCTGAACCCGGTAGGTCGAACTCGACGCGAGGGATTGCACCGTCGCCTCGCGAGCCCATCGCGGGCCCCGTTCGCGCAGCAGGGTCGAGATGGCGGCGGTGTCAGGCGCCGCGGTGTCGGGCGCCACGGCGGCGACGACGCGCAGTAGACCGCCCGGCAGCGCCGAGGTGATGAGCATGCCGTGTGTGCTGAACGAGAAGGTGGTGTCCGTGTCTGCGATATCGCCGTCGGCGGCGACGACGTCGGCGAGGGCGAACAACGCGGCGGGCGCGTCACCGGGGAACAGCAGTCCGCTGCGCCGGCGGACCGTGCTGTGGATGCCGTCGCAGCCGATGACGTAGCGCGCGTTGATGACTCGCGTGGTGCCATCGGCTGCCACGACGGTCGCGGCGCTGCCGGGAAACTCGTCGACGAAGTCGAGCAAGCGCACGCCGCGGCGCACCTCGCTGCCCAGTTCGTGCAGCCGCTCCTGCAGACGTGTCTCGGTCTGCTGTTGCGAGATGAGGAGCAGGAATGGGTAGGGGCCGGTGATGGTGTCGTAGGACAACCGCAGCAGTGGACGGTCCCCGTCGACTGCGGCGAACCCTCCGCCGCGCAATCCGTCCTCGATGAGGCGCTCCGCGACGCCTATCCGTTCGAGGTATTCAAGGGTGCGCGGTTGCACCGCGGCAGCTTTGGAGCCTGGTGCGACCGTCGGCCTCGGGTCAATGATCACGTGGGCGACGCCGAGTTGGGCGAGCGTGACGCCCAGCGCCAAGCCCGCAGGCCCGGCACCGACAATCAGGACATCGGTACTGGTGGGCAGCTGACCGATCATGTCCAACTCCAATCAAACGAAAACGATCGTTTCGCTTTTGACCGTAGCGCGCGGATCGCTAAAAAGCAACGATCGTTTCGATATATGGTGTCGTGATGCCAGCCCTCAGTGACGCCACCCGACGCGACCGCCGCCAGCACGTCCTCGTCAGCGCCTGGAAGTGCTTCTCACGCCAGGGCTTCCACGCCACCTCGATGGACGACGTCATCTCAGAGACCGGGATGTCGTCGAGTTCGGTGTACCGCTACTTCCGGAGCAAGGAGGAACTCATCGACGCCGCGGCGCAGGAGTCCCTGGCGCTGGCCGAGGCGCTGCTCACCGAACTGATCAGCAACGACCGCGTACCGAGTCCCGCCGAGACGCTGTCGGCGCTCGTCGACGGCGTGCGCAGCCAGCACCGCGATGATTACGACCTCTCCAAGATCGCCATGGCGGCCTGGGCCGAGGCACTGCGGAGCACCCCGCTCAACGACTTTGCCCATCATTTCTACGACAGCGCACACCGCGCGTTCGCCACCCTCGGGCGACGCTGGATCGACACCGCGATGCTGCCCAGTGACACAAATCCCGAAGCAATCGCCGACCTGTTCGTCACGCTGATGCCCGGCCTGATCGTCACCGCTCATCTGCATCGACCCTCCGACGCGGACTCGCTCGTCGCCGGCATCGTCGCGTTCGCGTCGACAGCGACGTCGCGTTGAAAGCGTTCGGCTACAGCCTTTTTGGTCCGATTGGGGCAGACTATGCGCCTGTTTCAGCAGACACGGTGCAGGCTCAACTGGCCGTTGTCGGGTCCATCGGATCATCGATCTGGGACCGAATGAGTGAACTGACACTGCCAGTCCTCGTCGCCAACGGCGCACACGATGTGATGATCCACTCGTTCGCCACCTACGCCATGGCCACGGCGCTACCCACCGCCAAGGCGGTGTTCTACAGCGATGCGGGCCACGCATTTCTCTTCCAACACATCGAGGACTTCGCCCGAGAGGTCGACGAGTTCCTCGAGTAGTCGCCCGACGCCCCGGCGCACGGATAGCCGTGCTGCCGTAATGCGACGATTAGGCCATGACCGCGACGCTCGTCACGACCAATCTCGCCGGCGGGTTTGCCCACCGCACCCTCTTCGAGCGGCTCGACGTGACGGTGGCGCCCGGTGATGTGATCGGTGTGGTCGGCTCCAACGGTGCCGGCAAGAGCACGCTCCTGCGGATCCTGGCAGGGGACATCGAACCGCTCGAGGGGGTTGTCAGCCTGGCGCCGGCCGACGCCTTCGTCGGGTGGTTGCCGCAGGAGCATGAGCGGGTGCCGGGGGAGACCGTCGCCGCGTACGTCGCGCGGCGCACAGGATGTGCGGCGGCGACACAGGCCATGGACGCCGCGGCTGAGGCGCTGGCAGATCCGAATGCGGATGCTGACGCCTACGCCGCGGCGCTGGATCATTGGCTCGCAACCGGTGCGGCCGATCTCGACGAACGGCTGCCGGCGGTGCTGGCCGACCTCGGGCTCGACTGCGACGCGGTGCAGCCGGAGTCGACCCTGATGACCGCGTTGTCGGGTGGTCAGGCAGCGCGGGTGGGGCTGGCGGCGCTGATGCTGTCCCGCTTCGACATCGTCCTGCTCGACGAGCCGACCAACGATCTCGACCTTGACGGACTGCACCGGCTGGAAGAGATCGTCGGCAGCCTCCGCGGCGGCGTCGTGCTGGTCAGTCACGACCGAGAATTCTTGGCCCGCACCGTAACCCGCATTCTCGAACTCGATATAGCGCAGAACAGGACCACCGTCTACGGAGGTGGCTACGAGAGTTATCTGGAAGAACGTGAGGTCGCTCGTCGGCATCGTCGCGAACAGTACGACGAATTTGCCGAGAAGAAGGCCGATCTCGTGGCGCGCGCACGCACACAGCGGGAGTGGTCGAGTCAGGGTGTACGCAACGCGATGCGCAAAGCGCCCGACAACGACAAGAACCGGCGCAGCGCACAAACCGAGTCCAGCGAGAAACAGGCACAGAAGGTCCGGCAGATGGAGAGTCGGATCGCCCGCCTCGAGGAGGTCGAGGAACCCCGCAAGGAATGGACGCTCCAGTTCACCATCGGGGCGGCACCGCGGTCGAGTTCGGTCGTCGCCAGGATCGACAATGCCGTTGTGCGGCAAGGTGGTTTCGTTCTGGGGCCGGTGTCGCTACAGGTCGACGCCGGCGAGCGGATCGGCATCACCGGCCCCAACGGGGCGGGGAAGTCGACCCTGTTGCGGCTGCTGCTCGGTCGGCAACAGCCCGATGAGGGACGCGCGAGCCTGGGCGCCAATGTCGCCATCGGTGAAATCGACCAGGCGCGTGCTGATTTCACGGGTACCAGCCGACTAGTGGATCGCTTCGAGCAACACGTGCCGTCATGGGCGACCGCTGATGTGCGGACGCTTCTCGCGAAGTTCGGGTTGCGCGCCGACCATGTGGAACGCACGGTCGACGCACTGTCGCCCGGCGAGCGAACCCGCGCCGGCCTGGCGTTGCTCCAGGCGCGCGGGACGAATGTACTGCTTCTCGACGAACCGACCAACCATCTCGACCTGCCGGCCATCGAGCAGCTGGAGCAGGCGCTCGAAACCTATGACGGCGCACTGCTGCTCGTGACCCATGACCGCCGGATGCTGCAGAACGTTCGGTTGGATCGCTCGTGGCTGGTCGACAACGGGCGCGTTACCGAGTTATAGCCGGAAAACGCGAGTTCGTCCCGACTCAGAACAGCCCGGTGGCCGCGATCGCCGCGATCACAAACGATACGAGCACTGCGGGCCCGGCTTCAGGCACCGCAGCCGCTAGCACGAAGAAGATGCCGGTGCCGACCGTGGCGCCGACACCGAACATCGTCAGCTGGAAGGTGCCGATCGTGCGTTCCAGGCAGTCGGACGCTCCGCGCGCGACCAGCGCTCCCGCCACTGGCCGACGGCGCAGCAATTGTTGGATGACATCTCGCGGACGAAGGGGGCATGGTGGCTCCTGGTTGGTCGGATTGGGGTAGATGTCGACTGATAGCCGGGAACGCCATTCTGCCCCAACATATCTGCTCGCCGGCTCAGGCTCCGGGGATCTGGTCGACGCTGATCACCACGGGAAGCTAGGCGCATCGTTGAGCGGTGGGTCGCCAGGACAGCACTCGTTCGCCCAACCGCGAGAAACACTTGGCCACTGTCCCCTAACAGGGCCCGGTAGGTCATTCGGTCCCGCAGCCTCGACGATATCTCGGACACCAATTGTGGCTCCCTTGGCCACATCTCGGGTGTCTGTCATTGGGCTACTTCCTGTAAAGGGAGCCAACGCGAGGGAGCTGATCAGACGGCGTATCCGTGTAGGGCAATCGGCACCGGAGTCGGCGTTTCCGCTCAATGGACTTCCCTATCGCTACATGTGCGTGACCGGCCCACAGAAGGAAACCTTCATGACAGAAGCGTTACGTCCGCAATGCCGCCCCTAGCGCGCCCTCCGCAAGAAGGCACGCATGGTATCTAATAGTGCTGCACCACAAAGAAATCAGTGATCATTCGCCACGGCGAGAGCTGCCCGCTACAAACCACCGGTACTACGCAAAGGTCCGCAGCCGGTGTTCATCGGAAAGTGCTGACAGTTCTCAGATTCGGGATGCCGCCGGATAGTCGGTGTACCCGGCGGGGCCAGGCGTGTAGTAGGTGGCGCGATCAGCACTAGCCAGGGAAATGCCCTTTGCTATGCGTGTCGGCAAATCGGGATTGGCGATGAATGGCTGACCCCACGCCACCAGGTCGACAAGATCGTCCGCGACAAGACGGTCTCCCACCGCTGGTGTGATGCTCGTATTGGCGATGATGGCGCCGTGGAACAACGGGCGGTAGTACTTGTATGTTCCTGATCCTTGCAGGTGAGCGAGTGGCCGCCCGGACAGGTCGGCCCGTGGGGTCATCAACAGCAGGTGAGAGATCGGCAAGTCATTGAGCCGTCCGATGACATAGTCGCTCGTATCCAGCGTTTCTTGATTCGATATGTAGGCCCCGTGCTCGGGCCACGTTGGTCCTGCTTTTACGCCGACGCGTTCCAACTCGACATGTTCTCCAATTGCGTCGAGGATTTCGAATAAGAGGCGTGCACGGTTGGCGAGGGAGCCCCCGTACTCGTCGGTACGCTGATTCGTTGCCGGATTGAGAAATTGGCTTATTAAATAGGAGAAGCCCGCCTGCACCTGCACGCCGTCAAAACCCGCTCGTTTCGCGTTGGCCGCCGCCTGTGCATAGTCGGCTACCGTATCGGATATGTCGGCTCGCGTCATCGCCCGTGGCACAACAGTGGGTTGCAAACCCGACGGGGTATGGACCAGAAGTCCTGGATTGACCGCCGAAGGCGCTAATGGCGCTATCCCCGAGAAAAAGTCGGGATGCGAGGCTGAACCCGTGTGCCACAACTGCGCGAAAATGATACCGCCCACGGCGTGGACCGCTTCGGTGACGGCCGCCCACGCGTTGACTTGAGTGTCGGTGAATATCCCAGGTGCGTCGTGCCAGCCGATAGCGTCGCGGCTTACCCAGAGGCCCTCGCTGAGGATCAACCCCGCCGATGACCGTTGCGCGTAATACTTAACGTGCAGGTCAGTGGGGGCAAGTTCCTGGTTGGTTGCCCGCGAGCGCGTCAGCGGTGCCATCACAATGCGATTGGGCAGATGCAAATCGCCCATTACATACGGGTCTAGTAGCGATTTGTATTGTCCGTCAGATGAGGGGATTTTTTCGTTCATGTGCGGATTAACAGAGCGAATGATTGCTTTATTTCTGATGTTTCACACGTCACAACATTCTCGTCGATGAAACATTGTCGTTACTAATGGTTCATTTCACTTTCCGGGGCGGTGCGGCGCGCATCCACATGCGGCAGCCACAATAGGGCAGGGATGCTGGATCGTGGCGCGAAGCCGCACATTGTCCGGGATCAATACACCACCAACAGGGCTTAGTTGAGCGACACATCAAAATCGGCGGACGCACCGAAATTCGCCGCCATATGAACAGAAGTCGCAGAGGTGAACGTTGATTTCATCAGCGACGCACCTGGGATGTCGCTATCGTCTGTCCCGCTTGCAAAGATGCACCGCGAGTCAGTGCAAGAGCGCGTCGGCCAGCTGGCGCCATTGAGGAAGTGCGGTCTGTCCGGGCTCGACGCCGATGACTTGGATGCCGACATGATCGGCGCCGGCTTCGAGGTGCTCCTGGAGCTTTGTGACGATGTCGTCGAGGCTTCCCCAAAAGACGAGGTCATCGATCAGCCGATCGCTACCCCGGCCGTTGTCGATGTCCGCGTCGGTGTAGCCGGATCGTAGGAACTTGGCCACGTTGAACGGGGTGGTGAGGTAGCTGTGCATGTGCGCTCGCGCAATGCGCCGGGCGACCGCCGGGTCGGTCTCGAAAAGAACCGCATGTTCTACGCCAAGGAATGCCTTGGGGCCGAGGATCTGTCGCGCGTGTGCGGTATGCGATACAGGAACGTGGTAGGTATGGGCCGCGGCCGTTCGATCCCGTGCGAGCGCCAGCATCTTGGGACCATACGCGGCGAGCAGCCGCCGCTCCGGCACGGCCGGTAGCGGATTGACGCCGTTACTCTTGTCCATCGCGTCGAGGTAGTCGATCATCGCGCGAAGAGGTTTCACTTCAGTTGTCGGATGGCCAGCGGCGAACCCTAGGCCGAGGATATGGCGACCCGGGTATGCGTCGGCCAACAGGATCGCGGCGCCCCTGGTGGCTTCCGGATCACGTTGCCAGATACTGGCAATCCCGTTGACGATCTGGATATTACGGGTGACCGAGAGGAGATAGCCGGCGTGGCTGGTGGCATCGCGCCCCAGCAGTTCGGGTATCCAGATCGACTGCCATCCGCGGTCCTCGAGTTCTTGAACACTGTCACGGATAACGCCGGCCTCTTGGTACTCGAAGTCGAATGTCCAAATGCCAAAGCGGCCCAGGACCGCCGCGTCAATACCTGTCATGGTGAAGTTCCTTAGGTGGACGGGAGATTGCAGACACTCTGACCGGCGCTGCATCGTGGCGCGCGGTCGCCATCCTCCAGTCTGCATGCAGGCGATCGTTTCCGTCAAGACCTGCAGCTAACACCAATGTCGTTCATCTTCCCTTGTCAGCCGCCTACCTATGCCGATCAGCCCACGGTCGTCGTGCATATCAGCCTGCATGCAGGCTGGTTGATATTCCTGGTGCAGTCGGGTCCACAGCGTCGAGCGTGGTCCCCTCTGACCGATTGACGCCGCACACTCGTTGCTTCGGCGCAGGTCGCCCACCTTCACATCCGGTCTAATCGGCGGCCGGGAGTGCAGCCGTGCGCGGAAGGGATGCAAGCTGTTTACAGGGTTCCGCGAACAGTGTTAACCCGCAGCACGGCCGCCGATGTATGCTGCATGCACGGTGCTTCGATACGGAGAGGGTGGTAGATATGTCGTCGCTTTCGCCCCGCCCGCGGCCGGAAACGCTGACCGACATGGCTTATCAGCAGCTGCGCACGGCGATCTTGAATGGGCAGTTCGTGGCGGGCCAGCTGACAAGCATCGTCTCACTTGCATCCACACTGGGCATGAGTCGCAGTCCTGTGCGTTCGGCGGTGGAGCGACTGGCCGTCGAGGGGTTGGTCACTGCCACCAGTGGTGGCATTTTGGTTGCCAATCCAGGGCGCCATGAGCTGCTGGATGCCCTTGCGGTGCGTGCACCGCTGGAGGGCTTGGCCGCCAAGCTGGCCGCCCCACAGTTCGATCAGGATGACCTGGCCAAACTGGCCGAGATCCATTCCCGCTTTGCCGCAGCGGTAAACGATGACGACCCGATCACGGCCCGCGCGGTCGATTTGGAATTCCACCAGCTCATTCAGTCGTTGTGCGGAAACGCGTGTCTGGTGGAGATGCTGGAGCGGGTTCAGGCTCGGGTGATACTGGCGACGTACTCCACCGCATGGAGCACCAACCAGCGTGCCGCGGTCGCAGAGCATGCCCGAATTGTCTCGGCGCTGGAGAATCAGGACGGTGATGCCGCGGAGCGGGCGGCCATGCTCCACCTGCACAACCTGGTGGATCGGATACGCCTGGAGTGGAAGCGCCGCGACGCCGCCGGCAGCGAGTTGGCGGCCGGCTGATCGACGATCGAGCCCGCCCGCCGGGGCGGGCGTGCCGCCCCCGGCATAGCCGTCCTAATTGTCCCGCAGCCGAATGTGATCAGGGGTCAGGTCTTTGATCGAACGGGCACCGAGAAGTTGCATCGTTCTGCCGATCTCGTCATGCAGGATTGCGGTAAGCCGGCGGACGCCGTGTTCACCGGCCGCCATCAGCGCATACAGGGGTGCGCGCCCGAGCAGTGCCGCGGATGCACCCATGCACAGGGCCGCAACAACATCGGCGCCGTTGGTGATGCCCCCATCAACAAAGATCTCTGCCTGGCCACCGACGGCCGCGGCGATGGTCGGCAATTGCTCAAGCGGCACCCGAGCGCGGTCGAGTTGGCGACCGCCGTGGTTGCTCACGACAATCCCGTCGACGCCACAGTCCACGGCGCGGACCGCGTCGTCTGCCGATTGAACACCCTTGACGATGAGCTTGCCGGGCCAGCACGAACGTAGCCAGGCAAGATCGTCGGTGGTGATCGTCGGGTCAAAAAGTTGTTGTGCCAGTTCGGCTACCGTGCCGTGCCAGTTATGCAGCGACGCGAATTCCAGCTGGGGAGTTGTCAACAGATCAAACCACCACCACGGCCTTATTGCCCCGTCGAGGAAAGTCCGCACGCTCAGGCGGGGTGGGATCGTCATCCCGTTGCGCACATCCCGCAGGCGGGATCCGGGAACAGCCGTGTCGACGGTCATCACCAGCGCCTCGTACCCGGCAAGTGCCGCACGTTCGATGAGCTCGCGGCTCTTGTCGCGGTCTCGCCACAAGTACAGCTGAAACCATCGGCGTCCTCGGGGAGCTGCTTGGGCGACCGACTCAATCGACGTTGTTCCCATGGTCGACAACGCATAGGGAATCCCCGCCGCTGCGGCCGCGCGCGCGACCGCGCGCTCGCCGTCGCGATGCATTACGCGTGTGAAGCCCGTCGGGCCGATGATGACTGGCATCGCCGCGGGTCGCCCCAGCACCGTCGAACTGGTGTCGATATCACCGACGTCGTGTAAGACGCGGGGGCAGAACTCGATGCGGTCGAACATCTGTCGCGAGCGGCGGAGGGACACTTCGTTCTCCGCTCCCCCATCGACGTAGTCGAACACCGCTCTGGGAGCACGCCTACGGGAGATGCGGCGGAAATCATCGGTGCATGCAGCTGACGCAGCCCGACGCCGAGGCCCGTTGAGCACGAATGGTTTAGGTGTGAGCAGCGGCGCAATCTCCGACCACCGCGGCCACTGGCGTCCTCCGGGGCGCTCACACACGTCCGTCATTGCGAGTTCCTTCCGTCCGAATTTCTGCAGCGACTTCACGCACACCGCCACTTCCTACAAGTTGCATGCAGGTCGTAGATGGGAATGATTACGCGAATCTGCGCTGTTGCTGACAGTACGCCCAGCACATTGGCGATGTCGAGCCCTTTCAACGGAGACCGGGACTTGACATAGCCTGCATGCAGGATGCAGGGTGTGAGGTGTCCCACAACACCATCATTCGAAATATCGCGACGTTGGACGCGACGGTGTCGCGCCACAGGTTCGAAAGGACCGACAGATGAACGAACGCACACCTCGGATCGTTATCCCACTGCCAGACAACGATTTCGACACCACTGAGTCGGCCATCACGTGGCAGACATTCGTCGACAACGGTTTCGACATCGTCTTTGCCACCGAATTCGGGCGGGTGGCGGCGTGCGATCAGCGGCTGCTCTCCAGTGGCTGGTTCAACCCCTTACCCGCTGGGGCGGACGCTGTCCTCGCCTACAGGAGGATGATTGGTTCCGAGCGCTTCCGCTCGCCGATCACCTACCGAGACATATCCGTCGACGACTTCGACGCAATTCACTTGTCCGGCGGGCATTCGCCAGGAATGCGTCAGTACCTCGACAGCGACGTGCTTCAGCGCAAAGTGGTCGACTTCGCACACGCGGGCAAAACTATCGGGGCCATCTGCCACGGTGTACTCGTTCCCGCTCGTGCGATCGACCCGAAGACCGGCAAGAGCATTCTGGATGGCCACCGTGCGACGACGCTGACCCTGCCGCTGGAAAAATGGGCGTTCCGCACCACATTCTTCCGTGTCGGGCGGCGCTACAGAACGTACTGGAAATACACCGAGACCGAAGTGAAGGCGGCGGTCGGAGACCGGGGCCAGCTTCTTCGTGGTCAAAGCGTGGACATTCCGTTTGTCGTCGACGATGGCCAGTTCCTGACAGGGCGCTATCCCCTCGATGTCCCGCTCTACGCCGAGACATTCACGCGCAAGCTCGCCGCCGCCAGTTCGGTGAAACACGCAGATGTACACCACATCAACGGCAATCCCTCCGCGCAGGCTACTGGCTCGGGACGATCGGAGTGACCGCTATGAACGCACTCTCAGTGATCGATGAAGCACGTGATCGGTCGGGTGTTAATGCGTTGTTCGGGGATAACCGGTTGAAGTTGGGGTTGTTCGGCATCAACTGCGATCGCGGATGCGCGATGACGTTGTCGCCGGATGTGCCGGTGTTGACCTGGGAATACACCAAACGCGTCGCCCAACTCGCCGACCGCG
>NZ_LZTB01000120.1 GCF_001665685.1 Mycobacterium sp. 852013-50091_SCH5140682
TCAGCGTAGTCTCGTGGGCTCGGAGATGTGTATAAGAGACCGCCTCCGCTGAGGCTGGCCGGCTTCAGCGTGGGTTCGTTGAGCTTCGGCAGATCGGGCTTGCCACCGAGCCCGGCCGGCATGCCGCCAGAAGGCGCGCCCGCAGCTGACGGGGAACCGCCTGCACCCGACGGGGAGCCACCCGACGGCGAAGCGCTGGCGGGCGAACCGGATTGCGGCTTTGTGGCGGCCTTCTGTTCAGCGCTGGCCGGTGAAATGGTCGGCGCCGTAGCCGAGTTCTCGGACTGCGGCCCGGCTTCACCCGGCTGGGGCCCACCCCCGTTGCGGGATAGACCGTTGTCTGGAGCCGTAATGGGATTGCTGGGGCCACCGACGTTGATCGCTCCGTCGGGAGGCGGCTCGAGCGTGATGGCCTTCATCATGGAGGCGTTCTTGTATGTGTTGCGAATCTCGTCGGACTCGGCTTGAAGCTTTGTCATCTCGTCGGCGATGAATTGTGCTGTCAAGCCGTTGAATTCATCGACGCCGTTGACAATCATCCACTTGAGGACCGCGTCGCCGATCATGTACCACTGATAAACGGGTGTGTGTGCCGCTTTCGCGGTTTTCTGCGCATCGGCGATCCGCTCTGCCTCGTCTGCGAGTTCCAGCCACGCGCCCGCGAGTTTGGTAAACCACACCGACATAGCGTCGAACTTTTGGGACGCAGCCTCAGCAGCACTGCCCTCCCACGGCACACCGTAAGTGTTGAACTGCGAGCTCATGGTCGTCAGCTGTGCACTGGCGATACGCCACTGGGAAGCGGCCGTGCGGAGCGAAGATCCGTCGTCGCCGTCCTGCAGACGCTCCTCGGTATCCTTGATCTGAGCGTAGCCTGCAGCCTCGAGCGCCGTCGGAGCATCGATCGCTCGAGGCGCAGGCAAAGCGTCGGTATGCGGCTGCTCGACGGCTACCGCCGGCAGCTGACCGCCGCTGCCGGCCCGGATCGCTTCGGCGACTTCGCTATCCACCCTCTCGTAGGCGTCAGCCGCCGACGTCAGGGCTTGAGTCAGCCGAGTCTTCTGGTTGTCACCGACGACCTGGTAACCCATGATGCCGTCTGCGCCGCGAGAAAAGTTCTGAGCCACCGTGTTGGCAAAATCCAACCCGCAGGGCCGCTGCACCGATGACTGACCCATACTCGTTGGAACTCTCAGGCCTTCGAGGCTCGTCGCTCGCGCCCGAATCTGGTCGGTCATTGCATTTACTTGCTCACCCATGGTCCCCCCGAACCAACTGGAGGCTCGCCTCCGAAGGATGTTGTCATTGTTCCAACGCCATCTGGTAGCGGCTCTCTTCACGCGGATTGATCAGCTGGATGGGCAGCTGTCGATGTCGCGGTGTGTCAATAAAGTTGGGCCGCAAGATGACTCGTCCAACGCCCTGATGCGGGCCGAGGTACGTCGTGGCGTGTGGCCAGGCCACCCGGGGCACGCGCCCGACGCGGCCGTTGATCAGCGACGCGAACTCGCGGAACTGCGGGCTCAGCGTGATCACGGCGCCGGCAGCCGCCGAGCGGATGAGGAACTGGGTGAACAACCGGGCGTCGCCGAGGTTGATGCTGACGTCCACGTCGTCGAACGGCATGTACACCGGGTAACGGTCTGCGGTCTCGCCGATCAGCACACCGGCGGATCCGATCGGGAGCTCGTAGTGCTTGTCGTTCACCGGGCTGATGCCCTGCAGTGCCGCTCGCTGCCCACCGAAGAGGCACGAAAAACCGCGCGGGGTAGTGGGATTGGCCAATGTGGTGAGCAACACGGTGCTGATCGGCGCCATGCCGGGGATGACCCGCACCCGCGTGGTGGTGTGATCGGCCCGCGCCGACCACCACACGTCGGGGCCGCCCGGTGCGCTGTAGGCAGCGGTAAAAGTGCTGCGGCCCTTGATAACCGACCAGGACTCCTTCTCGAAGCTGATCTCCGTGGCCTTGTCGTAGTCGTCGAAGCTGCGGCAGCATTGGGCGTCGATCCCATGGCTGGCCAGCTGATCGGCGATCCGCGTCGTCGACGCCACCAGATACCGGGCCAGGCCCGACACCCCGGAGTCGCGGCGCTGCGCAGAGCGTTGCGTCGTATCGGGATTCGCGCGCAGCACCACCCACGTCCGGCGGTTCGCCGGCGCGGGGTAGGGGCCGACGACCTGCTCGTAGAGCGCCACCAGGCTGGCCGGTGCGGTGCGGCCCACCCGATGTCCCGACGAGACGATGTCGGCCTCCAGGTCGGGGCAATGCGCGAGCAGCAGGTCTTCGACGAGCTTGCTGCTGATGATGTCGTCGGTGACAGCCTTGGAGTTGACGATCACCGTCGGGGTGAACGGCCTTGGCACCAGCTCGATTACGGAGATCAGGTAGTCACCCTGCCAGCGCACCGCGACGTGATCGCCGGGCATCACGGTCGAGCCCACGGCAGGCTCAGAAGCCGGGTCGGGGGTGGTGCGATGCCGCCGACGCCACGAGAACACGGCGGCGATCCAGCCGGTCAGCCGGCGTCCGCGGATCGTCAGTACCGAGAACAATGCGACGAGTACGCCCAGCGTGATGCCCAGCCACAGCAGGTGGAAGTGCATGCAGATGGCCACGCATGCAGGAATAAGGGCGGCGGCCCAGATCGCGTGGCCGGTGCTGAACCGAAAGCCGAACTGGCGCAGGAGGTTCATCGGCGTCGCCTCAACGCGCGCCGGGCCATGGCGGCGACGCCGAGGACGAAGGCCAACCCCAGACCGATGGCTACAACGATGGTGATCGGGCCACGGTCTGGCGGCGGGATGTACACGGGCGGTGGTACTTCCTTGACGCGCATGGGGGCCTTGGCGGGACCGCTCGGGACCTCCCAGGTGAGCGCGGCGACCGGATCGATCACGCCGGCTCCGACGTAGTTGTCCATACCGCCTCCGGGATGCCGTGCGGTGGCGGTGATTCGGTTGATGATCTGTGCGGCAGTGAGATCCGGGAAGCGCTGCTTGAGCAGTGCGGCCAAGCCGGACACGTAGGCAACCGAGAACGACGTTCCGAACAGGGGTTTGGGACCGTCCTGGTCGGCGACGGCGTTGACCGGTTGGCCGTCATACCCGAGCGCGGTGAGGTTCTCACCGGGTGCCGCAGCACCCACCCACGGTCCGGACATCGAGAAGCCGCTCGGCTGACCGTTCTCGGCGATGCTGCCGACGGTCAGCACCATCGGGTCGTACCAAGCGGGGCTCACGATGGTCTGAACTCCCCGCCAGCCGCGAGGGTCTGAGGGGATCGACGGATCCGGCGGGAGGTTCTGGGTGCAGTCGCCGCCGGTGTTGCCTGCGGCAACCAGGATCACCACGTTTTTGACGTTGACTGCGTAGTTGATCGCGGCGCCCAAGGTGGACTCGTCGATGCGCCGGGTCACCTTGTAGCAGGCCGCCTCGCTGATGTTGATGACCTGTGCGCCGATGTTGGCGGCATGCACGATGGAGCGGGCCAGGCTGCGGATGGAACCGGCGGTGGGGGTGTCGTTCGGATTGTTCGGATCCCGTTGTGCGCCCTTGGGTTGGAACATTCCCGATGTCTGGCGCAGCGACAGGATTCGGGCGTCTGGGGCGACGCCGACGAACCCGTCGGTCGGCGATGGGCGACCCGCGATGATCGACGCTGTCAGTGTCCCGTGAGCGTCGCAGTCGGACATGCCGTTGCCGCCCGCGTCGACAAAATCACCACCGGGTTCGGCAGGCACGCGCGGCGACCCGTTGACGCCGGTGTCGATGACGGCCACAGTTACCCCGGCGCCCGTTGCGAACTTCTGCGCCTCGGCGATCCGGAGGTAGTTGTTTGCCCACGGCTTGTCGGCGAAGTTCGAGTTGGGCATGACCGTGGGGCCCTTGCACTCGTAGCGCTGCTCGGTGGGCTCGTCGGGACCCAATTGGTCCGGCGGAACTGCTGCGGCGTCGATCACCGGTGGGTCGATGGCCCACGCCGGCGGTGCGCTGAACATCGCCAGCAACACCGCAAGCATCATGACGGCTAAGCGCTGCACGCCCTACGCACCCCCCTCGACGGTAGATCCGCCTGCCGTGTGCTGATGCACATCCAGCAAACAAATCTTCGCCTGCCCCGAACCGCGTCTACCTACGACAAGCCGACTGGCCATTTGCACGCAGGCAATCATAAGGGTGTACCAGACGTGGGAATTACGCTTTCTTGCTGGGGTACATGGCCGATGACAGCAAGGCCGATTGTTGTCCCAGACTTTCCGTTCGAGGGGTGGCGGCAGCGGCCATAGACTTGTCGGTCAGCAAGTCCGTCAGAATCGGAGGGGCCGATGACGCAGTTCAGGGCTGATACGAGTGCCGTGACCGGGTGGGGGCAGCAGGTCAGCAGCCTCAGCGACGAGGTTGCCAGCTTTGTCAGTGGCGCTCCGGCGACCTCAGGTGTGCAGAACAGCCACGGCACCATCGGCTTTCCGATGCAGGATGTGCTCGACGCTGCGCAGTCGGCGCGAGGCAATGCCTTGGGCGCGACTCAGTCGGCGTCGGCCAAGATCGGTGACCTGCTGAAGCAAGCCGCTCAGGCCTATGAGCGTGGGGACTCGGAGGCCGCTGCGCGACTCAAGGCCCAAGCCGATCGCATGGAATCCGCTCAGACGGAGAACGGCCAAGGCACCGGGACGGTGACGACCAAGGGTGCCCAGGGCGGCCCGCAGCCGGCGGGCCAGATGATGAGCCAGTTCGGTCAGGTGGCCGGGCAGATGATGCAAGGTATGACGCAACCGGTTCTGGGCGCTATGCAGGGGCTTTCGCAGGTCCCGCAGCAGGCCATGCAGGGTGCGCAAGGCATCGTTCAGACCGCGATGCAGGGTGCCGGCGGTGGTGGGACGGCGGCCGCCGATGCGGCGGCGAAGGCCAGCGCAGCCGGAGCCGGGCCCGGTGGGGGAGCCCCAGCCGGCCAAAGGCCACCCGTCCAGAGCGGGATCATGAGTGAAGAGCGGATGCGCGAACTTCAGGGGCTTCCACCGTTCGGCGGTGACGTCATGGGTCACTCGGGTGGCGATGTCATGGGTAATGCGGGCGGAGACGTCATCGTCCACGGTGAATCTCACCCGCGGCTTCCACCGATCTACCGGGACTGGCCTGACACCGGTGACACCTTGGGAACCGGACCTTCACAGGCACCACCGGTCACCCGAAACTGGCCCGACGATGACATGCCCGACACACGCACGTGGGAGTCGCCGCCGTTTTTGCCCGACAAGTCGTAGGGCTGGGCGGGATTTCGTGCGCGTGACCCTAGCTTCAACCTGCGATACTGG
Source organism: Mycobacterium sp. 852013-50091_SCH5140682 (assembly GCF_001665685.1). GTDB lineage: Bacteria > Actinomycetota > Actinomycetes > Mycobacteriales > Mycobacteriaceae > Mycobacterium. The sequence continues at coordinate 5,316 of NZ_LZTB01000120.1, forward strand.
GAGTTAGCTGTAGGGATTCCGGGAGGTCGTGGTGGGGCTGCTCGATGCGTTCAATGAGACGTGGTCGCAAGCGCGGGAAACGTTCGGGCAGGGCACTCCTGAGGACGGTTCGAAGTTCGACGGCAGTTCGCGTCTGCTGCAGATGAAATCCAGTGTTGAGGCCGCGGCGCCTGATTCCCGTTGGCAGGGCACGGCTTCGGATGCCTATGCCGCGGCGAACAAGGAACACGCGCAGGTCTACGGCAAGCTCGCCGATCTGGACAAGCGGATGGCCACCGAGGTCACCAATGCCGCCAATGTGGTGACTACGGGTCGGCAGAACCTCGACAACGTCAAGAGCTGGGTCACCAGCATGGCCGCATCGATTCCCGATACCGACGCCGATGAGCGTGACCGCAAGCTGCTGCCGATCGTCAACAAGGGTGTCAGCCAGCTCAGCGACATCATCCAGAAGTCCACCAACGACATGACCGATATCCGTGGTCGCGTCCAGGGCATCAAAGGCGAATACGAGTCTCTTACGAATCAGAAGTTTGCGCCGGGTGAGAAGGGTCCGGGGGAGAAGCCGGACGAGATGGGCAACAAGAAAGGCGACAAGCCCGACGAGAAGGACGTGCACACACGGGCTGAGCAAGACGTGCACAAGACGCTCGCCGGCGATCAACAAGCTGCTGCGCAAGTGGACAAGGTTCTGTCAGGGATCAAACCAGGTCAGAAACTCACGGAAGAGCAATCGGCTTACCTGAGCCAGATGCAGGCTCAGCAGAAGGGAATGAGCGTCGAGGCACTCAAAAAAGCAGAACAACGCCTAGGCGACCACAAGGGTGTCATCGCTAATTCGTGGCAGTTGATGAGTAACAAAGACGTACAATTTTCGGTCACTGAGCCAAAGGTCGGAGCGCTCGATGATCCTAAATATACGACAAGGGGCGGCGCCGATTTATTGCCGGACAGTGTCCGAGACGTCTTGCAACGCGCTGATCAGACCATCGTCACGGACGATCGCCCACTGACGAAAGCTCTAGCATTCGGATCGGAACTGGACAGCATTGCCGACATTGTGAAGGATGGAAATCCGGCATTCCAGACGGGAACTGAACTCGACAGGCAAATGATAGTCGCCGCCGACAAGGCGATGGATGTCATTGCGGATAATCCTCGGACAGGAGGTGCCGAAGCAATCCAGAGTCTGTTCGAAGCCGTTGATGATGATCACCGAATCATCAACGACCAGCTAATGGGTAGGAACGGGGTAAGTGCTGACGACTTTCTCCATGATGTCAATGCGATCGACTGGCCCGACAACGGGAAAGCTGCTGGCCACCTCTTCAGTTGGACTAACGAATCACACGACGCGCATCTCCCGGAAGAGCGAGCTCTGGCAGCGGAAACTGCTGACAAGTATGCGAGTTACATTGGTAGCCACAAGCCTGACTTGATGGGCGGCGCCGATCACCATACGCTCGGGCAGGTAAATCCTGAGCTGGTCAGAGGATATGCTCATGGTCTAAGCCCCTATATACCGGAAATTGCTGGCCTGTCGAGTGTCGGCGACGACGGCAAAGTATTCGCAAATTTTGAACCAGATAAGCAACTATTGGATCAGCCAGTTGCCAAAGGCGTGTTCTCGGTACTGAGTACCGATCCCGAAGCGTACAAAGAGTTCCATGGCGCTGCTAACGCACACGCACTCGCCGCGAGCTACTCATGGGCGGAAGATGTCAAGAATGGGGTGCACGTTTCGCAAAATGATCCGAGGCTAACGGACGCGCAGACGCTGAAGGGACTCTCGGCGGTCGGTACTCAACAGGCAGCGGAGGCTCTCGGCAAGAACGCACACGAAATGTGGCAGGAGCAGAAGAGTGCCTACGAGTTGGGGCAAAAGGCAGTGACTGGCGGCCTGGGCACGATTCCCGGGTATGGCGTAGTTGTCGGTCCTAGCTTCGATGTGTTTGCCACGGTGATGGAAGACTCGATCATCGGCAAAGAGCCAACGGGTGACCATTACACAATTCCTCCTGCGTCAAAAGCAGAATGTGCACGCTTTGCGCTTAACGCACTGAGTGCTAATGACGTACCGCTCGTGTATGACAACATCGATAAATTTGATCCGCAAAAGTACTTTGCCGACCCGCCCCAGGTGGCGGGCACACATGCGGGTGACACGGGGACTGGTGATAATCCATACGAACCGCGCCCCGGTTATCATCCCCAAATACAAGATCTTCCTGGGCTGAAAGCCAACGGAATAAGCGTGAACGATGCTGATTCGGTTCTTGCGAATGTGCTGAACGCTACTGTGCCGGGTAGTCCGACCGATCGTCAGGACGCTACGCAGTCGATGTATGACAAATATAACCAGGTCACGCAGAACCCTGATCCGAAGATCGCGGAGCCGCCGAAATGATCTTAACGCGTACAAGGGCGCTATTGCTCCTATGTGCTGTTGCGGCGCAACTCGTGAATAGCTGCGGTACATCCCATAAAACCGAGGCGCGTGGATGGCCAGGCGTAGCAAGTGCCGTCCGGGTGCAATGGAGTGCCGACCCGGGTGTAGGACTAACTGAGGGAGTTGCCGTTCCTGTGAGGGCGTACCTGGAATCGTATGACCTCGTCGAGTTCACTGGCAATTTTGGCAATGCATACCCAGGCTTCCTCGACGCGGTGCCGCCAAATGAACCAACAAGTGCTTCGGATAAAACCTCGGCATGGGATCGGCGACCAACCGATCGATATCCCACGGGTTGGAATCTCGTCGGGAATCTTCGATTCCATATCCAGTCTGTAGAGAGCACTAGCCGTGGTGCAACCGTGACGCTATGCGAATATCGATATGGACTTGGGCAGAGAAAGCCGGATGGGACCTATGTTCCTTACCTTTCCACCGGTTGGTCCTCAGACAGAGGTATTTTCGGCGTCCGTTTGGACCTGACTGATGTGCAGGAGAAGTCCGAAGCCGACCTCGCGCCACAGCGCGGTCCCGCACTGAGCCCAAATGCCAACGTATTTGGTGGTTGGCAGATAGTCGGTTACCTTACGACCTCCAGTGCTGGATCCACTGACTGGCCGACAAAAGGTCAAGTGGTTTCTGCATGTGTCAGCGGTGCGCCAGACTCACTCGAACGGCGCAAGGATCTGGCCTCTGGTCCATTCACCGCCGCCGATTTCGCGTCATCGCCCGCTGAACCTGGGTGGCCTGAGTAATCGCACGCCGGTCCCGCGAGGACAGCATCAAACCAAATGACAACTCGCACCGTTCGAGAACGAACGGTGCGAGTTGTTGCGCGACAACTACTTACGCGTCGAGGTCTTGCTCCACGAGGCCTGCGACGGTGGCGAGGGCGTCGGCGTCGTCGGATTCGACGGTGACGGATGCTCCGTTGCCTGCGCCGAGGGTCATGATCATGAGGGCGGATCCGGCGTCTACCGGCTCACCGCCGTCGACCGAAAGGGTTACGGGCACACCGGCGTTGACGACGGCCTCGGCGATGATGGCGGCAGGGCGGGCGTGCAGGCCGATGGCGGAGCCGACGATGACGGTCTTGCTGGGCATTGATTCTTCTCCTTAGGTGGTGGCCAGCGCCGGGGCGTCCGACGTGGTGACGGTGGGTTTGGCGAACTGCTTGGCCGTGACCACGGCCAGGGCGCTGACGACGGTGCCGGCAGCGAGTGCGACCACGAACCACGCCAGGTTGCCGATCGCGAAGAACACGAAGATGCCGCCGTGCGGGGCCTTGGAGCTGACGTCGAAGGCCATGATCAGGCCACCGGTGACCGCTCCGCCGAACATCATCGACGGGATGACCCGGAACGGGTCGGCCGCGGCGAACGGGATGGCGCCCTCGGAGATGAACGAGAGACCCAAGAGCCATGCGGCGCGGCCATTTTCACGCTCGGGCTCACTGAACAGCCCGGGCCGCACGGTAGTTGCCAGCGCCATGGCCAACGGCGGCACCATGCCGGCGGCCATCACGGCGGCCATGATCCGCAGTGAGGCGGGGTCGGCGACGTTGAGTCCGGCGGTGGCGAAGGCATAGGCGGCCTTGTTCACCGGTCCGCCGAGGTCGAAGCACATCATCAGACCAAGGATGACACCAAGCAGGATCACCGAGCTGCCGGACAGGCCGCCGAGCCAGTGAGTGAGGCCGGAAGTGATGGCGGCCAGCGGCCGGCCGAGCAGCATGAACATCAGCAGGCCGACGATCAGTGAGGCTCCGAGCGGAATCACCACGACCGGCATCAGCCCACGGAACCACTTCGGCACCTTGAAGGAACTGATCCACAGGGCGGCGAAGCCGGCGATCAAACCGCCCACGATGCCGCCGATGAACCCTCCGCCGACGAAGACCGCCACGGCTCCCGCGGTGAAACCGGGTGCGATACCGGGCCGGTCAGCGATGGCGAAGGAGATGTAGCCGGCCAGCGCGGGGACGAGGAAGCCGAAGGCCAGCCCGCCGAGGCTGAACAGCACCGCCCCGAGGTACTGGGTGAACCCGCCGCTGGGCAGGTTGGTCAGCGAGTTGGTGGTGGCGATGATGTGTGCCATCGAATCCGTTTGACCGGCAGGCTTGTTGGCGATCTCGTAGCCGCCGAACAGGAAGCCGAGGGCGATGAGCAGACCACCGGCCGCGACGAACGGGATCATGTAGCTCACGCCGGTGAGCAGGATCTGCCGCAGTCGGGTGCCCCAGCCCAGGCCGCCGCCGGCGGTGGACGGCGCGGCCGACGCGGCTGCGTCCCCGGCGACCCGTGGTGCGTTGGGATCGCTTGCCGCACTGACAGCTTCGGCGATCATCTTGCCGGGCTCGTTGATGGCGCGTTTCACGCCGGAGGCGATCACGGGTTTACCGGCGAAGCGCTGCCGGTCCTTGACCCCGACGTCGGTGGCGAAGATGACGGCGTCGGCTTCGGCGATGGTCGATGCCGACAGTGGGGTGCTGCCGGACGAGCCCTGGGTCTCGACGGTGAAGTTCACCCCGGCTTCCTGGGCGGCGAGCTTCAAGGCGTCGGCGGCCATGTAGGTGTGGGCGATGCCGGTGGGGCAGGCCGTGATGGCGACTATCGAGACACTCTTGGGCGTGGCCGCCGAAGGAGCAGCTGCGGCAGTCGGAGCAGGTGCAGCAGCGGGGACGGCCGGCGCCGGGTTGACGACACCGTCCACCAGTGCCACCACCTCGTCGGCGGTCGCGGCGCTGCGCAGCGATGCCACGAAGTCCTTGCGGACCAGCGCTCGGGCCAGACTGGACAGCAGTTTCATGTGTTCGGCGCCACCGGATTCCGGCGCGGCGATGAGAAACGCGAGATCGGCCGGGCCGTCGGGGGCGCCGAAGTCGATGCCGGGGGACAGCCGCGCGAAGCCGATGGTCGGCGCGTCGACATAGGGCGATCGGCAGTGCGGGATCGCGATGCCACCCGGCAGACCGGTGGCGGACTGGGCCTCGCGGGCCAGCGCCGCGCCGATCAGGCCGTCGGCATCGGAGCTGCGTCCCGCAGAGGCGAGCGCACCGGCGAGCCGGCCGATGACGGCTTCCTTGTCACCGTCGACGGCGACGTCGAGCAGGACGAGTTCTGGGGTGATGATCGGTTGAGTCATAGCGGCACCTTCATGGCGTGGATATGGACGGCATCGAGGTCGAGTTGGGCGGGGGCGGGCAGGGCAGATCCGGGCAGAGCGGCGGCGGCACTGCCGTAGCCGACGGCCATGCGCAGCCGTTGTGGCGGTTCGGCACCGCCGGCCGCGGCGCGCAGGTAGCCGGCCAGGGAGGCGTCGCCTGCCCCGACGGTGCTGCGCGGGGTGATGGGCGGTGGCGTGGCGTGCCAGGCTCCGTCCCGGTCGACGAGCACGGCACCTGCCGCGCCCAGAGTGGCCAGTACCGCGCCGACACCGCGGTCGATCAACTGGGTGGCGGCTGCCACGACCGGTGCCGGATCACCCTGTCCGGCAGCTTCTTCGAGTTCCGCAGCCGACGCGCCGACCAGGTCGGCCAGTTCTTCGGCGTTGGGCTTGATCAGGTCGGGGGCAGCGACCTCGAATGCCGCGGCGAGTGCCGCGAGCGGGGCTTCGGAGGTGTCCACGGCCACCTGGCAGTCCAGCGGCGCCAGTTGCGCCACGATGCGGGCGTACCAGTCGACGGGGGCTCCGGGAGGCAAGGATCCGGACAGCACGACCCATGACGCAGACAGGGCCCGGTGCACCACGCAGTCGGTGAGAGCGGCCAGGGACGCTTCGTCGAGCAGCGCCCCGCGCTCGTTGACTTTGGTTGTGGTGCCGTCTGTTTCGGTGATCGCGAGGTTGGTGCGGACGGGCTCGGCGATGGGTACCGCGGTGAACGGGACGCCGCGGGAGCGCAGCGCGCTCAGCAGCGGATCGGTATCGGCGGCGGGGAGCACTGCCAGCGCGTCGACACCGGCGAGGGTGAGGGCGCGAGCGACGTTGATGCCCTTGCCGCCGGGCTCGACTGTGACGGTGTCGATGCGTTGTACCGCGCCGCGGATGAGCGGGCCCGGCAGTGTGACAGTGCGATCCAGGCTGGGGTTGGGTGTGACGGTGACGATCATGCGATCACCACCTCGACGCCGTGCGATGTCAGCTCGCCGCGGTCGCCCGCCGGGACATCGCTGTCGGTGATCAGGGTGTCGACGCTGTCGATCGGGGCGAAGCTGATGAAGTCCTCGCGGCCCACCTTGGACGAGTCCGCAGTCACCACAACGTAATTGGCGGCCGCGACCATGGCGCGTTTGATGGCCGCCTCGTCGGAGTCGGGGGTCGAGAGGCCGTGCCGCACGGTGATGCCGTTGGTGCCCATGAATGCGACGTCGACCCTCAGCGTGCTCAACACGGCCAGGGCGTGCTCGCCGACAGCGGCCTGGGTGAGGCCGCGGACCCGTCCGCCGAGCAGCTGCAATGTGATGGTCGGGCTGCCGGCCAGCCGGGCCGCGATCGGCACCGAGTTGGTCACCACGGTGAACTCCCGGTCGGTCGGCAGCTGTGCGGCGATACGTGCCGTGGTGGTTCCGGCGTCCAGCAGTATGGTGGCGCCGCTGAGCGGCAGGAAGTCGAGGGCCGCGGTGGCGATCGCATCTTTTTGTTCGGCCCGGGTGGTGTCCCGTTCACCCACGCCCGATTCGACGAGGTGCAAGGTGCGGGCCGGGACGGCGCCGCCGTGGACGCGATGCAACAGTCCGGCCTTGTCGAGGACGGCCAGGTCCCGGCGGACGGTTTCAGTAGTGACGTCATAGGTCTGTGCCAGCTCTGCGACAGAGGCGCGTCCCCTGGTCATCACCAGCGCGGCGATGGCCTGCTGACGTTCTTCGGCGTACATGACCCTCCGTTTGTGTGGGTTCCGGCACCAACTGAATGTTGATATGTGTTGTTTTACGCCTGATCGTGTTGACTTGTCAACGGTTTCTAGTAATCTGTCTCACATGAGCACTTCATCTCCGGTTACTTCACACGTCGTCCTGCGCGGAGTCCCTGTGGTGGGAGGCGTGCAGTGTGCACCCGTGATCCGCCCGGGCCGGCTGCCCGTCGTCGACGCTCCCGCGGGTGATGTCGAGGAGTCGGCACGGGCAGCGGAAGCCACGCGCTTCAGTACGGCGGCGGCGACCGTCGCCAACCGCTTGCGTGACCGGGCGGGGCGCGCCACCGGCGCGGCCTCCGAGGTGCTGGCTGCCACCGCCACGCTGGCCCAGGACCGGGCTTGGTTGGGCGCTGCCGAGAAACGCATTGCCGGCGGTGCACCTGCGGTGCGCGCGGTCGGCGAGGCCGTCGACCAGTTCGTCGCTCTCTTCACCCAGCTGGGCGGATTGATGGCCGAGCGGGTGACCGACCTGCGCGATATCCGCGACCGCGTGATCGCCGAACTGTCCGGCCTGCCTGAGCCCGGGGTGCCGCTGCCGGATGTGCCGTCGATTCTGTGCGCCGAGGACCTCGCCCCCGCGGACACCGCGGGCCTCGACCCGTCGTTGGTGATCGGCCTGGCCACGACATTGGGCGGTCCCACCAGCCACACCGCGATCATCGCCCGCCAGCTGGGTATCCCGTGTGTCGTCGCGGTCGAGGGGCTCGATGACGTCGCCGCAGGCGCCACGGTCCTGCTCGACGGAACCACCGGCACTCTCACCGTCGACCCCGATCCGCTCGAGGCGGCAACCGCCGTCACCGCCGCGCAACACGCGGCCGAACAGGCCCGGCAATGGACCGGCCCGGGGGCCACTGCCGACGGCCATGCCGTTGCGGTCCTGGCCAATGTGCAGGACGGGGCCGCGGCTCGGGCGGCGCGGCAGACCCCTGCCGAGGGGGTGGGGCTGTTCCGCACCGAGTTGTGCTTCCTCAACCGGGACACCGAACCGTCTGTCGCCGAGCAAGCCAAGATCTACGGCGAGGTGCTCGACGCGTTCGGTGGTCATAAGGTCGTGATCCGCACGCTCGACGCCGGTTCGGACAAGCCACTGAAATTCGCGGGCCATCCCGACGAGGCCAACCCGGCGCTCGGCGTGCGCGGCATCCGGATCGCCGAGGGCAATCCCGGGCTGCTGCACCGGCAGCTGGAGGCCATCGCCGCAGCCGGCACCGCGACCGGCAATCAGCCGTGGGTGATGGCGCCCATGATCGCCACGGCAGCCGAGGCCAGGAGCTTCGCCGACGCCGCCCGCTCTTACGGCCTGACCCCGGGCGTGATGATCGAGGTGCCCGCAGCGGCGCTGCTGGCCGACAAGATCCTCGAGCACGTCGACTTCCTGTCGATCGGCACCAACGACCTGGCGCAGTACACGATGGCCGCCGATCGGATGTCGGCTGACCTGGCGACCTTGACCGATCCCTGGCAGCCCGCCGTGCTGGCGCTGGTGGCCATGGCGGTACGGGGCGGCGCGGCTGTCGGTAAGCCGGTGGGCGTGTGCGGCGAAGCGGCGGCCGATCCGCTGCTGGCTTGCGTGCTGGTGGGTCTCGGGGTGACGTCACTGTCGGCGGCGTCGGCGGCGATTCCGGCGGTCGGCGCGAAGCTCGCCCAGGCCAGCTTGCAGCAGTGCCGCGAGGCGGCCGATGCGGTGTTGGGGACGGCGACCGCGACCGAGGCGCGGGCTGCCGCGTTGACCCTCCTGCAGTAAGCGGGCAGTGGGGAATAATCGGACCGCAGTCCGGTTATAGGGGTATCAGCTCAGATACCCCAGGAGGTACAGATGCCAGCCATCACCGCCGACACCCTGACCCTGCCGCGCATCGCGGCACCCAAGGCGTCGGACACCGAACGCCCCGTTCGGTCCATCACCACCGGCCCGCGCGGCTACGAGGGCGAAGGATTCCCCGTGGTGCGCGCATTCGCCGGTGTCAGTGCCGCCGACCTCGACCCGTTCGTCCACATGGACCAGATGGGTGAGGTGGAGTACCGGCCGGGTGAGCCCCGTGGCACCGACTGGCACCCGCACCGCGGCTTCGAAACTGTCACCTACATGATCGACGGCCGGTTCGCCCACCAGGATTCCCATGGTGGCGGCGGGCTGATCACCGACGGCGCCACTCAATGGATGACGGCAGGGTCCGGCATCCTGCACATCGAGACCCCGCCGGCCGAGCTCGTCGAGAGCGGCGGCACGTTCCACGGCATCCAGCTGTGGGTGAACCTGCCCCGCAAGGACAAGTTCGCGACACCGAAATACCAGGCGATCGAGGGCAACGAAGCCAAGCTGCTGTCGTCGCAGGACGGTGGTTCGCTCGTGCGCATCATCGCCGGTGAGATCGACGGAGCTCAGGGCCCTGGAGCGACGCACACGCCCATCACCATGGCGCACGCCACGGTCGAACCGGGTGCTCAGCTCAACCTGCCCTGGAACCGCGATTTCAACGCCCTGGTCTACGTGCTCAGCGGACGCGGCAGCGTCGGCCCGGTCGCACACCCGATCCACCAGGGACAACTGGCGGTCTTCGGACCCGGTGACCGCATCACGGTGGCCGCCGAGGGCACCCAGGATTCGAACCGGCCCGCGCTGGAGATCCTGCTGCTGGGTGGCCGGCCGATCCGGGAACCGGTGTTCCACTACGGTCCGTTCGTGATGAACTCCAAGGCCGAGTTGATCCAGGCGCTGGAGGACTACCAGTCCGGCAAGTTCGGACAGATCCCGGCGGACGCGCTGATGCCGCACCGGCCGTTCAACTGACGCGTTACCGCATGGTCTCGGCGGGCTGCGGATACAGCAGTTCCAGCTCGCCGAGGTTGGCGGCCACCGCCACCAGCGGCAGCGCGGCCGAGACCGCGAGATCGTCACCGGTGGACTCGGCCCGCAGACATCGCACCAGGCTGTCGCTGATCGGGATCAGTGCCCGGGTGTCGCCCCCGACCAGCCGTGCACAGATCGCCTGCGCATGCACCTCCAGTACGTCCCGCGTCCGCTGATAGGCACCCAGCGGCGGCGGGACGACATCGGCGATCAACTCGGCGGCCGCGCGAACCCGAATCGCCCGGTTGGCAGCCTTCACCACGGGAGCGCGCAGGTCCGACGGGCCGCCGTTCTCCGAAAGATAATGGCGCACAGAGTCGTCCAGAACGCGCGTCGCGCGTAGCCCGTCGTAGCTGAGGGCGTTCACGCGGTCGTCGGCCTCCTCGGACGCGCCCCGCGTGGCGCGCAACACCGCGGCGCGCAAGAATTTCGCCCCGACCACCCGGGCATCGTTGATCGCTTTCGACACCGACGCCGACGCGCCTCGCGGCCACAGCAGCAACGACACCACGATGCCGACGGACGCGCCGACCACGACATCCTCGACGCGGAGCAGGCCTACCCGCCAACCGGTCGGCACGATCAGGTTGAAGTTGATCAGCACCATCATGGTGAAAGCTGCCTGACCAGCCGTGAACGACATGACGCCCGGCACATACGCCGAGCCGAACGCGACCACCGGCAGCAGTGCCCACAGCACCACCGGATCGACCCCGACCAGTTTGATCAGGATCGCGCCGAGCACGAAACCCACTGCCGTGCCCGCCACTGCCCGCAGCACTCGCGTCCCGGTGGCCAGTGCGCTGCTGCGCAGCACTGACATGGCGCCGAGTACCACCCAGAACCCATGCTGCACGGGGAACACATGCGTGACCCAGACTGCCAGCGCCAGGCCGAGGCCGGTGCGCACGCTGTTGCGCAGCACCACCGCCCGGGTGGCCAGAAATCCCCTGGCGATGGCCGCGACCGCGACGGTCTCCGGCATCACCCAGTCGGCGGCGCCCGTCTTCGGCAGCCGCATACCCAGCACTCGGGCCCACACCGGCCGAGCGTCGGCCAATGCGGCGTTGCCGATGATCCGCCCGGTCACCGCGATGGTGGCCGAGGTGGTGCGCCGCACGAGCAGCGTTCGCCCGATGTCGACGGCGGTCTCGTCGTCGGGCGCGTCGAGCACCGCGACGATGTCGTCGCGGTAGGTGCCCTGGGCGACCGTCCGCTGTTCGGCCAGTGCTGCGTGCAGGTCCTCGCCATGGGCCGCCCGCTTGCCCACATCGCGGATGCGCAGCACCGCCGCACTGTCGCGCAGCACCCGCACCGCCGTATCGCGCATCGGGCCGAGCAGGTCCCCGGTATCGCCGGTGACCTGGTCGGTCAGCCAGCCCAGATCGTCGACCACCCGCACCAGGGCCCGACTGCCCGCGGTCAGCGCCACCGGCCGATAGTCGGCGCCGAGGAAATTCGCGTACAGCGCGTTCATCGCGCGGGTGACGTCGCGGCCCGACGCGGTGCCCTCCAGCCGGTCGGCGAGCAGCCGGCACACCTGCGCGGCGTTGCGACGCAACTCGTCGTGATGCCGCGGTGGAAACAGGAACAAGGCCGCGGGCACGCAGACCACCAGCGCGATCAGCCAGCCCAGCAGCCGGTCGGGGATCGGGCCGACGGGCGTGCACAGCGGTAGCACGAACATCAGCAGCGTGGCGCGCTGACCGGCCGCGACGATTTCGCTGAGCACCCCGGAGAACGACACCACCGCGCCGATGACGAACATCGCGGCCACGCTCAGCCAGGGATGTGGCGCCAGCAGTGTGCCGAGGACGATCAGCACGGCGCCGTTGAACGCGAGGCCGCAGTAGGCCAGCGCGCGGGCTGCCCGGTTGCCGGGGAAGTCGGCGGTGATCAGCAGGGAGACGGCGCCGAAGATCGCGAACAGCGGGGTCTGCGAGCCGGGGCCGACGGTGAAGCCGATGGCCGCCGCGATGGGGATCATGATGGCCGCCCGGATCGCCCGGCGCAGCGCGTCGCGTTCGGGGTCGCGGTCACGGATCCGATCTACTGCCCGGTGCCAGAGCTCAACCGGGTTCAGCATGACTGCCGATGCTAGCCGGGTTGACCGATTTCAGGTGCCGGAGTGAACCGGCCAGATTCCAGAGAATCCCGCAGTTGATCGGTAATCCATTGCAGGGCTTCGGTATTGCGCGGCAGGGTGCTCTGCTCATAACCGACGATGAGGTACACGCCCCACGCGGCGAAGTGCCGGGCAGTGGCTTCGTCGCCGATGATCTCCCGGGCCGATTCGTAGATGACGTCGAAGCGCAGCTGATCCACGACAGCCTGCACGGTATAGACGTCGGGATCCAGCGAACTCCACACGCGGATCGCGGCCTCGGCGCCGTGCGGCAGTGCCAGCGCCTCGGCGATGAGGGTGTCGATCCGCCGGTGCGGGTCGGGATCGGCTCGCACGGCCTCCACCACCCGCAGCGTGCGGGCCTGGCGCCAGTGGGCGATCAGCTCCCGGGTGTACGCCGCCCAGTTGGGAAAGTAGTGATAGAAGGACCCGGTGGTGACGCCGAGCCGATTGCACACCTCGGCGAGTTTCAGGCCGCCGTAACCCTGATCGGACAGCACGTCCAATCCCGTGTCGAAGTACGACTCTCGGGAAACGACGCCAGCCATCCAGGCCACGATAGTTCGTCAGTCAACCTATATCGGCCCTGATATTTTGCTGAGAATGTCGCCGATGACGTCGCGACGGCAGGTGTTGCGACAAGTGCCGGGTGTGTTGTGGCACACTTTGTCGTGTGGCGCATACCGCGAGCCGGGGACCAGGCCGTCCCCCCGCAGCTAAGGCTGCGGAGACCCGTGAGCGCATCTTGCATGCTGCGCGCGAGGTGTTCAGCGAACTCGGATATGACGCTGCCACTTTCCAGGCAATAGCCATCCGGGCGGATCTCACCCGCCCCGCGATCAACCATTACTTCGGCAGCAAAAGCGTGCTGTACCGCGAGGTGGTCGAGCAGACCAATGCGTCGGTGATTGCCGCGGGAATTGCCAAGGCCAACGAGTCGTCCACCTTGCTCGGTCGCCTGTCGGCCTTTTTCGCCGCTGCCATGGACGCCGACTCGAGCGACCGATCCACGGCCGCGTTCCTGGTCACCTCAGTGTTGGAGGCTCAGCGCCACCCCGATCTGGTGTCGGATGAGCACGACGCGCTCAAGAGCTCGCGGGCGTTCGTGTCCTGGGCGGTCAACGACGCTGTCGAGCGCGGCGAGTTGAGCGGTGACACCGATATTCCGGCGATCGTGGAGATGCTGATCGCAGTGATGTGGGGCATGGGTTTCTACGCCGGATACGTCGGCAATGCCGACGAACTCGGGGTCATCGTGGACAAGTTCGAGCTGCTGATGGCCAACAAACTCTGGCAGTTGCGCGACTGATGCGTGAGCTGGCACACGCCAGCCGATAGCTTGCCTAACTTGCTGAGTAGCATCGGACAGATGAGCTCACTGCGCAGTCACGACGACACCTGGGACATCGCCACCAGCGTCGGTACCACGGCCGTCATGGTGGCCGCCGCCCGCGCCGCGGAAACCGAGCGCGAGGACCCGCTGATCACCGACCCGTACGCCCGGCTGCTGGTCACCGGCGCCGGTACCGGCATCTGGGAAACCTTGTTGGACAAGGACTTTGCCACCAAGATCGAATCGGCCGACGCTGAGGCAGCGGCCATCTTCGAGCACATGGGCAACTACCAGGCGGTGCGCACGCACTTCTTCGACGCATACTTCGCCGACGCGGTGCAGGCCGGTATCCGTCAGGTCGTCATCCTGGCATCGGGTCTGGATTCCCGGGCCTACCGGCTGGAGTGGCCGGAAGGCACCACGGTGTACGAGATCGATCAGCCCAAGGTGCTGGAGTACAAGGCCGCCACGCTGACCGAGCATGGCGTGCAGCCGACCGCCGAGCGCCACGAGGTCCCGATGGACCTGCGCTTCGACTGGCCGAAGGCGTTGCGGGAGGCTGGTTTTGATGCGGAGAAGCCGACGGCGTGGCTGGCCGAGGGTCTGTTGATGTACCTGCCCGCCGATGCTCAGGACCGGCTCTTCGAGCAGATCACCGAACTGTCGGCGCCGGGCAGTCGCATCGCGGCCGAGACCGCCGGGCACACGGCAGCCGAGCGCCGCGAGGAGATGCGGGAGCGCTTCGCGCGGTTCGCGGCCCAGTTCAATCTGGAGCAGGCCCTCGACATCCAGAACCTGGTTTACGAGGACCCCGACCGCGCCGATGTGACGCAGTGGCTCAACGAGCACGGCTGGCAGGCGCACGGTGTGCACTCCCTCGCGGAGATGCGCCGGCTGAACCGCTCCGTCGACTTGCAGCACCCTCACGACGACGACGCCTTCGCGACCTTCGTCACGGCGCAACGGATTTAGCAGCAGCGCAACAAAAGCGGGGCACCGGATGTTCTCCGGTGCCCCGCTTGAGTTGTCTGTCAGCGGCTCTGGTGAACCGAGGTGTCGACCTGCGGCACGTTCACGTGCTGGCCGATCTGGTTGAGCCAATCCTGGTGGTCCACCCCGGCCGATGCCGGCCCAGCCAGGCCCAAGACGGCGGCGGCGAATCCGCTTGCGACGATGGCGGTGAATCCGAACTTCTTCATTTCTCTTGCCTCTTCTTTGTTCTGTTGCTTTCCTGACTGGTTCAACTTGCGGCCTGCGGTGTTCATTCCGGTAAAACCCCGCGGAACGCCGTGACAGTGCTCACTACGCCGGCGCAGCGCGTGCCTTCGGCTGACCCGGTGCATGGCCGACGATCTCGCCGCCGTATACAGAGAAGGACGCCCGACAGTGGTGATTGCTGACGGGCCCGAGCTGAGCCCCTTTAAGCGAGAGGAACCCTCATGGCAGGAGTGCAGGATCGCGTTGTTGTCGTCACCGGTGCCGGCGGTGGTCTGGGCCGTGAATACGCCCTGACGCTCGCCCGCGAGGGCGCCAGCGTCGTTGTCAACGACCTGGGCGGTGCCCGCGACGGCACCGGCGCCGGCCACAACATGGCCGACGAGGTCGTCAACGAGATCAAGGCCGCGGGCGGACGCGCCGTCGCCAACTATGACAGCGTCGCCGAGTCCGAGGGCGCCGAGAACATCATCAAGACCGCCCTCGACGAGTTCGGCAAGGTCGACGGCGTGGTCAGCAACGCAGGCATCCTGCGCGACGGCACGTTCCACAAGATGACGTTCGAGAACTGGGACGCCGTGCTCAAGGTGCACCTTTACGGTGGATACAACGTCATCCGCGCCGCCTGGCCGCATTTCCGTGAGCAGAGCTTCGGCCGCGTCGTCGTCGCCACCTCCACCAGCGGCCTGTTCGGCAACTTCGGCCAGGCCAACTACGGCGCCGCCAAGCTCGGCCTGGTCGGCCTGATCAACACGCTGGCCCAGGAAGGCGCCAAGTACAACATCAAGACCAACGCGGTCGCGCCCATCGCCGCCACCCGCATGACGCAGGACATCCTGCCGCCCGAGGTGTTCGAGAAGCTCACCCCCGAGTACGTCGCCCCGGTCGTGGCCTACCTCATGACCGAGGAACTGCCCGATACCGACTCCGTCTTCATCGTCGGCGGTGGCAAGGTGCAGCGCACGGCGCTCTTCCAGAACGAGGGCGTCACCTTCACCGAGGTGCCCTCCGTCGATGACATCGCCGCCAAGTGGGGCGAGATCACCGACCTGTCCGCAGCGCAGCAGGCCAGCTTCAAGCTGGGCTAGATCCAGTGAAAGCGCTTGTAGCGCAGGCACTTACCGGTACATCCGGGTTGGCGTACGTCGACGTCCCCGATCCCGTGTCCAACGATGCGGTGATCGTGGACGTCGGCGCCGCAGGCGTCTGCTTCCCGGATCTGCTGTTGCTGCGCGGCGAATACCAGTTGCGGCTGGAGCCGCCGTTCACCCCCGGTATGGAGGTCGCCGGTACCGTGCGGTCGGCGCCGGAAGGGTCGGGTTTCACGGCCGGTCAGCGAGTGTCGGCGATGACGATGCTGGGCGGGTACGCCGAGCAGGTCGCCGTCGCGCCGGCCAGCGTCATCCCCACGCCCGACGGCATCGACGACGGGCAGGCCGCCTCGTTGTTGGGCAACTACTACTCGATGCAGTTCGCGCTGGCTCGCCGCGGCGGGCTGCAAGCAGGCGAGACCGTGCTGGTGCTCGGCTCGGCGGGCGGCATCGGTGTCGCGTCGATCCAGCTCGCAAAGGCCATGGGCGCCAAGGTCATTGCGATGGTGCACCGGTCCGGTGCCGAGGAGTTCGTCACGTCGGTGGGTGCCGATGTGGTGTTGCCGCTGGCCGACGGCTGGCGGCAGGCCGTGCTCGACGCCACTGATGGCCACGGCGTCGACCTGGTCGTCGACCCGATCGGCGGCGAGGCCTTCGACGACGCCATCCGTGTGCTGGCACCCGAGGGCCGGCTGCTGGTGATCGGATTCGCCGCCGGTGGCGGAATCCCGACCGTCAAGGTGAACCGCCTGCTGTTGCGCAACGTCAGCGTGGTCGGGGTGGGCTGGGGCGAATTCCTACGGCGCCACCCGGCGGCCCAGGGGCAGGTCGGAGACGAACTGGCCAAGTTGGTCGCGGCCGGGCTGCGGCCGCCACCGCCCGTGCGCTATCCGTTGTCGGACGGGGCGGCGGCGCTCGACGCCCTGGCCAGTGGCGGGGTGCGGGGCAAGCTGGTGTTGGAGCCACAACGATGAAAGCCCTCGCATTCGACGTGTTCGGGACCGTCGTCGATTGGCGGTCGTCGATCATCGCCGAACTCGCGACCTTTGGTGAACACCATGGGCTGCAGCGGGATTGGCCGGCCTTCGCCGATGCCTGGCGGGCCGGCTACGCCCCGGCGATGGACCGGGTGCGGCGCGGCGAGCTGCCATGGACCCGGATCGACGACCTGCACCGGCAGATCCTGGTTTCGCTGCTGAGCGAGGCCGGGATCGAGGTGGGGGATGACGAGGTCGACCACCTCAACCGGGCCTGGCACCGGCTGAACCCGTGGCCCGATTCGGTGGCCGGGCTGACCAGGCTCAAGGACCGTTTCGTCATCACCACGCTGTCCAACGGGAATCTGTCCCTGCTCACCAACATGGCCAAACATGCCGGGCTGCCCTGGGATTGCGTGATCTCGGCTGAGCTGTTCCGGCACTACAAGCCGGACGCCGAGGCCTATCTGGGCTGCGCCGAACTACTCGACGTGGCACCCGCCGAGCTCACCCTCGTCGCCGCACATCCGTCCGACCTGCGGGCGGCCCGGGCGGCCGGGCTGGGCACGGCCTATGTGGCCCGGCCCCTCGAATACGGGCCGGATCGCGAGGCCCACGTGGTCGAACCGGGCGAGTTCGACGTGTTGGCGACGGATTTTCTCGACCTCGCCGACCAGCTCGGTGCGTAGCGTGGAGCTGTGGACACTGCGTCGAATCAAGCACTGCGCCGCGCACTCGATCTGTTGATCGATCCGCCGGCTGACCCTGACATCAGCAAGGGCTACCTCGATCTGTTGGGCGCGGGCTCGGACGCACCCAAGAACTCGGGGACGATCCAGAAGTGGTGGGCGTCCCCGGTCGGGTCGATGCTCTATGACCGTGCCCAGTTGCTGAACCGGCGGCTGCTGGCGGTGACCCGGCCGCCCGTCGACTGGTTGAACATCCCGTCCGGTGGCGTCGTGCTCGACGTCGGCAGCGGCCCCGGCAACGTCACGGCGGCGTTGGCTCGCGCCGCCGGCCTCGACGGGCTGGCCCTCGGCATCGACATCTCCGAGCCGATGCTGGCCCGGGCGGTGGCCGCCGAAGCGGGCAGGCAAGTCGGCTTCATCCGCGCCGATGCTCAGCGGCTCCCGTTCCGGGATGAATCGTTCGACGCGGTGAATTCGATCGCCGTGCTGCAGTTGATCCCCGATGCCGACGCCGCACTTTCGGAGATGGTGCGGGTGCTGCGGCCGGGCCGCCGGATCGCCGTCATGGTGCCCACCGTCGGCCGCGGCCCGGTGCGCCTGCTGTCGAAGGGCGGCGCGCGGTTCTTCGGTCAGGACGAGATCGGCGACATCTTCGAGGAACTCGGCCTGCTCAGGGTGCGCAGCAAGAGCGTCGGCGCCATTCAGTGGGTGCGCGGCCAGAAGCCGTGAGCACTCTTGGTGTCGTACTGGTCGCTTTAGCCATCGCCGTCGGGCTTGTCGGCATCGTGGTGCCGGTACTGCCGGGCGGATTGCTGGTGTTCGCCGCGATCGCGGTGTGGGCGATCGTCGAGCACACCGCAGTGTCGTGGGTGACGCTCGGGGTCGCTGCGGCGCTGTTCATCACCACCGAGGTGGTGAAGTATCTGTGGCCGGTGCGCCGCATGCGGGCCGCCGACGTCCGGACGTGGAGCCTGGTGGCCGGCGCCGTGCTGGGGATCATCGGATTCTTCGTGATCCCGGTGCTGGGCCTGCTGCTGGGCTTCGTGGCCGGCGTGTACCTGGCAGAGTTGTCGCTGCGGCGGGACGCCCGCCGGGCCTTTGCGTCGACGGTGCATGCGGTCAAGGGGGTGGCCTTGTCGGTCGGTGTGGAGTTGACCGGCGCGCTGCTGGCGACCATCGCGTGGGTGACGGGGTTGGTGTTCAGCAATTGACTGCTCAGCAATGGACACTGGACGCATCCGACGGCGAGTTGCTGCTGCACACGGGCGTCACCGGCAGGGCGGCCCGCATGGGGCACCGGTTGACCATCGCGCTGCGGTCATGGCAAGCGACCGTGGACTGGGACGGCGATCAGCCGTGCGCCGTCGAGCTCACCATCGACCTCGGCTCCCTCGACGTCGTCCACGGTGAAGGCGGGGTGACCCCGCTGTCGGGCGCCGAGAAGGCGGTGGTGCGTACCAACGCGCTGAAGACGTTGCAGGCCAAGCTGTTTCCTCAGGCCACTTTTCGGTCGTCGGCGATCGACCGTGACGGTGACACCCTGCGACTCGTCGGAAGCCTGGAGATCGCCGGGCGCAGCGGGCAGCAGACCGTCGACGTCCACGTGGAGCCGTACGGCGCGGGGCGGCGCATCACGGCTGAGGCGGCGGTGCGGCATTCCGACTTCGGCATCAAGCAGTATTCGATGCTGATGGGCGCGATGAAGGTGGCCGACGAGGTGCAGGTCACGCTCGCCGTAGAACGGTGAACGTCACGGCTCAAGGAGCGGTGGGCGAGTCGTCGATGTGCAGGAGGCCGCAGCGCCACAACATGGCGTACAGCTCACGCAACGGAACCGTCAAGACGCGCGCCACGATGTCGGCCATCGGATCGACCGACATATTGGAGGTTGTCACGCCTGTCACGGTGGGTAATCGAGACGTCGAGTAGTCGAAACCGACGTGACCGAGAGGTGACCAATGCCCGAAAACTCACGACAGGCACAGAGTCACCGCGAAGCGGTGCAAAAGGTCCGCGATGCCCGCGGCTTTGCGCTGACGTTGCCGGTGGTGGGCCGGGTCGCGGTGCCGCCCCCTGAGCAGCTGGCCTTCTACAGCGCACTGGGCCTGCTCGCGGCTGTGGAGATCATCGACTGGCCCGTCGCCGTGTTGCTCGGCGCCGGGCAGGTGCTGATGCGCAACGAACAACGCCGCATCGCTGCGGAAAACCACGAGGCCTAACCCAGGCTCAACCCAGCAGCGTCGTACGCAACCCGGCAAGGTCCGCGTCCGTCACGCCGGCCGCCTTCAGGAAGCCGGACGTCGAACCGTAGGTCTTCTCGAGCGCGCGCCACGCGGCGTCCAGGTACTCCTCGCGTACGCCGAGCACCTCGTCGGTCAGGCGAGCTTCGGCGAATGAGATGACCTCGGCATCGGCTGATCGGGCCCGCACCGACTCGAGGATGCGTCCACGCAGCGCAACGATGGCGTCGTTGCTGCGCAGGAAGTCCGCCATCACGGTGTCGCTCGGTACTCCGACGGCGTTGAGCACGGTCGCCACGGTGAACCCGGTGCGGTCCTTGCCCGCGAAGCAGTGCGCGAGCACGGGCCGGCCTGCGGCCAGCAGCGAGATCACTTGGCGCACAGCGGTATGTGCGCCGGGCAGGGTCGGGAATTCCTCATAGACCTCGACCATGTACCGCTTGGCGGCATCGACGACGTTCTCGTCGCTGGGGGACTCGGCCATCACGCGCTGGAACGTCGATTCGTGCGGCGCTTCCTGATCGGAATCGTCCTGGAAGTGGAACGGCAGCATGTGGACCTCGACGCCGTCGGGCACCAGCCCGGGGCCGCGGCGCTGCACCTCGCGGTAGGACCGCAGGTCGGCGACATCGGTGATGGCCAAGTCGCGGAACCGGTCGCGGCCCGTGTCGGAGAGCGCGCTCAGCTCACTGGACCGGTAGAGCCGGCCGGGTCGGATCCCGGTCGTCTCCGCCACATCTCGGAAGTTCCACGCTCCTGACAGTTCTCCCAGCTCAACGGTCATGCGGACGTCACCGCCGTGCTCGATCGGCCGCACGCCGCAGAAGCGAGCGGGGACTTCTCGCGCCCGAGTTCGGCACGGGCGATGGTGCGCATATGAACCTCGTCGGGCCCGTCGAACAGCCGCATCGCGCGATGCCAGCCGTAGAGCCGAGCCAGCGGGAAGTCGTCGCTGATGCCGGCTGCCCCGTGGACCTGGATGGCCCGGTCGATGACGGTGCAGGCCACCTGCGGGGCCACGGACTTGATCTGGGACACCAGCACGTGGGCAGCTTTGTTGCCGTTCTGGTCGATGGTCCACGCAGCCTTCTCGCACAGCAGCCTGGCCTGGTCGATCTCGTTGCGGGACTTGGCAATCGACTCGCGCACCACACCCTGTTCGGCCAACGGCTTGCCGAACGCGACACGCTTCTGCACCCTGTCGGCCATCAACGCCAGCGCCCGCTCGGCTGCCCCGAGCGCACGCATGCAGTGGTGGATGCGGCCGGGGCCCAGCCGGGCCTGGGCGATGGCGAAACCGCTGCCCTCCTCGTGGAGCAGATTCTCGGCAGGCACTCGCACGTTGTCGAAGACGATCTCGCAGTGCCCGTGCTGGTCCTGCCAGCCGAATACCGGAAGCGACCGCAGGATCTTGACGCCGGGAGTGTCCACCGGCACCAGGATCATCGACTGCTGGGCGTGCGAGGCCGCGTCGGGATTGGTGCGGCCCATCACGATGACGATCTTGCAGCGCGGATCGGCGGCCCCGCTGATCCACCACTTGCGGCCGTTGATGACGTAGTCCGCCCCGTCGCGCAGCATGGTTGTCTCGATGTTGCGGGCGTCCGAGGAGGCCACCGCGGGCTCGGTCATGGCGAATGCGCTGCGGATGTCACCGGCCAACAGCGGCTCGAGCCATTGCTTGCGCTGTGCCTCGGTCGCGAACAGGTGCAGGGTCTCCATGTTGCCGGTGTCGGGCGCCTGGCAATTGATCGCCTCGGGCGCGAGTTCAAGGCTCCACCCCGAGATCTCGGCCAGGGGCGCGTACTCCAGGTTGGTCAGCCCGGACTCCGACGGCAGGAACAGATTCCACAACCCGGCGGCTTTCGCCTTGACCTTGAGCTCCTCGACCACCGGCGGCACGGTGTGGTCCTTGGGGCCCCTCTCCTCGCGATACGCCTCGTAAGACGACTCTGCCGGGAACACATGCTCGGTCATGAAGTCGGTGAGCCGCTTGTGGTAATCAGTCGCCTTGGCCGACATCGCGAAGTCCATGCCAGCCACGATATGACACATGGTTAGACAGGTAGAACATAGGCATGACTGGAACCCTCCCGCCCGAGAGCCGCCCGCCGTTCCCGCCGTTCACTCTGGAAACGGCCATGCAGAAGGTGCAAGCCGCCGAAGACGCGTGGAACACCCGTGACCCGCACCGGGTCAGCCTGGCGTACACGCCGGACTCCCACTGGCGTAACCGGGCCGAGCACATCGTCGGCCGCGAGCAGATCGTGGACTTCCTGACCCGGAAATGGCTGCGCGAGCTGGACTACGTGCTGCGCAAGAGCCTGTGGGGATTCCGGGAGAACCGCATGGCGGTGCGGTTCCAGTACGAGTGGCATGACGCCGACGGGCAGTGGTACCGCAGCTATGGCAACGAGCTGTGGCAGTTCACCGACGACGGGCTGATGGCTAGGCGTGAGGCCAGCATCAACGACGTCCTCATCGAGGAATCGCAGCGGCGCTACTTCGGTCCACGTCCGGAATCGGAGTACGGCCGCGATATCGAGTTGTGGTGATCGTGCAGGCCAGTAACCCCGCCACGACTGCCAGGCCGATGACCACCCCCGCGACGGCGCTCCAACCGGCCGCGTCGAACGCCACCCCGCCGAACCAGCCGACGGCGCTCGACCCTCCGTAATAGAACAGGTTGTAGAGCGAGGAGGCTTGGGCCTTGCCGTCGGCGGATGCGGCGGTGCCGACCCAGCCCGACGCGATGGCGTGCGCCCCGAAGAATCCCGCGGTGGCGATCACCAGCCCCGCCAGCACGGCGACCAGATTGTGGCTCATGGTGATGGCGACGCCGACGATCATTGTCGCGATCGAGGCGAGCAGCACCGTCCGTCGACCGAACCGGGTGGCCTCGGCGCCGGCTCGTGCCGAGGCCCAGGTACCGGCCAGATACGCCACGAACACCAGGCTGACCACGGTCTGCGGCAGGTGGAAGGGCGCGGCCATGAGCCGGAAGCCCAGGAAGTTGTAGATCGCGACGAAACCGCCCATCAGCAGAAAGCCCTGCGCGTAGAGCACCAGTTGGCGCGGTGACCGCAGGTTGGCCCACAGACGCGGGCCCAGTTCGCGGTGACTGCGGGTGGGGGTGAATCCCTGTGCCGGCGGCGCGAGCTTGGCGAACGCGAGCGCGGCCAGGCCGCACAGGACCGCCACCGTCAGCACGCCGACGCGCCAGCCGAAGTGCTCGGCAACGGGTCCGGTGACGAGCCGACCGGCCAGTCCGCCGATGGTGGTGCCTGCGACGTAGGTGCCCGCCGCTCTGGCCGCGTGCCCCGCGTTGATCTCCTCGGTCAGGTAGGCGACTGCGACGGCCGGTACGCCCGCCACCACGAGACCCTCAAGGAACCGGCCGGTCAGCAGCAGTTGGAAACTCGGGGACAGCGGCACCAGCAGGCCGAGAACCGTTGCAGCCGTGACGGATATCGTCATCACCTGAACCCGGCCGATGCGGTCGGCCAGGGCGGCCCACGGGATCACGCCGACCGCGAGCCCGATCGTGGCGGTCGACACGGCCAGCGCGGTGCCTGCGGCGCCGGTGCCGAGATCACGTGCGATCAGCGGCAAAACCGCCTGGGGTGAATACAGTTGCGCGAAGGTGGCGACTCCGGCGCAGAACAGCGCGGCGAGCAAGCGTCGATAGTCGGCGGAGCCGCGCGTATGCCCTTGCCAGTCAGTCGAAATCGCAGGAGCGGCAGTCACTGCATCGACGTTAGGTAGCTACCGTCGATGTGTCCAATGCATAGAACTAGGTATCTTCATGCGCTTGGCGTATGACGAAGTCGGCGAAACGTTCAGCTGCAGGCGGTAGCGGCCGATCCGCGGGCCACGCCAATCCGAGCTGGCGCTTGGCCGAGGTCTGTGACAACGGGACATAGACCGCTCCCGGCTCGGCGCGCTCGGATCGAGGAACGGGCACGACCGCGACGCCGAAACCCGCAGCGACCAGACCCTCCATCGTCGGGATCTCCATCGCCTCGAACACCACCTGCGGCTCGATCCCGGCCTCGGCACACAATTCGTCGGTGAGCTGCCGCAGGCCGAACTCGGGTGCCAACGCGACGAACGGCTCGTCGCCGGCGTCGGCCAGCCGGATTTGGGTCCGATCGGCGAACCGGTGCCCGCGCGGCACCGCCAGGCATAACCGCTCCAGGTACAGGCCGCGCCACCGGTAGCCGTCCGGACGGGGCGAGGTGATGGCCAGGTCGACCCGGCCACCGGCGAGCGCGTCGACGATGTCGTGTGCGGCGCCCTGGATGAGCGCGAACTGCACGCGCGGCGCCTCGGCGCGGAACCGCCGCAGCAGGTCCGGCACGAACCAGCTGGCCTGGGAATGCAGGAACGCCAACCGAACGGTCCCGGTGTCAGGGTCGCGCAACGCGGCGATTCGCTCAGTGGCAGAACGCATCTCGGCCAAGCTGCGGCGGGCGTGCTCGAGCAGGAGCTCGCCGTAGGCGTTGAGCCGCAGCCGGCGGCCGACCCGGTCGAACAACGGGGTGCCCACCTCGTCCTCCAACCGGGCCAAGGCTCGCGACAGAGTGGGTTGGCTGATGTGCAGCTCGGCTGCTGCGTCGGTGACGTGCTCGGTCTCGGCGAGGACGACGAACCAGTGCAGCTCGTCCAGATGCATGAGGGTGATTCTTGCGTGTTTTTCGGGGTTCCGACGTTATTGCCTGTGGGATGCTGTGCGCCATGGCCGAGAAGGTGCGGGTGGTGGTGGGCGATGACCATCCGATGTTCCGCGAGGGTGTGGTGCGGGCCTTGATCTCCAGCGGCGAGATCGACGTGGTGGCCGAAGCCGACAACGGCGCGGACGCACTGGAACTCATCAAGACCCACCGGCCCCAGGTTGCTCTGCTGGATTACCGCATGCCGCAACTGGACGGCGCTCAAGTGGCGGCCGCTGTCAACCGCGACGAGCTCGGCACCCGGGTGTTGTTGATCTCCGCGCACGACGAGTCGGCCATCGTGTACACGGCGCTGCAGCAGGGTGCCGCGGGTTTTCTGTCCAAGGAGTCCACCCGAAGCGAGCTGGTCAACGCGGTGCTGTCCTGCGCCAAGGGCCGGGACGTGATCGACCCGAACCTGGCCGCCGGATTGGCCGGCGAGATCCGGCGGCGCAACGAACCCGACGCGCCGGTGCTCAGCCCGCGCGAGCGGGAGGTGCTCGATCTCATCGCCAAGGGACGGAGCATCCCTGCCATGGCCAAGGAGCTCTACCTGGCCCCCTCGACCGTCAAGACCCATGTGCAGCGGCTCTACGAGAAGCTCGGGGTGTCAGACCGTGCCGCCGCGGTCGCCGAGGCGATGCGGCGCAAGCTGCTGGACTGACATGGCGTTCCAACGGACCGTCGACTTCTTTGCCTCCCAACCCGTCCGGGTGTCAGCCGTGCTGCGGGTTCCGCTGATCATCTTGATCCTTGTGCTGGTCTCGGTGTGGGAGGTGGACCACTGGCTGCCCGAGGTCTACGCGGTGATCATCGGCGTGTACGCCGTCGCGGCGGTGATCTGGCTGGTGGTGGTGCTGCGCGGGCCGATGCCGCGCTGGGTGGAATGGGCCTCGACGGCCGTCGATGTGCTGGTGTTGGTGGCGCTGTGCGCGGTCTCCGGGGGTGCGACGGCCGCGCTGCTGCCGGTGTTCTTCCTGCTGCCGATCTCCATTGCCTTCCAGGACCGCCCGGTGCTCACCGCGCTGCTCGGCGCCGCGACCGCACTGGGCTATCTGGTGGTGTGGATCTTCTACTCCAAGCGTGACGACAACGTCGGACTGCCCAACGTCGTCTACATGCACGTCGGATTCCTGGTCTGGCTGGCCGTGGCGACGACCGCGTTGTCGCTGGTGCTGGTGCGCCGGTCGGCACGGGTGCGGTGGCTGCTGGAGGTGCGCCGCCGCTTGGTGTCGGAATCGGCGCGCGCCGACGACATCCGCAATGCCGAACTCGCCGAGCACCTGCACGACGGGCCGTTGCAGACGCTACTGGCGGCGCGGCTGGATCTCGACGAGATCCGGGAACGCATACCGGATCCCGCCCTGGACAGGGTGCGCGCGGCGCTGCAGGAGACCGCGGCCGGGCTGCGCTCGACGGTCACCGAGCTGCACCCGCAGGTGCTGGCCCAGCTCGGGCTGGCTGCTGCGGTGCGAGAACTGTTGCGCCAGTATGAGAATCGCGACGTGGTGGTGAACTCTGACATCGAAGACGTCGGGCAACCGGAGTCAGAGGCCCTGCTGTACCGGGCGGCGCGGGAACTGCTGGCGAACGTGAACAAGCATGCCCGCGCCACCGAGGTGACCGTAGGACTGCATCGCAAGGGGGACCGAATTGTGTTGGTAGTAGCCGATGACGGCGTGGGTTTCGACCCGGCGAAGGTCACGACATCCGTGTCCAGTGGGCATATCGGCCTGGCGTCCTTGCAGGTTCGCGTTGAAGCCAATGACGGAACCATGGACATCGACACCTGGCCGGGAACCGGTACGCGGGTGACGGTGACGCTCTAGCAACCTATTTCACACACGGAATACCGGACACCTTCATCTGGGTCAGGTCGGTTGGCGCGGGCGTGTAGCTGCCGGTCGCGGTGGCGGCCACAGTGGTCACCGGGGCGCTCACGGTGGTGGATGAAGTGGTTGTCGAAGACGTCGTCTCGCTGCTCGACAGCGCGTCGGTGTTGCGGTCGGCGTATTCGTCGGCGGGAAAGTCGGTCCCGATGGTCAGTTGCACGGCGCCGGGGGCGACGCCGGTGGACGGCTCTGCCGTCAGCCCCAGTTCGTCGGCAAGGGCATGGCCCGCCGTGTCGGCGCCATGCCCGTACTCGACGGTGGTGGTGGCCGACAACGACGATGCGTCACCCACCTGGCCCTCGGTGAATCCCTTTGCCGCGAAAAGAGTTTCGAGATGGGTGGCCAGCCCGTTGAAGGACGACGCATTGATCACGTCGAGCACTGCGCCGTGACCGTTGAGTGTCGAGTCCTTCGCCGGTGTGCTCGTGGGTGCCGAGGCGGAGTCGGGGCCGGAGACCAGGTCGTGCACGATCTTGCGGACGGTGGGGACGTCGATGATGTTGACGTCCTCGCCGAGGGAGTCCTGCCCGAACTCCTTGATCGGCAAGGTGTACAGCGACGGCGGATGATCGGTGAGAGCCGATGCGCGCTTGGCGAATTCGGCGAGGTCGAAACCTGAGTCCAGGGCGACGTTCTGCTTCGCGACGTTGAGCAGGTTGCGCAGCGTGCTGGCGTTGTTGAGCCCACCGCCGTGGCTCAGCGCGGACACCAGGGCGGCGATGAAGGCCTGCTGACGACGCGTGCGGTCCAGGTCGGTGAAGTTCTCGTCGTTGACGTCGCGGCGCTGCCGGACGAACGCCATCGCCTGCGCGGCGTCGATCTCCTGCACACCCTTGTGGAAGTTGGCCCCCGAATAGGGATCCTCGGTGTCGGCGTTGAGACACACGGTGATCGGTTCGACGGCCTTGGCGATCTGGAAGAACGCGCCGAGGGTGACCTCGACGAAGTGGTCGATCGGGATGCCCAGCAGATTGCGCACCGTGGCGATCTCGGCCTTGCGCCCGGCCTCGCGGGCCTGCTGCTCGTGGATGGCCGCGTTGTCGGAGCTCGACTCCATGTTGTCCATCGCGTGCTGGTAGGCCAGCCCGTAGGCCTGCTTGACCTTGCCCTTGCAGGTGCCGCTGGGGCACCCGGCGAGTTGCACGTAGTCGTCGCGGGGGATGGAGAACGCGGTGGCCGGGCCGCCGTCGCCGGGGAGATGGACGACGATCAGCACGTTGGAGTTGTAGCCGCCCACCGTCTCGTCGCCGGCGTGCAGTGCGTCGTAGATGTCCTGCGGGAGCGGATTGCCGTGCTGATCGAGCCGGCTGTCCAGCCCCATGATGAGGATGTTCTGGGTATTACCCGACGACGCGGGACCACCAGCCAGCGCATTGGACGTGGTGATGCCGTTGAGCGCTCCGTGATAGCCGGCCCAGCCCATGCCGGTGCCTGCCAAGACGGCCGTCGCAGCCAGGCTGACGGCAACCCTGCGGGCAACGCGAAGGCCGCGACGCGGGGCGCGGCTGCCCATCCGGTGCCGAGCCGGAGGCTGCGCATGTGCAGGTTGTGTCATAGTCGCCAGTCATTATGGGGTTACCTGCCATTATGCGGCCTGTCAGGACCCCAAACTCCGCGCGATCACCATCCGCTGGATCTGGTTGGTGCCTTCGAAGATCTGCGTGATCTTCGCTTCTCGCATGAACCGCTCCACGCGGTAGTCGCGGGTGTAGCCGGCGCCGCCGAATACCTGCACGGCATCGGTGGTGACTTTCATCGCAGCGTCGGTGGCGATCAGCTTGGCCACGCTGGCCTGCGTCGAATACGGCAGACCGGCATCACGGCGGCGGGCGGCATCCAGGTAGGTGGCCCGGGCGCTGACCACCGCGGCGGCCATGTCGGCCAGCAGGAAGCCCAGGCCCTGATGGTCGATGATCTTGCGCCCGAACGTGGTGCGCTCGTTGGCGTAGCGCACAGCCTCGTTCAGCGCGGCCTGTGCGATGCCGACGGCCACCGCCGCGATACCGAGCCGGCCCGAGTCCAGAGCCGAGAACGCGATCGACAGGCCCTGACCCTCGGAGCCGATGAGTCGGTCGGCGTCGAGCAGTGCGTTGTCGTAGAACGCCGATGTGGTGGGCACCGCGTGCAGCCCCATCTTCTCCTCGGGCTTGCCGAAGGTCAGACCGTCGAGATCCCCGGGCACCAGGAAGCACGACACTCCGCGAGAACCCTCGCCGGTGCGCGCGAACAACGTGTAGAAGTCCGCCTTGCCGCCGTGGGTGATCCACGCTTTGGACCCGTTGAGCACGTAGCCGTCGCCGGACCGCGTGGCCGAGCAACGCAGCGCAGCGGCGTCCGACCCCGCCTGGGGCTCCGACAGGCTGTAGGCGCCGATCTGGGTACCCGAGAGCATGCCGGGCAGCCAGCGCTGCTTCTGCTCGTCGGTGCCGTAGGCCAGCAGCGGATGCGATGACAGGCTGTGCACGCTGACGGCCACGGCAATGGCAGCCCAGCGGGCGGCGATCTCCTCGAGTACCTGCAGGTACACCTCGTAGGGCTGACCGCCGCCGCCCCACTCCTCGGGCTGGGGCAGGCTCAACAGCCCCGCCTGCCCCAGTTGGGCGAAGACCCCTTCCGGATACTTTTCGTCCCGCTCGTGTTCGTCGACGATCGGATCGAGCACCTTGTCCGCGATATCGCAGGTCAGGGCGATGAGTTCACGCGACTCATCGGATGGCAGTAAGCGGTCCACCGGCATACTTGCACATCCTAGTTTCTGGCGGGCTACACGCGTTCGACGGCGGGCAGGGCGGCGAGGATGTCGTTGACGCGGTCGCGGGCGTCGCCGAAGAGCATCTGGGTGTTCTCGCGGAAGAACAGCGGGTTCTGCACGCCGGCGTAGCCCGAGGCCATGGAGCGTTTGAACACGATGACGTTGTCGGCGTTCCACACCGTGAGCACGGGCATACCGGCGATCGGGCTGCCCGGGTCCTCGGCGGCGGCCGGGTTGACTGTGTCGTTGGCGCCGATGACGAGGACGACGGAGGTGCCGTCGAAGTCGTCGTTGATCTCGTCCATCTCCAGCACGATGTCGTAGGGCACCTTGGCTTCGGCCAGCAGCACGTTCATGTGACCGGGCAGGCGACCGGCGACGGGGTGGATGCCGAAGCGGACGTTGACGCCGCGCTCACGCAGCTTGCGGGTCAGGTCGGCCACCCCGTACTGGGCCTGTGCCACGGCCATGCCGTAGCCCGGCGTGATGATCACCGAGTCGGCGTGGGCGAGCAGTTCGGCCGCGCCTTCGGCGTTGATCTCGCGGTGCTCGCCGTAGTCCTTGTCCTCAGCCGGGCCTGCCTCGATGCCGAAACCGCCTGCGATGACGGAGATGAACGACCGGTTCATGGCCTTGCACATGATGTAGGACAGGTAAGCACCGGAGGAGCCGACGAGGGCGCCGGTGATGATCAACAGATCGTTGGACAACAGGAAGCCCGACGCCGCCGCGGCCCAGCCGGAGTAGCTGTTGAGCATCGACACCACCACGGGCATGTCGCCGCCGCCGATGGAGGCGACCAGGTGCCAACCCAGCAGCAGGGCCAGCGCGGTCACCACGGCCAGCAGCCACAGGTGCGGGGAGATGACGAACCACACGGTCAGGACGAAGAACGCGACCAGCGCGCCGACGTTGAGGAAATTCTTGCCGGGCAGCATCAGCGGGGCGGACTTGATGCGGGCCGACAGCTTGAGGTTGGCCACGATCGAACCGGTGAAGGTCACCGCACCGATGAAGACGCCGACGAACACCTCGGCGGAGTGGATGCCGAGCATGCCCTCGGCATGAAGGTGAGCGGCCTCGGCGCCGGCGAGATCATTCTCGACGTGCAGGTAGCCGTTCCAGCCGACCAATACCGCGGCCAGACCGACGAACGAGTGCAGCAGCGCGATCAGTTCGGGCATGCCCGTCATCTCGACCACGCGGGCGCGCCACAGTCCGATCGCCGCGCCGACGATCATGGCGCCGATCAGCAGGGCCAGCCCCAGGGGTTCGATCTTGCGGTCCAGGGCCAGTGCGATGGTCGCGATCAGCGCCACTGCCATGCCGACGATGCCGAATGTGTTTCCGGCCCTTGATGTCTCATGTTTGGACAGGCCGGCCAGGGCGAGGATGAACAGTAGTGCTGCGATGACGTAGGCCGCTGAGGCGACGTTTTCTAAGGTGAACATGGAATCCGTTCGGAGAAAGTCTGTGGTGGGGGCGCAGGCTCTAGCTGCGGGAGAACATCGCGAGCATGCGGCGCGTCACCGCGAAGCCGCCGAAGACGTTGATGCTGGCGAGCAGGATCGCCAGGCAGGCCAGCACGGTCACCGGGACGTTGTGCTGGCCGATCTGCAGCAGCGCCCCGACGACGATGATTCCCGAGATCGCGTTGGTCACCGACATCAGCGGGGTGTGCAGCGCGTGGTGCACATTGCCGATCACGTAGTAGCCGATCACGATCGCCAGCGCGAACACGGTCAGGTGCACCTGCAGTGCGCTCGGGGAGATCGCGATCAGCGCGAAGACCGCGGCGGCGACAGCGAATGTCACTCCGAGGCGGCGTCCGGTCGACATCGGCTGCTTCTGCGGCTTGGCGGCCGGGGCTTCGGCGGCGGCCTTGGCGGCCGGTGCGGCAGACACCTGCACCGGAGGCGGCGGCCAGGTGATCTCGCCGTCGCGCACCACGGTCACCGACCGCTGCACGACGTCGTCGAAGTCCAGGATGAGCTTGCCGTCCTTCTCAGGCGTGAGCAGCTTCAGCAGGTTCACCAGGTTGGTGCCGTACAGCTGGGAGGCCTGAGCGGGCAGTCGGCCGGCCAGATCGGTGTAGCCGATGATCGTCACACCGTTGTCGGTCACGATCGCCTTGTCCTTGACGGTGCCTTCCACGTTGCCGCCGTTGGCCGCAGCCATGTCGACGATCACGCTGCCCGATTTCATCGACGCGACCATGTCGGCGGTGATGATGCGGGGCGCGGGCCTGCCGGGGATCAGCGCGGTGGTGATGATGATGTCGACATCTTTGGCCTGCTCGGCATAGAGCTGCGCTTCGCGGGCCTTGTAGTCCTCACCCATCTCTTTGGCGTAGCCCGTGGTCGAGACCTCGGCCGCAGCCGGATCCACCGCGAGGTATTCCCCGCCCAGGGACGCGACCTGATCGGCGACCTCCGGGCGGGGGTCGGTGGCCCGCACGATGGCGCCCAGGCTGCCCGCGGCGCCGATGGCGGCCAGGCCGGCGACCCCGGCACCCACCACGAGCACCTTGGCCGGGGGCACCTTGCCTGCCGCGGTCACCTGACCGGTGAAGAACCGGCCGAACTCGTGAGCGGCCTCGATCACTGCGCGGTAGCCGGCGATGTTGGCCATCGAGGACAACACATCCAAGGACTGCGCCCGCGAAATGCGTGGCACCGCGTCCATGGCCAGCACGGTGATGCGGCGCGTGCCGAGCTTCTCGACCAGTTCGGGCTTGAGGGCCGGAGAGATCAGGGCGACCAGGGTCGCACCGTCGCGCAGCGCGGCGATCTCATCGTCGGTGGGCGCGTTGACCTTCAGCACCACCTCCGCCGCCCATACCTGCTCGAACGAGCCGATCTCGGCGCCGGCCGCTACGTAGGCACTGTCGGCGAAGCTCGAGGCCGACCCGGCGCCGGATTCGACGACGACGGCATAGCCGAGCTTGGTAATCTGTCCGACAGTCTGCGGTGTGGCAGCGACGCGTGTTTCTCCCGGCTGAGACTCGCGCGGAATCCCGATGATCATCTACTTGTGTCCGATCTGTTGATTGGGCATGGATGAGTCTTGCATTTGAGTTCGGGTCTCTCTCACGTCCTCCAACGGTGAACAGCGCTCTAGGGTTTGAGTCCTATCGTTGACCTGCGGCGTTCAATTCGGTCTGACTCCCAATATCCCCCAAAAGGGGGAGCTGTGAGATGCGTCTCAGAGCCAGTCGCGACGCTTGAACATCACGTACAGCAGGACTACCAGCACGACGATCAGGGTGGAGCTGGCGATGAAGCCCACCACGGTGTTGATGCCCGGATACACGACGTTCTGGCCGTAGAAACCGGTGATGGCCGTCGGGACCGCGATGATCGCGGCCCAGCCGGTGAGCTTCTTCATCACGGTGTTGAGCCGGGCGTCCTGCAGCGACAGATTCGTCTCGAAAACGGTGGTGACCATATCGCGCAGGGATTCGGTCCACTCCGATGCCCGCAGCACGTGGTCGTACAGGTCGGCGTAGAGCGGGTCGAGTTCGGGCGAGATCTTCGAATCCATGCGGCGATGCTGGATGGTGCTGACCACCTCCCGCATCGGCAGGACCACGCGGCGCAGCTGGACGAGATCCTTGCGCAGCCGGAAGGTGCGTCGCTGCAGGCCGCGTTGGGGACCGCCGTCGTCGAACAGTTCGTCCTCGAGCGATTCGATGGCGTCGTCGAGTTCCTGGACCGCCTCGAAGTGTCCGTCCACCACGACGTCGAGCAGGCCGTGCACGAGTGCGCCGACTCCGTACTGTTGCCCGCCGAGTTCGTCGAAGCGCCGTGAGACCTCGTCGGCATCGAAATTGGTGGGCTCCGGTTCGGCCGGCAGTCGCACGGTGATGAGTCCGCGGGGCAGCACGAACGCCGAGATGCGGTGCTTGACCAGTGTGCTCGAGATGTCGTCGGTCGGGATCCTCAGGTGCACCGCATACACCGTGAAGAACGTATGTGTGTGGTACACAGACGCTTTCGTGCGTTCCATGGGCGCCATGGCGTCCTCGACGGCCCAGATGTTGAGCCCGAGTTCCGCGGCGAGAGCCCGCAGTGTGTCGTGATCCGGATCGTAGATGTCAGCCCAGATCAGGGTGTTCTCATCTGTCAGACAGTCCGAGATCCCGTCGAATGTGAAACCGTCGACCGCCCGGCCCGCTCGCCAGATCCTCCCCTGCACCTGGGTCATGGTTATCGAGTCAATCACGCTCCGCTGCAGTGACCATCGGCAACAGGTATGTCCGCACGTACTCACGAGTGTCTTCGAGCGTGGTGAGTTTGATGCTGGAGTGCGGCGTGACGATGAAGGACAACGTCAGCCGGGTGTGCAGTTCGGCGACGGTACGCAGGTGGCGCTCCTGGGCTTCGGTGGTCTGCGTCGTCCCGTACAGGTCGGTGCGCAGCTGTGCGGCGGAGTGCTCGGTGGCGAAATCGATGATGGCGCCTGCGTCGACGGTGAGGCTGGGCAGGATCGTCTCGGGCTCGGTGCGCAGCAGCTGCTTGAGCAGGGCGTGCTCGCGCAGGAACGTCACGGTGAAAACGGTGTCGAACACCATGCGGTCCTCCAAGGTGTCGGCCTGCGCCCGAGCCCGGTCGCTGCCCTCCAGGTAGCGGCGCGCCTCGGCGAGCACGAGGGCGTCGATCAGGGCGTCCTTGGTGGGGAAACGTCGGTAGAGCGTCGCGCGGCCAACCCCGCTGCGTCGCGCGACGTCTTCCATGGTTGTGCGCCGGATGCCCACCAGCTCAGCCTGTTCCAGGGCTGCGGCCAGGATGCGGGTGCTGATCGCGTCCGGCTCGCGGACCAGGGTCAGCACCGCGGGGTCGGGGCGGGCGAGCCGTCGCACGAAGTCGGCTGTTCGCGTCGTCGTCACGCAACTCCTCCTTGCCTGCGGATGCCCGTCGTCGTAGCGTAGTCATCGGCACAAGAGAGACGATGAGTGTCTATTTGTCTCTCCGTCTCATTCTAGTGATCGATCGGGGAGGGTGTTGATGAACATCGGACTTTGGGCGCGGTGGGTGGCCCTGCACGCGGTACCGAGGACGTTCATGAGAATTCAGGCGGTGCGGGGCAATCCAGTGGCCGGGCTGATCGCCAATCACGGGCAAGGCCTCGATCCGTATCCGCTGCTGGAGGAGATCCGGGCGCGCGGGCCACTGATCCGTACCCCCTTCGCGTGGGCCAGCGTCGACCACGCTGTGTGCCGAGAGATATTGCGGGACAAGCGCTTCGGGGTGACGCCGCCGACGGGTATGGAGTTGCCCGCACCGCTGCGGGCATTGCTGGCACGCACCGACCCGGGCGTCGCGAACCCGGTCGAGCCGCCCGCGATGGTGATCGTCGATCCGCCCGACCACACGCGCTACCGCCAGCTGGTGGCGCAGAGCTTCACGCCGCGGGCCATCGACACGCTCGACACCCGGGTTGCCGAGGTGACGCGCGAACTGATCGACCGACTCGCGGAGAGCTCGCAGCCGGACCTGATCGCAGACTTCGCCTCGGCGCTGCCGGTCGCGATGATCGCCCAGATCCTGGGTCTGCCCGACGACACCCATGCGCGGCTGCTGCAGTGGGGACACCACGGAGCACCGTTGCTGGACATCGGAATCCGCTGGCGCACCTACCGCCAGGCCATCGAGGGGTTACGCGGCATCGACGGTTACCTCACCGAGCACTTCCGCCGGGTGCGCACCGGCGCTCCCGACGACAACCCGTTCAGCCGCATGGCCGCCGACAACACCCTCACCGAACGCGAACTCACCGCCAACGCAGCACTTCTCATCGGCGCCGGATTCGAGACCACGGTGAATCTCATCGGCAACGGCATCGTCCTGCTCCTACAGCACCCCCAGCAGCTGCAGCGACTGGGCGACCAGCCCGAGCTGTGGCCCGCCGCCGTTGAGGAGATCCTGCGCATCGACAGCCCGGTCCAGATGACCGCCCGCACCGCGCACTGCGACATCGAGGTTGCGGGACAACGTATTCGGGCCGGTGACATGGTCGCGCTGCTCCTCGGCGGCGCGAACCGGGATCCGAGGGTGTTCCCCGATCCGGCAGTCTTCGACGTCACCCGACGCAATGCGCGCGACCACCTGGCATTCGCGTCAGGAATTCATGCGTGCCTCGGCGCCGCGCTGGCCCGCATCGAAGGCGCCACGGCATTGCGCGCCCTGTTCGAGTCCTATCCCGATCTTCGGCTGACCGAGCCCCCGAAACGGCGGGATCTGGTCAACCTCCACGGATTCGAGCGGCTGCCGGCCCAATTGGGCTGCAGGCGAACGGAGGTCGTCAGGTTGACCGGGTGAGCGCCGTCAGATCCGGTCGAAGATGCTGTTGACGATGTCGTCGCCGATGCCGAAGCCCGCTCCGTTGACGATCGCCTGACCGAACCGCCCGCCCAGGAAGTGCTGCAGCGCCCCGCCCTGTTGCGGTTGGTACTGCGGCTGATAGGCCTGCTGGGCAGGGTATTGCGGCTGCTGGTACTGCGGTTGGTACTGCGGTTCGGGCTGCTGATACACCGGGGCCTGCACGTGGTTGTCCACCAACGCATGGATGGCGGTCAACAGCTGGGTGGTGGAGCTCTCCTCGTCACGGATCGCCAGCGCGATCTCCTTGAGGTCGAGCGCCCACTCCCGTGCGTTGGTGTCCCCGGCGGCAGCCGCAGTCGACAGCTTGCCTGCCAGCGCCTGCAGCAACGCCGACGTCTGCTGTGCTTGTTGCTGCAGTGCGGCGTACTGGCTGTCTACGGTCGCAGTGTCCATGCGCACATGTCTACCGGGCGGCGCTGTGATCCAGCTGAAAGTTTGCCGCCCACGGCATGCAGTGGGGTGAAACGTTGCGCTGCCATGATTCTCGACCGCCGTCCGGATGAGGAACTCCGCCGGTACGCTCAGCTGAGCCGTGTCCGCAGTGATCGGGGGGCAACCGTGAGCGATCGGTCGTCGATATCGGGAGCCACCAGGTTCTGGATCAGCCTGGCCGCCGGCCTGGTCGTCGGCGCCGGAGCCGGCGCGGTGTCGGGGCGCTGGCCGGTCGGATTGCTGACGGTCGTCATCGTCGCGGCGGGGCTCAGCGTGGTGTGGGCGTTGGCCGTGCTGTGGCCCATGGATCCGGACCAGACGCGCGACCATGCGAGTGCTGCCGACGTCCACAATGACGTCGGAGATCTGATGCTGGTGCTGATCCTCGCCGCCAGCCTGACCTCGATCGCCATTCTGCTGGCATCGGCCAACGACGCCGACAAAGCCAAATATGCCGGCATGTCGCTGGTGGCTATTCTCCTGTCGTGGTCCCTGCTGCACACCATGTACGCCGCGCGCTACGCCCGCATCTACTACCAGGGTGAGGTGCGGGACATCGACTTCAACTCCAAAGTCCCGCCACGGTATGTCGACTTCTACTACTTCTCGTTCAACCTCGGCATGACGTATCAGGTGTCCGACACCAACGTCACCACCTCTCATATGCGCGGAGAGGTACTCAAGCACTGCCTGTTCAGCTACATCTACGGCACCGTGATCATCGCGTGCACCATCAATCTGGTTATCAACCTCGTCGGATAAAAACTCTGCGTGAGCAGAGATCTTCTCGTGCGCGCTCAAGCCCGGTACCAATACTCCTCGTGAACCCGACACCGCCGCGACGCTGCTGCCTGCGCGCCTCGTAAGCCTTTCCATCACACAGAAAGTCAAGGTGCGTGTCCGTCGTAACGAGTATTTCCCCAACTGAGCCCGTGGCCGGCGCAACAACCGTTGTTGCCCC
Source organism: Mycobacterium sp. 852013-50091_SCH5140682 (assembly GCF_001665685.1). Taxonomy (GTDB): domain Bacteria; phylum Actinomycetota; class Actinomycetes; order Mycobacteriales; family Mycobacteriaceae; genus Mycobacterium. Next base: position 42,333 of record NZ_LZTB01000120.1, read on the forward strand.
ACCGTCGCGCTGGCGGGCCCGGTTGACCAAACTCGCCCTGCCGTTGGCGTCGGTCGTCGTGTTCCTGGCTGTGTGGCAGGTGGTGGCATGGGCGGGCATCTGGAATCAGACGTTCGTGCCGTACCCGAGCACGGTGTGGCGCGCCTTCATCGATGTCTCCACCACGCATGACGGCACCCGCGGGTATGCCGGATACCTGCTGATCGAGCACCTCTATATGACGCTGCGCCGAGTCCTGGCAGGCGTGGTGATCGGAGTGGGAGTCGGTGTCGCGCTTGGCCTGCTGATGGGTTCGGTGGGCTGGCTGCGCAGCGTCCTCGAACCCTGGCTGACCTTCCTGCGCGCGCTGCCGCCGCTGGCCTACTTCTTCCTGCTGGTCATCTGGCTGGGCATCGACGAAGCACCCAAGATCACCCTGCTGGCGCTGGCCGCGCTGCCGCCGGCAGCTGTGGCCACCACCGCTGCCGTTCTCGCCGCCCCGGTCGGGTTGCAAGAAGCCGCGCGTGCGCTTGGCGCGACGCGTGCGCAGGTGATCCGTGACGTCGTGGTGCCGGCCGCACTGCCCGAGACGTTCACCGGTATCCGGTTGGCCGTCGGGATGGCGTATTCGTCGGTGGTCGCCGCCGAACTGTTCAACGGCATCCCCGGAATCGGTGGATTGGTCAAGGACGCAAGCAATTACAACAACACACCGGTGGTTCTCGTCGGCATCTTCGCCATCGGGATATCGGGTCTGGTGATCGACGGGGCGCTGCGTACCGCCGAACGCCGGGCGGTCCCCTGGAGAGGAAAGATATGAGAATCGGCAGACTTGCCGCACTGGTCGCGGCGACAGCGCTCACCTTGGCCGGCTGCGCCGTCGACCACTCCGGCCAGGACTCTGCGAAGCCGACCATTCGCATTGGGTACCAGTCATTCCCGAGCGGAGACCTGGTCGTCAAGAACAGCAAGTGGCTGGAACAGGCCCTGCCCGGCTACAACATCAAGTGGACGAAGTTCGACTCGGGCGCCGATGTCAACACCGCGTTCATCGCCAAGGAACTCGACTTCGGCGCCCTCGGGTCGAGCCCGGTGGCGCGTGGACTGTCCGCGCCGCTGAACATCCCGTACAAGGTGGCGTTCGTTCTCGATGTCGCGGGTGACAACGAGGCGCTGGTGGCGCGCAACGGCACCGGCATCAACACGATCGCCGATCTGCGGGGCAAGCGGGTCGCCACCCCGTTCGCGTCGACCGCGCATTACAGCCTGCTCGCCGCACTGGCCCAGAATGGCTTGTCGCCCAATGATGTTCAGCTGATCGATCTGCAGCCCCAGGCCATTCTGGCGGCGTGGGACCGCGGTGACATCGCCGCCGCATACACGTGGTTGCCGACCTTGGATCAGTTGCGCAAGAGCGGCAAGGATCTGGTCACCAGCCGGCAGCTGGCCAAGGACGGCAAACCGACGCTGGACCTCTCTGCGGTGTCCGACGAGTTCGCGGCTGCGCATCCCGACGTGGTCGACGTGTGGCGGCAGCAAGAGGCCCGCGCGCTCAACCTCATCAAGGACGATCCGAGCGCTGCTGCCAAAGCGATCGCCGCGGAGGTGGGGCTGAGCCCCGACGAGGTCACCGGGCAGCTCAAACAGGGCGTGTATCTGACACCCGAGCAGGTGGCCTCGCCGGAATGGCTTGGTACCGAAGGCAAGCCGGGCAACATCGCAGTCAACCTGCAGAGTGCCTCGCAGTTCCTCGCCGACCAGAAGCAGATCCCGGAGCCTGCCCCGTTGGCGACGTTCCAGGGCGCCATCTACACGAAAGGACTCCCCGGTGTCCTCACCAAACAGCAATGACGCCAAGGGCAGTCTGCGCATCAACAACGTGGCACACCGCTACGGCCGTGGCGCCGACAAGGTGACCGCGCTGGGGCCGGTCGACCTCGATGTCGAGCCGGGCGCCTTCCTGGTGCTGGTGGGCGCCTCGGGCTGCGGCAAGAGCACGTTACTGCGATTGATCGCCGGGTTCGAAACCCCGTCCGAGGGCGAGGTACAGGTGGCCGGATCCCGACCGACCCCTGGCGTGAGCTCCGGTGTGGTGTTCCAGCAGCCGAGGCTGTTCCCATGGCGCACCGTCGGCGGCAACATCGACCTCGCACTCAAGTACGCCAAGGTGCCGCGCGAGCGGCGGGCGGACCGGCGTGAGCAACTGCTGGAGCGAGTCGGCTTGGAAGGCACCGGGAACCGCAAGATCTGGGAGATCAGCGGCGGCCAGCAGCAGCGGGTGGCGATCGCCCGGGCCTTGGCGGCCGAGACCCCGCTGTTCCTGCTAGACGAGCCGTTCGCCGCACTCGACGCGCTGACCCGCGAGCGGCTGCAGGACGACGTGCGTCAGGTGAGCGCGGAGTCGGGCCGCACCACGGTGTTCGTCACCCACAGTGCCGACGAGGCGGCGTTTCTGGGCTCACGCATCGTCGTGCTGACCCGGCGGCCCGGCAAGGTCGCGCTGGACCTGCCGGTCGAATTGCCGCGGACCGGGGTGTCCGCCGACGAATTGCGGCGTTCCCCTGAGTATCTGAAGCTGCGTGCCGAGGTGGGCGACGCCGTGAAGGCAGCCGCGGCGTAGCTCCGTGTGCAACACTTGCGCCGAATTCGACGCAAGTGTCGCAAATCCGCAGGCGCAGCTGCCTTTTCGTCGAATTCGGGGTTAGGCGACCCGATCCAGGAAAGCCTTGATCAGTCCGGCCACGTCATCGTTGGCGGTTTCCAGCAGGAAGTGGCCGCCGTCGAGGACGTGGATTTCGGCGTCGACCGCATCTTTGCCGAACGCGCGCGCACCGTCGGGTCCGAAGATCGGGTCGCCGCCGCCCCACACCGCCAGCACCGGAACGGCACTCGTGCGCAGGTATTCGTGCAGGGCCGGGTACAGCGGGGCGTTGGTTGCGTAGTCGCGGAACAGCTGTAGCTGCACAGCGTCGTTGCCGGGGCGGGCCAGCTGCGCGGCGTCGTGCACCCAGGTGTCCGGGTCGACCAGGCTTTCGTCCGAAACACCGGTCAGGTACTGCCATTTGATGCCCTCGATGTCCAGCGCGGTGCGCACGGCGGCCTCGGTCTCGGGCGTCTGCTCGCGCTGGTAATCCCACACGGTGGTCCAGAAGCTCTCGACGAACCCCTCGTCGTAGCCGTTGCCGTTCTGCGTGACGATCGCGGTGATGGCCTGCGGATGCCGCAGGGCCAGCCTCCAGCCGATGGGTGCGCCGTAGTCCTGAACGTAGATCGCGTAGCGGGTGAGGCCCAGCTGTCGCAGGAGGCCCTCGGTCAGGTCGGTGAGCGCGTCGAACGTGTAGGTGAATTCGTCGACGGTCGGTGCGTCGGAGTGGCCGAAGCCGAGGTGGTCCGGTGCGATCACGTGGTAGAGCTCGGCGAGCAGCGGGATGAGGTTGCGGAACATGTACGAGCTGGTGGGAAAGCCGTGCAGCAGAACGATCGCGGGGGCATCGGGGGATCCGGCTTCGCGGTAGAACAGCCGCCGGCCGTCGACGGTGGCGTAACGGTGGTGGACGCGAGCCGACATCTCTAACTCCCTTGATTGGCATTACCGGTTAGGGATAGTCAACGCCGGAGGACATAACCTGTCAATAGGCATTTGATAGTTAGAAATCTACGGCATGAAACAGTGAGGCCTGCTCAGGCGGCGGGGAGGGTGTGCAGATGCCGCGTCCGGCGATTGGACGAGGTCGGTGCAGATCGAACGCCCGGTGCGGTCACGGGCGGCAGGGACCGGGCTGACGTGCCGGTTCGACGGTTACTTGTGGAAATGCGTGAAGGCGCGTCCTTGTCGAGAACGCGCCGAGACGTCAGGACAGCGATTACACCGGGGGATACGCCGGGGGCGGGTACACGCCGCGTATCCCCCAGGGAACCCAGTTGAAGAAGTACTCGATCTCGTCACTGGCGTCGTAGTCCGGATTCGGATCCATGCGCGAAGTCTAGACCGGTTGCCTCCGCGCGGACCAGGCATTGCCTACACTGGTCAACCAACGAGTTGATAGGTGAAGTACGGAGATTCCTATGGCATCCGATCCAGAGGCCGGGCGAGGCCGCGGTGCCGCGTCCACGAACGGTACATCGCGGCGCGACGAATTACTGACGGTGGCCGCCAAACTGTTCGCCGCGCGCGGCTACCACGGCACCCGGATGGATGACGTGGCCGAGGCCGTCGGGCTGAACAAGGCCACGGTCTACCACTACTACGCCAGCAAGTCGCTGATCCTCTACGACCTCTACAAGAGCACAGCGGACTTCACCGTGGAGGCCCTGCACGACGATCCGAGCGCGTCGGCCCGCGAGACCATCTACAACTTCACCCGTCGGCTGCTGGTCGGCATCGCCAACGACCTGGAGAAGGCGGCGGTGTACTTCCAGGAGGGGCCCTACATCACCGAGTGGTTCACCGAGGAGCAGGTCGCCTACATCCGGCACGCCGAGGCGCAGGTCTACGAGCATGTGCGCGACGTCATCGACCGCGGCATCGCCAGCGGCGAGTTCTACGACTGTGACTCGCACGTGCTGGCGCTGGGCTACATCGGGATGACCCTGGGTGCCTACCGGTGGCTGCGGCCGCACGGCAGGCGCTCGGCGCAGGAGATCGCCGTCGAGTTCAGCACCGCCCTGCTGCGGGGACTGATCCGCGACGAGACCGTCCGCAACGAGTCGCCGCTGGGTGTCGAGGTCTAGAACCGGAACTGGTTCAACACGTCGTAGCGGCCGGCGACGGTGGCGTTGAAAAAGCCCAGCAGCAGCCGCTGCGGTGTGAGCGGAATCGTCCGGTAGTTGGCGTACGCCGGAACGCGGTCGATGAGACGCAGCCGCGGAACCCAGCGTTCGACCTCGCTCATGTCGCTGATGCCCCACTTGACCATCCCGTTGCTGAACATTCGGGACAGCTTGGGGCCGATCGGGGCGATGGTGTCGAAATCGATCTCGCCGTGTTCGAAGCGGTCGGTCAGGCGCTGCAGCAGCTCGCGCACGTCACTCTCGGCCAGGTACATCAGCAGCCCTTCGGCCACGATCAAGGTCGGGCGGCCTGTGGGTACCTCGTCGAGCCAGCCGGCAGCGGTCACCGACGATCCGATCATGCGGTAGCCCGGCCCGTCGTCGTAGAGCTTGCGCCGCAGCTCGACCACACCGGGCTGGTCCACGTCGAACCAGTCGACGGTGGCGGGGCGCCGCACGCGGAAGGCGCGGGTATCGAGCCCGCATCCCAGGTGCAGCACGACGGCGTCGGGGTGCCGGGTCAGGAAGTCATTGGTCCAGTCGTCGAGTTGTTTGGCGCGCAGCCCGACGAGGAACTGATTGGCCCACGGCTGCGAGGCCCGGTGCATGCGCTTGAAGTCGTAGTCGATGCGGTCGACGGCTTCGGCGGCCGCATGATCGCCGAGAACCGGTTGCGCCAAGCGGCTTTCGCATGCCCGCAGATACAGCGTGCACAGATTGGTCCATTCCACCGATCCCCAGCGCACCGCGCTGAAGTCAACCTTGCTTGTCGTCATGACCCCTCCTTCGTGATTCCCGGTATTCCGCCCACAGTCGGAGCATTTCGTCGTGGTACGCCCGGCTGGAGAACTCGCAGAAGTGCTTGAAATCCTCGAGTCGTTCGCGTTGGTCGGGGCGGTCCCCGTCGAGGATCGCCAGCCCGAAATCGGCGGCCTCGATGCCGAGCTTCATTCGGGACAGCTGCACGCTGAGCACGCTCGTGAAACCCCCGGGTCGCACGCGGTACCGGTGCTGCCGGCTGGCACTGGGCAGCCGCTCGATCAGCCCGCCCTCCTGAAGCTGGCGCGTGACGGTGCTCACCGAGGCCTTGCTGACCGAGAGCGTGTCCGCCAGCGCGGTCAGCGACTGCTCGGGCGGATCGGAGATCATCAGCCAGCCGTAGACCCGGCCCATCGTGCGCGACCCGCCGAGCAGCTCCATGAACAGCCCGATGCGGTCGACGAATTCCGACTCTTCCGGTGTCAACGTCCCTCCGTACATATCGTTCAGTACAAACTAAACGAACTATACGTCGGGTCGGGCGGTGGTCGTCAACAGTCGAAGCCCAGACTGGTCGCATGAAGTCGACCATCATGTCGCGCCGGGATCTGGACTTTCTGCTCTACGAATGGCTGCATGTCGAGGAGCTCACCAAGCTGGACCGCTTCGCCGAGCATTCGCGCGAGACCTTCGACGGCGTGCTCGAATTGTCGGAGCAACTCGCGACCCGCTACTTCGCTCCGCACAACAAGCTCTCCGACGCCAACGAGCCGAGCTTCGACGGGCAGACCGTCACGCTGATCCCCGAGGTGAAAGCAGCCTGGGATGCGTTCGCGGCGGCCGATCTGCTGGCTATGGGTATGGACGCCGAGATCGGCGGTGCACAGTTGCCCGCCGTCGTGGCGCAGGCCGCGTTCACCTGGATCGCCGCGGCCAACGTGTCGACATCGGGATACCTGATGCTGACCATCGCCAACGCCAACCTGCTCGCGCACTTCGGGACGCCCGAGCAGATCGAGACCTACGTCAAACCGATGCTGGCGGGCCGCTTTTCGGGAACCATGGCGCTCTCGGAAACGCAGGCCGGGTCATCGCTGGCCGATATCACCACCCGCGCCGAGCCTGCCGGCGACGGCAGCTACCGGCTGTTCGGTTCGAAGATGTGGATTTCCGGCGCCGAACACGAACTGACCGAGAACATCGTCAACCTGGTGCTGGCGAAGATCCCCGGTGGGCCCGCCGGAACCAAGGGCATCTCGCTGTTCATCGTGCCGAAGTACCTCGCCGACGGCACCCGCAACGGCGTGGCCATCTCCGGGCTGAATCACAAGATGGGACAACGGGGTATCACCAACACCGTGCTCAACTTCGATGGCGCGGTCGGCTATCTGGTCGGCGAATCGCATCACGGCATCGTCTACATGTTCCACATGATGAACGAGGCCCGGCTCGGCGTCGGTATGGGTGCGGTGGCGCTGGGCTACACGGGCTATCTCAAATCAGTGCAGTATGCCCGGGAGCGGCCCCAGGGCCGCCCGTTGGGTGTCAGGGATCCGGCGACGCCGCAGGTGCCGATCATCGAGCATCCCGACGTGAAGCGAATGCTGTTGGCGCAGAAGGCCTATGTCGAAGGAGGTCTGGCGCTGGGCCTGTACTGCGCCAAGCTCGTCGACACCGGGGACACCGCCCTGCTCGACATCCTGACCCCGGTGGCCAAGAGCTGGCCGTCGCAGTGGTGTCTGGAGGCCAACAGCCTGGCGATCCAGGTGCACGGCGGCTACGGCTACACCCGCGAGTACGACGTGGAACAGCACTACCGGGACAATCGGCTGAACCCGATCCACGAGGGCACCAACGGCATCCAGAGCCTGGATCTGTTGGGCCGCAAGGTCACCCAGAACGGCGGGGCCAGTATGGTCGCGCTGGGGGAGCGCATCGCCGACACCATCGCGCACGCGAGGAGCGAAAGGGCCGGAGCGGTGGCCCGTGACGGCGTGGCCGCAGACCTGGCCGATCAGCTCGATGCCGCCTGGCAGCGCCTGGCCGCGGTGACTGCGGGGATGTTCGCCGCGGGGGACGTCGAGGCCGCGATGGCCAACAGCGCTGTGTACCTGGAGGCGTTCGGACACATTGTGGTGGCGTGGATCTGGCTGCAGCAGGTGCTGGCCGCCGACGGGCACGACGGCGATTTCTATGACGGCAAGCGGCAGGCCGCCCGCTACTTCTTCGCCTACGAACTGCCAAGGACCGCACCACAGTTGGATCTGCTGGAGAGCTTGGACCGCACCACCCTCGAGATGCGCGACAGCTGGTTCTAGTCGAACGCGATGATCTGGCGCACCGCGGCGCCGTCGGCGAGCGCGTCCATGCCGGCGTTGATGTCGTCGAGCGATATGGTCGCCGACACCAGTTGCTCGACCGGCAGCCGTCCGGCCCGCCACAGTTCCACAAAGCGGGGGATGTCGCGCGCAGGCACGGCCGAACCGAGGTAGCTGCCGATCAGTGACCGGCCCTCGGCGACGAAACCCAACGGGGACACCGAGATCCGCGCGTCGGGCCGGGGCAGGCCGACGGTGATGGTGCGTCCGCCTGGGCCCGTCAGCCCGATCGCGGTCTCCAACGCGGCCGGGTGCCCGGCCGCTTCGATCACCACCGTGGCCTTGACGTCGGCGGCCTGTTCGGGGGTGTAGGTCTCGTGCACGCCGAGTGCCCGGGCCCGGTCGAGCTTGTCGGTCACCTGGTCCACACCGATGACGCGGACGTCGTCGTGGGCCAGCGCGGTCAGCGCCGCCGCCATCCCGACCCCGCCCAGCCCGACGACGACGACCGTCTGGCCGGGCTGCGGTTTGCCCACATTGAGGACGGCGCCGCCGCCGGTGAGCACCGCGCAGCCCAACAGTGATGCGACCACCGGTGGGACGTCCGCGGGCACCGGCACCACTGAGCGTCGGTCCACCACGGCGTACGTGGCGAACCCGGACACCCCGAGGTGGTGGAACACCGGCTCGCCGTCGCGGCTCAGCCTGATACTGCCGTCCATCAACGTGCCCGCGCCGTTGGCGGCACTGCCGGGACCGCACGGCGTCAAACCGTCGGTCGCGCAGGCCGGGCAGTTGCCGCAGCGGGGCAGGAAGGTCATCACGACGCGCTGGCCAAGGGGCAGGTCACTGTCGCCGGCCTCGACGATCCCGGCGGCTTCGTGACCCAGCAGCATCGGCACCGGGCGCACCCGGTTGCCGTCCACCACCGAAAGGTCCGAATGACACAGGCCCGCCGCCTCGATGCGGACCAGCAGCTCACCGGGGCCCGGCTCGGCGAGATCGAGCTCGGACACCGTCAGCGGCCGGGATCCGGTGTACGGGCGCGGTGCGCCGATGGTTTCCAGGACAGCTCCACGGATTCTCACATCCACCACCCTGTCAGACTGGCGGGCATGGATCAGCCGCTGTCGAGCGACGATTTCCCGCTGCACTGGCCGGTGCTCACCCGGTGGACCGACAACGACATGTTCGGGCACCTCAACAACGCCGTGTACTACGAATTGTTCGACACCGCGATCAACGCGTGGATCAACACGAACTGCGACATCGACCCGATCACGGCGCCGTGGCTGGGCGTGGTGGCGGAGTCCGGCTGCCGGTTCCTGTCCGAGCTGAAGTTCCCGGATTCGCTGGTCGTGGGGCTGTCGGTGACGCGGCTGGGCCACAGCAGCGTCACCTACCGGCTCGGGCTCTTTCGGTCCGGCGGGCCGGTCGCCGCGGTCGGTCACTGGGTGCACGTCTACGTCGAACGGGAGTCCCGTCGCCCGGTGCCCATTCCCGATGGGATCCGGTCCCTGCTGAGGTCGATATGCTCGGCGGATGCCGCTGGTAAGTAAGACAGTCGAAGTCGACGCCCCCGCCGAGACGATCATGGCGATCGTCGCCGACTTCGAGGCCTATCCGCAGTGGAACCCAGAGATCAAGGGATGCTGGATCCTGGCCCGTTACGACGACGGCCGGCCCAGCCAGCTGCGGTTGGACGTCGAGATCCAAGGCCAGGCCGGGGTGTTCATCACCGCGGTCTACTACCCCGCCGAGAACCAGATCTACACCGTGCTGCAGCAGGGCGATCACTTCTCCAAGCAGGAGCAGCGGTTCTCGGCCGTGCCGCTCGGGGCCAGCACGCTGCTGCAGGTCGACATGGAGGTCGAGGTCGACACCAAGTTGCCGATCCCGAGCCTGATGGTGAAGAAGCTCATCGGCGACACCCTCGACCACCTGGCCAACGCCCTGATTGCCAGGGCGCAGCAGCTGTCCGCCTAGTCGTACTTCTCGCCGAGTGGCCAGTTGTGCACGATTTTTCGCGCTCTGAGCGTGGCATAACTGGCCACTGGGCAAGGGAGACCGTGCCTAGAACTGCCCACAGTTCGGTGTGGTCGGCACGCCGTTGAACCGGTCGGCGATCCACTGCATGCCGCGCTCGCCGTCCATGAAGTAGGCCAGCGCATGGTTGACCGCCAGCTTGTTGAGGAACGGCGGTTGGTCGTTGGTCCAGAACTCGACGTCGGCGCCCTGCGCGCACCAGTCCCGACCGAGCTGGTTGGCTCCGGTCCACGGCACCAACGGATCGAAGTGGTTGCTGTCGATGAAAACCGGCGCAGCGGGTTTGAGCCGGCCGATGCGTTGCAGATCGAGCAGGCTCTTGAACGGCTCGTTGGCGATCACCTCGTAGGGGTCGCCGTTGAAATACGAACGCAGATGGTGGAATCCGAAGGTCAACGCGGTTTCGACGACGCACTGGTCCTTGGTCTTGGCGAGCAGGTCTTCGCCTTGCGGGGTGAGCTTGTCGTGGATCGCGTCGGCGGCTTCGGGATAGGCCGCGATGGCGCCGTTGATGAGATAGCCGACGGCTCCGACCAGGATGCTGCCGTCGACGTAGGGCAGCAACTCGGGCAGATCGGCGGGCGGGGCGCCGGCGTATGCGCCCACCACATGCAGCTCGGGCGCATAGCCCGGCGCCGACTCCGCGGCCGCCGCGCTCGCGCCGCCGCCCTGCGAATAACCCCACAGTGCCACCGGCCCGTCGGGTGTCAGTGACGTCCCCGGCAGTCTCTTGGCCGCCCGCGCGGCATCAAGGAGCGCCTGCGCCTCGGCCAGCCGGTTGACGTAGGTGTGCACACCCGGAGTGCCCAAACCCTCGTAATCTGTTACCACGACCGCGAATCCACGCGCGACCATGGTGGCCACGAACAACTCCTCGTAGCCCATGGTGATGTCGAGGCCGCTGGAGAAGTGGATGCTCTGGCCGAACACCCGAGACGGCGCGCACTGGTCACCTTGGCCCTGCGTGCCCGGCGCGAACGCGATCAACGGGCGTGGTCCGGCTCCCGGCCACGGTCGGTCGGGTTCGAAGTAGGTGCCGGTGACCGCGGTGGGCTTACCGCGAGAGTCATTGCTGAGGTACATGATTCGGGTGGCAGCGGCCACCCAGCTGCCGAGTTGCCCGGACGGTTCGTAGACGATGCGCATAGGCTCGCTGCGGATCAGATCACCGGGGTTCCCTGCGGGCAGCGGGTCCGGCGGGGTGTAGAACTCGCCGTACCGATTGCACTGAAATTCCTTGGCGTATATGTCATCCGGCTCGAAACCGCAGTTCCCGGTGACCGGGTCGGCGGCAGCGGGCACGGTGGTGGCGCACAGCAGTGCGACGGCAGCGAGCAACGACATGAACCAGTTACGGTTGACCCCCACCCGCGGATCGTTACATATCCGATGCCGGATCGGACTCGTTTTCGTGATTCCACATGCCGCTCTCGTCCAGCCGGGCGATCAACCGCGTTGCGCCATCGGTGAACTGGACGGCGTTGAGCCGGACCGCGCTGTCGATGTCGCGACGGCGCAGTGCCGCGATCAACTCGCGGTGGTGTTCGATCGCCTCGGCGCCCCACCGTGGATCGTTCGAATAGACCAGCGCGGGCAGATACCGTGCGACGTGAAGAAGGAACCAGGCCAACTTGATTCGGCCGCTGGCCCGGTTGAACGCGCGGTGGAACGCGAACTCCGCCGACGAGACCTCGTCGGCGTCCATCCGGGCGACCGCCACTTCGAGGTCGGCGGTCAGGCGCTCGAGCTCGTCGATCTCCTCGTCGGTGATGCGCTCGGCCGCGGTGGCGGCGAGTTCGCGCGCGATGGTGGCCTGCAACCAGAAGATGTCCTCGACGTCGGTGCGGGTCAACGGGACCACGACATGGCCGCGGTGCGGCTCCAGTTGCACCATGCCCTCACCGCGCAGTGTGCGCAGTGCCTCGCGCACGGGTGTGATGCTGACGCCCAGCGTGGCCGCGGTTTCGTCGAGCCGGATGAACGTGCCGGGCCGTAGTACGCCGGTCATGATCTCGGCGCGCAGATGGGCCGCCACCTCGTCGGAGAGTTGCTCGCGACGGGCGACACGACGGCGCCGCGCGGCGGGGCGGGCGGGTGCGTTCACATGATCTCCGGTCAGGCTTGTACTCGTGAGGCCGAGGCCATAGTGTGACCGGGGCAACCCAATGTTTGATCAAATATCAACATCATGCAACTGGAGTACCGGACCGTTGACAGCCGAGCCGTCCCCCACCGAGCAGCCGTATCTGGCGCGTCGTCAGAACTGGACCAACCAACTGGCGCGGCACGCGCTCATGCAACCGGACAACACCGCGCTGCGATTCTTGGGACACACCACCACCTGGCGTGAGCTCCACGAGCGGGTCGACAAACTGGCCGGTGCCCTGAGCCGACGCGGTATCGGCCCGGGCGACCGGGTGCTGATCCTGATGCTCAACCGCCCCGAGTTCATCGAATCATTCCTTGCCGCAAACAAACTCGGGGCCATCGCGGTGCCGGTGAACTTCCGGATGACGCCTCCGGAAGTCGCCTTCCTGGTCAGTGATTGTCAGGCGTGCGTGATCGTCACCGAGTCCGTCCTGGCCGGGGTGGCCACCGCGGTGCGCGACCTGGATCCGACGTTGCAGACGGTGATCGTCGCAGGCGGTGACGGCGAGGATGGTGTGCTCGGCTACGACGACCTCATCGCAGAGCCCGGGGAGAGCCCGGAAGTCGTTGACATTGCCGATGATTCGCCTGCGCTGATCATGTACACGTCCGGGACCACCGGCCGGCCCAAGGGTGCGGTGCTCACGCACGCAAACCTCACCGGTCAGGCCATGACCAACATGTTCACCGTCGGCGTCGACCTCAGCAACGACGTCGGTTTCATCGGCGTCCCGCTGTTCCACATCGCCGGAATCGCAGGCAATGTGACCACCGGGCTGCTGTTGGGCTTACCCACCGTGCTCTACCCGCTGGGCGCCTTCGATCCCGGTGCACTGCTCGACGTGCTGGAGGCCGAGAACGTCACCGGCATCTTCCTGGTGCCCGCGCAGTGGCAGGCCGTCTGCGCCGCGCAGCAAGCCAAGCCCCGCAACCTCAAACTGCGCGTGCTGTCCTGGGGTGCGGCCCCGGCGTCGGACACGCTGCTGCAGACGATGGCCGAGACGTTCCCCGGCGCCCAGATCCTCGCGGCGTTCGGGCAGACCGAGATGTCACCGGTCACCTGCATGCTCTTGGCCCAGGACGCCATTCGGAAACTCGGATCCGTCGGCCGCGTCATCCCCACGGTGTCGGCCCGCATCGTCGACGAGAACATGAACGATGTGGCGGTCGGTGACGTCGGCGAGATCGTTTATCGGGCACCGACACTGATGGCCGGCTACTGGAACAACCCGAAGGCTACGGCCGAAGCGTTCGCCGGCGGCTGGTTCCACTCCGGTGACCTGGTACGCCAGGACGAGGAGGGCTACGTCTGGGTGGTGGACCGCAAGAAGGACATGATCATCTCGGGCGGCGAGAACATCTACTGCGCCGAGGTCGAGAACGCCCTCGCAGCCCACCCTGCGATCGTCGAAGCCGCCGTGATCGGGCGGCCCCACGAGAAGTGGGGCGAGGTGCCCGTGGCGGTCGTGGCGCTCAGCGGTGGCCAGGACTCGCCACTGAATCTGGCCGATCTCGACGAGTTCCTCACCGAGCGACTGGCCCGCTATAAGCACCCCAAGGCACTCGAGATCGTCGAGGCGCTTCCGCGTAATCCGTCTGGCAAGGTACTCAAGACCGAGCTCCGTGAGCGGTTCGGTCGCGGCGGGCAGATTAACGTTAGCGAAACTTATTCTCCGTCAACGGTTTCTGCAGGTCACTCAGGAAAATAAAGAACGGGGTCGGGGTTTGCTAACGGTTCACGGCATAATCCAGCCGATGCGGTGCACGGCCACGTTTGTATCGGGTACAGTCCTGTGGTCTCACTTACTACCCACGAGTAGGGAGATGCAGATCACGTACGCGGGGTTGAGGCAAGGAGGGGGCGTGCGACACGTCCAGGGGGTGCACCGGTGACGGCGTCGTCCAACGCGCTTGTCGGCTACGTTCGTGATCAGCTCGAGAAGCCGATGGCGATGGTCGGTGGCTTCTTCAAGATGACAGTACTCACCGGCAAGGCACTCCTCACCCGGCCGTTCCAGTGGAAGGAATTCGTCCTTCAGAGCTGGTTCCTTATCCGGGTCGCATTCCTGCCGACACTGGCGGTGTCCATCCCGCTGACGGTGCTCATCATCTTCACGCTGAACATCCTGCTCGCGGAGTTCGGTGCCGCCGACATCTCCGGCGCCGGTGCCGGTCTGGCCGCGGTGACGCAGCTCGGACCCCTGGTGACGGTGTTGGTCGTGGCCGGTGCCGGGTCGACGGCCATCTGTGCCGACCTCGGCGCCCGGACGGTCCGCGAAGAGATCGACGCCATGGAGGTGCTCGGCATCGATCCGATCGAGCGCCTCGTGGTTCCGCGCGTCGTCGCCGCGACGTTCGTCGCCTTCTTGCTCAACGGCACCGTGATCATCATCGGCCTCGTCGGTGGCTTCTTCTTCGGTGTGTACATCCAGAACGTCTCCGCCGGTGCGTACGTGTCCACGCTGACGCTGCTCACCGGTTTCCCCGAGGTGATGATCTCGGTCATCAAGGCCACGATCTTCGGTCTCATCGCCGGGCTCGTGGGCTGCTACCGCGGGCTGACCACCGCAGGCGGTTCGAAAGGTGTTGGTACGGCGGTGAACGAGACCCTGGTCTTGTGCGTCATCGCCCTGTTCGCTGTCAACGTCGTGCTCACCACCATCGGTGTGCGGTTCGGAACGAAGACCTGACATGAGTACATCAACAGTCCTTCGCTCCCGGTTCCCCCGGGCGTTCGCGCGTTCGTCCGAGGTGGCGGCCGCACCCGGCCGGCTGCTCGACAGCATGGGCCACGTCGCATGGTTCGTGGTGCAGGCGGTCGGTCACGTACCGCACGCCTTCCGCTACTACCGGCGTGAGACGCTGAGACTGGTCGCCGAGATCGGGATGGGCACCGGGGCCATGGCCGTCATCGGCGGCACCGTCGCCATCATCGGCTTTGTCACCCTGTCCGCGGGTTCGCTGATCGCCATCCAGGGTTTCGCATCCCTGGGCAACATCGGTGTCGAGGCGTTCACCGGATTCTTCGCCGCCCTGGCCAACGTGCGCGTCGTCGCGCCCGTGGTCACCGGCCAGGCGCTGGCCTCCACGGTCGGCGCAGGCGCCACCGCCGAGCTCGGCGCCATGCGCATCAGCGAAGAGGTCGACGCCCTGGAAGTCATGGGCATCAAGTCGATTTCGTACCTGGTGTCCACGCGGTTGATGGCAGGCGCCATCGTCATCGTCCCGCTGTACGCGATGGCCATCCTGCTGTCGTTCCTGTCGGCGCAGCTGGTGACGACCATCTTCTACGCACAGTCGGTCGGAACGTATGAGCACTACTTCCATACGTTCCTGCGCGTCGACGACGTGATGTGGTCCTTCCTCGAGGTCGTCATCATGTCGATCATCGTGATGTTGAACCACTGCTACTTCGGCTACTACGCCAGTGGCGGTGCTGTCGGTGTCGGTGAGGCAGTGGGGAGGTCGATGCGCACGTCGTTGATCGCGATCGTCTGTGTGGTCCTGTTGGCATCGTTGGCGCTGTACGGCACCGACCCCAACTTCAACCTCACGGTGTAGCGCCATGACCGCGCCGCACGCCCCCCTGAACAAGTCGAAGACCCCGCCGTACAAGTTGGCGGGGCTCGTCCTGGCCTTGGTGACCGCGCTGATCCTGGGCCTGACCTGGCTGCAGTTTCGCGGGTTTTTCGAACCCAAGACGCAGCTGACGGTTCTGTCCGGCCGCGCAGGCTTGTCGATGGACCCGGGTTCGAAGGTCACCTACAACGGTGTGCCGATCGGCAGGCTGGCCACGGTCAAGGTCGTCGAGGTCAACGACAACCCCGAAGCCAAGCTGATCCTGGACGTCGACCCGAAGTACCTGCATCTGATCCCGCAGAACGTGGACGCCGAGTTGCGCGCCACCACGGTGTTCGGCAACAAGTACATCTCGTTCATCTCGCCGCCGAATCCGTCACCGGAACGGGTCTCCGCGGATACGCCGATTCAGGCCCAGGGCGTGACGACGGAGTTCAACACGCTGTTCGAGACCATCACGAAGATCTCCGAGCAGGTCGACCCGATCAAGCTCAACGAGACCTTGACCGCGACGGCCCAGGCCCTCGACGGGCTCGGCGACAAGTTCGGGCAGTCGATCGTCAACGGCAACACCATCCTGGCCGACCTCAATCCGCGCATGCCGCAGATCCGGCACGACATCACGGCGTTGGCCGATCTCAGCGAGGTGTACGCCAACGCCTCACCGGATCTGTGGAACGGTCTGACCAACGCGGTGACCACCGCGCACACCCTCAACGACCAACGCGGCAACCTCGACCAGGCGCTGGTCGCCGCGGTCGGCTTCGGCAACACCGGTGGTGAGATCTTCGAGCGCGGCGGCCCGTACCTGGTCCGTGGCGCGCAGGACCTGCTGCCGACCTCGGCGCTGCTGGACAAGTACAGCCCGGCGTTGTTCTGCACCATCCGCAACTTCCACGACGCCGCGCCGAAGCTGGCTGCCGCCCTCGGCGGTAACGGCTACTCGCTGCTGACGCACTCGCTCGTCGTCGGCGTCGGCAACGCGTACGTGTACCCGGACAACCTGCCTCGGGTGAATGCCAAGGGCGGCCCCGAGGGTCGGCCGGGCTGCTGGCAGCCCATCACCCGCGACCTGTGGCCGATGCCGTACCTGGTGATGGATACCGGTGCATCGATCGCGCCGTACAACCACTTCGAGCTCGGTCAGCCGTTGACGGCCGAGTACGTCTGGGGCCGCCAAGTGGGGGAGAACACGATCAACCCATGAGCGAAGCGAATAGACAACAGATGCGTGACGTTTGCGCAATCGACCAGATGCCAGGCGGCAACCGAGCCTGCGAGGGAACCGCATGAGCATCAAGGGCACGATCATCAAACTGGGGATCTTCTCCCTGGTGCTGCTCACGTTCACCGCGCTCATCTTCGTGGTGTTCGGCCAGATCCGGTTCAACAGCACCAACGAGTACACCGCGGTGTTCAAGAACGTCAGTGGACTGCGCAGCGGACAGTTCGTCCGGGCCGCCGGCGTCGAGGTCGGCAAGGTTTCCAAGGTCGACCTGATCAACGGCGGCGAGCAGGCCGAGGTGACGTTCAACGTCGAGAAGTCGTTGCCGTTGTTCGACCAGACCACCGCGGCGATCCGCTACCAGGACCTGATCGGCAACCGGTACCTCGAGCTCAAGCGCGGCGAGAGCAACAAGATCATGCCTCCCGGCAGCACCATCCCGCTGGACCGCACGCAGCCCGCACTGGACCTCGATGCCCTCGTCGGTGGTTTCCGGCCGCTGTTCAACTCGCTGGCCCCGGACAAGGTCAACACCATCGCCAAGTCGCTGATCACGGTGTTCCAGGGGCAGGGCGGCACCATCAACGACATCCTGGACCAGACCTCGCAGTTGACCTCCACGATCGCCGACCGCGATCAGGCCATCGGTGAGGTCATCAAGAACCTCAACATCGTCCTGGACACCACCGTCAAGCACCAGAAGCAGTTCGACGACACGTTGAAGAACTTCGAAACGCTGATCACCGGCCTGAAGAACCGGGCCGACCCGATCGGCGCCTCGGTGGCCAACATCAGCAACGCCGCGGGATCGCTTGCCGACCTGCTGAGCGACAACCGGCCGCTGCTGCACGACACGCTGGGCTATCTCGACGTCATCCAGAAGCCACTGATCGACCAGAAGCAGGAGGTCAACGACATCCTGGTGCAGATTCCGGCAGCACTGAAGATCATCGGCCGAGCTGGTGGTATCTACGGCGACTTCTTCAACTTCTACGCCTGTGACCTCTCGTTGAAGCTCAACGGGTTGCAGCCGGGCGGCCCCGTCCGAACCGTACGAATCACTTCGCAGCCGTCGGGTAGGTGCACGCCGAAATGAGGACACTGCAGGGTTCCGACCGGTTCCGTAAGGGCCTGATGGGCGTGGCCGTGGTCGCGCTCATCATCGCGGTGGGTTCGACGCTGACCAGCGTGCCGATGATCTTCGCCGTACCGACCTACTACGCGCAGTTCACCGACACCGGTGGCTTGAACGTGGGCGACCGGGTGCGCATCGCCGGTATGGACGTCGGTGATGTCAAGACGATGGACATCAGCGGGGACAAGGTGGTGATCGGCTATACGCTCGGCGGCCGCACCATCGGCACCGAGAGCCGGGCCGCCATCCGGACCGACACCATCCTCGGCCGCAAGAACATCGAGATCCAGCCGCGGGGCAACCAGACCCTGGCCCCGGGCGGAACATTGCCGGTCGGCCAGACGACCACGCCGTATCAGATCTACGACGCCATCTTCGATGTCACCCGCAATGCCTCCGGGTGGGACATCCAATCGGTCAAGCAGTCGCTGAACGTGCTGTCGGAGACGGTGGATCAGACCTCGCCGCACCTGAGCGCCGCGCTCGACGGGGTGGCCAGATTCTCCGAGACCATCGGCAAGCGCGACGATCAGGTCCGCCAGCTGCTGGCCAACGCGAACAAAATCGCCACGGTGCTCGGTGACCGCAGCACCCAGGTGAACCAGCTGCTGGTGAACGCGCAGACCCTGCTGGCCGCGGTCAACCAGCGTGGCCAGGCTGTCAGCCTGCTGCTCGAGCGGGTGTCGTCGGTGTCGCAGCAGGTCGAAGGCCTGATCAACGACAATCCGAACCTCAACCACGTGCTGGAGCAGCTGCGCACGGTCAGCGACATCCTGGTGCAGCGCAAGCAGGACCTCGCCGACACGCTGACCATCGCGGGCAAGTTCATCACCTCGCTGGCCGAGGCGCTGGCCTCCGGCCCGTACTTCAAGGTCATGCTCGTCAACCTGCTGCCGCCGCAGATCCTGCAGCCCTTCGTCGACGCCGCGTTCAAGAAGCGCGGCATCGATCCGGAGGAGTTCTGGCGCAACGCGGGCCTGCCGTCGTTCCGGTTCCCGGATCCCAACGGCAAGCGGTTCGAGAACGGCGCACCGCCGCCGGCACCGACGCCGCTGGAAGGCACCCCGGAGCATCCGGGACCGGCCGTCCCGCCCGGTTCGCCGTGCTCGTACACGCCGACAGCGCAGGGCATTCCGTCGCCGGGTAACCCGCTGCCGTGTGCGGCCGCCACCGTGGGGCCGTTCGGTGACAACCCGTACGGGCCGAACTACGGCCCGCCCGACGTCGCGACGTCCGCACCGAATCCGGATGGTGTGGCGCACTCACCGGGCGTGCCCAGCGCGGCGATCCCCGGTCAGATGCCGCCGGATCAGCCGGGTGCCCCGGTGCCTCTGGCTCCCGGTCCGCCGGGTGCCCGCACCGTGCCGGTCAGCCCGCAGCCCGGGCCCGACGAGTTCGTCCCCGGGTTCGCGCCGATACCGCCGCCGCTGAATGCGCCACCGGCACCTCCGGGTCCGGGTCCGCAGCTGCCGCCGGTGGACACGGCTCCGTTGCCGGGTAATCCGCCGTTCCTTCCGCCCGGGTCGCAGGGATAGGCCACAGCTATGTCAACGATTTTCAACATCCGAAACCTGAAGCTGCCGCACATGTCGCGGCTGGCGGTGATCTTGGGTGCGCTGGCAGTAGTGGTGGCCCTCGCGGTCGGCTACTTCGGTATCAGCCTCTACAAGAAGCTGACCAACACGACGGTCACGGCGTACTTCCCCGAGGTGCTTGCGCTGTATCCCGGCGACAAGGTCCTCATCATGGGCGTCCGCGTCGGCGCGATCGACAGCATCGAGACCGCAGGCGACAAGATGAAGGTGGTCTTCCACTTCAACAACCGGTACAAGGTGCCGGAGAACGCCAGTGCCTCCGTGCTGAACCCGAGCCTGGTGGCCTCCCGCGTCATCCAGCTCTCGCCGCCCTACACCGGCGGACCGCAGATGCAGGACGGCGCGGTCATCCCGGTGGACCGGACCCAGATCCCCATCGAGTACGACGAGCTGCGCAACCAGGTGACGCGCCTGCTGCACGATCTGGGCCCGACGCCCGAACAGCCCAAGGGCCCGTTCGGTGACATCGTCGAGTCGTTCGCCGACGGCTTCGCAGGCAAGGGCGAGCAGCTCAACCGCACGCTGAACGGTCTGTCGGAGGCGTTGACCACGCTCAACCAGGGCCGCGGCGACTTCTTCACGATCGTCAAGAGCCTGGCGCTGTTCGTCAACGCATTGCACAAGAGCGATCAGCAATTCGTCGCGCTCAACAACGATCTGGCGAAGTTCACCGGCTACTTCTCCAAAGATGACGAGTTGGCCAGCGCGGTACAGAACCTGAACCAGGTGCTCAAGACCACCCGCCAGTTCTTGGACAAGAACGGTGGCGTGCTGACCCACGACGTCAACAACCTCGAAGAGGCCACCACGGCGATCCTCCAGCCGGAGCCGCGCAACGGCCTGGAGACGGGCCTGCACGCGTACCCGAACCTGGCCGCCAACGTGGTCAACATCGTGGCGCCCAACCAGGGCGGCATCATCGGTCTGCCGGTGCTGCCAGGCCTGACCAGCTTCTCCAACCCGCTGCAGTTCATCTGCAGCTCGATTCAGGCGGGAAGCCGGCTGGGCTACCAGGATTCGGCGGAGTTGTGTGCGCAGTACCTCGCGCCGATCCTTGACGCGATCAAGTTCAACTTCCTGCCGTTCGGCATGAACCTGGCCAGTACTGCGATGACGCTGCCCAAGCAGATCGCCTACTCCGAGCCGCGGCTGCAGCCGCCGGGCGGATACAAGGACACGACCGTTCCGGGCATCTGGGCGCGGGACACCTTGTTCTCGCACGGCAACCACGAGCAGGGCTGGACGGTCGCGCCGGGCATGCAGGGCGTGCAGGTGCAGCCGTTCACCCAGAACATGCTCACGCCGGAGTCGTTGGCCGAGTTGATGGGTGGCCCCGACATCGTCGCGCCGCCGGCTCCGCCGGCGTTCGGGGCGCCTCCCGGTGGCAACCTGCCCGGTCCGCCCAACGCTTACGACCAGAACAACCCGCTGCCGCCGCCGTGGTATCCGCAGCCCGGGCCGCCGCCCGGACCGGCGCCAGGCGTCATCCCAGGAGATCCGTTGTCAGCCATCGCCCCGGCGGCTCCGGCCGCCCCGGCACCCGCACCCGCACCGAGTGGGCCGCCGTTGCCCGCAGAGGCAGGAGGGTCGTAATGCGTGGGATCAGGCTGCCCAAGAAGGTGGCGCCCAAGAAGGTCGGCTTACGGCTGGCCGTGTTGGCGGCCGCGACGCTGATGCTGACCTCGTGTGGGCAGTGGCGTGGCATCGCCAACGTCCCGCTGCCGGGTGGGCCCGGCACCGAGGGTGGCCACACCACTCTGTACGTGCAGATGCCGGAGACGTTGGCGCTCAACGCCAACAGCCGGGTGCGGGTCCGCGACGTGTTCGTCGGCCGGGTCCGCAGCATCGAATTGGTCAACTGGGTGCCCACGCTGACGCTCGATCTGGAGCCGGGCATCCAACTGCCGAAGAACACGCTGGCCAAGATCGGCCAGACCAGCTTGCTGGGTTCGCAGCACATCGAGCTCAACCCGCCGGACCAGAATCCGTCGACGGAGATGCTCCGCAGCGGCGACACCATCCCGCTGGCGCAGTCGTCGGCCTACCCGACGATCGAGCGGACGCTGGCCGGGATCTCCGGCATCCTCACCGGTGGCGGCATCCCGAACATCGAGGTGATCCAAACCGAGGTGTTCAACATTCTCAACGGTCGGGCCGATCAGATCCGGCAGTTCCTGGGGCAGCTGGACACCTTCACCAATGAGCTCAACCAGCAGCGCAACGACATCTCGCGGGCCATCGATTCGACGAATCAGTTGCTCAACATCGTGGCGCAGCGCAACGACACGCTGGATCGGGTGCTCACCGAGTTCCCGCCGCTGATCCAGCATTTCGCCGACACCCGCGATCTGTTCGCCGACGCGGTGATCGCGCTGGGCCGGCTGTCGGCGGCGGCCGACACGACGCTGTCGGGCAGCAACGCCAACCTGCATACCAACCTGCAGAACCTGCAGCGTCCGCTCAAGCAGCTCAGCCGGGCGGCCCCGTACCTGGTGGGCGCACTCAAGCTGCTGCTGACGGTGCCGTTCAACATCGACAACATCCCGAAGGCCATCCGCGGCGACTACATCAACGTGTCGCTGAACCTGGACCTGACGCTGAGTTCGGTGGACAACGCGCTCCTGTCCGGTACCGGTGTCTCGGGCATGCTGCGGGCGCTGGAGCAGGCCTGGGGCCGTGATCCGAACACGATGATCCCGGACGTGCGGTTCACGCCGAACCCGCACGATGTGCCCGGCGGTCCGCTGGTGGAAAGAGGGGAGTGAAAAGATGCTGCTGACCCGCTTCATCAAGATGCAGCTCGTCATCTTCCTGACGCTGACGCTGGTCGCGCTGGTGGTGCTCGGTCTGGTGTTCCTGCGCCTGCCCACGTGGGCAGGCGTGGGGATGTACAACCTGAACGCTGAGTTGCCCAACTCTGCGGGCCTGTACAAGACGGCCAACGTCACCTACCGCGGCACCACCATCGGAAAGGTCACCTCGGTGGAGCCTACCGAGACCGGTGCCCGGATCCAGATGAACATCTACAACCGGTACAAGATCCCCACCGACGCCACGGCCAACGTGCACTCGGTGTCGGCGGTCGGTGAGCAGTTCATCGACCTGATCTCCCCGGGGGAGTCGAAGGCGTACTTCGCGTCGGGCGACACCATCACCAAGGGCACCGTGCCCTCCGAGGTGGGTCCCGCGCTGGACGCCGCCGAGCACGGCCTGTCGGTGCTGCCGAAGGAGAAGATCGGGGTTCTGCTCGACGAGACCGCGAAAGCGGTTGGCGGCCTAGGCCCGTCGCTGCAGCGTCTGGTCGATTCGACGCAGTCCATCGCGAGCGACTTCAAGGACAACCTGGACCCGGTGAACGACATCGTCACCAACTCCGGGCCCATCATCGACAGCCAGGTGAATTCGGGCGACGCGATCTCGCGCTGGGCGAGGAACCTGAACACGATTTCCGCCCAGACCGCCCAGAACGACGCGGCGCTGCGGAGCACCATCGAACAGGCCGCACCGACGGCTGATCAATTGAACGCGGTGTTCGGCGACGTCCGGGAATCGCTGCCGCAGACGCTGGCGAACCTCGAGATCGTCATCGACATGCTCAAGCGCTATAACAAGAACGTCGAGCAGGTGCTGGTGGTTCTCCCGCAGGGTGCCGCGATCGCCCAGACCGCGACGATCTTCGCCCCCGAGGGCCTGCTGCACTTCGGCCTCGGTATCAACATGCCGCCGCCGTGCCTCACGGGCTTCCTGCCTGCGTCGCAATGGCGCGCGCCCGCCGACACCACGACGGCACCGCTGCCGTCGGGCCTGTACTGCAAGATCCCCAAGGATGCGCAGAACGCGGTCCGCGGTGCCCGTAACTACCCGTGTGCCGATGTGCCGGGCAAGCGGGCGGCCACCCCGATCGAATGCCGCAGCAACGAGCCGTACATCCCGATGGGCACCAACCCGTGGTACGGCGACCCGAACCAGATCCGCAACTGCCCGGCCCCGGCTGCGCGATGCGATCAACCTGTGGACCCTGGCCGGGTGATCCCCGCGCCCTCGGTCAACACCGGGTTGAACCCGTTGCCCGCGAGTATGTTGCCACCGCCTGAAGTGGGCGGATCGGCTCCGACCAGCGATCCGCTGACCGCACCGCGAGGCGGTAGCGTCAGTTGCAGTGGACAGCAGCCGAACCCCTGCATCTACACTCCGGCAGCAGGTTCGACCGCGACCTATAGCCCGTCAAGCGGCGAGGTGGTCGGTCCAGGCGGTGTGAAGTACTCCGTCACCAACTCGAATAAACCAGGAGATGACGGATGGAAGGAGATGCTGGCGCCAGCCGGCTGAACCTCGCCGACCAGCAGGACCCCGAACACCCAGACTCTCGCCCCGAGGAGGCCGTAGAGCACTCCAGTGAGCAGGATGTCGAGCATTCCAGCGAGCAGGAAGCCACGGCGGATCCGGACGGGCCGGAAGTCGAATCGAGTTCCGACGTTGAGCGGCGCCCGTCCCGGCTGGGCCGGGGCGCGATGGCCGCGATCTGCGCAGGTCTGCTCGTCCTGACCTCACTGGCCGGGACGGGTGGTTACCTCGCACTGCGGTCGCACGCCGAGAGCGAGCAGATCGCCCGTGACGAGGCGTCCGCGCTGCAGGCGGCCAAGGATTGTGTGACGGCGACGCAGGCACCCGACACGGCGGCGATGACGGCGGCGCAGACCAAGATCATCGAGTGCTCGACCGGTGATTTCGGTGCCCAGTCGGTGCTGTACAGCAGCATGCTGATGGAGGCCTACCAGGCGGCGAACGTCAAGGTGCAGGTTTCCGATCTGCGCGCCGCCGTGGAGAAGCACAACGACGACGGTTCGATGGACCTGTTGGTCGCGGTCCGCGTCGTCGTCAGCAATACCGAGAAGGCCAACGAGGAGCAGGGCTACCGGCTGCGGGTGAAGATGGCGCTCGACGACGGTGTCTACAAGGTGGCCAGGCTCGACCAGGTCACCTCGTGACGGCCGTGTTGGATACCCCTTCATCGGACACCGTCGACTCGCCGGTTGCCGACGCCACCCCTGAGCCGCGGCTGGCGTCATGGCCCGTCCGCGCCGGAGCGTTCGCCATCGATGTGCTGCTGGGGGTCGGGGTGATCGCCACGCTGGCCGTGCTGGCGTTCGCGGCGCCGACCTATGGCTGGCTGTGGTGGGTGTACGCAGGCGTCGCCATCGCGGTGATGATCGCGATGCTGCTCAACCGCGTCGTGCTGCCCACCAGGACGGGCTGGACCGTGGGGCGGGCGGTCGCAGGCATCCGGGTGGTGACGGCCGACGGTGCTGACGCCGGGCTGGTGCGGTTGACACTGCGCGAGCTTGCCCATCTACTGGACACTGCCGCGCTGTGTATCGGCTGGTTGTGGCCGTTGTGGGACAGCCGTAACCGCACGTTCGCCGATCTGCTGGCCCGCACGGAAGCCCACCGCGTGGGTGTGCGTGACGACGATGTGCGGGACGTCCGGCGCCGAGCCGCGATCGTTCTGCTGGTAGGCGTGCTGGTGTCAGCAGCGGCGGTGGGGCTGGGATATTTCGGTTCGTATCGCCAGGAACTCGCCGTCGAGCGAGCCCGTGCCCAGCTGGCTGACCAGGGTCCGCGGATCGTCGAACAGCTGCTGAGCTACGGCGTGGACTCCATGGACCAGGATTTCGCCAAGGCGCTCAACCTGACCACCGACAATTACCGTCCGCAGCTCGTTGTGCAGCAGGCCGCCGTGCGCAAAGCGGGCCCCAACACCAATGAGTACTGGGCTGTGAGCAGCGCGGTGTTGCCCGAGTCGAGCGATACCGAGGGGACCATGTTGCTGGCGCTGCAGGGTCAGCGCGGCATCGACCCGAAGAACCTCAAGTTCCTCACCGCCACCGTGCGGGTGGACTTCCACAAGATCGACGGACAGTGGCGGGTGGACAACCTGACCGTGCTCACCAAGCCGCAGATGAACGGGGCGGGACAATGAGCCCACGCCGCAAGGTCGACGCCTCGGAGCCGGATTACTTTGCCGTGCAACCGAAACCGCCGAAGCGCTGGGGACTGCCGCTGGTGGCTGTGCTGTCGTCGCTGCTCGTTGCGGCGGCGATCGCGGGCAGCACCTTCATGCTGGTACGGCATGTGTCAGGCGACCGGGTGAAGGGCAAGGACGCCGCGGCGCTCGGATACGTGCGCGAGTTCATGACGATGTACACGACCATCGATCCGTACCACGCCAATGACTATGCAGACCGTGTCGCGGCGCAGGGCACCGGCGATTTCGCGAAGATGTTCAAGGACAGAGAGAACGAGATCGTCGTCCAGGTGGCCCGGGCCGAGCCGACCGAAGGCACCGTGGAGGACGCGGGCATCCAACGCTGGAATGACAATGGCAGCGCAGATGTGTTGATCGCCGTCAAGACCAGCACGCGGTCACCGGACGGCAAGTCAACGATTGCAAGTGGCGCCCGATGGGTGGTCACGACGATTCGAGAGGGACAGCAGTGGAAGATCAGCCAACTGAATCAGGTGATCTGACCACCGAGACGTCGAGCCCGGAGGGCTCGGCCACCCCGCCGCGCCGTCGGCGGATGCCGTGGCAGCGCAAGGCCCAGACGTCGCCTTCTGAGACGGCGGCCACGAACGCCTCGACGAGCACGCCGTCGCCGGAGGCCCGGCCCAAGCCGCGGACCCCGGTCGGCAAGGGCCGCCGCGCAGCCGTGGTCGACGACGAGACCGCCGAGGTTGCTGAGCCTGAGGTTGAGGCAGAGGACACAGCGGCGGAGCCTGAGGTTGCGGAGTCCGAGTCTGCGGAATCTGCGGCGGAGACGGAGGACGCAGCGGCGGCCGAGACCGCGGCAGACGAATCCGAGACGGACGCCGAATCTGCCGAGGACTCAACGGATTCCGACGAGTCGGCATCGAGCGAGGATGAGAACGTCGAGACTGTCATGGTCCCATTCCGGCCGGCCGGGAAGCGGTTGACGTACGTGGCGGCCGGAGCCGCGGCGTTGTTCGTGGCGGCGGGGGCGTTCGCGGGCGCGATGGTGCAGCCGTACCTCGCCGACCAAGCCCTGGTCGCGACCAAGCTGAAGGTCGCGGAGACCTCGGCGAACGCGATCACCACGCTGTGGACCTACACGCCGGACAACATCGATTCGCTGCCTCAGCGCGCGTCGCAGTACCTGTCGGGCGATTTCGCCGCGCAGTATCGGACATTCGTCGACTCGATCGTGCCGACAAACAAGCAGGCGCAGGTCTCCAGCAACACGCAGGTGATGGGCACGGCGGTGGAGAGCATCGGGCCCGACGAGGCGACGGCGATCGTCTACACCAACTCGGTGTCGACGAGCCCGGTCACCAAGAACATCCCGTCGCTGCGCTATCTGTCGTACCGGGTGACGCTCAAACGCGACGGAAGCAATTGGCGGATAACGCAAATGCCCGCACTGACCAAACTGGACCTGTCACCGCAGCTGTAACCTCAGGCGATGGGAATCCAGTCACCGGTCTCGCACCGGCTGACCGTTACCGCGTTACTGCTGCTCACCTTCGCGACCGGCATCGTCGACGCGATCAGTGTGCTCGTGCTCGGCCATGTGTTCGTCGCGAACATGACCGGCAACGTGATCTTCCTGGGGTTCTGGTTGGTGCCGCATTCGGGCGTGGACCTGGCGGCGGCGGTCGTCGCGTTCGTCAGCTTCGTCGCAGGCACTGTTGCGGGCGGACGGTTCGCACGGCACCTGCAGGGCAATCCGAGGCGATGGCTCACCGTCACGCATTCGGTGGAAGTGATTATGCTGCTGACGCTTTCGGCCCTTGCCGGCGCCGGTGTGCTCGACTACCAGGACAATCGGAAGCTGATTCTCATCTCGGGGCTGGCGATCACCTTCGGTATCCAGAACGCCACCGCGCGGCAGTTCGGCATCCAGGAACTCAGCACCACCGTGCTCACCCAGACCATCGTGGGCATCGGGCTCGACAGCAGATTGGCCGGCGGTACGGGCGATCGGGAGAAGCTGCGCTACAGCGTGGTGGCGACGATGATGGCAGGCGCGATGGTCGGCGCATCGTTGACGCTGTTCGCGGTCGCGCCGGTGATTGCGTTGGCGGCGTTGGTCATTGCGGCCAGCGCGGCTATCTTTCGGTTCGGCTCCTAGGCTTCACCGCGGATCGGCCCGGTATTCGGCGAGTGGCCAGTTGCGCACGCAAAAAATCACGAAAACCGTGCAGTAACTGGCCACTCAGCGTCCGAAGCGAGGGAGCTAGGGTTCGATCCGGATCGGCCCGGGTGACCACAGCCCGGACCTCGTTGCCGTGCCGAGGTCGATGCGGGCTTCCGTGGCGTCGACGACGGTATCGAACTTGCGCAGCGAACCCCAGTCACGGCCCCAGTCACGGGACAGGTAGGTGGGCATGACGTGGGCGCGCAGCAGCACATCGGAGATGCCGAGCAGGCCGCCGTTGCGGCCTTCCTGCCAGGTGTCGGGGTTCTGCAGCTTGGCCGGATAGTCCGGTGAGATGCGGTATCTGGGTACCTCGGTGACCCCGTTGGCGTGCAGCATCGGGTGTTGGCAGGGGAACACCAGGCCGACCATCCAGTCGAGCAGGATGGGTTGGGTGGTGCCGAGATACTCCTGCAGCGAGCGCAATTCGGGTACCCGGGGTGGGGTGACGGCAACCCAGTCGCCGGGGTTGAGCGAGCGGTCGTCGGCGATCACGCGAACGTAGTCGGCGTCGGCGGGAATCTGCGCGCGCGGGAACCGCAGGGATCGCCAAGATGGTTGGGGCCCAATGTCGTACGGCGTGATCCGGCCGGCGGGCTGCGGCTTGCCGTCGGCGCCGGGGCGCCCATATTCCAGTGCCACTGTCTGAGCTTCGGTGTGGCCGTAGAGCACGCTGTTGCCGCTGATGGTTCCGGCGGCGGTCACCACCACGAGCGGGTGCGCGTCGTCGGCGGCAGGCAGCCGGTACCACGCCGAGGTCAACGTGCTGGGTTGTTGGGGCCCGGCGGTGAAGCTGCCCAGCACCGGAACACGCGTGGGATCCAGACCGTAGGGCAGCGTGGGTGCGGCCGTCCAGTCGTAGTCGGTGCCTGGTTGGGCATTGGTCTGCCAAACCGACTCGGCCACAATGTGTTCGGGCAAGCCGTCGGAGATGAATCCGACGGGCGCGTCGCCGCCCAATGGGCCCAGTGGGCCGTAGCTGCCGGGCGCGGGCGTCAGGAACCCCACATTGGGATCGGGTTCGACGAGCACGTCGTCGGCCAGCCCGCAGCCCCCGCTGAGTTCACGAATGTTGGCCCAGCCGTTGGAGTATGTCGGGTACTCGCGGACCATGCCGATGGTCAGGGACGCGACGAAGACGATCACCATGAACCCGGCCGCTACCGGGACAGGCGCGGTGGTGAGCATGCGGACGAAGCGCTGTTCGGGCCGCGTAGTCGGCTTGATGTGCAGCAGTGCGGCGTAGAACGCCGTCAGGAGGAAGAGTCCGAAGAACACGCTGCTCGCGGTGACCGGTCCCAGGTGCGGGGTGCTGTCGTTGAACGGAACGCCGTAGCTCGACACATACCACCAGCCGTTGGTCGACGCGAAACACAATGCGACGACGAACAATACGGCCGAGAGGAAGGCCATCCGGTTGCGCGCCGACCGCACGATCGTCGGGCCCATCAGCACCGTGGCCAGCGCTGCCATCGCGGCGCCGACCGCGGCGAACAGCCCGAAGTGGTGGATCCACTTGGTCGGCGTGAACGTGAGGAAGAATATGGTCGCGAAGATGATGCCCATCAGCCGCCATGCCGGGCCCGTCGCAACACCGGGAATCTTCTTGCGGCGCAAGAACAACACCATGGACGGGAACAGGCACGCCATCGTGATCAGGATGCCGAACCGTCGTGACAACGCACCGTCGGTGGTCGGCAGCACCAGGTAGAAATACCGCAGATTCTCGGTGTACCAAGGCTGGCTGGGGCCGATCGCGGTGCGCACCCGGGTGGCTTCCAGTACCGCGGCCAACGTCTGGTCGGCGAACACGACTGTGAGCACCACGAAACCGGCGGCCAGCAGCGGCGCCAGCAGTGGCCATGTGCCGATCACCCGGTGCCGGGCGACGAAGATTCGCAACAGTGGGCGCCCGCCTGCAACCAGCGCTGCGACCGCGATCAGCCCGGTCGGCTGGATGCCGAGGGTGAAGGCGGCGGTCACGACCGCCAACGCGGCGGGTGTGACTCGACTCGAGATGATGGCCCGTTCGATGAGCACGTAGGTGATCAGGGCACCCGCCGCGATCTGGCCTTCGGGCCGCAGGCCGTTGTTGAACGGCATCCACGCTGCGATCAGCACGAACGCCGCGGCCCACAGCGCCGGCCGGCTTGCCGCCACCGCGGGCCCCAGCCGGGGCAGCACCTCCCGGGACAGCAGCAGCCAGCACACCAAGGCGCAGACCAGGTCTGGCAATCGGATCCACAGGCTGATGTCGCTGACGTGTGTCATGACGGAGAGCAGGTTGTAGTACCAGCCGAACGGGTCCTCGGGGCTGCCGAACCAGCGGAAGTAGTTCGACATGTACCCGGCATGCCCGGCGACGCGGGCCATCTGCATCTGATAGCCGTCGTCGGAGGCGCCCGCGCCCGCGATGTACCAGTACAGCGACACCACGATGACGGTGGCGTCGACCCAGGTGAGCGTGCGCCACCGGGTGGGAATCCAGCGCTGCATCCGGCGACCGTCGAGCCGGTCGAGCTGCCACAGCGCCACCAGAGCGATGACGGTGGCCGCCATCCCGATCAGCATCGCCGCGAGCTTCAGCGGTGTCGGTGCGGTGGTGTAGCGGGTGTCGATGGTCGCTGACACCGAAAGTCCGCTCGGCGCAGGGCCACTCAGGTCTGTGAACACGCCGACGATCTGTGGCCGCAGGTTGGGGTCGGCGTAGCCGCTACGTCGATCGGCGCCGTCGGGGCCGGGGAGCCCGACGAAGGTGGCGAAGGTGCCGTCGAGAGATGACGTAATGTCGATCCGACTGCAGCGCGTCGCTTCGCTGCGTGCGACGGTGGCGACGACGACGTTGCGCACCAGCACGTCGACGCGGTCCTTACTGACGGTGACGAACAGTCCGTTGAGGCCGGCGTCCTTGCCGTCAGCGGGGATGGTGCCGAATATCAGCCCGCCGTCGGCAGGCGTCTGCTGCACCACCGCGCACGGGACTGTCGCCGTCAGCGATACCGGCGTCAGCGTGATCAGCGGCGCGGTCACGTTGCCGAGCCGGCCAGCCTGCGGCCAGTTCAAAGTCGCCGTCGTCTGGACAACCGGCAGGATGGGAGTCAGTGCACTGAGCACAAAACCGATCAGGCCGGCGACGATCGCAACCCAGCGCCACGCCTTCACTGAATGATGTTCCCGCCCATTGCACAACCAATATATGAAACAACTGTTACGGTCAAGGCGAGGCGCGGCCGGTGGGAGTCGGGAGATGTTTGCGGTCAAATCCGCCGAATGATTGCGGGGTCGAGGCCGCAAACCCTAACCTGATGGCCATGACGAGGGGAATTGTACGAATCGGTGCTGCCATGCTGGCGGCCGGAGCGTTGCTGAGTGCTGCGGGTGGGACGGCGGGAGCGTGGCCCATCCCGTTGACAGATGTCGACTACCGCTATCTGAACGCCACTCGCGGCGTCTTTCCCGGCGACGACGATCAGCTGTTGATGGCCGGCCGGCAGATCTGCAGGCTGCTCTATACCGGGCAGCACACCCAGGATGCGATCGACGCCATGGTCGGGCAGTACGGCGCGACCCCGGACCAGGCGGCCGTTGCCGTGCGAGCCGCGCGCAGCACATACTGCACGCAGGCTCCGGGCTGACAGTGGCGGCCCTGCCGAGCGGCCAGTTGATGCACGCGATCGACCGATTTGCGTGTCATAACTAGCCACTGGGCGCGGTTGCGGAGTTCCGCCACGTCTCCCAAGCAGTTAACCAATGGAGAGGCACGACATGGTCGACCTGAAGTCCTTGAAATTCAGACTCGTCCGGACCGGCCAGCGATTCGTCGTCAACCCGCTGGCGCGGCGTTCGTCGAGTCTGACCATGCTGGAGACCACAGGGCGCAAGAGCGGCTTGCCTCGGTTCACGCCTATCGGGGGTCGGCGTCAGGGCGACAGTTTCTGGCTGGTGTCCGAACATGGGTACCGCTCGGACTATGTCCGCAACATTCAAGCAGACCCGCACGTCCGATTGCGGCTGAGAGGGCAATGGCGCTCCGGCACCGCCACACTGCTGCCTGACGACGACACGGCGAAGCGGCTCGATATCCTCGGCGGGCTCAACAGTGTGGGTGTGCGCGTAGCCGGCACCGACCTGTTGACCATCCGGATCGACCTCGAACCCGCAGGCTCGTAGTCGGTCGCGCCGCGCAGTACCCTCGCCGATATGCCTTCAGTTCTGGTCACCGGCGCTGCCCGTGGAATCGGTCGGGCCATCGTCGAACACCTGGCCGTCAGCGGGTGGGACGTCATAGCCGGGGTGCGTTCGGAAGCCGATGCGGCGTCAGTCGCTGCGATCGATCCGCAACACATCTCGACGGTGATCCTCGACGTCACCGACGCCGCGCATATCGACGCGTTGGAAGCCGCGTTGCCACCGCGCTTGGACGCCGTGGTGAACAATGCCGGGATCGTGGTGGCCGGCGCGGTTGAGGTGTTGTCTTCCGATGACTGGCGTAAACAGCTGGAGGTCAACGTGATCGGCCAGTTCGCGGTCACCAGGGCTGTGCTGCCTAAACTACGGGAGTCCCGCGGACGGGTGATCTTCATCTCGAGTGTGAACGGTCAGTTGTCCTCGCCGATGCTGGGTGCATACGCGGCATCGAAATTCGCGCTCGAGGCCGGCGCGGAGGCGCTGCGAATCGAGTTGCGGCCCTGGGGGATACCTGTGGTGGTCGTGGAGCCGGCGCAGACCGACACCGACATGTGGCGCAAGGCCGACGACATGGTGGTCGATGTGGAAGCTGCGATACCGCCTGCGCAACGCGCGCTGTACGCCAAGCACATCGAGGGGATGAAGAAGTTCATCCCCGTGTCGAAGAAGCTGGCGGTGCCGCCGGCGAAAGTTGTTGCGGTCGTTGAGGAAGCGCTCACCGCGCGCAAGCCGAAGGCCCGCTACCTCGTTGGGTTGGGCACCAAGGTCCAGGTCGCGCTGATGCGGAATACGCCTGCGGCGGTGCGAGATCGAATCGTGGCGAAAGTCTTCGGCGTCCCTGGCCGGGCTTGATGGACCATTTCGTCAAACGCAATCCGTCGGCGCCGCAAGGGTTCTTCGCAGTGGAAGCGGCCGGACTGCGGTGGCTCGCCGTGGAGGACGGCGTGCCGTGTGCCCGGGTTCTGGCGCACGACGCGACATCGCTGACGCTGCAACGGTTGCAGTCTGTGGCCCCGTCGGCACGCGCGGCATCCGAATTCGGCCGCGCTCTGGCGGTAACCCACGACGCCGGCGCGGCGGCATTCGGTGCCGGGCCCGATGGCTACCGTGGCGCCGGGTTTTTCGGGCCGATGTCCGAACCGCTGCCAATGTCATTGACCCACCACGACTCCTGGGGCGCGTTCTATGCCGACGAGCGGCTCGAGCCGATGGGCGGGCGCGCTGCCCGGCAGCTCGACGCTTCGACCCGCCGAGGCCTGGCCGAGGTGGCGGCGTTGTGCCGTGCGGGTCGGTTCGACGATGCTGACGGCCCGGCTCGCCTGCACGGTGACCTGTGGAGCGGCAACGTGATGTGGACCGCCGACGGCGTGGTGCTGATCGATCCCGCCGCGCACGGCGGGCACCGCGAGACCGACCTGGCGATGCTGGCGCTGTTCGGCTGCCCGCATCTGGGGGATGTGCTGGCGGCCTATGAGTCGGTGCATCCGCTGCGCGACGGTTGGCACGATCGGGTCGGCCTGCATCAGCTCTACCCGTTGCTGGCACACGTGGTGCTGTTCGGTGGGAGTTACGCGCCCCACGTCGCTGCCGTTGTGGCGAAACTGTTGACCGCCACCAGCTAACGGCACGTTTTGTCGACGGATTGCCCGGGCGCAGTGCTCGCGGCGCTGTACGCCGATATAGCCGCAGGACCGCCGCGCAGCAAGCTGCTGCCAAGAACACGCAGGTCGCGAGCGTGAGGTGAGATCGGCTAGCGGGTTTGCCGCCAGGCTGTGAACTCGCTGGCAGCAATTGACGCTTGCGTAGAAGTGGCAGTCCCTGACAGTTGCGTCCTCACAAAATCGGTGGTGCATATCCACTGGCAGATGCGATAACGACGAGAAAGCGGCGAGCGGACTCTTCTTATCCAACATCGGCGAAAATTTTCCTTAGCAATCGTAGTGATCTAGATCACCGGGGTGCTAGGTTGCCTGAGAGCAACCTGAGATGGTTCCCGAAAGGACTGGTCATATGGCCGTTAAGCACCGCAAGTCGAAGCAGCGGACAAAAAAGATTGCGACTATCGGTGCAGCGACGGCAACCGTCACAGCCCTGACCGTCGGTGTTGCCCAACCGGCCGAGGCAAACGCCGCGGTGGTGAGCCGGGATGTGGCACTGAGCGCGGCCACAGGCCCCAACTACACGCAGATCATCACCGACTCATCCGACAGCCTGAACAACATCCTCTTCGCGGCCGGGAACTTCGGCGGCGCCGCGGCGGGCGCGTGGGATCCGATCGCATCGGCGTTCCCGGCCGGCTGGCTGCCGACGTTCAATGCGGGGACGACGCAGGCGGACCTGCTGACGACCCAAGGTCTGACCAAAGCATTGGAAGCGGTGCTGAAGAGCTTCGAGGCGCCCGATCTCAGTGTCATTCCTGGGCTCCCAGTGGGTCCCGCGAACGACATCGCCACGGCGCTGCAAGTCGCCCTTGCTCCGCTTGCGGCGGTTACCGGGGTGGGCGGGACCGCGCTCGAACTGGTCAACACAGCACTTGGAGGGCTTACCAATCTAGGGGTGCTCGGCGGGATTCCGTCACTCGGCAGTCTGATACCCGGCCTTCGGGTCACGGACACCAGCTATGAATCCAGCTACAACTGGGCTCTGGTTGGCCTCAGCGGACAAACTAACATCAACAATCTGTTTGCGCAGATTCCGAGTCTGACTGGTTCGTCGCTGGTTACCGGCATTCTCGGAGGCTTGACTCTCGGTGGCGTACCGATTACCGATCCGTTGCTGCTGCACACCATCGGCGGGATTCTGTCGCCGCTCGACATCATCAACACACCGTCGATAACCGTCTGGGATCCTTCTGGCTCTGGCCTGTACAACTTCCCACTCGGCGGCAAGGTCGGTTGGCTGGCCACGATGCCCACACTGGATCTCGGCCCGGTGGACGTCGCGGGGATTCCGTTGTCGACCACCGACACCGTCGTGGCCGTCCCGATCTTCGCCGGTGGAGTGGCGCTGCCGCTGAACCTCGCGACGTTCGCCACCGTCGCCACACCCGGACTCGTATTGCCCACGGCCACAGGTGTTTCCACCTTGTTGGGCACTAATCTGCAGTCGTTCGCGATTCCGTTGCTCGGCGTCAGCTACACGAGCTTGAACACCTTGCAGGCCGGCTACCTGGGTACCAACGGGTTCAACTTCAACAGCGGGCAGACCGTGGGCCTGCTGACCACGCCATTCGGCGCACTGCCGATCGTGTACTCGCTGGGCTCGGTCAACGCGGGCACCACCGGATTCGGAATCACGCTGCCCTCGCTCTTCACGATCGGGGCGTTGCCGCCCTTCCAGGTCGGTACTGCGCCGACGCAGCAGTCTCCGGACGGAATCATTCCGGCCAGCGTGCTGAACCTCGGCCTGGATGTTCCGACCCAGACCGACAGCATCACCCATCTGCTCGGGCTTCCGGATGTCGGTAAGACGCTGTCGGACACGGTGCTGACTCCGGTCTTCAACGCCACGGCCGCACCGCTGGGAGCGCAGCTCACCAATTACCTGAACAACAACGTCGGTTCGTGGGCCGACGGGTTCGCCAACTTCGTCAAGCAGTTGACCGCCGCGATCGCGAACGCGTCGTACAACCTTCCCGGTGCGACTCAGCCCGCGGTGACCAACAGCCCGTCGACGTTGGCGGTCAACAACACGCCGCAGACAGGGCTGCCCACTCTGCCGTCGGCCAAGACGCTGTCCCTCCCGTCGGCGCCGTCGCTGAACACGAATACCAGCACACCGACGACGAATTCGGCCGCGGACCAGACGAAGTCCACAGTGACCGACACCACCAAGACGACCGACACCACCAAAACGGTCAGCACGTCGGCCAATACTGCGCGGGACCGGGTGAACACCTCGGTAACGCAGGCCACCAAGCAGATCAACGACACGGCCAAGAAGGCCACCAAGCAGATCAGCGATACGGCCAAGCAGGCGGGCGACAACCTCAACAACATCGCAAAGAAGGGGCAGGACGCGGTCAAGAAGACCGTTGCCGGGGCCACGCAGGGCGCCAAGGATACGGCGGACAACGCCAAGGCCGGAGCATCATCGAAGTAGCACCACACCAGCAGGGCCCAGGTCGCCACCATCTCCGCGTGGCGACCTGCCCAGCCAACTAGGCTCCCGTACATGCCGTTAGGTGCGGGGGCCAAGTTCGCGGGCTATACCGTCATGCGGCTGCTGGGTTCGGGCGGCATGGGTGAGGTCTATCTGGCCATGCATCCGCGGCTCCCGCGTGAGGATGCGCTCAAGGTTCTGCCCGTCGAGATGAGCACGGACGCCGAATACCGGGCCCGGTTCACGCGGGAAGCGGATCTGGCGGCGCGCCTGTGGCATCCGCACATCGTCGGCGTCCACGACCGTGGTGAATTCGAGGGCCGGCTCTGGATCGCCATGGACTATGTCGACGGCACCGACGCCGCCCGGCTGGTACGCGAACAGTACCCCGGCGGAATGCCGCCCACCGAGGTCGCGAAGATCATCAACGCGGTGGCCGCCGCACTGGATTACGCCCACGAACGTCAGCTGCTGCATCGCGACGTCAAGCCATCCAACATCCTGCTGACCAACCCTGATCACGGCCAGCGCCGAATTATGCTGGCCGACTTCGGGGTTGCCCGCGCCACGAACGACGACACAGGGCTGACCACCACCAACACCGCAGTGGGATCAGTGGCCTACACCGCACCGGAACAGTTGACCAACGACCCGCTCGACGGGCGGGCCGACCAGTACGCGCTGGCGGCAACGGCATACCACCTTCTGACGGGGGCGCCGCCATTCGCGCACTCCAATCCTGCGGTGGTGATCGCCAAACGGCTGAGCAGCCCGCCGCCGATGCTGTCGGACACCCACCCGCAATTGCGGTCTCTGGATTCGGTGCTGATCCGCGCGATGGCGAAAGACCCTGGCTCCCGGTTCAATTCCTGCGCGGAGTTCGCCGATGCCTTCGCGATGGGGGCGGTGCTGCCCGACCTGTCGACGGTGGACCCGCCCACCGCGCCGACCCGGGTTGCCGAACCGCCCCGACCGCGTACGTCCGAACCACCGCGTCCCGAACCTCCGCCACAGCGCGCGGTCCCGCCGCCACTGATGGTGTCGGGGTGGTCGAGTCCGAGCATTCCGGTGACACCTCCGCCGCAGTCCTCCCGCCCGGCGATCTCCCCGATGAGCGCAAAACGTGGGCGCAGCCCACTGCCGTGGATCCTGTCTGCCATCGTATTGGTGGTGGTTGTGGGTGCAATTGTGTTGGCCGTCAACATCATCGGTGGATCCACCACGACGTCGACCACCAGCGGATCGCTGACCCCGATCACCAGTCAACCGACATCGGCCACCACAACCACGACGACGTCGACACCGCGGACCCCGACGGCCACCGCGAAGCCGCCGCTGGTGCCGGGCCCGGATACCCGCAACGAGGATTGTGGTGCGGGGATTCAACTTCCGGGTCAGCAGGGCTGGGCGACGCGCGCCGGGCGAGGTACGCCGGAGACGTCGTGCTTTCTGGCACGCAGCGTTCTGGAGTCCTATTGGGCTGAATATCCCAGTCCGAGCAAGGATCACCGCACCGTCGAGGCGGCAGGCACGGTGCCCTGCAGTACCACGGGCAGCCAGTGCGCGGGGGACAAGTTCGTGATGAACTGCGGCGTCAACGGCAGCGACGGCTGGATCACCTGCACGGGCGGGAAGAACGCACGTGTCTATCTTTTCTAGTGGCGTTCGCAACACTTCGGCGGCCGTCGCGGTCTGCTGCGCGATCGTCGCCGGCTGCGCGTCGCCACCGCCCCCGGCCGCGAAACCAGCGGGGGCTCCGGCCATTCCCGCGGCTGCGCCCGTCGACACATTGGGTGAGAGTTTTGCGGCCCTCACCGCCACCATCCCCGCCGCCGTGGGTGTCGCCGTCGCGTCGGAAGGCGGTACCCGGCTGTTCGGCAACTGGTCGGCAGGCCCGGCGTGGTCGACCATCAAGGTGCCACTGTCCATCGCCGCGTTGCGCAGTGAGCCCGAGCGGGCGGGTGCGTTGGTGAACAAGGCAATCGTCCAGTCTGACAACGCTGCTGCTGAGCAGCTCTGGTCCATGCTCGGCGATCCGGCGGCGGCCTCCCACGCGGTCGAGGCGATCCTGCGCGACGGCAAGGACACAGTCACCGTCGTGCAATCCCAACGAGTGCGCGAAGGCTACAGCGCCTTCGGTCAGACGGACTGGGCGATGCAGGCCCAGGCCGGGTTCGCCGCACGGTTGCCGTGCCTCGCCGGGGCCGGTCCCGTGCTCGACGACATGCACAGGCTGGCCGCCGACCAACAGTGGGGACTCGCCGGAGTCGATGGAGTTGCCGCCAAGGGTGGCTGGGGCCCCGGCGTCGACGGCGCGTATCTGGTCCGGCAGCTCGCCACGGTCAGCAGCCCGTCGGGAACCTTCGGCGTCGCACTGGCCGCCCAGTCCGACGGCGGCACTTATGACGCCGCCATCGCGGCCATCAACCAGCTCGGCGGCTGGGTCAAGCAGCACCGCAACGAGTTTCCCGCGATGCCCTGTTGAGGGTTTCGGGACGCCGAGAAACACGTAGGCGGCCAGAGATGGTGGTAGGCAAGCCCTGCTGCTGTGGGGCTGTCGCCGCGCGGACCCGTCCCGCTGGCACAGTCAAGCCGGACCAGATGCGTTG
Source organism: Mycobacterium sp. 852013-50091_SCH5140682 (assembly GCF_001665685.1). Classification (GTDB taxonomy): domain Bacteria; phylum Actinomycetota; class Actinomycetes; order Mycobacteriales; family Mycobacteriaceae; genus Mycobacterium. The sequence continues at coordinate 81,001 of NZ_LZTB01000120.1, forward strand.
CGGCGGTTGCGGACTCCGCTCAGCGGTTACTAATTGCGGGCCAGCGCGCTTTCGGCGAGGCCGCCGACGACGGGGCTGAGCTGCTGGGCGTATTCGGTGGTGATGTGGTTGTCGTCGCGAAACACCATGGTGTTGCCGATGATGACGGGGCAGCGGTCGGAGGTGCAGAAGAACTCGCCGAGATTCGCGTACTGTCCGCCTCCGGCCTGCACGGCCGCGGCCTCCGCGGCGATGCCGGTGTCGTTCATGGCGATCGACCGTTGCGGCGTGCAGGCGGCGACGTCGTTCATGTGCGCCGACAGGCACGTCGGCACGGTGTCATGGGGATCGGGAACCGGACCGAGCACCAGAACCTTGGCGCCCGTACCGCGTAACTGGGAGACCAACCGCGTCAACGCATCCAGCCACACCGGGTCATAGCTGGTGAAACCGAAGTCGGCACCGTAGCGGCGCACCATATCGACCACCACGAGCGCCGGGCGCTCCTGCTGAACCCGGGCAAGTACGGCCGCCCGCCACTGCTTGCATTCGGAGAACTCACGGCCCAAGTAAGGGCTGACGATCGGCAGTTTCAACACCGGGCAGGTGACCTTGGCCATCGTCTCCAACCGCCAGCCGCGCTGCCGCGCAACGGGTTCCAGTGCCGGGTACCACATGCCCGCGTGTGAATCGCCGATCAGTGCCACCGTGGTCTTCGAATTCACCTGACCGGCGGCGCATTCCGGTGGGTTCAGGTCTTTCCACGACAACACACAGCCGTTGAGAAACACCTCCGGTTTGGTGATGTTGCCCAGCGACGGCGAGAGGTTCGACGGCACGGCCCGCAGGTTCGCCGATGCCGCCACGGCGGCCCGCAGCTGATCGGCGGGCGTCAGTACTTTCGGCGCGGGCCCCGGCACGGGCGCCTGCACAGCGGCCACCGGGACCGCGGCGGGCCCGGACCCGGTGGGCACCGGCCGGACGGCCAGCAGGATCAGGCCGGCACACACCGCGACGCCGGTCGCGGTCGCGCCGACCGCGAGACTCCGCCACGCCGACGCGCGCAGGGCCGCGGCGAACCGGGCGGGATTCTCGATGAGATGCAGCGTCAGGACCGCCAGGCCGAGAGAAATCAGCACCATGAGCACCCGGCCGCCCAGCCCGAGCGGGCCACCGAACAGTGCGGGCGCCAACAACAGCAGCGGCCAATGCCACAGGTACCAGGAGTACGACACCCGGCCGATGCCGCGCATCACCGGCAGGGCCAACAGCCGCCCGGCTCCCAGGGTGGGTATCGAGCAGCCGGCACCGATCACCAGCGCGGTGCCCAGTGCAGGCAGCAGCGCAGCGGTACCGGGATAGGGCTCCGATGCCCGGATCTGCGTGCATGTCACCAAGATCAGGGCCAGCCCACCCCAGCCCGCGATGGCCGCGCACACCGGCGGCAGCGTCCGCCAACTCGCCGCGGTCAACGCGATCACGCCACCGACGGCCAGCTCCCAGGCCCGGGTGGGCAGAGAGAAGAACGCCCACGGGGGCATGGTCTGGGTCCAGGCCAACGACAACGCCAACGAGCCGCCCGCCACGGCCAACAGCACCAGTGTGTACGGCGTGGCCGAACGGGTGCTCCGCCCGGACCGCGTCAACAACCACGCCACCCCGATGATCAGCGCCGGCCACAGCAGATAGAACTGCTCCTCGACACCGAGGGACCAATAGTGCTGCAGCGGCGATGGCGGGGTGTCGGCGGCGAGGTAGTCGGTGCCCTCGACGGCGAACCGGTAGTTGCCGACGTAGAGCGCGCTGGCGATCGCGTCGCCGAGCACCCCACGCGCTTGCAGCGGCGGTAGCAGCGCGACCGCGCCGATCGAGGTCGCCACCAGCACCACCGCAGCGGCGGGCAGCAGCCGCCGGGCCCGCGCGGCGTAGAACGACGCCAGCCGCACCGTGCCGGTCTGGCCGGCCTCGCGCCACAGCAGCCCCGTGATGAGGAAGCCCGAGACCACGAAGAACATGTCGACGCCGATGAATCCGCCGCCTATCCCGGGCACACCCGCGTGATAGAGCACGACTGCCAGTACCGCGACCGCGCGCAAGCCTTCGATATCGGGCCGAAATTGTTTGGTGGACATGGTCTTCCGGCCACTCGCGGATACAGCGCGGCGGGACGTCGATTGCTCGGAAGGGGGCGTTCTGGTCACTCGAGTAACGATCGTGCCATGAGGTTCTGCAGTAACCCGGGATTTGTTGCTAGCGTCGTGGCGGTGCGGCGCGTAGCGATGGCGGTGGTGCTGATCGGGCTGGTGGCCGGCTGCGGTCACAGCGCGCCCACAGCCACCAAGACAACGACGGTCACCACGGCGACCAGCGCGGCGAAAGCCGCCGACGGCACCTGCAACCTCAACGGGCTCCCGCCGGAAGCCGGGCAGACCGTCAAGCTCATCGAATCCGGCGGCCCGTTCCCGTATCCGAAAAACGACGGCGTGGTCTTCGGCAATTTCGAACGGGTCCTGCCCCAGCACGAACGCGGCTACTACCACGAGTACACGGTGCCCACACCCGGCGCGAAGAATCGGGGCGCCCGCCGCATCGTGACCGGCGGGCAGCCGCTGAACCATCCGCCGGAGTTCTACTACACCGGCGACCACTATCAGAGCTTCTGCCGGATCGGAGGCATGTGAAGATCTATCGGATCGACGGGGCCGCGGTCGCATCCAAAGCCGACCTGTTCACCGAGATCGGCCGCGCCGTCAACGGGGACGGTGGCTACTTCGGCTCCAACTTCGACGCGCTCGCCGATTGCCTGCGCGGTGGCTTCGGCACACCCGACAACGGCAAGTTCCGGTTCGTCCTGACCGACTACAAGCACGTGAAGACAGCGCTCGGACCAGACGCGTGGAGCACGCTGCTCGACGTCTTCACCAGTGAGTCCGTCGATTTGTGGCTGACCGCCTGAACATTCGTCAGCAAACCGTGTGCGGTGGAGCTGATGGGCATCCGACGGGCACAAGCCCGGAGTACCCCCGAGTTAGCAACCCCGCTCTGCGGCAACGGGCTTGACGCCGCCAACACCGTCTGAGCGCACCGGCCGCACGGCCTGCGCAGGGCGGTTACGCTGGCTTTCTGCGGTGTGCTCGCCGGCACCGCGGAACTGACGAAGACTGGAGCGACGTGGGCATGACCGAAAAGCAACCAACCGGCACGGTGACGTTGCTGATGGCTGCCGCCGAAGGGTCGGCACGCCTGTGGCAAACGCAACCCGGGGACATGGCCGCCTCGTTGCCATGGTTGCGAGCGACGATGAGCCACCTGATCGCTCTCAATGACGGGGTTCTGCGCGGCGGCGAATACGCATGTGACAGCTTCGTGGCCACCTTCGGCCGGGCCTCCGACGCGGTGGCCTGTGCCCTCGACCTGCAACTGGCGCCGTCGGATCCGTTCTCGTTGTGCATCGGCCTGCACACCGTCGAAATGCGCACCGGAGAATCCGTCGCCACCGTGAGCTCGGATGTCGCTGCGCGGCTGCGGGATATGGCCCACGGGGGTCAGACGCTGATGTCGGTCGCGACGGCCTCGCTGGCCGCAGACCGCCTGCCCGCCGGGGCGTCACTGATGTACATCGGCGACCACGACCTGGGCGAGATGCCTTGGCATGAGCGGCCTTTCCAGCTGCGGCACGCCGGAGTGCGCGACCAGTTCCGGTCAGTGCGTGCGTCGGACGACACCGTCGCTCAGCATCACTTGAACTGACGGACTAATTGAATCCGAGCCAGCTCGGCAGGGCGCGTTCGCGCGAATCACACAGCACGGCGCGGGTGTCGCAGTTGCCGCGCGGTGAACCCGCGCCGCTCCACATGCCGCCGGTGTCGCGCCGCAGCACGATCGCCGACGAGCCGCCACCGTCGAGGAGCAGCGCGTTGTCGGCGCCCAGGCTACGGAAAAGATCCTGCATGTTGTCCGGGGTGTAGCTGCCGCCCTGGAACACGTAGAACTGGTCGGCCGCCCGGTTGTAGCCCAGCGCCGTGCGCGCCGCGCTCGGGCCGTTGTCATTGAGCTGGCCGGTGTCACCCGGAGCCAGCAAGCCGATCCCGGAGACCGCGACGAACCGTGCGTTCTGGTCGAACAGCCGCTGGATCACCGGGGTGGCCGCGTCGTAGTCGTCGGGACCCTTGGGCATCACCACGTACGGGGCCCCGCCGGTCGGCAGGATCATGGTGGCCAACGCCGTCCAGTGCTCGTCACCGCCGGAGAGGCCCTGCTTGCCGGCGTAGGCCAGGGTGCCGGTCACGGCCGTGTTGGCCCGGCCCTGCCCGCGGGTGTTGTCGACGTAGGCGCCCAGCGGTGAGCTGCAGCCGGTGTCGCGCCACGAGCCGCCCTTCTGGCCACGCACGTCGAAGAAGTTGGCATTGATGGCGATGGTCGGTTGACCCAACGCTTGCCAAGCCTGAAGCGGTGCATAGGTTTCCGAGGCCTGCCAGAGTCCTTCGCCGGTACGCGCGCCCGGTGTGCGCTCACACCGGGACTGATAGCCCTGATGGCTGTCGACCAGCAGGCGCGGGCTCAGCCGGGTCGAGGCGTTCTTGATGGTCATCAAGTGCCCGCCGTTGTTCAGCGTGTACTGGTTGCCCGAAGCCGACATGAACGGTGCGGCGAACTGCCCGCCGAAGTTGTAGACGAGGTACGAGCCCTTGGTGTTGGCGATCGCGCCGAGCAGCAGTGCCTTGGCGTCCTCGGCCCGGGCCGTCGGCGTTCCGCCATAACTCAGCACGGCGCACAACGCGAGGGCGGTCGCACCGGCTACCACGCGTTGTTTCAGTTTTGCCAGCGCAGGCACGCTGTACACAATAACCACACAGGAAACTCTGTCAACATTAGTAACACTACAATCTCGATTCGGTACCGGACGTGCGACTTTGCCGGTAAACCCGGCATACATACCATCGGACGACGCGCCGGTGCGCGCTGCCGGGCACCGCGAGACTGCGGTTAGCTGTGGTCAGGTTTTCGGCGTCAGCCGGTACACCGCGCCTGCGGCGTCGTCGGTGATGTACACCGCGCCATCGGGTCCCGCGACCGCCGCGACCGGGCGGCCCCACCGCGAACCGCCGTCATCTTGGAACCCGCCGACCAGTGTCTGCTGCGCACCCAATGTGCCGTCGTGCCAGCCGAAGAACGACACCTCGGGCGCTTGGGCGCTCGCACGGTTCCACGAGCCGTGCACACCCACCAGCGCGCCCGTACCGAATTGCGCCAGCTCGGTGAAACTCATACCGAGCGGCGCCGAATGCGCGGGGATGCCCTGCTCAACCGGCGGCAGCGCCGCACAGTCCAGCTTGCTGCCGTCGGCGTTGGTCTGCATGTCGCGGATGAACCCCACCGGTGCGGCGCCGTCGGGATTGCAATAGGGCCAACCCAATTCGCGTCCCGGCCAGAGCTTCGCAACGGTCTCCGGCGGATGATCGTTGACGTAGTCCTGGTTCACCTTGCCGTCAGGATCCGCGACGTTGTCACGGTTGTTCACTGCGGTCCACAACGACCCGTCGGGAGCCAACGCCAGGCCCGTGCCGTTGCGCACCCCGGTCGCGAACGGCTGGGCCGGGCCGCCGCCAGGGGGCACGCGCATGATGGTGGCCCGCGGCGGGGTGGCGGCGCGGTCCTCGGCTGAGATGTTGCCCGTGGAGCCGATCGAGAAGTACACAGCGCCATCGCGTCCCACCACCACACTCTTGAGCGCATGGGCGTAGGCGCCGCGTAGATCGAGGCTCTTGGCGTCGGGAAGGTCTGCAGCGATCGTGCGGGGATTGACGGCGCGGCCGTCGGCGTAGTCGTAGGCGTCGATCTGGTCGCTCTCCGCGACATACAGTGTGGACCCGGCGAACGTCAGACCGTGTGGTTGATCCAGACCGGCCAACGCCACCTGCCGCGTCGGCAGCACCTGCACGACCTGCCCTGCGCCCGGCACCGAGACGAGCAGCCTGCCATCGGGCGTCCACGCCGCCATCCTGGCGCCCGGCACCCGGGCCACGACCGTCAGCGTCCAGCCGGCAGGCACCTGAGCGTGGCGCGGCCGGTCGAACGGGGACTGCGCGAGGACATCGGGCACCTCGACGGTGACCGTCGACAGGCCTGCTGGCACAGGCGGCGGGTTCGGCGCCGGTGTGGGCGGGGAGCCGCAGGCCGCCGTCGCGACCAGAACCGCTGCGAGCGCGCTACGCGCCGCCCAGACCCGCATGCATCTCCCACACCAGGATCTCGGCGTCCGCCGACGCGCTCACGCGCTGGCCGCCGCTGGCGGTGAGGCGGGCGGCGTCGCCCGTCGTCAGCTCACCGGCGCCTTCGAGCGTCACCGCGCCCCGGGTGACGAACAGGTGCACGTACGGGGCGTGTGGCAGCTCGAGCGCGTCGCCGGGCTGCAGCCGGGCGCCGTACAGGGTGGCGTTGCGGTTGTGCAGCGTGACGGCAGCGTCGGTGGCGCCTGACGCGATGGGCGTCAGGGAATCGGTGAGCTCGATCTCCTGCTGTTGATAGCCCGGCGTCACGTTGGCCTCGTCCGGCAGCACCCACATCTGCACGAAATGGACTGGCGCAGCCGAAGATCCATTCTTCTCCGAATGGGAGACTCCGGAGCCCGCCGACATCCGTTGCGCCAGGCCGGGATAGATGACGCCGGAGTTGCCCATGGAATCGTGGTGTGCGAGTTCGCCGTCGAGCACCCATGTCACGATTTCCATGTCACGGTGCGGGTGGGTGTCGAAACCTGAAGCCGGTTTGACGATGTCGTCGTTGTTGACCAGCAGCAGCCCGTGATGGGTATTGGCCGGGTCGTAGTAATCGCCGAACGAGAACGAATGCCGCGACTGCAGCCATTCGGTGGTGGTGAGGCCACGGTCGCCGGCGTGGCGAATGTCGACGATCGGAGGCATGCCGCCCAGCTTAGCGACCTAACGTCAACCCACCGGTCGGCCGGACTTAGTGTGTGAGTCGTGGATATCAACGGAGCTAGCGCAATCGTCACCGGTGGCGCATCAGGTATCGGCGCGGCAACCGCCCGCCAGTTGGCTGCCAAGGGAGCCCGCGTCGTCGTGGCTGACCTGCAGGCCGAAAAGGGCGAGGAACTCGCCAAAGAGATCGGCGGCGTGTTCGTCACCGTCGACGTGACCGACACCGACCAGATCATCGACGCGGTCAACACCGCCGTCGACCTCGGTCCGCTGCGTGCCCTGGTGAACTCGGCGGGCATCGGCTGGGCCCAGCGCACCATCGGCAAGGACGGCCAGTTCGAATCCGCCCACAACCTGGATGTCTACAAGAAGGTGCTGGCGATCAACCTGGTCGGCACGTTCGACTGCATCCGGCTGGCCGCCACCGCGATGAGCCGCAATGAACTCACCGACACCGGCGAACGCGGCGCGATCGTCAACATGACCAGCGTCGCGGCCTTCGACGGCCAGATCGGGCAGGCCGCGTACTCGTCGTCCAAGGGCGGCGTCGTGGGTCTGACCCTGCCGGTCGCACGTGATCTGTCCGCAGTGGGCATCCGCGTCAACACCGTGGCCCCCGGCCTCATCGACACCCCGATCTACGGGGAAGGCGAAGCGTCCGAAGCCTTCAAGGCCAAGCTCGGCGAATCCGTGCTCTTCCCGCACCGCCTGGGCAAGCCCGAGGAACTGGCATCGATGGTCATCGAGCTGATCACCAACTCGTACATGAACGCCGAGGTCGTCCGCGTCGACGGTGGTATCCGGATGCCACCCAAGTAGGTTCCGCTCAGTTTCGCGAACAGACACATAGGTCCCCGCACGCCCGGCGTGTCGGGGACCTATGTGTCTGCTGGGCAGAAAGCGTTACCAGTCCGATTCGTCGAACTTGATGACGCCGCGAATGTTGTTGCCGTCCAACATGTCCTGGTAGCCCTGGTTGATGTCCTCGAGTTTGTAGGTGCGCGTGATCATGTCGTCGATGTTGAGCAGGCCCGCCTTGTAGAGCGCGGTGAGCCGCGGCGTCTCCACGTGCGAGCTGCCGCCACCAAAGATGTTGCCCTTCAACGTCTTCTGCAACATGGTGAACAGGAACAGGTTGAGCTTGACGTCGGCGTCCATCATCGACCCCATGCCCGTCACCACACAGGTGCCGGTCTTGGCGGTGAGAATCATCGCCTCTTCGATGTACTCGCCCTTCATCTCGCCGACCGCGATGATGACCTTGTCGCCCATCAATCCGTGGGTGACGTCGATGATCGGGGCGATGGCCTCGGCCATGGACGGGTAAACGTGCGTCGCGCCGAACTTGATGGCCTGCTCACGTTTCCACGCATTCGGGTCGATGGCGATGACCTGCTTGGCCCCCGAGATCACCGCTCCCTGCAGCGCGCTCATGCCGATACCGCCGACACCCACGATGATGACCGTCTCGCCGGGCTTGACGTCGGCGACGTTGGTGGCCGAGCCAAAGCCGGTCGGCACCGCGCAACCCATGATGGCCGCGGTCTCGAACGGGATGTCCTTGTCGATCTTGACGACCGAATCCTTGTGCACGGTCATGTACGGCGCGAAGGTGCCGAGCAGGTTCATCGGCGACACCTCACGGTCGCCGGCGTGGATGCGGCTGGTGCCGTCGGCGATGGCCTTGCCGCCCAACAGCACGGCGCCACGGTCGCACAGCGACCGAAAGCCCTTCAGACACGGCGGACACTCGCCACACGCCGGGATGAAAGCGAGGATGACGTGGTCACCCTCCTCGATGCCGGTGACGTTCTTGCCGACCTTCGTGACCACTCCGGCACCCTCGTGGCCGCCCAGCGCGGGCAAGCCGATCGGCGTCGCACCGGTGGTGATGTGGTAGTCGGAGTGGCACATGCCTGCGGCATGCATCCGGATCTGTACCTCGTCGGCGACGGGGTCACCAAGGTCGATCTCGTCGACCTTGAACGGCGAATTGAGTTCCCACAGCAGGGCGCCCTTGGTCTTCATGACAGGCGATCATAGAACACGTTTCAGAAAGTGTGACAAGCAGCACTCTGAACTGCGTGTATGTGAGCTTCTCTTCGTCGTCTGTTGCTGGTGTCGCGGGCTCTGCCGAGTGGTTGGGCACGGGCACGGGCTCGGCTTGCCTCGCCGTCGCCGAGTGGCCAGTTGCGTCACGCGATCGGCCGGTTTGCGTGTGGTAACTGGCCACTGGACATGCGGGGTTATCCCCGGCGACGCTTTTGCACTCGTTCTGGGCTGTTGAGTGGCCACTTGCGCCACGCGATCGGCTGGTTTGCGTGTCGTGACTGGCCACTGGACATGCGGGGTTATCCCCAAACCGAAGTTCATCCACAGGGCGCGCTCACGGAGCGGCTCGGGACGGCTGGCTTGTCGGCCCTCGCCCACACCGTGGGGCACATGGAGCGACCACTTCTTGGTTCTGAGGCCCTTGCCGCGCGGGCGATGACCCGCCGAACCCTGGCAAACCGCTACAACGTGATCTACCGCGACGTCTATCTGGCCAAGGGGGTCGACTTGACCGCGGCCCACCGAGCCGAGGCCGCCTGGTTGTTCTCCGGGCGGCAGGCGACGTTGGCGGGCCTCTCTGCGGCAGCGCTGTACGGCACGCGGTGGATCGACCCGGCCGAGCCTGCCGAGTTCTATCGGCGCAACGGCAAGCCGGTGCCCGGGATTCTGGTGCACCGCGACGAACTCCTTGACGACGAGACTCGACTGTTCACCGGGATACCGGTGACGACGCCGGCGCGTACGGCGTTCGACCTGGGCCGGCGCCCCGGCAGGGACGAGGCGGTCATTCGGCTGGATGCGCTCGCGCAGGCGACGTTCGTGACGGCGGCCGACGTCGACCCTCTGCTGCCGCGTCATCCCGGTGTGCGGGGTCTGGTCCAACTGCGTGACGTACTGACCCTCATGGACGGTGGCGCCGAATCCCCGCAGGAAACCCGTACCCGGCTGGTGCTTGTCGACGCAGGGCTGCCCAAGCCGCAGACGCAGATTGTGGTACCTGGCGACTTCGGCGGTAGAAAGCACGCACGAATTGACATGGGCTACAAGGAATTCAAGATAGGTGTCGAGTACGAGGGCGCGCAGCATTGGACAGATCCCCGAGTGCGCGCCAATGACATCGATCGCTATGCAGAGTTGGCTGCGCTTGGCTGGTTGATCATCCGCGTCGGGGCTGACCTACTCGATCGCCGACCCTGGGTTATCGTCGCCCGCCTCTGTGCCGCGTTGCGGGCTGCCGGTGCCGAATGGCCAGTTATTGCACGCATTTTAGGCGATCGCGTGGCATAAGTGGCCACTCGGCGGGTGGCGGGTTTGGGGTGTGGGAGTCGCGGGTGTCGAGTGGCTTGTTGTGTACGGGAATTGGGCGTTTGCGTGGCATAAGTGGCCACTGGGCGGCAGGCGCGGCCCGGCGGCAGGAGCGGCAGGTGTCGAGTGGCCTGTTGTGTACGGGAATTGGGCATTCGCGTGGCATAAGTGGCCACTCGGCGGCAGGCGCGGCAGGCGGCGGCAGGCGCGGCCCCGCGGCGGCCGCGCGGCCAGGCTCGACGCCGCCGGGTGCAGGGTGTGGGCGAAGAAGACCTACAGAGAGGCCGGAAGCCCAAACTTCTCGAACAACGACTGGTCCATGAACGCCACGACATGGGATATGCCGTCAGCGCCGATAGCCAACACGTGTAACTGGAACGCTTCGTGCACGCCGGTCTCCGGATTGCGCATGTACATCGCCGCGGCGGGCTGGTCGTTGGCGGTCGTCGGGATGAACCGCATATCGCCGGCCTTCTCGGCGGGGCATTTGTAGCGAGAGAGGTCGCCGATGGCCTGCGGGCCGCGATACCAGCTGTCGAACGGTGGCATTTCCCAGATGGCCTCGGCAGTGAAGAGCTCGACGAGCTTGTCGATGTCGTAGGCCTCGAACGCGGCGATGTAGCGACTGAGCATGTCCTGCGCTTCGGGAGACTCGGGCGCGACGACCCGGGCGTCCTGTGTCGGGCTCGCTGCTTCCAGCTGGGCCCGTGCGCGTTGCAGCAGGCTGTTGACCGCGGCTGTGGAAGAGCCCAGTGCACCGGCAACCTCGGAGGCTTTCCACTGCAGTACTTCGCGCATCACGAGCACGGCGCGCTGGCGAGGCGACAGGTGTTGTAACGCCGCCACGAACGCCAGCCGGACCGACTCGCGGTCGCCGACGATGTTCCCCGGGTCGGCGGACTCGTCGGGCAGCGGCTCGAGCCAGGGCACTTCGTGGTGCTCGGCGATGTCCTCTGTTCCCGTCGAGCTCGGGGTGCCGAGGCCTGACGGCAGGGGCCTGCGCTGGCGGCCTTCCAGGGCAGTCAGGCAGGTGTTGGTGGCGATCCGGTAGAGCCAGGTGCGGATCGACGATTTGCCTTGAAAGCCCTCGTAGGACTTCCACGCGCGCAGGTACGTCTCCTGCACCAGATCCTCGGCATCGTGCAGCGAGCCGGTCATCCGGTAGCAGTGCGCGAGCAGCTCGCGCCGGTACTGCTGGGCGTCGGCGAGGAAGGCGTCAGCCGGACTGCCGCTGTCGAGTGAAGGTGCGAGCACGGTCACGTCGTCGAGCCTACGCACGCCCACCGACAACTACGATCGAAAAATGGCTCGGCGGGGGGTGGAAGGCGCGAATATCGCGGCATTCGTGCTGTATGTCCTGCTCATCCCGGCCGCATTCATCGAATTCATGATGAGTGCTCTCGGCTTCGGCATGGCCACCGACGGCTGCCACGACGCGGCCTGCGATGCCAGCTACCACGAAGAAGCGGCGATCATCACCGTGGGCATCGGACTGGTTGTGGTGTTGGTGGCCACCGGCGCGATCATGCTCTACGGCTTGACCCGCGGGAAGATCGTCATCATCTGGCCGTTCGTCGCCGCGGCGGCCATGGTCGGCGTGTTCGTCCTCGGGACCGCAGTGCTGCACTAACCGTTAACCTGCATCCCGCTACGCTCGCCTGATGACCAGTACCCGTACCGAGCGGACCTTCGACGGCGTCGGCGGGGTGCGCATCGTCTACGACGAGTGGATGCCGGAGGGCGAGCCCCGTGGCGTCATCGTGCTGTCGCACGGGCTGGGCGAACATGCTGGCCGCTACCACCACGTCGCCCAGCGCTTCGGCGAAGCCGGATTGATCGTCTACGCCCTCGACCACCGCGGACACGGCCGTTCCGGCGGCAAGCGGGTGTATCTGCGGGACATGTCGGAGTACGTCGGCGACTTCCACACCCTCGTCGGGATCGCCGCCACCGAGCATCCTGACCTCACCCGTATCGTGCTCGGGCACAGCATGGGTGGCGGCATCGTCTTCACCTACGGCGTCGAATACCCCGACGAGTACACCGCGATGGTGCTGTCCGGGCCCGCGGTCGCCGCGCAGGCGTCGTTGTCGACGCTGTTGGTGGCGGCGGCCAAGGTGCTCGGCAAGATCGCTCCCGGGCTGCCCGTCGAAGAACTCGACGCCACGGCCGTCTCCAGGGACCCCGCTGTGGTCGCTGCCTACAACGCCGACCCGCTCGTGTGGCACGGCAAGGTGCCTGCCGGCATCGCCCGGGCCCTGATCCTCGTCGGCGAGACGATGCCGCAGCGCGCCTCTGCGCTGGCTGCGCCGTTGCTGGTGGTGCACGGCGAGAAGGATCGGCTGGTGCCGGTCGAAGGCAGTCATCGGCTCGTCGAGTGCGTCGCTGCCGAGGACGTCCACCTCAAGGTGTACCCGGGCCTGTACCACGAGGTGTTCAACGAGCCCGAGCAGGCGCTGGTGCTCGACGACGTGACGTCGTGGATCGAGGCGCATCTGTGAGACGAATCGCCGCCGCACTGCTCGCGGTGCTGCTGCTGGCCGGTTGCGGATCCGAGCAGCCGGCCAAATGGGTCGACCAGGACGTCAGCTTCGACGCCGACGGCCTGACCATCTTCGGCACCTACCGCAACAACGGCAGGTCCGGTCCGGCCGCGTTGCTCATCTCCGAGAGCGGGCCGACGGACCGCAACGGCGACAACAAAGTGGTGGGCCCGATCGGCAACATGCGCCAGATCGCCGAGGCGCTGTCGGACGACGGCGTGGCCACCTTGCGCTACGACAAGATCGGTACCGGCAAGACCAAGCTGGGGCCCTACCAGCAGAAGCCGACGGAGGTCGTCAGCGCGGTCTACACCACCGGCGCGGCAGCGGCACTGAAGTTCCTCGGCGATCAATCGCACACCGACAAGGATCGGCTGTCGATCTACGCGGTCGGTGAGGGCGCCATCCATGCGATGACGCTGGCCGGCCGAGGTGATCCCAAGGTGCACTCGCTGGCGCTGTTGCAGCCGCTGGCGGGCCGGTACCTGGACATCATCACCAACCGGGTGCGCTCGGGGTCGACTCCGGAGGTGCTCAACGCGTGGCTGGGTGCCGTCGACCAGATTCGTACCAAGGGCACCGTCCCGGACAACCTGCCCGAAGGCCTCAGCGCGATCGTCAACAAGAGCAATCTGAACGCCATCGTCGAGGCCGACAAGATCGATCCGCTGGCGCTGGCCGCCGCCCTGCCCGCCGGGTTGCCGGTCCTGCTGACCTGCTCGGATTCCGACTCCCAGGCCAGCTGCGACGCCGAACGTCCGCTGATCGACGCGCTGCACCATACGGCGCTCAAGGTCGTCGAGCTCAAGGGCGTCAACCACATCCTGCGCGACGACCCGACCGACAGCATCGCGAACTACGGCAAGCCCGGCCCGCTTTCTCCGCAGGTGCTTGACGCGCTGAAGGCTTTCGCCGGGCAGTGATGTCGGAGGCGTTTTCTAGGATCGTGCCGTGAGCGACGACAAGATGCTGGCGCGCATCGCCGCCCTGTTGCGCCAGGCCGAGGGCACCGACAACGCGCACGAGGCCGAGGCGTTCATGGCCGCTGCGCAGCGGCTGGCCACGGCCACCGCCATCGACCTGGCGGTGGCCCGGTCGCATTCCGCCCAGCGCACCAAGGCGCAGATGCCGGTGCAGCGCACCGTGACCATAGGGCAGGCAGGCACCAAGGGCCTGCGCACCTATGTGCAGTTGTTCGTGATGATCGGGATGGCCAACGACGTCAAATGCGATGTCGCGTCGAACTCGACGTTCGTCTACGCCTACGGCTTCGCCGAGGACATCGACGCCACCCATGCCCTCTACACCAGCCTGGTGTTGCAGATGGTCAAGGCCTCGGAGTCCTACATCGCCTCGGGCGCGCACCGGCCTACCCCGACGATCACTGCGCGGCTGAACTTCCAGCTGGCGTTCGGTTCTCGCATCGGGCAGCGGCTGACGAAGGCCCGCGAGGAGGCCAAGCAGGAAGCCGATCGTACTGATCAGCCCGGGACGGCAATCGCTTTGCGCGACAAGGATATCGAACTGAAGAGCTTCTATCGCCAGGCTTCGCAGGCGCGTGGCACGTGGCGGGCCAGCAGCGCGTCGGCGGGCTATTCCTCGGCGGCACGCCGGGCCGGGGACCGCGCCGGGCAGCGGGCGCGGCTGGGCCCGAACACCGAGTTGTCCGGCGCGCGCGGCGCATTGGAGCAGTGACGGCCCGAGACGCTCAGCGGGCCAAGGTATATGCCGCCGAGCAGTTCGTGCGGACCATGTTCGACCGTGCCGCGCAACACAGTTCACGTGCCATCGACTTCTTCGGTACGTCGCTGACGTTGCCGCCGGAGGCGAAGTTCGGCTCGGTGGAGTCGGTGCAGCGCTATGTCGACGAGGTGCTTGCCCGCGTCGGTGCCCCGCCCGTGAGCGTGCGGGCGCGCCGCGGTACCGCCGCTGCGCACTACGAACTCGTCGACGGTGTGGCCGTCATCGCAGTGCCCGAACGGGATTCGACATGGGCACTCCGGGAACTCGTCGTGCTGCACGAACTGGCCCACCACCTGAGCCCCGCACCGCCGCCGCACGGGCCTGCATTCGTCGCCACCTACTGCGAGCTGTGCGAAACGATCATGGGGCCGGAGGTCGGACTGGTGCTGCGGATGGTGTACGCGAAAGAAGGCGTGGTCTAGCCTGGCGGAGGTGACCGAGCCTGCCGACGTCGACGCCATGTTCACCCAGCTGCTGCACACCGAGGACGACGCGCTGATCGCCGCTCGGGAATCCGCGACGACCGCTGAGATGCCCGCCATCGAGGTATCTGCCCAGCACGGAAAGTTGTTGTCGCTGTTGACCAGAATGTCGGGGGCGCGCCGGGTGCTGGAGATCGGCACGCTCGCCGGTTACAGCACCATCAACCTGGCCCGCGCAGTCGGCGAGGCGGGCCACGTCGTCACCCTCGAATATGACCCCCGCCACGCCGAGGTGGCCCGGACCAACTTGGCGCGCGCCGGAGTCGCCGACCGCGTCGAGGTGATCGTCGGGGCAGCGTTGGACACCCTGCCCCGGCTCGCCGAGCGCGGGGACATCTTCGACCTGGCGTTCATCGACGCCGACAAGGAGAACAATGTCGCCTACGTCGAATGGGCCATCAAACTGGGGCACTCCGGGTCGATCATCGTGGTGGACAACGTAACCCGGTTCGGCCGGGTGTTGGCTCCGGCCGCCGACGATCATCAGGCCCGCGCGGTGCGCGACATGCTGGAGATGATGGGTAACCATCCCCGGCTGGACACCGCGGCGATTCAGACCGTGGGCACCAAGGGGTGGGACGGATTCGCCGTGGCCGTCGTCAGTTGAGAGCTCGAACGCGACGAGCGTGCGTGAACTGCTGCCGATTGACGGTGTGTCGGGCAGCAGACACGCACGCTCGCGGTGCTGGGTGACGCGGTGCTGGGTGACGCGGTCCTGGTGACTAGGCCGTGGCGTCCGCGGTCTGCTTCTCCGCAGGCTTCGGCCAGGGCTCCGGCAGGGGGCGTTGACGGACCAATTGTGGCCACCAGAACCACTTTCCGAGCAGGGCTGCGATCGACGGCGTCATCAATGAGCGGATGACGAGCGTGTCGAAGAGCAGGCCCAGGCCGATGGTGGTGCCGACCTGGCCGATGACCGCGAGTTCGCTGACGGCCATGGACATCATGGTGAAGGCGAACACCAGGCCTGCCGAGGTGACCACCGAGCCGGTGCCGCCCATGGC